>JBEKRS010000103.1:0-13749 GCA_049518535.1 Occallatibacter sp. | reverse complement strand
GCTTCAAAGGCGTGCCATCGTAAAACACGCCCCACTCCGACAAACAGATCCCATACCGCGCTACTGGGCAGATAGACACTGCGGTTCTTCCACAATCGCTATGAGCGACACACTCCTAGGCTGATCGGATTTCGCAGGGTCTTTGTCTTCGAAAGCAGACCGAGGGCGCAGACCTTCCGGAGTTCGATCACCAAATCTCCGGCGAAGTAGGCGACCAGCGCGACCGGCTCTTCAAGTTTGTCGAGCGGCAGGGCATCGGGCTTGAGTTCAACGAACGCATTGCACCGGCGCAGGGCGCAAGCTACGGCGGCAAGATCGTCTTGCTTCCCGGCCAGACGAAGGCCGAAGAGTTCGCAACTTTGGTGCATGAGGTTTCGCACTTATGTTGTGTCGGCAGTTATGTTGCGTAGAGACGGGCTCCATCCCAAAGCATTGGCTGTCGTTACCGGGAGGGCAACATAATCGAGCGGGAGTGATCCAAGCCCTGCGAGGCTGGGTTCGTCGGCTAGCGATGAGCTACCATGGATTGCGGAGGAGATTGGGTTTTCAATGCGGGCATACTATCGCGGTAGTTCCTACATAAACTCGCCCCTCGGGCGCTTTGCCTACAACATCTTTTGTTGTATGTTTTTCAGCTGCTTACTTGCCGCACGAGCTCAGCCATCGGCCCAGAGTGTTCTCCATCATTTCTATCAAGCTGCGGGTGGGAGCGCCTGGCAGCACTATGATGAGTGCGACTCGGATGGCATAGTGATCGTGGCCGACAAGACTGGAGGCCTGCGCTACATCGAGGATCTGCGCAGAGGCGCCAACATGTCCCAAATTGAGATCCCCGCTCTCGATGTAAAACAATCAGACGGCGATGGTCCCATGCACAGCTGGCATCAAGATGCGAACGGAGACATTCAACTCTCCGATCCCAACAGTTCAGATAATATAGACGACCGGTATCTGACGAGCCGCGCATACTGGCTGCCGGATTTTGGCGGTGCGGTTGTTACCATGCTTACGCCACGGTCCGAGGGGTCCGAAACCTGGGATCGCCTCCGTTTTCAGGTCCCAGGTGGAAATGGTTTCACACTCTGGATCAGCCGCCAAACGGGTCTCCTCGAGCGCATCGAGGAGAAAACTACGAAAGAGCTGAGCGATTATCGCCCTGTCAGCGGCGTCATGCTGCCGTTTAAGGAAAAGAAGCCGGCCGGAGCCGAGACTCTCACCGTGGTATACACACACCGCACGCTACACGAGCATCTCGATGCGGCCATGTTTGCGATTCCGTTTCGTAAGGATTACCAGATGCCGCCTTCCGGCGAGGTGTCCGTGTCCGCCGAAGGTGGACTCATCTTTCAAGCGTTCATCAACGGCAAAGGTCCGTTCAGGACCCTTTTTGACACCGGATCGGTGAACATTCTATCCGCTAACTTTGCCCGCAAGCTAGGCCTCAAGCTCGCTGCGCAAGGTATAGAGTTCGGCACATCGAGTCCCGACAATGTCCAGGTACACAAGACGCACGTCGATACCCTCCAGATCGGAGACCTGCTGATTCGCGATCAGACCTTCTACGTTATCGATATGCCAGATGACAATAGTACCCCCTCATTGGCAGTTGGCTACGAGCTCCTTCGCCGCCTTGCGGTTAAGATAGATTTCGAACATCAACGGCTCACCTTTCAAGATGCTCCGCACTTTCATTACTCTGGCCCTGGCTCGACGGTGCCACTCCGATTCGAGGGAAACGCATTGCTGGTCCAGGCTTCCATTGGAGATGCCTCTGGATGGTTTGAACTCGATTCGGGCAACGAGTCGGGAACCATGATGTTTACCGAATTCACAGAAAAGAACCAGGTGCTGCAAGCATTAGGCCCGCATTTTCTTGCTTACAATGGACGCGGATTTGCCGGACCTTCCCCGCAAGCCTATCTTGCGCGCATCAATTCCATGCACATCGGGGATGTTCGCGTGCCAAGCGTGATCGGGCGCTTTAGCACAGATCCTTCCGACAAAAGAGATTTCGCCGGCAACATAGGGCAAGACATCCTTCGCCATTTCAATGAGGTCTTCGATTGCATGCGCACCCAGGTCTATTTCGAAACAACTAAAGCCTCGACTCAACCCGAAGTCTTCAATCGCGCCGGGGTTGTTTTTGATTCCTTCGACCAGGGGCTGCAAGTGATGACTGTTTTGCCCAATAGCCCCGGAGCGCAGGCAGGCATCCAGGTCGGTGATGTAATCACGGCGATCGACGGAAAAGCGCCCGACGATGACATAAATCAGCCAGCGTTCCTCCAGCCTTCAGGTACACAGCTGCACTTAGCCGTTAAGCACGGGACTCAAAGCCGCAGTGTAACTGTGACACTGAGAGACGTCCTTTGAGCGGGCTTCCGATGCGAAAACTGCAAGCTCTTCAGGGGTTCGCCAAAGCACGGCTCGTGTCTGTTTGGGAAGCAGTTGCACGCGGTCGATTCCGCACACAACCTATAATGAACGCAAGAACGCCATTAGTGATGAATCGTCTCTCCAGTGCTTGTCATTGGATGGAATGCTTCGGAGCCCTCGATAGACAGTGAATGGTAGGCGTCGCTCTGATATATCCCGTCAACGAATTTCAGGTATTCTGTGCCGTCCTTGGGCAGGCCCTTCGGCTTTGGGAAGTTCTCAAGGACAGCATTTCGCGATGCTGCCCAAATGGCTTGAAGCCTTCCCACGATGGGTGCATCCGTAGGCTCGGCAATGGAGAAAACGCGCGGTGCAGCGTCAAACGGATCTGTCTCGCGAACGTCATAGCCCGCCGCCTTCATCGTAGAGAGAATTTCGACAGCTAGTTCGACGCGTCCAACATGACGCAAAGCACCTGCGAGACGTCCGGCAACAGCCGAATGTCCGCCGTTCAAAAGTGGTCTCAGGATCTCAGAAGCATCACGGACAGCCCCGAGTAGCACTTGGGTTTCAATTAGATTGCGAGTGAAAAATGATTCCGGAACTCGAATCAGGGCAGCGGCGGGAGAAAAGAGTCGCAAACCATCGCGGACAACTAGGTCGTTGCGTGCCGGCGGTTGCGGCTCCTTAAGGTTATAAAGCGAGGTGCGAAAGAGCAGCTCAATCGTGTTGTTATGACCTCGGGGGCTGTAGATGATTGCTTGAGATGGAATGGCGGTATTTTCTGCGTGGAGCAAAAGCGATTGTTCCGGTGAAAGGTGCCACTCTTCTCCGAATCGTTCTTTGCAATATTAACCGCAAAACTCCCAGAAGGAAGCGAACCATGGCGTGCTGTCTCCAGTCTGTGCACCTGGGCTGGTTGAGATCAGCCAGCCTTTCATAACAGCCTGCAGAAATCCGTGCTTCAGAAGCCGGTCCCGATGAGCTCGGCTCAACTCACTTGATTGAAAAACACGACGTCCGTCTTTCTGAAGCTCCCGAAGGACGCTTAGAGATGCCGCCAGTTTTTGGTTCGGTGTGGCCGTGGCACTCCTTGTGGGTGATTGCACGTTTATTATGCCGCGTTAATACAAGTAAATTATGACGTGTTGAAACAAGTACAACACGCTGCGTTAACGCAAGTAATTATTGAACGGATCACCCGGCGCAATCGATACACAGTTGCGCTCGCATTCAAGCCGATTTATTCTGCTCCAGTAGCGCATTGTCGGCCAGGCTCAACCAACTCCAAAACCTAACAGATTCCAGACCAGAGGGGAACTGTGCCCAAACCGCCAAAAATGGGCCTCACAGGACCGTATAGAACCTCACCGTAATGGCACCTAACCTGCTGTAAACAAAGAAAAATACGACACTTGAAAATCAGGGGCTAGGGTCTCGAAATCGGAGGGCCAGATTTCCCGAGACATGCAAAGGAATTGATCGACCGTTATTTGGGTGGTTTGGAGCAGCAATGCAGCGCTGTTCATGAGCGCGTCAAGCAACCTCTCTCGAACCCTGATTCTCGTCCTAATCATTTACATCAGTAGCTTGTTCGGCTCTTTGTTACTACCAATACCATTTGGTCTCATCACGACAAGCTTCGACAACCACTTCAAGGCCGCGGCCACTGATATTTGGCAGTACACCCAAAATCTACAGTGCTCCAAAACCCTCCCCTTGGGAGATGATTTCAACGGCATTGTGCATCTTCGCTGTTCGGTCCTGGACAACACGAAGAAACTCGTGCTGACCGACGCTGACTTAGGACGCTCTTATCTGACCCAGGACTGAACTCGCCGCTTTGTTCAGCGGCTATTTGATGAATTTGTTGTTGTCTTTAAGAGAACTCTCGCCTGCATCGCAACCCAACAGAAACTTACGCCGCAATTCATCCCCGTAGGATCTCCCCATCGTTTCACTCGCCGCAGAGTCTCGCCATAAATTGCCTGCATTACTGCGGGATATGCTCTAGATACAATCGCCGATACTTTCATATCCAACGTGAATGGTTGAAGAATAGAAACCCGGAACGCGGAACAAACACGCCTGCGACGAGGGCAGTATGCTGATGGCATACGGCGGTGCGACGTTTGACCGCGACCTTTCTTGCCAATGTCGAGCTAGGCCAATAAATTATGGAATCGCAGACAAGAGAAACCTTCTTTTGTCAGGGAGACAAGTCTGATGCAGTCTTCTACTTGCAGAGCGGCAGAGCCAGGCTCGATGCGATGGCGTCCTCATCGTCGACTTCAAAGACCCTCAGTTGTTTTAGAGATTGAAACATACTATTTCCTTTCTTGCATGAAGCTACCGTTGTCGATGCGACTGTCTGGCTGGAGTTGAAAAGTCGTGCTTTCGCCACGGCTGGCCGCGCCATCGGAAGAGTTCGAGGATGCGGGCAGGAGGATGCTGAACGCGGCTCCCGCCACGCCGCGGCCACGGGGAACGAGCTGAATGCTGCCGCCGTACCGCTCCACAATCTCCTTGCTAAGCCACAGCCCCAGACCGGTACCAACCTCCTGCTTTGTCGTGAAAAACGGTTCGAAGATTTGTTGCACGTGCTTTGGCGGGATTCCCGGCCCGTCGTCCTCAATCAGTATCTGCAACTTACTGCAGCCGGCGTGCTCAGTGCTCCCCAGCGTGACCGTAATGGTCCCTCTGCTGTCTACGGCGTCGGCCGCGTTGGCCATCAGGTTCGAGATTACCTGCTTGATCTCTCCCGAGACTGCGATCACCGGCGGGCATGCGCCGAAACGGCGCTCAACACGAATATCTTTGCTCTGCAATTTATTCGAATAGAGCGTGATTACCGACTCCACCAAAGCTGGCAAGTCAAGGACCTCGGGGATATGGGAATCGCGGTAAAACCCGAGCGTCTGCTGCGTGATGTGCGCAACGCGTTTCAACTCCTGATCGGCGAGAGCAAGGTGTTGGATCGCGCCCGGCGGCGTATCGGGCGTGGATCTGGCAAGGTAAAGCAGACTGCCCACCGCTTGCAGTGGATTGTTTATTTCGTGGGCCATCGTGGCGGAAAGTCGGGCGGCGGCGGCCAGTCGCTCGGTCCTGCGCATGATTTCCCGCGCCTTCCGATCGTCGGTCACATCGCGGAAGACCAGAACGACCCCGAGCAGCTCTCCCTGATCGCCGCGGATGGGCGCCGCACTGTCTTCAATAGGGATCTCAGTTCCATCTTTACGCTGCAGAGCTGTGTGGTTCGCGAGACCCACGACCTGGCCCACTTCCAATACCTTCGTAACTGGGTTCTCTGCAGGTTTATGGGTCTGCTCGTTGATGATGGTAAAGATTTCAAGAACGTTTCTACCTTTTGCTCGCGCCAGATCAATCCCGGTGAGGGTCTCCGCAACTGGATTCAGAAATGTCACAGCGCCTTGCTTGTCGGTCGCGATTACGGCGTCGCCGATGCTGGTGAGCGTCACCCTGAACCACTCCTCGCGCGCCCGTAGTTCTCGCGCGTGCCCTTCACGCAAATCCATTTCTCTCAGTATGTAAAAGGAAAGAAGAACTAAGCCGACAAAAGCCAACAAGTTAGCCAAATAAATGCTTGAGATGGTTTGGTGGATTGCACGCTGGTAAGCCGCCACGCGCGATGATTCAAGCTGCGTTTCCTCATATTCCATCTGGGTTATCACAAGACGGACGTGGTCCATGAGGAGCATATCGGTTGCTGTGAGGACCAGTTCCCGGGCCGCCTCAGGCTTGCCAGACTGATACAGTGCGACCACCTGCGCCATTTCCGCAACTTTCGCATGCACCCGGTTGCGCAACTCCGGGATCATTGCCTGATGGCGGGGGTTATCTGTGGTGAGATTTGTGATCGCGTCGATCTCCGGCTCGATTTTGGAGATTGCGTCCCGATAAGGGGCAAGGTACCTGCTGTCGCCGGTATACAAATAACCACGCTTTTCGGCTTCGGCATCGGCCAGTAGTAATTGCAACTGGTTCAACTCGAAAAGTACCTGACGCGTATGAGAAACCCAGGATTCCGCTCCGATTTGCAGGCCAAGCTTACGTCTCGTGACGGTCGCATTCACGATCAAGAGCACCAGCAGGAGAGAAAAGCCGACACTCACACCAATACGCTTGTAAGGAATTCGCATAGAACGCTCCCGCTATAGGCAGCACTGCGAAGTAGCTGCATAGAAGCCCTCGCACTAACGAGCTTCTGTCTGCCAAGCTAAAAAAATGCAACGCCGGAAAAGATTTGATTCTCGATCAGGGCCGACCCATGCCCGTGATCCCCAGAGGAAGCCTAGAGAATTCTATCTTATTGTTGCTTAAAGGATTCGTAAAGGATTTCGCGAATAAACAGTTTTGAGAGATTCCGATTATGCTCGTCGGTCCTCGGGAATCGCTTGACAAACGTTCCTTCGGTAGCCAGCGGTCAGATGAATCGCCTTCGCCTCAGAAATGAAAGGACTGTATCCGACTGAACCGATGGTCTACCGTCTCTGATGGGAGGATTATGCCAAGCGCAAGAAAGAAGCCCAACAAACTACGCTGAATGATGAGAGTGGGCTGATGGCTTCAATAGGCATAGTCTTGGTTGCGGCTCTATCAAAGAAATCGGAAAAGGAATGAGTCATGGTCTATCAAAGCGCTAACTCGCCAGTCCGCAGACTTCACACTGCATCCGGCATAATGAAGTGACAAACAGTTTCATGCAGCTCTAGCTGCCTCTGCGGATGGCTGCTCTCAAAGCCGGGTCCGAGAACGCGGATACGGTGGAGCAATTTGATGAAAGTTGGATCAGCGATTTCATCTGTTTGGCTACCTGCCCAGAGGGCGGCAGGTAATCCAAATGCAACCATCTGCAGTGGGTCTTTGAAGCACGCTGCGGGAATTAGCCTGCAGCTAAGCGAGTTCGTCCTCCCCCATACGTTAAGCCCAAACATTGCAACCTGCCGCTCTTATGCGTACGGTCAAGTATGCGTTTAGCTGCTTTTTTGCCCGACCCAAATCTCAGTCTTCTCCCGCACACTCTTCGATTTGAAACTTGGTTAAGAAGTCAGGTGAAGATACTGTTCCACGATAGACAATTGGCGACAACAAACCGTGCTCGGCTTTGTTGACTCAAAATACTGCGGAATGTTAGATTTGGCTCATAGATTTTTCTATTCAGACGGGAGAAGGGCTGTGAACGGGGGTCGCCGATGTATACCGCAAATTCTTCGGGAGCTCATGCTATGTGCGGAGTTTAAATCGAAAGAACAGTCTGTGGCCCGTCGTTCCTGCTCGCCTGTTTCTGCAACTTCTACGGCGTTATAAGCAATCGATCTTGCCTCGTTGGCTAACTCTCTGCAGCACTCAAAAGAGCTTTCTCGCACTCCGTGACAGTTCACCTAGCCAGGCCACTGTCGAGCTATTTGGCATCCTTATTCGTAATCTTTGAAGAAATACCGGGACTATATGACTACCTCTTTGGGCGTCAATCTGAAGGAGCGAATCGGCAATACACCGCTGCTGCGGCTTGAGCGTGTGACCGAAGGTTTGAATAATGTGCAGGTGCTGGCTAAGGCTGAGTGGGCCAACCCTGGCGGCTCGGTCAAGGATCGAGCAGCATCCAACATCGTCGCTGAAGCTCTGCGAGAAGGGAAGCTTGGAACGGGTAAAACGCTTCTTGATTCTACGAGCGGCAACACTGGGATTGCCTACGCGATGCTTGGTGCGGCATATGGAATTCCAATTACGCTGTGTATGCCCTCGAATGTATCGGCGGAGCGGAAGCGCATTCTTTATGCTTACGGCGCAGCGATCATTTATACCGATCCCGGCGAAGGATCTGATGGAGCGATCCGCAAGGCACGCGAACTCGCGGCGGCTGAGCCTGACAAATATACCTACGTCGACCAATATTCCAATGACGCAAACTGGCGCGCGCATTACGCGAACGGAACCGCCGATGAAATCTGGCGGCAAACGGAAGGATGTGTAACGCACTTTGTAGCCATTCTCGGAACCAGTGGAACCTTCGTTGGGACTTCGCGCAGATTGAAAGAGCTGAATCCGGCGATTCGTTGCATCTCTCTTCAGCCCGATTCGCCATTCCATGGAATCGAGGGAACCAAACACATGGAGACCTCGATTGTGCCAAAGATTTACGATGCCAGCATCGCCGACCGAGAGCTGGGCATCGAAACAGAAGCTGCCCAGGCTATGGCGCGAAGACTGGCTCGTGAGGATGGCTTGCTTATCGGAGTTTCAGCGGCTGCGGCATTGGTAGGTGCGATACAGATTGCAAAAGGTGCGGCTGCCGGTTCGGTGGTGGTCACTATCTTCCCTGACTCCGGCGACAAATATTTGAGCGAACACTTTTGGGATGAGAACATGTAAGGCAAGGGAGTAAGTATGGCGTTAACGATGCCGCTCACACTCTACGATTAATTGCGGCAGCATGGCGAAGCCACGTATCCACATGAGTGCTGCGGCGTACTGACGGGTGCGTTCGCTGAAGCAGGCGGCAAGATCGTCAAGGCTATTGTTCAGTGCGGCAACACGCGCACGGACTCACCCGCCAATCGCTATCACATCAGCCCAGCTGAACTGGTTCGCATTCAGCGGGAAGCGATTCTTGCAGGCGATGATATCGTCGGCTTTTATCACTCGCATCCTGATCACCCAGCCAAATGGTCGGCGACTGATCTTGCCGAAGCGCATTGGACAGGTTGTTCGTATGTGATCACCAGTGTAGAAAGCGGTCAAGCCGTACTCACAAATTCGTTTCTGTTGTTGGATCAGGAAGAAGCCAAGCGCTTTGAAGACGAGGTCCTCGAAGTAATCGAGAAGTAACCGAAGCATTGCAAATTAAATCCGTGCAGGAAGGAAGAATATGTCTATCAAAATCTTGATTCCTACGCCTCTCCGGCCATATGCGGGAAAGCAATCCATTATTGAAGTAGCTGCTCAGACCGTTGGCGAAGCATTGAGCAATCTGGTTACCCAGCATCCTGATCTGCGCAAGCATCTTTTCTACGAAGACAGAAAGCTACGTTCCTTTGTCAATGTTTATCTGAATGATGAGGACATTCGCTATCTGAGCAAGGACGCAACCCCGGTCAAGGAGACGGATATCGTCTCGATCGTGCCCTCTGTCGCTGGCGGGTTTTAGACAGTAATTGTTGCACAGAGAGGATTTCAATGAGTTAGTGAACTGGAGGATAGGAGAAGATCAATGGCTTCACTGACCGAAACAAGTCCGGCTACGCTGAGCAATGAAGAAATTCTTCGCTACTCGCGGCACCTCATCATGCCTGAAGTCACGATGGAGGGCCAGAAGAAGCTGAAGGCCGCGCGTATATTATGCGTGGGCACGGGCGGGCTCGGATCGCCGTTGGCTCTTTATCTGGCAGCGGCTGGCGTGGGCACGCTCGGCTTGGTCGATTTCGACGTGGTTGATTATACGAATCTGCAACGGCAGGTTCTTCACCACACCAGCGACATTGGCCGCCTGAAGCTCGATTCGGCGATCGACAAGCTTAGCGCGATCAATCCCTTTGTCGAGATCAAGCGCTTCGATACCTATCTGAGTAGCCAGAATGCGCTGGAGATATTCAGCGGTTTCGATATCATCGCCGACGGCACCGATAACTTCGCTACTCGCTATCTTGTTAATGATGCCTGCGTACTCAGCGGCAAGCCAAATGTCTATGCGTCGATCTTTCGTTTTGAAAGTCAAGCAAGCATCTTCGCCACTGAATCCGGACCTTGCTATCGCTGCCTCTATCCTGAGCCGCCGCCGCCGGGCTTGGTCCCGTCCTGTGCTGAAGGTGGAGTACTGGGCGTGCTTCCGGGGCTGCTCGGCGTGATTCAAGCAACTGAAGTTATCAAGCTGATTCTGGGTGTCGGCGAGCCGCTGATTGGCCGCTTAGTGCTCGTAGATGCTCTGGCCATGCGCTTCCGCGAGTTGCGAGTGCGCAAAAATCCGGAGTGCCCGGCCTGCGGCGAGAATCCGTCGGTCAAGGATTTGATCGATTACAACCAGTTCTGCGGCATTCGCGGAGAAGACTCCGCAGTAACTACGAGCGTAAAGATTTTCGAGATTCAGCCCGAGGAACTCAAGCGCCGTCTCGATGCCAAGGAGGACATTTTTGTGCTTGATGTTCGCGAACCGCATGAGTATCAAATCGTCAATATTCATGGACACCTTATTCCGCTTGGCGATTTGCCGAAGCGTATCCACGAACTCGACTCCAGCCGCGAGATTGTGGTGCATTGCAAGAGCGGTGCACGGAGCGCCAAGGCCGTCGATTTTCTGCGCCAATCAGGCTTCAAGCGTGCGACAAACCTGACCGGCGGCATCCTGGCCTGGGCTGAGAGGATCGATCCATCGCTACCGAAGTATTGACTTCAACTGCAGGAAAGAAAATACCAGCCTTATTGCGCGACTGGCATTTTCTGTTGGAACTAATTTCCACTTATACAAGTTCTTTAACCTAGTCCCGGATTGCGCCCCTGCCTGAGGTTTCACAGTGCCGCGACGAAGGCGTCAAGTTCCTCGCACATGTTGTAGAGTGCGAATGTGGCGCGGAGCGTGCTTTCCAAGCCAAAACGGCGAAGGATCGGCTGCGCGCAGTGATGGCCGCCGCGCACGGCGATGCCTTTGCGATTTAGGTAGTCGCCAATCTCTTCCGTGCGGAAACCATCCATCACCAGGGAGATCAAGTTAGCCTTTTCCTTTGCAGTGCCGATGATGCGCAGCAGTGTCGTAGGTCAAGAGCATATGCTCGTGGCGCGAGACATTGACGATACCAACGCGGTCCAGGTAGTCAATCGCAGCGCCCGGGCCGATCGCATCGGCAATGTTCCCTGTACCGGCTTCAAACCTTTGCGGCGGCGGCTGATAGATCGTCTTCTCGAAGGTAACATCCTGAATCATGTTGCCGCCGCCCTGCCATGGCGGCATGTTATCGACTACCTCAGACCTTCCATAGACTACACCGATGCCGGTTGGCGCAAAGACTTTGTGCCCTAAGAAGACATAGAAGTCGCAGTTGAGGGCTTGCATATCAACGCGCATATGAGAAACGGCATGCGCGCCATGCCGATGAGCCGCCTCGACCATCTTTTTCACGGGTACCACTGTGCCCAACGTATTCCAGACATGTACGATCGAGACCAACCGCGTCTTTGGTCCAAGCAGCTTCTCGTACTCGTCAAACAGCACTTGGCCGGAATCGTCTACCGGCGCAACGCGCAGCCGTGCGCCCTTTTCCGCACACAGCGTCTGCCACGGCACGATGTTAGCGTGATGCTTCAACTAGGTGATGACGATCTCGTCGTCCTTTTGGATGTTACGTCGCCCCCAGCTTTGCGCCAAAAGGTTGATGGCCTCCGTGGCTCCGCGCACAAAGACGATCTCCCGCGAAGCGCCGGCGTTGAGGAAGCGCCACGTCTTCTCGCGAGCAGACTCGTAGGCATCGGTCGAGCGCGCTGCTAACTCATGTACGGCTCGATGCACGTTCGAGTTCTTGTGTTTATAAAAGTAACTCAGGCGATCGATCACCGACTGAGGCTTCTGCGTCGTTGCTCCATTGTCAAGCCAGATCAGCGGGTGGCCGTTGACTTGCTCGCGCAGAATAGGAAAATCGCGGCGAATCGCTTCCACATCGAATGAATACGAAGAGAGGCCGAGATCGTCAGCAAGCTCCAGCTGTCCGGCTCCAGGAGCCACTACCGGCACAACATTTGATGGATCGAGTTGCCGTGACTGACTCTGCGGATCGTATGAAGCAGGGGCGCGAAAATCGGGTTCGTGAGTTACAGCGCCGGGAAGCTGTGGCGCATTTCGATCAAGCGATGATGTAAAGGGATTGCCATAGCTCGCCGAGTTATCCTTCGAGACGGCAGTCGGAACCGGTCCGGGAATTGTGGGGGTGTTGAAAACAGCGGCTGTGCATTCTCCATAAAAGCAAAAGTCCGAACCGCCGAGGAGTTGACAATGCCAAGAGCACCGGGGACCGCCGGTGCGGGCGGTTGAGTAACTTGCGCCGGCTGAAGATCGGTGACGAACGAGAAAGGGATAACGGATGCGGGAACAACAACAGTTGTGAAGAGTCAAGGCAATGCAGCAAAGATAATCGGACAGCACCAACGCGGTAATAATAGTTTTTTTGCCTCGATGAACTCAGAAGCGCCGTAAATCACGAGGGAGCAATAATTGAATTTGGAGTTTATTGGCGCGCCGCCCACGCGAGTCCATCGGGCCCTTTGCCGACATCGATCCGGGCGACCACTTCGAGCGCATTCAGGTCAATAACCGTGACAAATCCGTCTAGGCCAGAAGCGACATAGGCGCGAGCGCCATCCGGCTGAATCTGGATTCCGCCCAACCCATGGCCAACGGACATCCGTTTGATCTCCTTGCGTGTTGCCGCATCCAGAACCACGAGATAGGAGCCGGCCGAAACGAGGACGCGGCGTCCATCGGGAGTGAATTTCAGCCGGTTCGCGCCGGGCGCGTTGGCCGGCAGAGTTGCAGTGACCTTCTTTTCTGCGATATCGACAATCGATATCGTTTCATCGCCTGCATTAGCGACCCACGCCTCCTTGCCACCTGGCGAGAGATCGAAGCCCTCTGAACCTCGTCCAACAGAGACGACAGTGAGCAACCAGTCTTCACAGTGCGGAGGAGGGGTAAGACTGTTTGGAAGAGCGTCTGCGTGCACTTCAGACTTCTCAATGATTGACACTGTGCCGGAGTTTACGTTGGTGGTCACGATTCTCTTGCCATCAGGAAACACGTAGAGCATGTGGGTCCGATTCTGGCCCGTTCCCATGATCCAATCAATAGAGTGCGTGGAAGGATCGTAACTCTCGATTGCCTTAGCCGCCTCGGCCGTAAACCACACTTTTCCCGCGGCGAAGGCCAGCCCATGCGGCCCGCGCAGCGCCCCAAGATCAATCACGCCCAGTGATCTTTGCCCTACTAGATCGATAACCGTCAAAGTATGAAAAGCGCCAAAGCCATAATTCGATACATAAGCAATCCTTCCGTTTGCCGAGGCAGTTACCTCATGAGGATCATCGCCGACAGGAATGCGGGCAACTACATGCAGATCTGATGGATCAACAATAGCGAGCGTGTGATCCTGCTTCGACAACGCAAGCAGCGCCGGCTTCGGGGATTGTTGGGCAATAGCCAGCCCGGTAGACGCGGCAAATAGCAGGAACCAGAAAGGACGCTTCATAGGCAATTCTCCTTGTGCGCCGGTAGAAATCGGCGAGGTGTAGTGAATGAAAGTTTCATACAGTGAAGGTTTAGCGAACCACGCTGGCTCCGAGTCATGCGGAGTCGCCCGTGAGGGTGGCTGCGAA
>JBEKRS010000102.1:0-13764 GCA_049518535.1 Occallatibacter sp. | reverse complement strand
GTCCATTCGCATGCGCCTGGAAAATTTTCAGGCGCAGATCGTCCTCATAGGCTCGTGCCATCTGTTGTACGTCGCGGAGTATCGCCTCTACTACCTTACACTATCCTTATTATTGCTCTAGAGCAGATAAGAAACATCCGCAGTAAGCAAAAAGCCCAGCCTCGACGGCCGGGCTTTTTGTTGGACACGACTCGCTACGCCCCCATCCACTTGCGCAGTTGCCGTTGCGCGGGCTTCTCTATCAGGTGCAGTGCCGCCAGGGCCAACGCAATCAGCGCAGCGTAACTGATCCAAGGGTCAAAGCGGATGAGGCCCAGTCGATCAAGTATATGGGTGTAGTGGATCAGGTTCCACAGGCTGAAGTGGAGCAGATAGAGGCAGTAGCTGGCCTCGCCCACAAATACCAGCGGACGAATGGACAAGAGGCTCGCCAGCGGATTTTCTCCCGCCAACCCCAAGACGATGCATCCGAACAAGGGCATCAGCAGGCCGTCGTGGATGATGGCGTAGGGCACCAGCGACCCCAGTGCCAGGATGCTGAAGACTCCAGCAAAGCCAACCAGTCCCAGCCAGAGGCGCAGACGGCCTGAGCGCGGCACAAGCCCATCCAGATCGGCCAACATCACGCCGAAGATAAAACTGGCCACGTGGGCATAGGGAGTGTATTTAAGCGCCCACAACCAGGGTCCGTAACTCCAGCGATCCGGATGCGCGATGCCGTCGGGATTGAATGCCATATAGAGCGCGCCGGGAACCATGCCGAGCATCCAGATGCCGGCCATCTTTAAGAGATGAGGTGCTACACGCTCCGGCCGCTTCCAGCGAGCGAGCCAGGGAAAGATGGCATAATAGGATGCTTCTGCCGACATGGTCCAGGCGGGCGTGTTCAGGAAAGTGGCGATGGCCGGAATAAACCCTTGCAGCAGCAGAGGCGTTAGCGCCAAGCCCGTCCAGTACATGCCATGGGTGTGGCTTCTGTACTCCTGGCCCAGCATCCCGAGGCTCAACAGCAGGCTGAGCAGGTAGATGGGATAGATGCGCGTAAACCGCGCTTTCCAGAAGCGCACTCGGTCGAGCTCGCCCGCACGCGCGCGTGCATTGTAGTTATAAGCGAGCACGAATCCCGAGAGCAGAATGAAATAACTCACCGAGATGAATCCGGCGTTGACCACCGGAGCTAGCACGCCAAACCACTGTGGATTGGAGAAATGAAAAAGAACGATGTTGATCGCTGCGAAGCAACGCAGGCCCGTCAGTGCGTTCAGCCGTCCTGGCTTGCGCGTCTCCACTCGGTGTTAGACGTCTCCGGTCTAAGGTAGCCGACAGACGGCAGCGAACTGTCGAGCGGCAGGGGCTGAAAACTGTTAGCAGACGATTGGATGCAATTAGCTGCTTTTACGCCGTCACGAGCGATCCGACCTTTTCACCCATCACCACTCGCCGGATATTTCCCGGCTGGTTCATGTTGAAGATAATCATGGGCAGGTTGTTATCCTTGCACAGGCTCACGGCAGTCAGGTCCATCACTTTGAGTCCCAGGCGCAGGATCTCCATGTAAGTGATCTCGTCGTATTTGACGGCATCCTTGACCAGCACCGGATCGGCGCTGTAGACGCCCTCGACCTTGGTGGCCTTGAGGAGTACGTCGGCCTTGATCTCCATGGCGCGCAAGCTGGCCGCAGTATCCGTCGAGAAGAAAGGGTTTCCGATGCCGGCGGCGAAGATCACCACGCGGCCTTTTTCGAGATGTCGCACAGCGCGGCGGCGAATATAGGGCTCGGCAACCTGGTTCATAAATACGGCGCTCATCACGCGGCATTGCACGCCGCGCTTTTCGATGGCGTCCTGCATGGCGATGGCGTTGATGACCGTGGAGAGCATGCCCATGTTGTCGGCGCTCACCCGGTCCATCTCTTTGGCCTGCTCGGCCACGCCGCGGAAGAAGTTGCCTCCGCCCACCACCACGCCAATATCCACGCCCAGCGCATGCACGTCGACAATTTCGCCGGTAATCTCGGCAACCTTGTCGGCGTCCAGGCCGAAGCCGCGCGGGCCGGCCAGCACTTCCCCCGAAAGCTTGAGAACGATTCGCTTATACATCCTTTTTCGAGTATCGCACAGAGGCCGCATTGGCCATTTGAACGGCGAGCGCGGATGAAAAGAAAGCCCAGGGTTCGCGCCCTGGGCTTTGTTCGATTTCCAGAATGTGTTGGAAGCTACTCGGCTGCTGGTTCGGCGGGCTTGGTGGTGGCGATGGTCCAGTCGGGTGCGCCTACCTTGAAGCGCGCAAAGCGCCGCACGGTGATGTTCTCGCCCAGCTTGCCCACCTTCTGCCCGATCAACTCCTTGATGCTGATGGCCTGGTCCTTGATGAAAGGCTGCTCGACGAGGCAAACCTCCTCATAGAACTTGGCCATCTTGCCATCCACGATCTTCTCGATTACGGGGGCCGGCTTGCCGGTGGCAGCGGCCTGCGCGCGATAGATCTCTTTCTCGCGTTCCATATCGGCTGCAGTCACGTCCTCGGGCCGCACGTAGCGCGGATCGGAGGCAGCGATGTGCATGGCGATGTCCTTGAGCAGTTCCTGAAAGTCCTCGGTGCGGGCCACGAAGTCGCTTTCGCAATTCAGTTCGATCAGCACGCCGATCTTGCCGCCGGCATGAATGTAAGTGCCTACCGCACCCTCGTTGGTCGAGCGGGCGGCCTTTTTCTGCGCCGAAGCCATGCCGCGCTTGCGCAGCACCACAAAGGCATCTTCGATGTTTCCCTTGGCTTCCTGCAACGCTTTCAGGCAGTCTCCCATGGGCGCGCCGGACTTTTCACGAAGCTCTTTTACCTGCTTGGCATCAATCTTTTCGCTCACTGTCATATCTCTCTTTTCCTAAATTCTTCAGTCTCGGATTTTTCAATTTCGCCGACAGGCGCCTGGCATAAGAAAAGCGTGGCACCATACTTCAGCGGCCACGCTTGTCTCATTATGCGCATTGGAATGCGCCAGAATGATTAAAGAGCGCCCCCGGCCGTTTCGGCCTCGTCGAGTGCCGCAACCGCAGCGGGCGCCTTGCGAATGCCGCCGCCCAGAGCCGCTTCCAGGTCCACTTCTTCGGCGGGCGCGGATTCTACGGCCACTTCAGCCAGCGGAACCGGTAGTTGTTCCTCGGCAAAGGCCTTGTCGCCGACCAAGTTCACGCCCTCGGCCGCCGAGTCGGCGATCTTCGAGGTGAAGAGGCGGATAGCGCGCAGGGCATCGTCGTTGCCCGGAATCACGTAATCGACCACCGTGGGGTCGCAGTTCGTGTCAACGACGGCAACCACTGGAATGCCCAGCTTGCGGGCTTCCTTTACGGCAATCGCCTCGTTGTTCGAGTCGACTATAAACAAGGCGTCGGGCAGACGCTTCATGGCTTTGATGCCGGCCAAGTTGGCTTGCAGGTGCTTGCGCTCCCGCTCCATCTTGATCACTTCCTTCTTGGTCAGCAACTCATAGCGGCCATCGGTGGCCATATCATCCAATTCCTGAAGGCGCTTCACCGACTTCTGCACCGTCACCCAATTAGTCAGCAGGCCGCCCAGCCAGCGCTGGTTGATGTACGGCATGCCTGCGCGTGTGGCCTCTTCAGCCACGGCGTCCTGCGCCTGGCGCTTGGTGCCGACGAAAAGAATCGTCTTGCCTGACGCGCACAGCTCGGTGACGAACTTTGACGCATCCTTGAACAGCTTGAGCGTCTTCTGCAAGTCGATGATGTAGATTCCGTTGCGCTCGCCAAAGATGTATTCCTTCATCTTTGGATTCCAGCGCTTGGTCTGATGCCCGAAGTGAACTCCAGCTTCGAGCAGCTCCTTCATTGTGATCGTGGCCATTGGCCTCCTTTGTGGATTGCATCCGGGTGGTCGATGCCAGCGCCCGAATTTAACCCGCTAACGCGGGAGATTGAAAAGCAGCTAACGGCTAACGGCTAACAGTAACCCCGAAAAAACCGACAGGGAAAACTGTAGACCTTCCGCTGTTAGCTGGCAGCTATCTCTTGCTGAACTGGAAGCGCTTGCGTGCGCCCTTCTGTCCGTACTTCTTGCGTTCCTTTTGGCGGGCGTCGCGGGTCATCAAGCCTTCGGCCTTGAGCAGCTTGCGCAGCTCAGGATTGAACTCGACCAGGGCGCGGGCAATGCCCATCTTGACGGCATCGGCCTGCGCGGCCACGCCGCCGCTCTTGACGGTGGTGACCACGTCGAAACTCGAAGCCAGCTCGGCCACAACCAGTGTCCGCTTGGCGGCCACGCGCTGCTGCTCGGTGACGAAGTACGTCTCAAAGGGCTTGCCGTTGACCTTCCACTCGCCTGTGCCGGGACGCAGAAAGACGCGTGCGATCGCCGACTTGCGCCGTCCCGTCCCGTAGTACTGAACCAGATCTGCCATTCTTTGCTCGTTTCCTCGCAGCTATCAGCTCACAGCTAACAGCTAACAGTTCAAATAAACTCGGTTACACCACTTCCATCGCCACAGGCATCTGCGCCTCGTGGGGATGCTTGTCGCCGCGATAAACCTTCAGCTTGGTGGCCATTTGGCGACCCATCTTGCTCTTGGGCAGCATGCCCTTGATGGCTTGCTCCAGAATCTGCTCTGGCTTGCGGTGCAACAGGCGCGTGAACGACTCTTCGCGCAGCCCGCCGGGGAAACCGGTGTAGCGGCGATAGAGCTTGTTCTGCGCCTTGAGGCCAGTCAGGCGGACCTTCTCCGCGTTGATTACGATCACGTGGTCGCCCACATCGATATACGGCACGTATTGGGGATTCAGCTTGCCGCTCAACACATCGGCGGCCTTGGTCGCCAGACGGCCCAGCGTCTTGCCGCTGGCATCCAAAACGAACCACTTGCGGTCGATATTCTTGCCGCTCGGAATAAAGGTACTCATCTCTCTCCTGCCCTCTAGAACGACTGTCTTCAAAAGTGGTACGGCACATCGATTGCGAGCCGTTCCGGTCGAATCCGAACAAAAAATCCAGCGCAATGCGCTCTTGCCCGCGCAACCAAACGCACGGGTCTCATTCCACCCACTGCCAAACAGATCTGTTCGGGTGAGGAGTGCGGGGTTGGCCCCTCGAAGGGACTCTAGCTGAATTGAACTTGGCGCCAAACGGCGCGCCTTTAAATTCGAATCCAGCAACTGTAAGCCTGTGCTAGCCGATTCCTCAAGACATCCATCCAGGGTATCGGCCGGCCGGGCCTTGATGAGCGTATCACCTCATCGACGGAGAACTGTCGCTGAGGGCTCGACACAGAGACCCAGGCGCAACACCGCGCAAGGATTTCAGAATACCCGAATCGAGCCCCCGAGTCAACGATTTCCCGGTAAATGCACAGGAAAAGGGGCGTTCCGAAGAGCGCCCCTTTTGCCTTGGAACAAACGTCCATTGCGCCGGTCAATTGCCAGTCCTGAAGCCGATCCCATAGCGATACTGATAGTTTGTGCTGCTGGGACCGGGCGTAGCGCCGGGGGCAACTGCCAGATTGGAGAAAACCACTGCTGGAGTCGTTCCCGGCACAAAGGTCAAGAAGATCGTGCTATTTGTTTGAGATGCTCCGGTGCCAGAGCTGAAGGTGAAGGCGAAAACCCCATTGCAGGAGTTGGTCAGCTCGCCATCGCTACCGGTTCCATATAGAGCTGGATTGCTGGAAACGGGCGTCAGGATTCCATGCCACGGAATCGAATTGTTGCTCACGTCGGTTAGCGTGGCGTTGCCATTCGACAGGACTACCAGCGTGTCAATGCCCATGCTCACGCCGCGAACCTCAGGCAAGCACTTCCATCCCGTGACTGGCGCGGTGGCGTTGCAGTTTGGGGCGGCAGCGCCGGTTGGGTTCCCGGTTGGTCCGGTCTCGCCGTATTGGTCGGAACCAGTTACTTGCCTGCGGAAGAACATCACCTTATAAGTTCCGGTGATGGGATTGTTGCTCACCGTGGACTGGAAGGTCGCGGTCGAAGCTTGTGGGACGCCGACCAGCGTGCCTTGCGTGGATGTTGTGAGGATGGCCAACGATCCGGGATAGCCGAAGAGATAATCGGCGCGCTGATCTTGCGGGCTATTGGCGGCGACGTCAGTAGTGGCGATCCAGGGCGCTGGGTAACTTCCCAATGGGAAGGTGAGGTTGTCAAGGTTGTTGAAGCCATATTGGAAGTAAGTTCCAGTTGACGCGGCAGTGGGGGTAACGCCGTTGGCGGTGAAGTTGCCGTTGGCGTCAATGGCCATCGAGCCGATGGTCTCGTCGCCGTTCGAGGTCTGCATCTGAATGAAGTTGTAATTCTGCCCTGTGAAATCCTCAGTGGTCAGGTTCATCTTTGGCAGGGCAATCACCAGGTCGGGCGGGCCGTAGTTATAGGGCAGGCTACCAGTGGCTGTGTAAGGCGGATTGAAGCCGGTGTCGGTCATCTCCACAAAAAGTGCCTGATCGGGCAGTTCGACGGCGCCGAGCACATAGCTGTCCGGGTCGGTGACCGTCGAAGAGCCATCGAGATTCAGAGTGTAGGTGATCGCGGAGGGTGTCGCGCTGCGGTTTCCGTTGGTCACGTCATAGTAGGCCAAGGTTCCGGCGCTGGGGTCGATGGTAAAGGTGAGCAGGTCGCCGTTGGTGGAACTGCCCACATAAAGCCGCTGGGCAGTCGAGGAGACGGTGCCGCCGAGTGAGTTCCATGCTCCGGGGGGATTGGCGGTGCTCGATCCGCCCTGGTTCGTCGAGTTTCCGGTGTTCGATGCCGTAGAGGTGGTCGATTGCGGCAATCCGACTCCATAGAAGTAGTCGTAGTTGTCGCCGGGGTTGAACGTGGTTGCGGTCGCAAAGCTCGAGAGCAGCACCGTTCCCCCGGTGAAGGCAGCGTAGACGTTCTGAGTCTGACCGCCTATCGTTGCCGTGAAGGTGAAGAGTCCAAAGCAGGGATCGCCCAGTTCTCCCGGCGAACCGGGGCCGGTGGTGGTAGTGCCGTCATAGAGTGCAGCGGTATCGGCTACAGGAATCAGCAGCCCTGAGGCCATCGAGTTGCCGTTACTGTCCTTGAGGGTGAGGTTGCCGGAGGAGTCCAGCTTCAGCGTCGCCACTCCCCAGGAGACATCGCCGACTTCGAGACTATTGCCATCCGGACCATAAGCGTTGGTCTTTTGGTAGTAGGTCAGCGTATAAGTCTTGGCCCAACTGGAATCGAAGTCCTTGGTGGCGGCCTTGGGCAAGCCAATCATCGAACCGATCTCGGAATCGTCGAGGAACATTCCGTTGGGTGCGCCAAAGATGTAGTTGTTGCCGGTCCCGGCAGGCGGCGCGGGCGCTGGAAGCAGCATATACGGCGCGGGCGAAATAGTGGGAAGCTGAAAACTCCAAGCGTTGAAGCCGAGGTTGTTGGAGCCCAGTTTATTGAATGGCTGAAACTGGGTTCCGGTGATGATGCCGGAATTGTCGATGGCCAGCGAACTGATCGATACTCCTCCGCCCGTGGTGCCGAATTCGAGGACGTTATAGGCTTGGCCCGCGAAGCTGGCCGCGTTGATGTTTTGCTGGGTGACGCTGGTGACCAATGCAAGCTGGTCGGCGGTTGCACCGGCGTTGTTCATCAGCGCGACGACGCCGTAGCCTGGCACCTCGGAGACCGCGAGCAGATGGCCGGCGGCATCGTTGAGGGTCGAACTTCCATCCGCGTTGATTACATACGAAACGCTCCCAGTTTGCCCGTTGGAGACGTTGTTATAGGCCAGCGTGCCGGCTTGGGTATCGATGGTGAAGGTAACGAAGTCGCCGACCGAAGCCGATCCGCTGTAGTTGCGCTGTGTCGCGGTGACGGTAAGTGAAGCCGAACCCTGCTGACCGCTGAGCGCCGCATAAATCGTCGTGCTGCCAGCCACGATACCACTTGCCAAGCCTGTTGTGGGATCGACAGTCGCTGTGCTGGTATTACCCGATGTCCAGGCTGCCGATGTTGTGATGTTCGCGGTGGTCGTGTCGCTGTAAGTTCCCATTGCCGTGAATTGATCTGTGCTGCCGGCTGCGACCGTGGGAGAAGCCGCGGTGACGGCGATCGATTGCAGCGTAGCTGCGCTGACGGTGAGGGAGTCGGCGGCGCTGGTGATTCCATTCAAGGAGGCTGTGATGTTGGTGCTGCCCACGGTGAGCGCTGTTGCTAATCCGCCGGAAGAGGCGATTGAGGCTACTGCTAGCGTTCCCGAAACCCAAGCGACGGAGCTGGTGATGTCGACGACGGTCGTGTCGCTGTAGGTTCCCTTGGCGGTGAACTGCTGGGTCAGACCTTTGGCCACCGAGGGCGATGCTGGAGTGACTGCGATCGATTGCAAAGTGGCGGCGTTGACGGTAAGCGAGTCTGCGGGACTGGTGATTCCGCTGAGAGATGCTGTGATGTTGGTGGTGCCCACGGTGAGCGCTGTTGCTAATCCGCCGGAAGAGGCGATTGACGCGACCGAAGGTGTTGCCGATGCCCATGACACAGAGCCTGTGATGTCGACTACGGTCGTGTCGCTGTAAGTTCCTTTGGCGGTGAATTGCTGAGTCAGACCTTTGGCCACTGAGGGCGAGGCAGGAGTTACGGCGATCGATTGCAACGTGGCTGTCGTCGATGTTAACGACGTCACCTTTCCGTTGCAGCCGGTGATGATGGAGACAACACAAATAAGCGACGATAACAAAACGATCAACAGCGCTCTGGACCTCATGGCGCACTCCTCTGTGAATGTGGTTGCGAGTGAGTTATCGTCCGTGGCGCGCCAGGTATTAGGGAGATCGTCAACTCTTGCGTGAAAGTTTAATAACCACAAGATTTTTGGGATACACGGCAACACATTATGGGCATCCGCCGAAAAGCTTAGTGGAATTTAAGGAATCGTACGAATATCACTTCTGCTCTCGGAACCCGTCATCGTCCGGCTTTTTGTTCTTTCCCATCCCACCCCTTTTGTGGCACACTTGCACGTATGGGAAGCAAAGACAAAGGCAGAAAAGAAGTCAAGAAGGCGCCTAAGCCCAAACCGAAACCGGAACCCAGCCAGAGACGCGAAGGGTTCACGCCGGCCCCGCCGAAGTAGGACTGGAATCGCTCGTCCTTTCGACGCGCCACACAACCAACGCGGAAGGGCTCTCCCGCTCAGGGAGGGCCTTTTTGCGTCATCGGTCCGATTCGCGCCACGCTCGCCACTCTAGCTATTTTTTGTGATGACTCGCCTCCGTCACTGCAACTCCCGGTCGAAAGCATTACCTTGAAGGTGATCTTTCGCCAGGAGGTGTATCCGTGGGCAGGAAAACCATTAGAGCCGTGCTTTTCGCCACACTGCTATTCATTCCTGCTGCGGCGCAGGACTCTGCAAATGTCGCTCCCGCCTCGAGCGGCGGCTCGCTGCCTGCCATCGAGCCGCCGGGCCGCGCTTCCATCGGCATCGCACTCGAGGGTGGTGGAGCTTTAGGGTTGGCGCATGTGGGCGTCCTCGAATGGCTTGAGGAGCATCACATTCCCGTCGACCGCATCTCTGGCACCAGCATGGGCTCGCTAGTCGGCGCACTCTATGCGACGGGGATGACGCCTGCCCAGATGCGCGCGTTGGCCGTGAGCGATGCGTTCACTCGCGTCTTTACCTTGCAAACACCCTACTCTGACGCCAGCTTCCGCCGTCGCCAGGACAGTCACGAACTTCCTGAGGCGTTTACCGTTGGTCTGCGCCATCACCTGTCTTTACGCAATGCTCTGCTTACTGACCACGGCGTCAACGAATTCCTCGCGACTAACATGCCCGGTTACAACAGCGAGGAACTGGACTACAACCGGCTTCCTATTCCTTTTCGCTGCGTGGCCACCGACCTGAACACTCTCGACCCTGTCACCTTTGCCGCTGGGCCATTGTCCTTGGCTGTGCGCGCCTCTATCTCCATTCCTGGCGTCTTTCCTCCGGTTCAGGGACGCAACGGGCATTACCTGGTCGACGGCGGCATCCTCGATAACTTGCCCACTGACGTTCTCAAGCGCGACCTGCATGCCGATGTGATCATCGCCATTCACCTTGAGGATGCGGCTCTCACCAATACCGACACAATGTCGATTGTCGGCATACTCAATCGCGCATTTGATGCCGGTATTCAACGCAACGTGTCGCAGGCCGAACGGCTGGCCGATGTGGTGATCACCGTGCCGGTTGGCAGCTTCTCCGCGACCGACTACGCCAAGGCCGCCGGCTTGATTGACGCCGGTTACAAGGCCGCCGACCAGAACTGCGCCGCCCTCTTGATGTACGCTTTGGATGCCGATGAATGGAAGGTCTACCTGAACGCGCGCGTGAGCCGGCGCCGTCCGCTGCCCGGCATATTGCGGCAAGTTCGCGTGGAGGGTGGAGAGCCGGCTGCCGTGCATGAGGTGCTCAGCGATCTGAAGCCTATTGAGAGCCAGCCTATCGTGCCCAAATCAACCATCGAGGCCCTCAAGCGCATCCAGTCCAATGGCGAAATCGTTGCTACGTGGGGGACTTTTGCTCCTCAGTCTTTGCAGCCAACGGCAGACGCAGGTGCACCCGCCCCCGACACAGGCCTCCTGGTTCATCTCAGCAACGACCGCACTGGCCCGCCCTATCTGCTTCTCAGTCCCGAGTTGACGGCTGCTACGTCCAACATCACTCGCGGCGAGATGAGCTTCCGCTTCGTCGACCAGAATTTTCTGGGCTTCGGTTCCGAACTGCGCGCCAACGCCCGCGTCGGCTATATGACCGATCTCTGGGCCGAGTACTACCGCATGCTTACCCCGAGCGGCTATTTCATCGAGCCGCGCACAAGCATCCTCCGTGAGCCGGTCTACATATGGGTCAATCAGCAGCGCGTTGCTGAACGCTTCCAGCAAAATTTTGGGGCGGGCATCGAGGCCGGCCGCACCTTCTCGGACCAACTGCAAATCTCCGCCGAGTGGCGCGCGGAGGATACGCGATGGAGCCTCACAACCGGCTCCGGCGGGGGACCTGATCTCAATGGCACCGCGCAAACCGGCATGCTACATATCAGGATCGATGAAGCTTCTGCCGGCGCTATCTCGCCTAATGGCTTTCGCCTGTCAGCCTCGGCTGGCGCTTTCTATCACGCCGTGGGAAGCGACAATGCACCGCTGGCCAATCTCGCTTTCAGTAGTACACGCGCTTGGAAAGAGACGAATATTTTTGGCTTGAGCGGGGAGGTCAACTCCTACCTGCGCGCCAACGTTGCTCAACCTTACCTGTTCACCCTGGGCGGCCCGATGCGACTCTCGGCCTCTTCGTTTGATGAGTACCGGGGCACCGATACCTACCTTGCCCGGACCGGCTACATGCACCGCCTGGCAGCTCTGCCCACAGGATTGGGGCAGGGTCTCTACGGCGCCTTCAGCTACGAGGCTGGGGAGATCTGGTCGCCGAATGCGCGGTCAATCCTGCGTCAGGACGGGCTCATTGGATTGGTGGGCAATACGCCGCTCGGGCTGGTCACTTTCGGCGTTTCGGTGGGCGACGACGGCCATCACAAAGTCTTCATCACCTTGGGCCGCTGGTTCTGAGAATTTTTGAGCGCCCAGACGTGAAAAGGCCCTCCCGCGAGAGAGGGCCTTTTCACGTCTGAAATTCTTGGAACTGCGGCTTACGCTACCACTTCGATGCCCATGGAGCGGGCGGTACCCTTGATGCTTTTGATGGCCGTCTCGACCGAGGCGGCGTTCAGGTCGGGCATCTTTTGCGTGGCGATCTCGCGCACTTGCGCTTCAGTCACCTTGCCGATCTTTTCCTTGTTGGGCGTGCCGGAGCCCTTGGCGATCCCGGCTGCTTTCTTCAACAAAACCGCTGCAGGCGGCGTCTTGGTAATAAAGGTGAAGCTGCGGTCGGCATAAACCGAGATGACAACCGGAATCGTGAGCCCGGCCATCTCCTTGTTCTGCGTGCGCGCGTTGAACTGCTTGCAGAACTCCATGATGTTGACCTGCGCCTGGCCCAGCGCGGGGCCTACCGGAGGCGCTGGCGTGGCCTTTGCGGCCTCGATCTGCAGCTTGACGTAACCCGTAATTTTCTTCGGAGGTGCCATGATTCAGTTTCCTTGGAGCCAGCCTCTAGCTCCTAGCTTCTAGCCTTTAGCTGGACATCTTCCTTATTCAAATTTTGGTGCCGGCGCCGCAGCGTTCGCTTGCAAACCGGCGGCCGCTAGGTGGCCGAACCGGCTAGAAGCTGAAAGCTAGTAGCTAGCAGCTAAAACCGGCTACTCAATCTTTTCCACTTTGCTGAACTCCAACTCAACTGGGGTTGACCGGCCGAAGATGGTCACCATGACCTTCATGGTTTCGCGATCTTCGTTGATTTCGTCCACCACGCCGTTGAAATTGGCAAACGGTCCATCGGTGATGCGGACCTGCTCGTTTTTTTCAAACTTGATCTTGAGTCGCGGTCTATCCTTGGCGGTCTCGGAACGGAAGAGGATTCCACTCACTTCTTCCTCCGACAGCGCCACAGGCTTATCGCCGGTGCCCAGAAATCCCGTCACCTTGGGCGTGTCTTTTAGAACATGCCAGAGATTGTTGTCCAGATCCATCTCGACCAGCACGTAGCCAGGCAGAAAAACCCGCTCGACAGTACGCTTCTTGCCGTTAACGATTTCCGTGACCGGCTCGGTGGGAATCATCACCCGGCCCACCCTGTCGCGCAGCCCGAATGCCTGCACGCGGCTCTCGATCGACTCGCGCACCTTGCGCTCAAAGCCTGAGTAGGCATGCAGGATGTACCACTTGAAGCGCTCATTGCGCTCCGGCGGAGTCTGCTCGGCGGTTTGTTCCAGTTCTTCGGCCATCATGCTCTCGTTTCGCGGCTAAACATGTTCACTGCAATCCGCCCAATTTCTGTAGTAACCGGTTCATGGCGATGGAAAATAATCCGTCTATCAGGAAAAAGTAAACGCCGAAGATGGCCACCGCAATGATCACCACCGTGGTCGTGGATTTCACTTCCTTCCACGAGGGCGTAACCACCTTGCGCATCTCCGCGCGCACATCACTCAGAAACTGGGTAAATTCTTTCCACTGCCCAACCACGCCGCCGGAAAACTTCGACACAGGATTTGATCCCTGCCGCTTGTCCGGCCGATCATCGCCATTTGCCATTAATGCCTTCGATGCCATGTTTCGTTCCTTCGCGCCTAGCTTCGCGCCGGGCGCATGCCCGTTCAATCTGGCAGGGGCGGAGGGATTCGAACCCCCAAGTTCGGTTTTGGAGACCGACAGTTTAGCCGTTGAGCTTACGCCCCTAAAAACAGCTTTCAGCGAACAGCTATCAGCTAACAGTTAAAAAAAACCGGACCTACCTGAAAATCGGTCAACTGTGTACTGATAGCTGTTCGCTATCCGCTGCTCTACTTCGTTTCCTTGTGCGGCTGGTGCTTGCGGCAGCGGTTACAGAACTTCTTGAACTCCAGACGGCCAGTGGTCGTCTTCTTGTTCTTCGTCGTCGAGTAATTCCGTTCCTTGCACTCGGTGCACTGCAATGTAACAATTTCCCGCATTTCAATTCCTTTCGGCTAACAACTGCTAGCTATCAGTTCTCAGCTAACAGTTTCAAACCCGCGTCATGACCTTGCGCCCGAAGGACGGTCCGCCCGACGCGGCAAGCGTCTACTTCACAATCTCTGAAACCGTGCCGGCGCCTACTGTGCGGCCGCCTTCGCGGATCGCAAACCGCAAGCCCTTTTCCAAAGCTACCGGCGTGATCAGCTCCACGGTCAACTGCACGTTGTC
>JBEKRS010000101.1:0-21883 GCA_049518535.1 Occallatibacter sp. | reverse complement strand
GTTATCGCCGTGAAAGTCTCGCCCCAAATCGCAACCCTAACGAACGGCTGAGAATCAGAATGCATCGGAAAGAATCCCAGCAACCGCAACGAACAGCTTTTCTGCTCCGCAGATGTCCGCAACGTCTGAACGCAATCGCGGCTGTCGCAATCAGGGCGGCGCAGAGTGATACAACCGACTTCCACAGGGCTTTTATGACGATTTCCTCGTATTTTCAGTCTCTTGCCGCCCAACCGCAAAGCGAAAACTGACACCACGATGTCAAGTTTTATTGCAAAAAAACTTGACATGAAAGCACAGATGAAAGATACTGGCGCGGTGAGAACACAGAGAAGACAGCCAACTGGATCAACCCAGATCATGGGCCTTGTCCGCCGCCGGATCGAGCGCGCGGGCGAACGCTTGTGGAGGCTTGAAGATTTCGATGACCTTCCATTTTCGGCGGTCGCGCAATCGCTGTCACGTCTCACACGGGAAGGGGCAATCGAACGCCTTAGCAAGGGCGTCTACTATCGTGCCCGGCCAACGACGTTCGGGAAGAGCTTGCCAAGTCCGACTGCAATCCAGAAGCTCGCGTCCCGACGCAAGACGGTCTATCCGGCGGGAATCGCCGCCGCGAATCTTCTGGGCTTCACAACGCAAACCGCGCGGCGCAGTGAGGTCTCCACCAGCGCACTCAGCCTGCCCCGGAAACTCATTGGCAGCGAGACCATGGTTTACACACGCCGACCGGAGGTGTGGGGGAAACTGTGCGAGGCCGATGCCGCGCTGCTTGACTTCCTGAGACGGGGGGCAAAGAGCAGCGAACTCTCGCCAGCGGAAACCATCGACCGAACCGTTGCGTTGCTCTCTGAAAGTGGCCGCTTTGAGCGTCTCCTCAAAGTGGCCGACTCTGAGCCTCCAAGAGTGCGTGCGATTCTCGGAGCCATTGGCGAACAGTTCGGCAAGGAGTCTGCTGTGATCCAGCGACTACGGGCCTCTCTCAATCCATTTTCCAAATTCGACTTCGGACTTTTGACCGGCCTGCCGGGCGCGAGCCACTGGCAGGCCAAAGGCATCGCTAACAAGAAATAGAACCTCAACAAGCACGACGAGAGCTTAATCCGGCGCTGGTCGGCAACTCCGATGGAGGACTGAAATGAAGCTGTATGAACATCCCGATTTCGAACAGGCGATCATCAGGGCCGCGGAGCATTTTGGGGGCCGCGGATTGCGCCCTGCGGTCATCGAGAAGGATTACTACGTCACGGAGGCACTACGGATCATTTCTGTCACCGCCGGCGATAAAGTGATCTTCAAGGGTGGCACGAGCCTGTCGAAAGGTTGGAATCTGATCCAGAGGTTTTCAGAAGATATAGACATCTTCCTCGATCCGCTCGCATTCAAACCAGCGCTGGGAAAGAACGGCATTGATCGTGAACTCAAGAAACTCCGAGATGCCGTCGGTGCGCACCCGACGCTCACGTTTGTGGAGAAGGAGAGCCAAACGATTGGCGGATTCGGGCGAAACGACCGCTTCTCCTATGCGCAGCTTTTCGGCGGACCAGGCGAAGTTGCGAATCGTGTTTTCCTTGAAGCCGGCGCAGCAAGTGGCCGCGAGCCCACCAGTGTTGTCGAGCTGCGTTCATATATCGGCCAGTTTCTGGAAGAAACCGGCGCCTCGCTCGGTGCAGAGGATGAGGGTCGATTCTCATTGCGGCTGTTGCACTTCCGGCGGACATTCGTCGAGAAGATGTTCGCCATCCACGGAAAGGTGGAATTGCTCAAGCGCGACCGGCAGCCGATTGGAACATACGCCAGGCACTATTACGATCTGTTTCAACTGGCCGGACAGGAAGAAGTAGTCGCCATGCTGAAGTCGGCCGAATACGCAGCAATCAAAGCGGACTACGATCAAATCAGCCGCAGCCATTTTTCGAGAAGCTATTTTCATCCCGACGACATGAGCTTTGCGAAGAGCGATGCGCTCTTCCCGCCGGCGGAACTCGTCGCGGCCATCGCCGCAGAATATGATGGGCAGTGCAAGGTGCTTTGTTACGGCCAGTATCCCTCGTGGGAAGAAATTCAGGCTCGCCTGCTGGACCTACGGCCTCTCCTATAGCAGCGGATGTTAACCAATGCGCATGTTCCCCTGTTGATTGGGGATGAGAAAATTGCGGTATGCTTCCAGTTAACCTGAACGACTTGACACCTTCCCATATCCAGAACCTCATAGACTCGGAGGTTGCTGAAGGCTTGACGCTGGAATATAAGCAGGAATTGCCGAGCAACCAAAGTGAAAAGAAAAAGGATTTTCTCTATGAAGTTGCGGCAATGGCAAATGCCGGAGGGGGAGATATTGTTTTCGGCATTGTGGATAGACCAGGGGCTGACAATCAATCCACCGGGATAGCAGACAGCCTTTCAGGAATCAAACTGCTCAATGAGCAAGTTGAGAAGGACCGGCTTTCAAACCTCATCAGAGACGGCATCGATCCACGTCTGACCGGGATTGCGATGCGTTCGGTCAAATGCGAGGACGGAGACGTGTTGGTGCTCCGCATTCCTCGCAGTTGGAGCAAGCCTCACATGGTCACCATAGATGGAGTAAACAGGTTCTATCTACGCGGAGGGACAACGAAATTTCCGATGAGAGTAAACGAAATCAGGAGGGCGTTTTCAGAGCAGAGCGAACTTGGGGAAACCATCGAAAAATGGCGGGAGCATCGGGCGGAACTCGCAAGCAAAGGAAAAGGACCAGTTAGACTCGCGGGCGATGTCAAATGGTTATTTCACGTCATCCCCGCGTCTGCCTTTAGCAGAGACGTACTTCGTGAAAGCTGGGCAGTTGCAGAACAGGAGAAGCGTCAGGTGTATGTTCCGCATGATCTGCGCTCGTACCGGTACAACGCGGACGGTTTTTTGTGCCTGGCGGATACCGGCGCTCAATTCACAGCCTACGGCTACACCCAACTTTTTCGTTCCGGCATTGTGGAGTATGCGGACGGGTTTTGCTGCAACCCGCCACCAACGGGTGGGCATCCGATGATCTTCGGCCAGGAGCTTGAAAAACACATGGTCAACTGCTATACAGACGCAATCAACCGATTTCGGATAGATGGGCGCAGAGAGCCATTGTACGTTGGTTTTTCGCTAATCGGAATTGAGGGAAGAGCGTTTTTCGTCACGACAATGCAGAGCGCATTTCCGCAGACTGCCGGTATCAACCGGGACATCTTCACATCCCCTGAAGTGTTTGTGGACATTGATGAGCCCGAAGAATCGCCTTACGGGAAGACTCTTCTTCCCCTGGTGGATACGATGTGGCAGGTGGGCGGACGCCAAGGGACGCCCTTTAGGCCCAACGGAGAATGGAAGCCGTTTGGGCGGTATGACTGACTGTTGCGCGAAATCTGCCCTATTGGGCGAAGATCTGACAGGTGTTGTGCCCGCGATATGTCTTTGAGTGCGTCATCGGCAGGATGATGGTCAAATGAAACGGGCATTCTGAAAGAATCGGCTCCACTCGCCGTTTGCCGACCCGGTGTGCGGTCCTATTCCGTCGTATCGGCGGTTTGCAGGTAGCTGTAAAGGCACTGGCGGCTGATACCGAATTCCAGCGCTAGAGCAGCCTTGTTCACTCCGGCGGCTGCCCGCTTGTGGAGGTCCGCCACATTTTTAGGGGTCAGTTTGAACCGCCCGCCCCGGTACTTGCCCGCTGCTTCCGCAATCTGGATTCATTCCCGCTGCCGCTCCAGAATGAGGGCGCGTTCAAATTCGACGGCCCCAAGCGTTAGCACTATCCAATTCCCCCGGCCGGAGGATAAAGCCTCCCGCGGAGCGACAGATACCGGCGGTCCATCGATAATAATCCGAACTGTCGCGATATGCGAAAATCGATTTGAAAGGTACGGCCGGTGTCTACCCTTTTCTTTTCCTATTCACATGTTGATGAGGATCTCCGAGACCAGTTGGAGGTGCATCTTTCTGCCCTAAAGCGTCAGGGGCTCATCAGTTCATGGCATGATCGCCGTATAACCGCTGGATCCGAATTTGCGGCGCAAATAGATCAGCATCTCGACGCAGCCGATCTGATTCTCTTGCTTATCAGCCCCAATTTCATCGCTTCGGAATATTGCTACGATCTCGAAATGACGCGGGCCATGGAGAGGCACAGGAATGGAGATGCGCGAGTGATCCCGGTGATTGTGCGTCCCTGCGACTGGCACGATCTCCCGTTCGGAAAGCTTCAGGCCGTACCGAAGGACGGCAAAGCAATCAAGACTTGGCCCGACATCGATGAAGCGTTCTTGGATGTCGTGAGGGCAATCAAATCCGCTCTGCAGTCGGTGCGCGTAGATGCGACTGCTGTACCAGCGACCGCAGCGATCGCGGAAGCACCTTTTTCCGCCACTCCAGTAATCCGATCCAGCAATCTCCGCATCCGGAAAAAGTTTACGGACTTCGACAAGGATCGCTTCAGGCATGAGGGTTTTGAGTACATCGCGAAATTCTTTGAAGGCTCCCTGCAGGAACTTGTGACCCGCAATCCCAACCTCAATCAAACGTTTCGAAGAATCGATGCAAACCAATTCAGCGCTGCCGTGTACATGGACGGTGATAAGGTCTGCCAAGGTTCAGCTTCGATTTCGGGTGGCGTCATGGGAAGTAACAGCATTGAGTACGCTATGACGGATGACGCGAGGTTCGGTGGTATGAATGAAGCCGTCTCTGTCAAAGCCGACGATCAGATGCTCTACTTTGAAGCACTGGGCATGCAATCCTACGGGCACCATAAGGAAAAGCTCACCTTTCAGGGTGCCGCGGAATTCTTCTGGGGGTTGTTCATTCAGCCACTTCAGCCGTGACAGTTGCCATCTGTCAGGAAGACTATGGGTGCCGGGAAAAGCCTTTCCAGACCCTAATCAGGGTCCCGACAAGGGGAATCTACGGATGAGCTACAATCCCGCTTATGACACTGACTGGCGACAAATCGGCCGCGTTGGATGAACTTTACAGTCGCATCACGCGATTTGCCGAAGTGATGGGCGGTACTGCATCCCGGACAGTCCTGAGTGTGTCGGTTCCCGCCGCAATGGTCTCAGCCCCACGGAGCGAGGATGCCCAGGCCCTGGTTGCAGAGATGCCTGGTGACTTTCGGGTGGACTTCGCCGCGTCTTATCCGTTGAGCATCGGGAATGCTTTGTCCGTGCGAGCTGTGCGTACCCACGCCGGTTTGCGGAAGAACGACTGGACCATCAACTTTGGGCCGGACGGTTGGCGAAGGACTCAGGCTCCACTACCGGACGATGAGATACGCGCATGTCTGACGCCAGAAGGACCCCGACCCGCCGCATATTAGGGCTAGGGCTGCCGACGAAATAGAGCAAGCTCTTCCGCCCGCGATTCGTGCGGGCCACTGTATTTGGCCGCCAACGCAATTCGTCGGTGTTCTCGATGTGCTTCCCGGAGTACCTTAGCTTCTCTACGGCGTATACTCGTCCTCTGGGCGGGGGCGAGGGAATGGGAGACTTTGCAAAACGGCAGGCGGCTCAAATCAAGTATGCGGAAGAGCAACGCGAAAAGACAATGAAACAAGCCAATACTGAGAGTCAAGCATTTGTCGAGCGGGAGAATCTCAAAAGAAGACTCGGACCCGATTTGTGGCTCAGTTTTCGAGAGCTGGTCGTCGCCAAGTGTCAAGCAGTAAACAAAGAGCTTGGTAAAGAGCACTATCGGTGGCACGATGAATTGCCCAACAAGTTGCGTGTAATCAGACTCAATCCCATTGCGAATTTGCGTCTTGAGTTCTTCCCGGATGGCGGCCGAATCCACTATGACTCGGGCGAATGCGTCGGGGATTATCTCATCGGATTAGATGAAAGTTCGGGTCAAGCGACCCTCTCCGATGCCTATCAGCGCATTTTCGAACCGGAGTTGACGGCGGAGCATCTTCTCGAAAACTGTTTGGAGAAAGCCCATTTCTGAGCGAGGCGTCAGCGTGCCATTTGTGCTTTACTCAATTGGCGCTGCGGGCTGGCGCTGATCCCCCGCACGTGGAAAGCAATCGCCTAACCATCCCCGGCAAGAATAAATTCCCTGTACGGTCCCACTGTATCGAGTACCGCCTTGTGTTTCAGAATGAAGGCCGCGAATTCCTTGCCCTCCGTAGGTGCAACGAGGGGCTCCTGGCTTGGCGGCAATGTTGGGCGAGCGTGCAGCCTCATCTGATCCAGTGCGTACAGGTATCCGCCTCCGTTCTTAGGGGGCATGCCCGGCCACGAAGAGAGGTCTACTGCACCCGTAAGGTTCGGGTTCGGCCAGGTCATGCTTTTGAATCGCGCGTCATAAACGACTTTGAAACCCATCCTTTTCGCAAGTGAAACTGTGCGCTCAAGCGGTTCGAAGGCATAGCCATCGCGTGGGCGAGTGAAATTCTCCTGCGTCACCCACTGCTGAATGAGGGCGTTGGCCTTTTCCCTTGTCTCGTATTCAGTGTCTGTTAGTAGAAGGTCTTCCACGCCGTCACATATCTGGACGAGCTGAGTTTCGCGGGAGCCGTCTACAAAGAAAACCAGCAAGTGCCGCACTGATTTCTCTGCTGCATTCGTAAGCGTTGCGTAGAGTTGTGGCTTATCTGTATGCATATCTGCTCCTAGTTCCGGTCAAAGTCGGGAAGCCAGCCAAGATAAACCGCATCCTCATCACTGAGTGTGTGATTCAAAAGCGTTTGATGTTTGTCTTCGCTGTTGAAGAACCGCTCCACTGCGGCTTCCGTGTAGCGAAGTCGCTGCTGGAGATCAACCGAAAGATTCTCCTTGGTCGAATAGCTCTTCGTCGCCATCGCGCTGCCGCTACGGCTGGAAGGCGCGAGCGCAATCATGTAGGACGGTAGGGCGGCTGGCTGCCTCTTGTCCGTCATTTCATCCACGAAAACAGTAAAGCTCCGCATAAAACTAACCTCATATCATACAATACACCCAAATAAACCAGAAAATCCGGTAGTAGTGCCGTTTGAAATCCACGGAGGCCGCTTCTGTGATTACGCTTTTCGCTTCCAGATAATGAAATGAGCTTTACAACCAGCAGGCAGGATAAGGAGACTAGGCATATCCACAAAGCCCCATTTTCTGCCGGCTTGTGGGCCAAGATGATTCTGACGGCACCTGACGTTTCGGACCTGTCCAATGCGCTTTCTTGGTGGGAGCGAGGCGAATACTTTTTTTCATTCGTCGTGGCTGCTGCCTGTTTTGGCGAGTACGTCGCCGACTTTAAGCCCCAGTGGTATCGAACAGGAGACGCAGAGCGTGACGAGAAACGCAAGGAATCAATCTCAAAGCGATCTACTTTGGTTCTAGTTGCCGCGCTTGTTTTTGAGCTGCTCTGCGTAGCAAGATCGAACACTCTAGCAGGAGAGGTAATCGGATCGATCAATGATCTAGCAACAAACGCGGCAGGACAGGCTACGGCGGCGCTAGATAGGGCCAAAAAGGCCAATGAGCTCGCGCAGAGCGCATCAGATATGGCTGGACCTGCGAAAACGATCGCAGACGAAGCCAAGAGTGAGGCTGACACGGCTGCCTTAAAAGCAAATGCGGTATCCAAGAAAGCCAGCCAAATCGATACCGGATTGCGCGAGACACAGTGGGCATTTTCGGCGCGCACTCTGAAAACTCTATCGGAACGTGACAAGATAATCGAACAACTAAAACAATTCCAAGGTAAAACGGTCTTCGTACGGTCATACAGATACATGGGTGATGTTGACGGATTCCGTGTCTGCAAGATGGTGATCGACTTGGCCCATTCGGCAGGGATGAATCCGGTTGACCAATGCTCGACGTTGCTGCTCGGAGGAATGCCCGCCACTGGAATTCAGGTATGCGGCCCGAACGACCAGGAAATGCTGTCTCTTTCAAAGGCATTGACCCCTATTGAGCTGATGATCTCCGTCGGCTCAAAAGCCTTAGTCGGGATCGGAGAAACATTCCAAACGGAGGATTCCGCAAGAAGGGCTGCTGCGATGAAGAAAACCAGCAAGTCAAATGCCAAACGGTGACCACCGAGGACGAAACGGCGCCACTACCGAGCAGTCTAATCCGCTTGCGAAATGCTGGCGCAAATCTGCCAAGGGGTACGGTGTAGCGGCGGAGTTTAGCGTCCACGATCTGATGTTTGCCTTCTTTTGAACTGCGGAGTCTGCGTCGCTGGTACTTCGAGGGTTTCGCCTGGGGCATCATCGACAGCGACCTGAGCTGAAGATCGGTCCTCAATAGCTTCCGCGTAGACGTGCTCTTCGCTTTCAGTGGATTCACGTCCGACCGGAACGGCTTTTGCAGACGGCAGTTCTTCCGTTTCAGCATCGACAAGCTCCTCGACCTCTTCAGCCTTGCCAAGCAGCTCCTTGTCGATTGCCGCAAGGCGTTGCTCGTACTCTTTGAGCTTCGCCTCGTAGGGGCTTTCATAGTCGAGCGCGGAGTGCAGGCGGGCCAGCGTTGCCTCGTTTCCCTGGATAGTCGCTTCCGTTTCGAGGATCTTCGTTGGCAGGTCTCCGCCGCGGCGCAGGACGGACGTTAGGAGGGATTGGGCTGAAGGCATCCCCATGTGGGCTTCCGGGCGCGGCACATCGAACCACTCTCCGGCCAGGTCATAGCGAACGGCCGTGATGTCCGTGATGGTACCAAGTTCGTCTTTGATGAGGGCGTCGCTGATCGCGAGGGGAATGCCGAGGCCGTTGACTGTGAGTTGGGTTGTGCTGTCGAGGGTGACCGTTCGCAGGTATTCGTTGGCGTCTTTGAGCTTGGAGAATTCAAGCTCGTTGAAGCGAACCTGGAGACTGAGGAGCTTGCCTTCATCGTCCCGGCGTTCGTGTGATTTGAAGACCTGGTTGGCTTCCTTGAGTTGGGGCAGCCTGTCTTTGAGATGCGCGATCCGGTACTCGACGTTGAGCATTTGTTGGCGATTGTTGTAGTGGTCCAGCCGGTTGGAACGGGCAAGCAGGGTCAGGTTCTTGATTTCATACTCCAGCTTGATTTTTTCGAGCGCAAGCGGGTTGCCGGTAGCCTGGGCCTTGGCCAGAGCGAATATCTGAGGACTCAACCGGGTCTCGCCGGCAATGTCCTCGATCTTTCGGCCCATCCGGCCGCCTGATTTGAACTGCGACAGAAACGTCTGTTTACGTTCCAAAAGCTGGGCACGTTGAAGATCGTGCGCCTTCGGGGACGCCACGTCTCGCGGTTCTGAAATCATCCGGTAGAACTCGACTTCGGAGAAGGTGTTGCCGGAGCGGCGCATTCGCCCGTGCCGCTGCTCCAACTGATCGGGCCGTTGTGGGAGATCGAGGTCGATCAACGCCTTGAGGCGCGTCTGAATGTTGACGCCTATGCCGCATTTTTCCGTGGTCCCAAGCAGGACGCGAACGCGGCCCGCGCGCACCGCCTGCTGAAGACCGAAGAATTCCTTGCCCTTCTTGAAGTCGTGAACGATGGCGACTTGTTCTCTGGGTACACCGGCCGCAATGAGTTTTTTCTTCATATCCTCAAAGAGATTGAATTCGCCCCTCTGATAGCGGTCGGCAAACAGAATGACGGTCCCGCGCTCGATTTCCGTGCGGTGCAAGACATCGAGAGCGGTACGCACGGCGGTGTTGGCTTTGCTGTCGGGATCGTCCGGGCAGGTTGGATCGTAGAGGCGGGCGTCGAGCGAGATTGCGCAGGCATCTGAATCGAGCTTGAGCCAGTTATCTTCCGTTGGGTCGGGCCGGTCTGGATCGCTCATTGGGAGGCTCAGGAGTTCGCCGCGCTCGGCGATGCTCTGGAGCAATGGCTCCTGAGCTGGGGTCACCTTGACAAGAAGATCCTTGCGGACGGCCTTGGGAAGGGTGATGTAGCCGGCTTCCTCAGCTTCGTCCTGCATCATTACATCGGCAAACTGAGACCAGATGGACTGGAGTTCCGGGACGTTGACGTAATTCGCCAGAGCGGTCTTCGGCTTGATGGTCACGCCATCGGTGGCGTATTCCATCCGTGTGACTGGCTCGGCGAAGTTTGCCGCCCAATCGTCAAAGTTGTGAATGTTGCATTTCGTGAGGATGTCGCGGGCCAGGTATCGAGTCATCACGAACTGTTCGCCGAGTGTATTCGTGATCGGTGTGGCGGTAGTGAAGATGACGCCGGCGCCATTGTGCGTCTCCTGCATGAACTCGATTTTGGCGAGGATGCGCTGTGCCCGCTGGGACTCGCGGGTGCTGATACCGGCGATGTTCCCCATCTTTGTGACGATGGCCAGAGCCTTGTATGCGTGGGCCTCATCAACAAACAGACGATCCACTCCCAGATCGTCGAAGTAGATGGTATCGTCTTTCCGGCCCTGGGAAAGCTCTTTAAGCTTCTCCTTGTACTTCTGAATCTTGTTCTCGATCTGGCGCGTGGTCCGCTTCTCCGCTCTGGTCTTGGTGCGACCGTTTTCAGAGCCTTCGCGCAGCAGGTCTTTCATTTCTCGCATCTGGGCGTTGACAGTCTTTGTTTCTCGCTCGGGCGAGATAGGGAGCATATCGAACTGGGAATGGGGAACGATGACGGCGTCCCATTCGTTGGTGGCGACACGGCTGAATAGACGTTTGCGGCTGAGCGGAGAATCGAAGTCACGTTCGGTAACGGCAAGGACGTTGGCGGAAGGATAGGCTTTCTTGAACTCTTCGCGCCATTGTTGAATCATGTTGTTTGGGACGACGTAGAGATTCTTGCGCGAGATTCCAATTCTCCGCGACTCCATGCCGGCAATAATCACGGAGAGGGATTTGCCGGAGCCGACGAAGTGGTCGAGGAGAGCGCGGCCTTCGACCATGACGCGCCACGCTCCCCGCATCTGATATGGCCGCGGAACGATGGTGGGATTCAGCCCTGGGAACGATAGGTGCCCGCCGTCGTAGATGCGGAGGCGGTTGGCATTGAAGGTTTCGTTGTAGATGCGCTCGATCTGCGGTTGAATGTCGGCCTGCTTGTCGTCTTTGATCCATTCGGCAAAAGCATCTTTGATTTCGCGCAGCCTGGCGCGCGCCGCGATGGTTCGTACCGTGTCGATGATGGGCTTACCATCGGCGTTGTTCTCGTAGAGGGTAGGCTCCTGGAGATTGAGTCCATATTCGAGGAGCTTGTGACCTGACATTCCTCCGCCAGCCCACTTGTGAGTCAGCTCGAATGCGTTGTAGCAGGAAGGCAGATCGACGCTCCACCGACCATTGAGGTCTCTAGTGATAGAGGGCGCGCGGTCGCCGGATGCTGGATGTTGTTCGGCCAGATGTCGGTTTAGGAACGCGGCGTAAACCTCAGTGGGAACCCAGGTCTGCCCGAGACGCACGTCGATGTCAATAAAGGGAACGATTTCGGGCTGGACAGCTTCGAGCGCCTTGACGTTCCGTTCATAGGCCGGGTCGAGCAGGGTGGACCCTTGGGCGTCTTTCAACTTCTGCCGCACGTTGCCGGAAAGATACTCATCGGCTGTCTGGTATCGCTGTGAATTCGGTTCCTTGTAGATCAGTTCGGCGGCGACAAGCTGTCCAATGACCTCTGCCTCCGGCTTGTCGAGGAGACGAGACATAAGGCCGGTGTCCAAACGGCCGCACTCGGCCAGCACCTGGAGCATGGCTGCTTTTGGATCGCTCGGAAGTTCCCGCAGCGGTTCGTAGGGCCGGATTGTGCGCTTGCTAAAGATATCGGCGAGAGAAATTCTCGAAGTCTCTGGGTCAATGTTTTCGAGCGCAGTCAGGAGCGGATATTCGGGATCATCCTCGAAGAGTTTCGCGGTGCTGATATTGTTGAGCGGGCCAAAGTTCGCGCGATAGCTTTCGTAGTGCTGGAGTAGCTGCTCCTGGCATTCCGCAAGCTGGCCTTCATTCGAGGATTGCAGTTGAAGCCGGATCACTTCCTTCAACGTGTCCCGGAGCGCAATCAGCGATTTCAGTTGAAAGAGAACGCGTCCACTCGACAATGCGCGTGGGAGCGGGGTCCTGACGCCGTTGTCGTTGAACCAAACGGTGCCTTCGTCAATAAAGTACGAATGATTCTTTACGGTGTCTGGCGAGGGAACAAGCGAAGAGGCGCTTCGGCTGTTCCGTGAATCCTTCGAGACAGACGGATCGTACGGTGTGAAGATGTTTTCCGGCAAGGTCTCGATAGCTGCCTGAAGACGTTCGACGATGCTTGTATCGCCTTCAAAGGGCTTAAGAGTGTAATCCTTGCGTCCATACATTCGGCTTTGAGCACTGTGAACTCCGAGAACCATCTCTGGGTGCTCGTCGAAGTAGGCGTTGTAGTTGACCGATGCCGGGTCGCCATAGCCCGGAACCACGTGCGAAACGCTGTCGATCCAGACTGGATGCTCCGGCTGGGGTTCGTTGGGAAGCCGCTTGCGGAAGAACAGAATGTCGGTGGTAACCGCAGTGTTGGCGTTTTTCTGAAAGGTGTCGTCAGGCAGACGAATTGCAGCGACCAGATCGGCCTTGGCGGCCATCGTGCGGCGGGCGCGCACATCGAGAGAATCAAGCGTGTAATGCGAGCTGATGCAGACGGCGATTCCGCCCGGTTTGAGCTTGTCGAGAGACTTTACAAGGAAATAGTTGTGAAGGGACAGCTTCGGATCAGAGTATTCGGGATCGGCAATCTTGATGTCGGCGAATGGAGGGTTGCCGATGATGAGGTCGAACGAGTTGTTCGGTAGCCGGGTGTCCTCAAAGGGCTGAACGAGAAACTTGGCGTCAGGATACAGCATAGAGGCGAGCGCCCCGCTAAGGGGGTTCTTTTCGACGCCGAAGAGTTCGGACTCATGGAGAAGCTGGTCGGGTATGCGGGCAAAGAAGTTGCCTACTCCCATGCCCGGTTCGAGAATGCGCCCACCGGCGAAGCCAAGACGGTTTGCCGCCGCCCACATCTGGTCCACGACCTCTATGGCCGTGTAGTGGGTATTGAGGGACGTCTCCTTGACCGCATCGATTTCTTCCTCGGTGAGGATTTCGGCAAGGCGGTTGCGCTCCTCATAGTAGCGGTAGCCCTGATCCCACAATTCGCGCAATCCGCCAAAGTCGATGTACTGCGCGATGCGATTCTGTTCGCCGGTGGTCGCGGTGCGCTGTTCGGCCTGGATGGTCTTGAGCAGTTCAAGGATGTCGAGGTTGTTCTGAATGCGGGCTTTTGACCCGCCCTCGGCGATATGCGAGGCAATATCGTTGCTGAGCCGGAAGTTCCGGCTGTTGCGGAGAGGATCGGGCGGAAGAATTGGGCTGGGTGTCGCGGGTTCGGCGGGGTTCTCTGGAGAAATGCCAAAGTCCAACTGGGGGGCTTTGGCATCGCTTTCCAGAATCAGTTGCCGTCTGACTCCAGCGGCGGGTAGACCAGTTCGGAAATCAGTTCTTGGGCCTGTTCCATCGGAAGGCCCGTCGAGCGCGCCTTGGCGAGAATCTCCCACGCCTGGGCCGCGCGTTCCTGAAGGGTGAATCGAATCGTCCCCTCCAATTCCAGATCCGCTGCTTCCTTCGGGCGGTTCCGGTAGAAGTTCGTCTCCACCTTGGCGAGCAGGTTCTGGAAGGCCGGGAGTTTCATCAACTCCGAAATGTAGCCGGGGTTGGCGGGGATGGTGCTGGATGCGTCGTTGGGAGTCATGTCGTGCCTCCTGGTTCAGTGTAGTGAAGGATTCGGATTCCTGGAACGTGCCGGACAGCTCCGGGAATAGAGATTGCTGAATAGGCCGTACTTGTGGCATTTCGACCTCGCGGTGGTCAGGGTACACGCCAGTATAATACAGTTCTGCTATATTATCTATATGCTATTCCGCTGCTCTTATTGCTCTCACTGGAGGGCTACAGGCCGCCGGTGTCTCTCGATCAGGGATGAGAAGCGTGCATCAAGACGCCCGATTTCAAGCAATTCCGTTGGACAAAGGTCTTGGGATAGCTTGCCGACGCCGCCGGAGGCGAATCCGCCGCGGTCTTCGGAGATCGCTCTTCGTCCGAATTCTGACCCACCCGGCTTCCGACAAAAGGCCCTTATGTGCCAATGAGAGGCGGCTCTATAACTTACATTGCGCCGCAAGTTCCTGACTGCCATATTGGGCCGCACTCGAAACGCGATCGCGCGACACCCACTGAGAGATTATTATTACACAGTGTACTTGCACTGCGTAATGACACTATGTAATAATCGCCGAATGTTGAACCTGATGGCGCCGCCCATGAAAAATCTAAGTGCTTCTCAGCAAATGAAGCTGTACCGCAGATTTCTTGATCTCACCCAAGCGCAGCTAGCCGCTGCTCTGGGGACGACCCAGACCTCGGTGGCGCGGTGGGAGTCCGACAATACGCCTATCTCGCTTATGACGATGGGACACATGCGCGCACTCGTTATGGCCCGTATCGCGGAAGCGACAAGGAGGCTTTTTACGGACCTCATACCGAGATTAACGCTCTCTGAATTCGACGGACTGTTTGGCAATCCCGATGCCGTGTTCAGCGAAGATGCAAAGGGATGTCTCTACCTAGGTTCGGTCTTTATCGAGGGCTACAGGCAGCATTCCCTTCATATGCGATTGGAGGATCGCACGTGGTATGCTCTCGACCGGGATGGAAAAGCCTCGGAGGTTGACGAAGCATTCCTCGGCCATGTGATTTCCGCCGGTAGGTCCATAAAGCAGAAATCGATCACGGAGTAAAGATTTCGAGTCCGTATTGACAACAGAAAATCGAGAAGCCATGGCAAAGATATTCCCGTGGAGGCGCTTTTGGTGCCGCCGAGAAAAGATGTTTTCTCTTGGTGATCGAGGCTTCCTGTCTGATCCAGAGGGAGAACGCGGGAATATCTTCAACCCGAACCTGACCACCTTCGATGAACTTCAGTCGATGGCCTGTCTCGCGCTGCTTGGCGAACCGGGAGTAGGCAAAAGTTGGAGTCTTTCCGCGGATGTGAATGCGTACCTCCAGCAGTCGCCGGGAATGCCCACGATACGCCTCGACCTTCGGAGCTTCAGCAGCGAAGATCGCCTGTATCGAACTCTGTTTGAAGGCGAAGCTTTTGTCCAGTGGACGAAGAGCGATTACGACCTGCATCTGTACATCGACAGCCTAGATGAATGCTTGCTACGCATAGACTCGATTGCCGCGCTTCTAGCAGACGAGATTCCAAAATATCCGCTGGACCGGCTGAAGCTGAGGATTGCCTGTCGCACCGCGTCCTGGCCTCCATTGCTGGAAAGAGCTCTGAAATTAGGTTACGGAGAAGATTCGTTTGCCGCGACCGAATTGGTGCCTCTGCGCCGAGTCGATGTGGCCCAGGCCGCAACATTGAGCGGCATTACAGATCCAGACTCATTTCTTGCGCGAGTTGATGAATTACGCATCGCATCTCTAGCTATCAAGCCGGTCACGCTCAAGATGCTACTCGACACATTCCAGCGTGAAGGCGACCTTCCGGGCAATGTGGTCGATCTTTACGAAAGGGGATGCTCCATCCTCTGTGAAGAGCAAAATGAGAGTCGTCGCGCCGCGCGTCGGACGGGCGACCTGAGTCCGCGAGATCGAGTAGCAGTTGCATGTCGGATTGCCGCGGCAACTCAGTTCGGCAATCGTTTCGCAGTCTGGACTGGAACCCAATCCGAAGGTGTTCCGGAAGAAGATGTGACTGTCGGCGATCTGGTCGGGGCGAATGAGCCATCGGGCAGCTCCGTGAACGTCACGGAGAACGCCGTTCTGGAGACCTTAGGAACCGGTCTCTTCTCGTCCAGAGGCGAGGAGCGTCTCGGTTGGTCCCATCAAATGTTTGCGGAATTCCTGGCAGCGAGATTCTGTTTCGTACACAACCTGCCGATTCAGCAGCTCCGCTCCTTGGTGTTTCATCCTCGGCGTAGGCGAGTGATTCCACAGATGCGTGAGATCGCGTCGTGGATCGCACTCCGGAATGACGAGCTTTTTTCGGAGATTGCTGGGTTTGATCCAGAGGTATTACTTGGGTCGGCGGCGCCTAGCCTGTCTGATGAGCAACGGCGGATTCTTACTGGCGCTCTTTTGCGTAGCTGCGAGCAGAGTGAGGTCCTTCACATCCGGCATCATCTGGGACTTCGGCATCTCGATCATCCAGGACTTGCCGAACAATTGCGCCCTGTTCTGATTGACCGCGAGCGGTCGATGCCGACTCGATACTTTGCCGCGAGGATCGCGCGCGATTGTGCAGTCACGGGTCTCGGGAATGCTCTTTTGGAAATTGCGCTCTCGGACTCCGAAACATATGACCTGCGAACAATCGCGGGGTATGCTATCGCGGACATTGGGTCGGAGGAAGAGCGCGGCCGATTACAACCTCTACTCCAGGCAAGCAGAGAGATTGATCCCAACGACCAGCTAAGAGGAGTGGCCCTCCACGCAATCTATCCAGGGGACGAGTACGACGATGCGATGTGGGATTATCTCGAAAGTCCACGACAAGCTCTTTTCGGCGGCTCATATAGCAGCTTTCTATATTATTCAGTGGTCCCGAAACTCAATGCCGAGAACCTTCCAGCTGCGCTTCTCTGGTGCGCGGCTCAGCCGCCGGAGGACATCGGGCCTATTCCCGAACTGGAAGGAGAGATTTTCTCGTTCGCGCTCGAACATATCGAGGAGGACGGAATCGCTGACCTGCTTGCAATCACAGCGCTGGAGCGAGCTCGATCCCTTCGCCCGCTGGCACATGGCAGGCGTTCGAGAGGCCTTTCTGAAACACTCGCGGGGGATACCGCTCGACGCAGGCGTTTTCTTGAGGCATTTCTTCCTCTTCTCAATCGTGACAATGCGCATTTTGTGCTGCAACCATTATCCCTGCTAACTCTCGAGGATTTGCAGTGGTATATCGACAGAATTTGCAGCGTGCAACCACCTTCCTCCGCCGTGGTAGAAGCACACCTGGTTTGTCGCTTGGCGTGCTCGTGGGAACCGGACGCTATGACCACCGTTTGGCGCGCGTGTCAGCGGAGTCCGGTTCTGGCTCAGGAGTGCAGCCAAATCTTTGAACCGACACCGCTGGATTCCGAGGCGGCGCGGTGGCAGAAAATGTCTAAGGCCGATCTGCTTAGGGAACATAACATCGAGACTGCTCCCGCTCTCGAACCGCGATGTGAGGCTGCGCTTCGGCTCATCGAGGGCGGTGAGGTCGATGCGTGGCTAAGACTGCTGGGCGAAATGTCATTGGACGAGGGCGGCACTCACTATATGAATCTTCGTCAGATGGAAGTTGAGAAACTTCCGGGGTGGCTCCAGTCTTCTGAAGAGACAAAGAGGAGAATCGTTGCTGCTGCGAAGCGCTTCTTGACAGAGACATCGGCTAGGACGTTGGAATGGTTCCCATCGACACAAGTTCCCTTCGGAGCATCGGCAGGCGTAAATGCTCTGGCACTGCTCTACGGAATGGATCGAGCTTACCTGGAAGGGGAATCGGCTGACTTCTGGGCCGCATGGATTCCGTCGCTGATAGGAGATTCTCGAGTTACTCAAAACCGGAACGATGCAATTGACGGGGTGAACGCAGTGTTTTCGATGGCCGCTTCCGCTGCCCCGGAATCAATGATCGCGAAGCTCCTAGAACAGATTCAAATGGAGAGTGACCAACGGCAATTCTTTTTTGCAAACTTTCTTGTAGATCTCGCGTGGTCTGAGTCGCTAGGTGCCGCCCTCCTTGGGAAGATGCGGCAGGACGATTTGGCTCCTACGGTCCAAGGGGAAATCCTCTTTAAACTTCTAAAGAGCAAGGTGGCAGGTGCGAAGGAATGGGCGGAAGAGACCGTACGCGCTGAATACAGCAGTGACCGCGGAATTGCTCATTCCAAAGCGCTGGTGAAAGCAACTGACGATGCGGGGTGGAAGACGCTCTGGCCGCTCATCCAAGCGGATATAACTTATGGACGGCGGTTGTTGGAAGGCGTTTCCTACGGCTACGACGACAGAGCCGTGTTCACCAATTGCCTTACAGATGCGGAGCTTGGTGATCTTTACCTTTGGCTGCTAGAACAATACCCACCGGACGGACGTATGGCGTCTGGTGCAATGGGACCACTAGACATGGCTCGGATGCTGCGTGACGGAACCCTCGAAAAACTGAAGGGCCGGGCAACATTTGAGGCCTGCGATGCTCTTGCCCGCGCGGAATTGCGGCTTCCACAACATCGCTGGCTCCGCTTCCACTTCGATGAAGCAGAGCTGCTGGCATGTGCCTACACCTGGGAGGCGGAATCGCCGCGCGACATCATCGCAATGGCATCTGACTCAAAGAAACGATTTGTAGAGAGTAGCCAACAGTTGCTCGATGTCATTTTAGAGTCGCTATCGCGCCTGCAGGCCGACTTGCACGGAGAACTCGCATCTGTCGGCGATCTTTGGAATAACAAGGGTGCAGATTGGTGGCCTAAGCAAGAGGAGGATGTCTCCGACTATCTGGCACGTCATTTGAAGAAGGATCTTGCCGACCGTGGAATCATCATCAATCGCGAGGTTCAGATTCGACGTGGCCGTCGTGGAGAAATGGCCGGCCAGAGCACCGATGTTCATGTTGATGCCATTCCTGCGCCGAATACACCTGGAGAGCTTTACGGTCCGATCGGGGTGGTGATCGAGGTCAAGGGCAGTTGGAATCGCGGGCTAATGTCGGACATGGAGGGCCAGCTTCGAAATCGTTATATGAAGAACAGCGCGTATCGGACTGGGTTGTATGTCGTAGCCCACTTCAGGGCGAATCAATGGGACGCCTGCGACGGAAGACGAGCGAAGAGTGATGCCATTGATATATCCAAACTGCGACGGGAGCTTGTGGAGCAGGCAGCCGGGCTATCTGGAGGGGTGTTGATTCGGAGCTTCGTCGTAGACGCATCATTAGATTCGACAACAGCGACTGGAATCGAAGAGGGCTCCAAGTAATGGTATGCATGAATCCAGCACACCCGCGAAGGCGCGGGCCAACTTCAGTTTAATTGCGTCCATCATCTCGGCCCAATGATAACGCGCCGCATCCTGAGAGAGCAGTGAAGAGTGGCGCGCGAGCGGGCGTAGTGTCTCCCTTTTCAAGCCGCTACCGAGTCATAAGATAGCAGGACACTAGCCGACAAGCAGGAATTGAGCCAGGAGGAGGCCGGAGGGATCGGTAACGAAAAGCGCCCCAGTGTCCGATTTTCCTAGCCCAACTTGCTCCTGAGATTCCGGCAGACTGGCCGGTTTTAGGGGAGCAATCGACTTCAATGAGTAACTCACAGACTTCATCGCTCCCGTCCTGGTCGCTGAGGATCGCCTCCCGATGCCTGCGGAATGCGTGATCTCACCATTGAATTTGCATCACGGATTGGAGAATCAGACGGATTGAGCTGAGTTCGGGGTCGGTCTGGGGATCTGGAGAGCGTTCCAGAACTTCATAAAACCGCTCCTTGATCCTCTCCTTTTCCAATGGTTCTCCCTGGTAACGATTCATCCCCGAGTCATAGCCTGTCCATTGAATTGGGCAAAGTTGACCATCCTCGCCTGTCAATGCCATTGGCCCGCAGTAGAGCTCGATTCCGCACGCCCTGCCATTGATGTCCGCAAGTGCAGGCCCGGTGGGCCCGATGGTGGGATATGACCGCGCAGGACCGAGATCGGGGAGGGTCAGAATCCGGAAATTTGCGGGAAGTCCCGCTCGGCTGAGCCGTTGAGCCGCCGCTGCCCCCGCCGTGTCGTTATCGAACAGGGCCACAATGCGGTTAGAGACTCCGGCTCCGGCAAAACCACGCGCAAGCCGTTCCAATTCACCTGTGCCACCCTGAGCCTTGAATGCCGAGTGATCTAGGAAGGAGTACATGTGTTTAAGGTGCGGGTATAATCGTTCAAGACTTGCTTGAAGGATTCGAGTGTCCGCCTTGCCCTCGGTCAGGATTACCACCTTCTCGATGGCCTGCGCACCTTCCAGCAAACTCATCCTCGCATTCCGAGTGAACGCGGTGGCCGGGTCGACATCCTCGTTCCACACCGCATTGCTGAATTCGAAGCGGACGGTTTCAGCATCCTCGTGCAGATCGATGGCCGCCCGCAGCAGGCAAAGCCTATCCCCGAAGGGAATCTGGATCGGACCGTATTCCCCATCGGTCAACGCCTTTTCGAGGGCCCAAGATCGGGGTCTCCGCCGACCCTCCCAACGGTTCCAAAATATTGCCAAGAGACTGTTGATCCATCGCTCGGGTGTAGATTGTTCGAGAATCAATGCGGTCCGAGACGCCTTTAAGGTTGGCTGCCCCTCATCCCCAGCTTCAGCGATCAGTTCCTCGGTCTCCGCGAGTTTGAGCTGACGATAGTCTTCCAGTTCCTCGCGCCATCGCGCTGAGGTATAACCCATGATCTCCAGCCGGTCGCGGATGATCTTGACTGTGGCCTCGTATCGATATTCTGGGGAAGAGTCGTCGCCCCGCTCCTCTTCCGGTATGGTCGGCACTCGATCATCTTCTATAAAGACCGACACGAGGGAGTTGGGCAATTCAAAGGAGAACTCCAATATGTCGGAACCAACGAAGACTTCGTACGGATAAAAGATCATGATGGCGACCTCGCGCGAGAGCTGCTGCTGCTGAGAATTCTAAAACTCCGTGGCAGTCTGCTTGCAGGCCGTTCCAGACCAACGCCGCCGCCGATGACTTGTTAATTGACGCCCAGATCTCTCCCAGCCTCATAAGTGCCGATGAAAAGGCCGCCACTGTTCTCGGCTTGGTGCTGCGGCAGTTAGAGCGGCTCGGTCTCGAACCGCGAAAATCGGAACACCAAGCACTCCTGCGACTTTCGACGCCTTTGAATTACCAATTCATGCCGGCCTCCCTGGCGTCCGATTCGGTGAACTTCAGACATTCATCGGCCTGGTCGAATGGGATCACCTCCGAGGTGATGTCCCGGATATCGCCGATCTGGAACCGAAAAGGCCCATCGACTCCCGTCTCGATTGCGATGCGGTATTCGTTTTGATGCGCGAAGCGGGACGACTTCATGAACCTGCCAACTCGGCCGGAGTAGCCGCTCTCGTCGTAGTACCCGACCTGCGCTCCTTGCAGAGGAAACTTCTGTTCCCTAGCCGCCTTGGTCACCCGATTGAGGAACTCTTGCGTGTTTGTGACCAGCACCAGGGAGTCTCCCCCAAACCAATCGTGCTCCGCCGAGAAAAGGAGCTCCTTCACGGGCCTGGTGAGAGCGTACAAGCAGAAGAGATTGCAGCCCAAGGTCCGATTCATCGCGATGGTGATAGGACCCGCGAGATCATCCCGGCGGATGTCGATCCGCCCGATGCTTGGAATACCAGGATCGATGTACGCCTCGCCGAGATCCTTCGGCTGAAGGATGGAATCGACACCCTCAAACCTATCTCCGCGCGCGGTGTCGGCATCGAGGTCGCGGAAATAGGAGAGCGCATTCATGTAGAGCAGCCCGGTTCGGAACTGCTCCATGTGCTCCTTCCTGCCGAGCTTCATCAGTACCATCCATGGTTGTCCGTTGGAATCGCGCATAGACCCATTATCTGAGAGATGGCCACTCACAACAAAGCGACGCCCTGAACGGCACTCGTCGGCTGGTCCTTTGCGGGCTGCAGAGCATCGTTCCCTCACGAGCTTCTCCGCGGGGGCCTCGTGCCTTTCTGAATACTGTTGGCGAATCCGATCACATTCCCTCCCCGAGTCGGGCGAAGGTAGAAATGCGTGTTTGTGATCTTGATAGCAGCTACTTCTTTCTCGTCTTATTGGCTGCAGACGCCTTTTTCTGTGGTAATGCGGTAATTGCGCCTAAGAGTCCCAAGACGGAATCGTTTATTACCTCAGAAGCCTTTGCCCGCTGGACGAGCAACGTGCAGCTCACCCGCGCCCTTGTGATTGCGTTATAAAGCAACCTGCGTCG
>JBEKRS010000100.1:0-20284 GCA_049518535.1 Occallatibacter sp. | reverse complement strand
GGAGGGTGCGTACTGCAGCTACCTTCATCCTATTTCCCAAGAGCTTGCGCATGACGTGCAATCCTTTCAAATAGCTAAATTCGTGTCGTGTCTGGCTGGCTCTAGTCGAAGGCGCCAGGTTATTTGATGATGAAGGCAGCCGAGGCAACCACGCTATTCGTATGGCCAGTGGCCACTGCGATAGACTTGATAGTCTCCAATGCCGATGCTGTGATTGCCCCCGTGTACACGGTTGAAGAGGTTGTCGGCATCGTGCCGTCGATCGTGTAGTAGATCGTCGAGCCGCTCGTCGTGTCCGAGATGGTCACTGTTTGCGACGACGAGTAGGTTCCTGGCGCGGGCATAAACGACGGCGTGACGACAGTTCCTAACGGCGTGACGGCTAGTGTTCCGCTCACAGAGGTAGAGCTGTACGTGGCAGGTGCCAGTGTGTCAACCACAGCATTAGTAGTGAATCCGCCTGCCGGAGAAGATTCCAATGCGGTCGTGGTCAAGTTGGACGCGCCGGTGGCGCGAGTCAATGCTGTGTCGCTGTCGGAAAATCCAACGATGGTTTCGTGGAAGATGGGGTCGACTGCACCGAGGGCAAGGTGGGTGGTTTTTGCGATGACCACAGCCTGTGATGCAAGTGCCTTGAGGTCGCTGGTTTGACTCGCCTGGGTACCTGTGCCGCTTAACTGAATGCTCTGCAATGCGAACCCTGGCGCGGCAGCGTTCAGCGCATTGTCGGTAAGTACCAGCGTGCCGCTGAGGTTGCCCGCCGCTGTTGGTGTAAAGCTTATGGGTAACAGGCAGGATTGGCCGGCGGGAAGTGCTCCCGCCGTCGAGGAGCCGGCACTCAACAGCGGGCAGGCAGATGCCCCGCTACTGTTCAGCGTGAAGTTCGCTGGAATGCTCGGATTGTTTCCACTGCTCGGAATCGGGAAATTCAGTGTGGCATTGCCGATATTCTCGACAGTGACTACCTGCGGGCTGTCGCTGCTCGTCGAACCCACGACCGTCGTCGCAAAGCTCAGACTCGGTGGATCCGCTAAGTCCTCTTTCAGCACCCGGTTGTTGTAGGTATCGGAAATATAGACGTTACCGCTCCCATCCGCCGCAAGTCCGGAAGGGGCATCCAGAGTGCTGGTTGACACCGTGCTCTCGGTATAGCTGCCAGCCGAAAACGTCTCCTTCAACACTTGGTAGTTGAGACCATAATAGCCCCAGTCTGAAATGTAGACGTTGCCGTTCCCATCCACCGCAACTTCTTCGGGACCATCAAGAGTGCTCGATGGCATGATGCTTTCAGTGTAGCTACCCGCCGAAAGTGTCTCCTTCAAAACTCGTTGATTGTAGAGGTCGGCAATGTATATGTTGCCGTTCTGATCCACCGCGACTCCAAAGGGACCATTCAGACTGCTGGTCGGCACCATGCTTTCTGTGTAGCTGCCCGACGACAGAGTCTCCTCCAAAATACGTTGATTGTATGTGTCGGCAATGTAGACGTTGCCGCTCCCGTCCACCGCTACCCCAAAAGGCCAATTGAGAGCGCTGGTTGGTATCGTGCTCTCGGTGTAGCTGCCCGCAGATAGTGTCTCCTTCAACACCCGGTTGTTGCCAGTATCTGCAATGTAGACGTTGCCGCCCCCATCCACCGCGACTCCGGCGGGATAAGTCAGGACACTGGTTGGCACCGTGCTTTCGGTATAATTGCCCGCCGAAAATGTCTCCTTCAATAAACGGTTGTTGTAGGTGTCGACGATATAGATATTGCTGCTCCCATCTACCGCGACCCCGAAAGGGCTGGCCAAGGCGCTGGTCGGCACCGTGCTCTCGGTGCCCGGCAAAAAGGTCAGCTGCGGCCCTAGACCTGTTCCCTGTAGATAACTGGTCGCGATCACGTTTCCTGAGTCATCATCTAGTACTACCGCGCCATAACGAGTTCCGGCGAACATTGGCGTGAACGTCACATTTACTATGCAACTGTCGCCTGCGTTATAGCTTGTTCCCGGCGAGCAGGTTCCGCCGCCGGAATCGGCAAAGTCGAGCCCGGTTGCACCCCCGGTCAGCACAGAGACACTGCCCAGTGCCGCCGCTGTGCCGAAGGTGATGGCAACAGGAATCGCAGAGCTGGCCGTGCCAATGTTCGTCGTTCCAAAGCTCGTGCCCGTCAAAGGATTTGCAGGCTCGACTGTGAAGCTTTGCGTGACCATGGAGGCCGCTGCGTAAGCACCATTTCCTGCTTGGTTGGCCTGAATGGTACAGGTTCCGTTGGCAACCAAAGTCACGGTCGAAGCCGAGACCGTGCAGATGGTGGAAGTAGTTGAGGTGAAGCTGACCGGCAGCCCGGAGCTGGCCGTCGCAACCAGCGAGACCGCAACCGACGTATTCAAAGCCTGGGCCGGGATGGCACCGAAGGCGATCGTCTGGGCTAGCGGATTGACCATGAAGCTTTGAATGACCGCTGGCGCCGCCGCATAAACAGTGCTTCCCGTCTGGCTGGCTTGGATGATACAGGTTCCTGTGGCGAGCAGCGTAGCCGTCGAGGCCCAGACAGGGCCCGAAACCGTACAGATAGTGGGAGTATTTGAAGTGAGGCTGACCGGCAGCCCGGAGCTGGCCGTGGCCGTTAACGCTAGGGTCGAGTTGAGAGTCTGTGCTGGAATTGGGCCAAAGGTGATGCTCTGCTGCGTACTGCCCGCGCCAATGCCACTTAACAAGATGCTTTGTGCCGCATACCCGGGAGCGGCCGCGTTAAGCGCATTGTCGGTCAATACGAGCGTCCCGCTAATGTTGCCTGCAATTGAAGGTGCAAAACTAATGGGCAACAGGCAGGATTGGCCCGTTGCAAGTGCCCCCACGGTCGAGGCACCGGTACTCACCAGCGGACATGAGGATGACCCGCTGCTGTTCAGAGTGAAGTTCGCCGTAATGCTGGGATTGTTCTCACTACTCGGAATCGAGAAGTTCAGCGCGGCATTACCGACATTCTCGACCGTGATGGTCTGCGGGCTGTCGCTGCTCATCGAACCAGGGGCTGTCAACGCGAAGCTCAGGCTCGGTGGATCAGAGAAGTCCTCCTTCAACACCCGGTGGTTGCCGGTATCGGCGATAAAGACATTGCCGCTACCATCCACGGCGACCCCTTCGGGACCAAACAGGGAACTGGTTGGCACCGTGCTCTCGGTGTAACTGCCCGCCGAAAGCGTCTCCTTCAAAACGTTGCTGTTGCCTAATCCGTATCCGTAATTATCGATGACGTAGACATTGCCGTTTCCATCCACCGCAACCCCAACGGGGAAACCCAGAGCGCTGGTTGCCACCGTACTTTCTGTGTAGCTGCCCTTCGACAGTGTCTCCACCAGCACCCGATTGTTGTTGGTATCGGCAATATAGACGTTTCCGCTTCCATCTACCGCAATTCCAAAGGGATTAGCCAGAGAGCTGGTCGGCACCGTGCTCTCGGTGTAACTGCTCCCTGACAGCGTCTCCACCAACACCCGGTTGTTGCCTAAATCGGCGATATAGATATTGCCGCTACCGTCCACCGCGATACCGGAGGGGTAACTGAGAGCGCTGGTTGGTACCGTGCTTTCAACATAACTGCCCGCGGAAAGTGTCTCCTTCAAGACCCGATTGTTGTAGGAATCGGCGATGTAGACGTTGCCGCTTCCATCAACCGCAACCCCTGAAGGATTACTAAGGACGCTGGTTGGCACCATGCTCTCGGTGTAACCGCCAGACAAAGGGGTCTCCTTCAAGACCCGACCATAGAAGCCATCGGCTATGTAGATATTGCCGCTTCCATCTACCACAACATTAGAAGGACCAAAGAAGCTGCTGGTTAGCACCATACTCTCAGTGCCCGGTAGAAAGTTCACTTGCGGCCCGACGCCTGTGCCTTGGAGATAACTGGTCGCAATCACATTCCCATAGCCATCCTGGAGCACCACTGCTCCATAACGGGTTCCGGCGAGCGTAGGCGTGAACGTCACATTCACCGTACAACTACTGATTGCGCTATAGGTTGTTCCCGGCGTGCATGTTCCCGCGCCGACATTAGCAAAGTCAAGTCCGGTTGCGCCTTGTGTGAGCGCGGAGACGCTGCTCAGCGTGGCAGTTGTTCCGAAGGTGAGAGGCACAGCGATCGTTGAGCTGGCACTCCCGATGCTCACAGTTCCAAAATTTGTACCCAACAAGGGGTTGGCGGACTCAACTGTGAAGCTTTGCGTCACCGTGAGCGCCGCCGCATACACCACGCCGTCTCCCGGCTGGCTGGCCTGGATGGTGCAAGTTCCGGCAGCAAGCAGCGTTGCCGTCGAAGCTGTAGACGAGGCCGTGCAGACGGTGGACGTGGTTGAAGTGAAACTGACTGGCAGCCCTGAGTAGGCCCAAGCGTTCAGCGTGACCGGAGCCGACGTATTGATCATCTGGGCCGGGATTGCGTTGAATATGATCGTCTGGGCTAGTAAAGTGACCGCGAAGCTCTGGGTCACGGTCGGTGCCGCCGAATAGACAGGGCTTCCTGCCTGGTTGGCCTGGATAGTGCAGGTTCCCGCAGCAAGCAGCGAAGCGAATGAGGCCGAGACCGTGCAGACAGAGGGTGTGGTTGAAGTGAGGCTGACCGGCAGCCCGGAACTGGCACTAGCCGCCAACACAATTGTTGATTCAACAAACTGAGCCGGGATCGATCCAAAAGCAATAGTCTGCTGCGTACTGCCCGTGCCAATGCCATTTAACAGGATGCTCTGTGCCGCATATCCGGGAGCGGCCGCGTTGAGCGTATTGTCGGTCAATACCAATGTACCGTTGAAGGTGCCTGCCGCTTGGGGCGTAAAACTGATGGGCAACAGGCAGGATTGCCCAGCTGCAAGCGTCGCCGCCGCAGAGGAGCCGGCGCTCACCAGCGGACATGAGGATGCTGCTCCGCTGCCGTTCAGAGTAAAGTTTGCCGAAATGCTCGGATTGTTCCCACTACTCGGAATTGGGAAGTTCAGCGTGGCGTTGCCGACATTTTCTAGAGTTACTATCTGCGGGCTATCGCTGCTCGCCGACCCCGGGGCCGTCGCCCCGAAGCTCAGGCTCGGTGGATCTGCGAAGTCCTCTTTCAACATCCGGTTGTTGCCGGAATCGGCGATATAGACATTGCCGCTCCCATCCACGGCCACTCCAGAGGGCCAATTGAGACCACTGGTTGGCACCGTGCTCTCGACATAGATACTTGCCGAAAGCATTTCCTTCAATACACGGCTATTACCGGAATCGGCGATAAAGATATTGCCGCTCCCATCCACCGTGAGCCCAGCAGGGAAACTAAGAGCGCTAGTTGGCACTATGCTTTCCGTGTAACTTCCCGCCGAAAGTGTCTCCACCAACGCCCGGTTGTTACCGGAGTCGGCAATGTAGAGGTTGCCGCTCCCATCCACCGCGACACCAGAAGGGTAACTAAGAGCACTGGTTGGCGCTGTGCTTTCTGTGTAGCTTCCCGCCGAAAGTGTCTCCATCAGCACCCGGTTGTTGCCTGTGTCGGCAATATAGACATCTCCGCTCCCATCCACCGCTATCCCAGAGGGCCAATTGAGAGCGCTGGTTGGCACCGTGCTTTCTGTGTAGCTACCCGCCGAAAGCGTCTCCTTCAATACACGATTGTTGGCGGAATCTGCGATATATAGGTTGCCGCTCCCATCCACCGCGACACCAGAGGGACCACTCAGACTACTGGTTGGCACGGTGCTCTCGGTGTAGGTGTTCGCAGAAGCCGTCTCCTTCAGCACACGGCTGTTTCCATAGTCGGCTATATAGACGTTGCCGCTCGCATCTACCACCACTCCAGAGGGATTATAGAGAGTACTGGTTGACACCGTGGTCTCTGCGCCTGGCAGGAAGTTCACTTGCGGTCCTACGCCTAAGCCCTGTAGATAACTGGTGCCAATCGCATTTCCCGAGCCGTCCAGGAGCACCACTGCGCCATAACGCGTTCCGGCTAGCATAGGCTTGAACGTCACATTCACCGTACAACTACCGCTTGCGTTATAGCTTGTTCCCACCGTGCAGGTTTCTGCGCCGGCATAGACGAAGTCAAGCCCGGTTGCGCCTTGCGTCAGCACAGAGACGCTGCCCAGCGTAGCCGCTGTGTTGAAGGTGATCGGTACGGCAATCGCGGAGCTGGCGCTCCCGATGTTGACGGTTCCAAGATTTCTACCTGTCAGCGGGTTGACGGACTCAACCGCGAAACTTTGCGTGACCATGGGAGCTGCCGCATAAAGGGCATTTCCTGCCTGGCTGGCCTGGATGGTGCAAGTTCCGGAAGCAAGCAAAGTCACCATCGAAGCTGAGACAGTGCAGATAGCAGGAGTGGTTGAAGTAAAGCTAACTGGCAGGCCGGAACTCGCTGTGGCCGTCAACGTGATACCAACCGACGTATTGGCAGTCTGGGCAGGAATTGTGCCGAAGGTGATCGTCTGGGCTAGCGGATTGACCGTGAAGCTCTGTGTAACCGCCGGGGCTGCCGCATAAACAGAACTTCCTCCTTGGTTGGCCTGAATGGTGCAGGTTCCTGAAGCAAGCAGAGAAGCAGTAGTACCTGTGACCGTGCAGATGGCAGGAGTAGTTGACGTGAAACTGACCGGCAGCCCCGAACTGGCCGTGGCCGTCAATGCAAGGATTGAGTTGACGGACTGAGCCGGGATCGATCCAAAGGTGATGCTCTGCGGCGTACTGCCTGTACCAATGCCACTTAACAGAATGCTCTGTGCCGTATACCCGGGAACGGTCGGGTTGAGCGCATTATCGGTCAATACGAGCGTTCCGCTGATGCTCCCCGTTGCCGCGGGCGTAAAGCTGATAAGCAGCAGGCAGGATTGGCCGGCTCCAAGCATCCCCGCCGTCGAAGAACCGGCGCTCACCTTCGGACATGCGGATAACCCGCTGTTGTTCAGCGTAAAGTTCGTCGCGATGCTTGGATTGTTCCCGCTACCCGGAATCGGGAAGTTGAGCGCTGCATTGCCGGCGTTCACTAGAGTGACCGCCTGCGGGCTGTCGCTGCTCGTCGAACCCAGGGCCGTCGACGCAAAACTCAGGTTTGGTGGATCAGAGAAGCTTTCTTTCAAGACTCGGTTATTGCCTGTGTCAACGACATAAACATTGCCGCTCCCAGCAACCACGACACCAGATGGGTAACTGAGGGCACTGGTTGGCACCGTACTCTCGGTGTAACTGCCGGCTGAAAGCGTCTCCAGCAACACTCGATTGTTGCCGGTGTCAGCGATATAGACGTTGCCGCTCCCAGCCACTACGACACCTGAAGGGTACGCCGTGGTACTGGTTGGCACTGCGCTCTCTGTATAGCTTCCAGACGAAAGCATCTCTATTACTACACGGTTGTTGCCGGTATCGGCGATATAGATGTTGCCACTACCATCCACCGCGACACTAGAGGGGTAACTGAGAGCGCTGGTTGGCACTGTACTCTCTGTGTAACTGCCAACCGAGAGCGTCTCTATTAACACCCGATTGTTGCCGGAATCGGCGATGTAGGCGTTCCCACTCCCATCCACCGCGATTCCACTGGGCCAACTGAGAGCGCTCGTTGACACCATGCTTTCTGTGTAGCTGCCCGCCGATATTGTCTCCTTCAACACACGGTTGTTGCCCGAATCAGCGATGTAGACGTTACCGCTTCCATCCACTGCGACCCCGGAGGGGTAACTGAGAGCGCCGGTTGGCACCGTACTCTCGGCATAGCTGCCAGCCGAAAGCGTCTCTTTCAATATCCGGTTGTTACCGGAATCAACAATGTAGACGTTGCCGCTTCCATCCACTGCGACCCCGGAGGGGTAACTGAGAGCGCTGGTTGGCACCGTACTTTCGGTGCCCGGCAGGAAGTCCACCTGCGGCCCTACGCCTGTGCCCTGTAGATAGCTGGTCGCGATCACATTCCCGGAGCCATCCACGAGTACTACCGCGCCATAACGGCTTCCCGCGAACGTCGGCGTGAACGTCACATTTACTGTGCAACTGCCGCCGGTGTTGTAGCTTGTACCCGCTATGCAGGTCCCCGTGCCGGCATTGGTAAAGTCAAGCCCGGTCGCGCCTTGCGTCACTACAGAGACATGGCCCAGCGTCGCCGCTGTGCCGAAAGTGATGGTGACGAGAGTCGCGGAGCTGACGCTTCCAATGTTCACCGACCCAAAGCTCGATCCCGTTAGCGGATTTGCGGACTCAACTGTGAAGCTCTGCGTCACCGTGGGCGCCGCTGCATAAGCACTATTTCCTGCTTGGTTGGCTTGGATGGTACAGGTTCCGGCCGTAAGCAGCGTCGCCGTCGAAGCTGAGATCGTGCAAACAGCGGGAGTGGTTGAAGTGAAGCTAACTGGGAAGCCGGAGCTGGCCGAAGCTATCAACGCAACCCCTACTGACGTATTGACAGCCTGGGTCGGAATGGCACCGAAGGTGATCGTCTGGGTTGCAAGACTGGTTGCAAGGCTATTTAGAGTGCATATCCCGGCAATAAATGACGAGGTGGTCGAGGCTGTGCATGTGATGGGAGTTGTTGCAGTGAGGCTGACGTTGCTGCTGGCATCTGCCGCGACCTCTGAAGGGCCAACCATGACGTTGGTTGACATCGTTCTTCCGGTGGCTGTCACAGGGTTTAGCTGCGGTCCTACACCTGTGCCATGTAAATAACTAGACGCAATAACACTATAAGAACCATCCACGAGCGCTACCGCGCCATAACGGCTTCCCGCGAGTACTGGCGCAAACGTCACATTCACTGTGCAACTGCTGCCGGCGTTGTAACTTGCTCCCGTTGTGCAGGTTCCCGCGCCGGCATTGGCAAAGTCAAGCCCGGATGCGCCCCCCGTCAGCACAGACACGCTGCCTAGTGTCGCCTCTGTATTGAAGGTAAGGGGCACGGCGATCACGGGACTTGCGCTCCCAATGTTCACCGCGCCAAAGTCAACCTCCGGAGGCGCAACCTGGCTGTGGGCAAATGGACTGACAATTAGGGCTTGGCATACGCAAGCTACAACCAGAAACAAGGCAAAGCGGGCGGAACACGAGACTTTCATTCGATCCTCGAAACCTGAGTTGAAGAAGAAAAGAACATCACTGGCAGCACAGTGCGCCGTACGAACAAACAAATCCGCCTGCGGCTCTGAACTTCAATCGAGTGGATGACGGAGGTTTTGTGTCGGCATCAAACGTGCAAATCAGACTACGACAGCGCCAAGGGTTGCATCAACAGCAGTGTTTTTCAGGAGTGTTTCTCGACCAGAGAGATCGCAGCCGCTTGAAAGCTCCACAAGCTCAAACCTGAAATACGTTCCTAAAATTGAAGGACTGGTTACTATTAGTTACACAACCACCTCTTAGAAGTCAAATGAAAGTTCATACCGTGATACGCATCACTCGCAAGTAACATCTCTGGTAACTCTAAAGTGGATAGATTACCGCCTATCAACATCATAAAAAACTCTGCCTAATCGATAGTCCAATCGCGAATCCGCACATCAGGAAAAGCCGAAGAGTTGGTACGGCAATTATCGCCGGCAGACACCAGTAGCCTGCCGGCTTTGGAGTGTCTTTTTCGCTCAAGAATCCGCTTGGCCGTATGCCGCTGCTTCCAGCGTCGGCGATAGCGGCGTAGCTGGCAGCCGTCTTTTGTCCAAGGGGTGCCAATATGAAGTACACGGTCGTTAACTGCGACACGAGAGAGAGACTGGCTGTGACGCACTGCACTGCGCGTGGTAAGTTTTCTTTTCTCCATCCCTTCACGGTTCGATTTGTTGAAATTTATTCGATTTGAATCGCCTTCGTTTATAAACTCAAGACTCCAGTTCAATCCACATTCGCATAGTCTCGTCAGGGCATCTTGCTGACGGCGGCCGCATATCCGCGATCATTACCTATCTGCCGCCTCTTTCCTGCTGGCGTTGGCGCGGATTTGCCAATCGCTGTTGCAGGCGCAGGGCATGTTGCATTTCCTCGTCCGTGAATTGGACGGAGATGCCGTGTTGCGCCGCAGTCTTTGTGACCATCCGTTTCCACTCGACGGTGCCGGTACACGCGATGCGCGATCCATATTTTTGGATGGCCATCTCCAAGCCAAAGAGGACGGCAGCTTCGTCCTGGTTGAGCACGGTCACAACGCGTCCGCGGTCGATGACCGAAACCCGCCCATTCAGCGTGTACGAGACATCGCCGGTTTTGCGGTCAATTGTCCAGACACGCGCTGTGGAGACTTGTTTGGCGAGAACCTGCTCCTTCTCCTGGCTTGCAAGCCGCTGTTGCGCGAGGTCGGCCCAGTCGGTGCTGCCGTCATAATCGGGAGATGGGCCGATGTGCATCGCGTTCGCTTCTAGCCTTGCGTCGAGCCGCCGCTGATTCCGTTGGTCGGCATAACGCCATCCTCGAAGTTGTGCGGCCGCCCGCGCATCTCCCTCGCTGGCCCTGTCCGCTACCCAGGTGCGGAGATTCTTCGGAAATGCCTCCTGTCGCCGCCGTTGAACGGCCAGCTTTAGTGCGCGTGTTTCGAGGACAGATTGCGCCGCAGCTTGAGAGAGCAGGATCTTCTTGTCCGGCCATGACAGAGCGGATGAGCGAATCTCCTTCTTCTGTTGCTGCAAAACTTCACGGAGGTATTGCGTGCCTTCCCTGCCATTTGTAGTGAAGGCCTTGCACACCTCCCGTTGCCGATTGCGATACTGATTATATTCATCCATCAGAGCGGAACGGTCAGCCCGTCGTTGCGCTTTACGTTCCTCCCTCTGTGCGGTATTACGTTCGCTTTGCTGTACCGGATGTGGTGCGGAGGTTTGAATGGATGTTGAGGCCGGTGTCCACGGCCCAAGAGCGGTTTCCGTCGCCTGATGGTTGATCTTACCAGCGAAGTTGCTGCGGAATACGTCCGAGGCTTTCACCCGAAGGTTGTGGTCAATGGCAAGGACCGTGTATCCGCCCGATTCTCCTTTTTCAATGCGTAGATGATATTTTGCAAGAAGTGTATGAAGGGCTTCCCATGAGGCATTCTTACGAGTTAGCAGCGTTCGTACAAGCGGAGCAACTTCTCGACGCACATAAGTTTGCAAGGATTCTTCATCGTGATAATGTTCATACTTTGCCGCCGCACCTGTCGGCTGTTGTCGAGCAGTACGAAGCGCGTTACGTTCGGAACGTGATGCGCGTACTGCCTGCTTCGATTCCTCATCCCAACGTGTCGGGCCTGCAGTATGTGTCCAGCCATATTTCGCTTCGAGGGAGCGTACAGCGGCATCGAGAGTCAACCAGTTGCGATAGGGTGTATGCGCTTTGAATGTCTCAGGATGAACTTTGTTCACCATGATGTGAATGTGGAAGTGCTTCTTGTCGTCGTGTGCGACAACCATATATTGATGGTCCTGATAGCCGAGTTCACGAAGACTGTGCAACGCGCAGTCAAGCCATTGTGGATGGGTCGGATGTTCACCCGGCGGCCAGGACAGTTCATAATGACAAAGCGCATCCTTGCAGCGTGGGTTCAAAAATGCAATCCCCTCCATCTGAATTGCGACCGTGTCCAAACCTGCAATGTTGTCCGACAATACCACGTCCCCACGCAGAAGAGGTTCCCCTGTATCGGCGTCGCGTTCCGTTGTTAGGTACTTGCATAGCCGTTTGAAGCTGCTCGCGTGTTGCCGAGTTGGTTGCACCTTGGCGATCATGTTCACTCCGCCGTGTTCTTGTTGAAGGTGGCGAGTGCCGTGTGCAACTCCGACAGCACAGAGTTGAGTTCACGGCGAAGTTCTTCCTCGTAGGGCAGGCCCTTTATCTCCATCAGTAGATGCTTTTGTAATCCAAACAGCTTGCTGAGTTCAGCGGCGACTTCTCGGCTTACTTGGGAACGTATTGGCCGATTCAGAGCGCATTTACGAATGTAGTCACTGACCGTTAGGCCGGCGCGATGAGCCTGTTCTCGAATGATTTCCTTCTCTTGGGACAAGAGTTTAATGAGCAACCCTCGGCGATGTTCTGTCTGCTTTGGCCTTGCCATTTCGGTACTCCTATGGGGTCTCGGGGCGAAGCCCTGAGCAAGGTGCACAGGCCCAAACCCGAGTAGCGCAGCGGATTGGGTTGGGGCCGGTGGATATGCCAAAACGACCGCAGGGAGTTTCGGTATATCCAGCGCCTACCTTGCCTTCACCCTTACCAGCTTTTCGCCCTCTCTTACATAATAATACATATTTGACATAATAAGTGTCACTATGATTTAATTTCGTGTTATGGAGAATGAGGCTCGTCGTAGAGCGCAGGTACTCTCGTCGCACAATGTCGAGGAGTTTCGTGCGTTTCTCAAGGAAAAAGCGAATGAATCCGTGCCGCAATCTGCTTCGTACAGGATGGGCGCGATTGTACGGGCGGTATTCCCTGAACTGTGTTTGCTGCGGAAACGGGGATACTCGCTCAAGATGCTGGTTCGTATCTTTGAGGAGAACGGCCTGAGAATCACCGCAACTGCATTGTCTGGCTACATGAAGAAACTGAATGGGAAAGCGGAAGTGGTGTCGGCTATCGAAGTTCGTAAAGGGAGAACACAACCTTCGCCCCCTGGTTCGCAAGCTCACAGTCACTTGGCAATGAATCCGGACGTACCGCTGTAATAAAGGGGAGAAGTTTGGTCCAAATTTGTTCCGTGGTGGGAAGAAGAAGCGAGAGCCGAGTTGATACCGTGCCCTTCACATCCTCGACAAGGTTTGAAGGCAATCGCGAAAAACCATGTCGAGGAACCTTGTTCGTTTCCCCCCTCAAGACACGACATAACCGTCCACGCAACCTCCGGCTTCCTGCGTTGCCGGAACGAGAAAACAGGCTGATATGGAAACCGAATGGCTTACCGCAAATGAGGCTGCCCAATACCTGAAGGTGAAGCCGCGCACGCTGCTCCAGTGGGTACGCGAAAGAAAGATTCCCGCGCACCGGCTCTCCGGTGTGCGGCGCTGTGTCTGGAGATTCCGCAAGCATGAGCTGGATGCTATCCTGTGTTCGTCATCCGCTGACCCTGCTGAAGGGAGGCAGTAATGAGGGGCCAGCGACACGCAAGCGGGTCTGTGCGCTATGACAAACGGCGCAAGACCTGGAATTACCTCTGGTATGACGGACCAACTCGCCGCTCAAAGCGAATTGGGACGAAGCAAGAATTTCCAACCAAGGCAGCCGCATGGAAGGAAGTCGAGAGCCTTGAAATCCATGCGAAACCACAGGAGGGAGACACGGTGCGCAGCGTGGTTGCACGGTACGAAGCTGAGCGGATGCCCTCACGTCAATCCACGGCGCGGGTGTATCGCTCTTTCTTGAATAACCACGTTCTGCCGAAGTGGGCAGATACGCGGATTCAGGATGTACAGCCCCGCCCGGTTGAATTGTGGCTTCGTGAATTGCCCTTGTCGCCGAAGTCCAAGACGCACGTCCGGTCACTCATGCACGGGCTTGTGGAATTTGCGATGTGGTCCGGCCTGCTAGACATCAGCCGCAATCCAATCTCTCTCGTCCAGAACATCGGAGCAACGCGAAGGGTACGCAAGGCGCGTAGCCTCACAGCGGAGCAGTTCCAAGCCCTGCTGAAAGAGCTACACGAACCATTCGCGACGATGGCGTTGTTGTGCGTCTGCTTGGGCCTTCGCATCAGTGAGGCGCTCGCACTCCGATGGGCTGACGTGGATTGGCTAGGCTCACGACTCAGCGTCCGGCGTGGCATCGTTGAGCAGGTTGTCGCCGATGTGAAGACGGAAGGCTCCGCCCGGACCTTTAATCTCACAGGCGAATTGCTGGAGCGCCTGAAGTCCTGCAAGCAGCGGTCCGACTTTTCGGGATCTGAGGACTGGATCTTCGCAAGCCCCATCAAACTCGGCAGACTCCCGTACTCCTACACGGGCGTGTGGAGGGAACTTGAGCGGGCGGCAGAGGCTGCGAAAATCGGGCATCTCGGGACACACTCTTTCCGGCACACTCACCGCTCATGGCTTGACGCTGTGGGCACCTCAGTGGCCGTCCAGCAGAAGATGATGCGCCATGCGGATATCAGAACCACAATGAACATTTACGGGGACGTAGTGACAGACGAGATGGCTACCGCAGGAATTGGCTCCTCAGGTAGGACTCGAACCTACAACCCTTCGGTTAACAGCCGAATGCTCTGCCATTGAGCTACTGAGGAGTGTCGGGCGTTGATTTATCCACTACCTACGGTAGCAGAGAGTGCGGGGCGCGTCAAAACTTTGCTCGATTTGGCGTGACCCATTTTTCGTTTTGGTCCTCTTTGTGAGCGCGCGGAACTACCCCCAAGCGAGTTCCGCCGCCTAGCCGAAAGCCGGCGCTGACGATACCATAGAAGAACTGAAGAGGATAACTTATGTCCCGGATTTCCCGGCTGGATCGCGACGAAGTGAGCGCTGAAATGGTCGCTCTTTACGACAGAATCTTTGCTCTACGGGGCAACGTTCCCAACATGTTTCGGGTGATGGCGCACCGCCCGGAAATCTTCACGACCATGCAAGCTCACTTTGCCGCAGTGCTCTCGACAGGCACAGTCTCGACCAAGCTGAAGGAGTTGATCATCGTCCGCACCAGCCAGGTGAACGTCACGCCCTACTGCCTGGCTAGCCACACGATTCTCGCAAAGAACCTGGGTTGGAGCGACGAGCAGCTGACCCACTTGGCCGACTGGCCCGAACGCGACGATTTCACACCTGCCGAAAAGGCCGCCCTGCGCCTAGCCGAGACCGTTACCCGCGACGCCAACGCGCTCTCGGATGAGCAGTTCAATGAGTTGCGCGGCTTCTTCTCAGAGGGCGAGATCGTGGAGTTACTCTGCGCTGTCGGCCTCTTCAACTACTTCAACCGCTTCAATAACGCTCTCAAAATGGAGCCGACGAAGCCAGGCGAGGGCGGCCCAGTTGAGAACGGTTGCGCGGAGGTGCCGACGGAGGCTGCCACGGCTGGGTTCATTTGACGCTGGCTCTTTAAGCGCGGGATCGATCCCGACGAATCGTCCAATCCGCTCGACTTTTCTGTCCACCAATTGTCAACCGAGACCTTGAACTGAGACACCCAAAGTGACTCAAACCAACCTTAAGGAGTTCCATTCCCGCATGAAATTGAAACTGCCCGCCGGTTCATTCCGAGCCTATCTGTTCGACTGCGACGGCACGATCGTCGATTCAATGCCGCTGCACTACATTGCCTGGAAGACGGCGCTTGAGGAATGGGGTTGCGCGTTCGACGAAAAGCTTTTTTATTCCTGGGGCGGCAAGCCCACTGACGTAATTGTCTCCACACTGAACCAGATGCACGGATTGAAAATGCCCGTCGAAACTGTCACCGTGCATAAAGAAGAACTCTACTTCGATCTACTTCCGCGGCTCAAAGCTATCCCTGAAGTGATTGAACACATTCATGCGCAACATGGCCGGATTCCCTTCGCTGTGGTTTCCGGAGGCAGGCGAAATTCGGTTGAGCGTTCGCTCAACATACTCGGCCTGCTGGACAAATTCGTTACCATCGTCGGCGCAGACGACTATACCCACGGCAAGCCGGCTCCGGATGCATTTCTGCTGGCTGCTGAGCGCCTTGGCGTGGCGCCCGCCGACTGCTTGGTCTTCGAAGACACGGACCTGGGCATTCAGGCAGCGACCGCCGCTGGGATGATTTCGGTGAAAGTTCCTCCACCATGGGAGAGAAACTGAAAAATATGGAAATCGTGCGTCAGAACCGCACGGTTTCCCGACGGTGGCATGAATTTTTCCGGCCGCCTCAGGTCTGAAATGATTGTCTGGCATTGGTGTGAAATGATCTGCAAATTTCAATAGAGCAGCACGGCCACGCGATACGCCGTGAACGCGCCTTCCTCGCCCTGTGACGGGCAACTGCCCACGGCTGCCTGGCGAAATTGGCCAGAGGACAGTTGGTCCACCAGCTCCTGCGGCAAATGGCTCAAGTCCGAGTCTTGCCAGCGCATGATGAATCGGGGCTTTGCTCCTGATGCGACGTGAGGCAGCCCTTGCTCCATAGCGCACGCAGAACGGGCTAATGCCGCATCGCGCAGGATTGAGACGCCGTGGAGCTTGCCGGCGATGGAGCTCTCCACTTGGGCTTGAGTCAACGTGGGCACAACGCGCTCGTAATCCGCCACGGCATAGAGCACGCCACGGCTGGCCACCACAGCCACACCCACCCGGTCCACATTGGGGTTCAGAAGGTTGGTGCGATGGCCGGGCGAGTGCATCCATTCGTCGTGAATCGTGGCGGGATCGGGACCAGTTGCTACGTTCTCCTCGATCAGGCTGAAGTGCGCGCCAGCCTGCGCAGCACGGGCAGTCAGGTCCAGTTCGCCCGCATAGCGGTGAGAGATCGGCCCTTCTGCTGCCATGCGCAGGCAATGTTGCCGAGCGGCCGCAGCCAATGCTGCGTCCCACTTGAGCGGCGCAGCATTAGCCGCGGCGCGCGACTGATTGGCCAGCGTCACAATCTGCCAAGCCTCCGCCTGAATGACATGAGAGCTTTCGATTTGCGAGGATCGGAACGACTGCGCCCGCGCTAAAACCAGCGGTGCAACCAGCGCCAAAGACAAAACCAAACCTTGCTGTAAGATGGCCATAATCAATTCAACCCCACTTTGCCGACACTGTCGCTGTATTCTTGCTGTGGCGATGCCTTTTTTCTCCACCAGCCCGTTCCCTGCCCTGCGCAACCGCATCCGCCGCCAGCCGCTAGCCGTAGCTGGAGTTTTGCTACTAGCGGCCTTCGTCGTGGGTGGGCTGGCCGCGCCCTGGCTCGCGCCTGCGAACCCTGCTGCCATCGACCTGCTGCATCGCCTTCAAGGCCCATCCACCGCGCACTGGGCCGGAACCGACGAGTTAGGCAGGGACACGCTCTCGCGCCTGCTGTTTGGAGCGCGGCTTTCGCTGGCCGTTTCCGTCACCGTGGTTACGATCTCGCTGGCGCTGGGGCTAGCCGTCGGCGGCTTAGCCGGCTATCTGGGCGGCTGGATCGACATCGCCCTAACCACCTTTGCCATGAACACCTTTTTCGCTCTGCCGGGGATTCTGCTGGCCATCGCCTTTGCTGCGTTCCTGGGGCCCGGCTTTGCTAACTTGGTGCTAGCCTTGGCTATCGGCGGCTGGGCCGGATATGCGCGGCTGGTGCGGGCGCAAGTAATGTCAGTCCGCGACCGCGAATACGTGGATGCGGCACGTGCGCTGGGCGCGAGCGGACTGCGCATCTTCTTCCGGCATATTCTTCCCAACATTGTCCAGCCGATTTTGGTGCAGGCCGCCATCGGCATGGCCGGAGTGATCCTGGCCGAGGCTACACTCTCGTTTCTTGGGCTGGGCATTCCCGCACCCGCACCAAGTTGGGGATCGATGCTGAACGACGCCCGTTCGCATCTGTTTGATTCGCCACATCTTGTGTTCTTCCCTGCTCTGGCCGTGGCGGGCGCGGTGCTGGGCTTCAATTTTCTGGGCGATGCGTTACGGGATCAGCTCGATCCGCGGACTCGTCTGGAGTTGGGGCTCTAGATGAAGATCGGCATCGTCAGCGATACGCATGGCCTGTTGCGACCCGAAGTTGCACCTGCGTTGGCTGTGGAGTTGAGCGCATTCTACATATGGGCGACGTAGGCAAGGCTTCCATTCTCAAGGAGTTGGGCAAGATCGCTCCGGTCACCGCAGTGCGCGGCAACGTGGACCGCGAAGGCCCGCCTAGTGAGCTGCCGGAGACCGAGGTCGTCCTCATCGGTGGCCGGTATGTCTATATGTTGCACAACCTGGAGACGATTCACTTAGACCCGGCCGCGGGCAAGTTTGCCGCCGTCCTCTACGGGCACACGCATGTACCCAACTTCTTTAGAAAGAAGGGCGTTCTCTATTTCAATCCCGGTTCGTGCGGGCCGCGCCGGTTCAGGCTTCCGGTCACGGTGGGGTTGCTGACGGTGAGCGAGGAAGGCGAGTTCTTGCCCGAAATCGTGAATATCGTACCCGAATCCGGCGAGTAGATTCATGCGCCCCTCTATTCCAGATAATGGTATGGCTGTTCCCTCCCCTTATGCCTTCCTTGCGTGTAGGTTGTTTAGATTCAATGAGTGATGACGCGCAGAGCTGCGCGATGTCACTGGGAATTGAATCTTAACCGTGAGGCGCGCGTATGGTTTTGAAAGCGATTCTGCTCCGGAGTCTGTTTGCATTCCCACTCATCTTCGTTTCCACACTTAGATTGGCCGCGCAAACATCAGCCTTAGAATCCCAGCAAGCCGTTGCGGAATCAGGCACATCCACCGACTTCTTTGTGATGCCGGGTTCGGACTTCGACCGCCCAGGACTCGTGCCCAGAGCCAACCTCAACATTGGCATCGGACACACCTTCGGCTTCCTGAAGAAGGACCCCATCGGCGATGAATTGACCTTTGCTTATACCTATGAAAACGCTGGCACTCATGGGTTCTTCCATACGGATTTTGGATCGCATACTGAAGCGTTAGGCGTCATGAAAAACTTCGGCATACCCAAGACCAAGACCGTTACCGGGTACACATGGGTCCAGGCCGGGCTGACCAGTTTCACCGGTAACTCTCACGTGCTGAACCGCTTGTACGACGGCGAGGCGCTGGGCGCGGTGATCCACTTCAACGACCACAACTCCGTCTGGATTCAGGAGAGCTACAACAAGATCCCGACTGTCCCGTGGTACACGACGACCGGCATTGGGTACACATGGAGCTGGTGAAGATCGAGCGGCTCAGCCTTTCATGCGTGGATTGACCCAGCGGTAAACTACGTCGGTCAGCAGGTTGACAAGGACGTAAGTTAGCCCAATCGAGAGCAGGCAGCCTTGGACTAAAGCATAGTCGCGATTGGAGATGGCGCTGACGGTGAGGCGGCCGAGGCCGGGCCAGCTGAAGATGGTTTCCGTGACGATGGCACCGGCCAGGAGAGCGCCAAACTGCAGGCCGACGACGGTGACGATGGGGACCAGGGCATTGGGCAGGGCGTGGCGGCAGACGACGGCGGTCTCGGATAGGCCTTTGGCCCTGGCTGTGCGGATGTAGTCCTGACCCAGCTCTTCTAGCATGGCGGTGCGCACCATGCGGGTGAGGATGGCGGCCAGAGACGCACCCATGGCGATAGAGGGAAGGACAAGATAACGCCAATCGATTGAGGCGCTTCCTCCTGCGTTTGCGCCCGAGACGGGAAGCCAGCCGAGGCGGATGGAGAAGACCACAATGAGCATAGGACCTAGCGCCAGGCCGGGGACGGAGAGGCCGAAGAGGCTGACGACGGAGAGGATCTGGTCGAGCCGGCGGCCTCGGCGAACGGCAGCCAGGATGCCGGCAGGCAGGGCCAGCAACAACCCTAAGCCCAATGCGGTCAACGTTAAAGCTAACGTGTAAGGGTAGCGGGCGGCGATCAAGTGGGCGACGGTGTCGTGAAGACGGATGGAGTTGCCCAGGTCGCCGTGAATGACTCCGGACCAGTAGTGGAGATACTGCTGATGGAGGGGTAGGTCGAGGAAGTACTGGTGACGCAAAGCCGCTGTATCTGTTGGAGTTGCTCCCTCGCCCAGCATTTGCAGGATAGGGTCGCCGGGGACCAGATGGATGAGCAGAAAAACCAGCGAGACCACCAGCCAGACGACCGGAAGCGTAAGCGCGAGGCGGGTGAGGATCTGCTTCATGAGCTTAAGTCAGATTACAGCGGACAGCGGGCTGTGGTCATTTGGACGCTTGAATATGGTGCGTTATAAGTTATTGGTTTTCGGCAACTGTGAAGCTATAAGTTACCGGTTTTTGCCAATTATGAAGCTTTAGGTTGCCGGTTTTGGAGAAAATGGAGATTTGCTGCGCTCTGTAGTGGTGCTAATGGAGATTCCGCGCGCTCCGGAAAATGCGCGAACGTGCATGAAGGCGTCAGTTGCGATTGCGGGATAGGCTTTGGTGGAGGGGTTTCGGAGCGTTTGGGGGCACGATTTTTGGGGTTATTCGCGACTGTGGGGGTAGGGCGGCGAGTTGGCGGCTTTGGCTCGTGGAGGTCCGCGCTGTGCCAAGCCTCAAAAGCGTGAACTGAGGCGCGGGGCGAGGCGGGGAATGGTTCGTTTCGTGGGCTGGTTTCAAAATTAACCAGTTGTCAGAGGTCAAGGAGTAGATTCGCGCGCGCTAGGGCCTGTCATCAAATTAACCAGATGAGAGTGGCAGCGAAGTGAATGGCGGCCAAGAAATTTCTGGCGGTTTTGTCATAGCGAGTGGCAATGGCACGGAATAGTTTGAGTTTGGCGA
>JBEKRS010000099.1:0-14516 GCA_049518535.1 Occallatibacter sp. | reverse complement strand
CGCGATCTGTGGACCTTGGAGGCCATCCTCAACCCTGCGCAGCCTGCTTCCACCAAGGTCGCTGCGTAGTAACATCAACCTAACCGCCGCCCGCCACTTTCAACTACGTGCGGGACATGCTCACGAGGTACCCCCCTCCCCCCCTTTTTATATTTCAAAAAACCTACAGTTAATTAAAAGGTAAACAGACAAATTCTCCATATAAAGCAGTATCAACAAGACAAAACTCGCAATTTCCCAGGAATTATTCCCGATCGGCAGTACAAATAACCTATATTTTGGTGTGAGCAGAAAGAAATGCCCGCTCAAATCCGCCGATCGATTTCTCGATTCGCTCCAGCGGAATCGTCAGCGACAGGCGAATGTAGCCGGAGCGTCCAAAGCCTGTGCCCGGAACGGCAAGCACGCCTTCATCCGCAAGCAGTTTGGTAAACGCGATGTCGTCGGGGATTGGAGTCTTGAGGAATATATAGAACGAGCCTTCAGGCCGTCTCACCTCGTATTCAATAGCTTGCAGTGCATCGCAAAGCACATTCCGCTTATGTTCGTACGGCGCACAATCGATTGCCGCATCGAGCGATTCCAGCATCACCCATTGCCAAATCGCGGGCGCGTTGATAAAACCCAAAATGCGATTGCTGAAAGCGCAGGCACGGCGCAGATTCTCGCGATCCGCCAGTTGTGGCGAAAGCGCCAGGTAACCGATGCGCTCGCCCGGCAATCCAAGCGACTTAGACCATGAGTTACAAATTGCAGTGTTGGCGATGAGCGACGCCACCTCCGCTTGCCGCTGTCCGTCATAAACATAGGACTTATAAGGTTCGTCGCTGATCACGGTAATTGGCTGGCCGGTGCGGCTCAGCACGCCTTGCAAATCGCGCAGGACGCTCTCCGAATAGACACGGCCAGTAGGATTATTGGGCGTGTTGAGAATAATGGCGCGCGTTCGCGGAGTAATAGCCGCAGCGATACGCTCCACGTCCGGCAGAAACGTAGCGTCGGTCTCTACGGCGACCATGTTCCCGCCGTGGTTGGCGATATAAAACTGATATTCAGAAAAACACGGCATTAATACAATAACTTCGTCGCCTGGGTCGAGAATCGACTTCAGGATCACGTTGCAGGCGCCCGCGGAACCGACCGTCATAAAGACATCCTCGGCCGTAAAGCCCAAACCGGTTTCCCTGTGCAGCTTTTGGGCAACGGCCTCGCGTACTTGCATGTAGCCCGGATTCGGCATATAACCATGCGAGCCAGGACGGTTACTGGCCACAACTCGCCGCAACGCATCCAGCACCGCAGACGGCGGTTCGACATCTGGATTGCCAAGCGAAAAATCGCAGATCGCATCGGCCCCCCGTTCGCGTTTCAGCCGGATGCCTTCCTCAAACATGCGTCGAATCCAGGAGGCGTTCTCGAGTTGTCGGACGATGGTCTTTGAAACGGGCATAGTTGTGGGCCTTCTATTTTTTCAGAAGTTCTTCGCTCGCCACCAAATTGATGCCCGCCGTCTGCAAGCGCGCAATCGCCGCATCCAGATCGGCGAAACGAAAAATAAGAATGGCTTGATCTCCGCAAAGATTCGGAAAGGCGTACATATATTCGATATTGATCCCGGTTCCGTCCAGCGCCCCCAAAACGTCGGCCAGCCCGCCCGGACGATCAGGGACTTCAACGGCGAGAACCTCTGTTACTTTCACCACGAATCCATGGGATTCGAGAAGCCCGGCAGCCTTCTGCCAGTTCGAGACAATCATGCGCACAATGCCGTATTGCTGGGTGTCCGCCAGATACAAAGCGCGGATATCGACGCCTTCCTGCGCCAGCAGGCGTGCAGGAGCGGCAATGTGTCCCGGCTTGTTTTCGGCAAACAACGATATCTGCTGAATCTTCATGATGTCCGCCTGTCGATGACACGTTTCGCTTTGCCTTGGCTGCGCTCGATGGAATACGCCTCGACCAGCGCAACCTTAACTCGGATTCCCAGCACGCGATCGAGCGCACCTTGAAGCTTCTCGTGCAGCCCTTGTAACTCCCCGATCTTATCGTTGAACATCTGAGGAGTTACTTCAACCTGCACTTCCATCTGATCTAGTCCTTGCTCTCGGGTAAGTAGTATCTGGTAATGCGGCGAGGTGCCCTCAATCTCGAGCAGCGCAGACTCCACTTGCGATGGAAACACATTGACGCCGCGAATAATCAGCATATCGTCGCTGCGCCGTCCGATGCGATCAATCCGCCGCAGTGTGCGTCCGCACTCGCACTGGCCCGTCATAACACTGGTAATGTCGCGAGTGCGGTAGCGGATCATGGGCATCGCTTGCTTGCTCAGAGTCGTCAGAACCAATTCGCCTTCCACGCCGTCCGGCAGCGGCACGCCTGTCACGGGATCGACAATCTCCGGATAGAAATGATCTTCAAAGATGTGCAAGCCTTGATGCCGGCGGCACTCGCAGCCGACTCCGGGCCCAATAATCTCCGAGAGTCCATAGATATCGAATGCCTCGATGCTGCTCATCTTTTCAATGTGCTTGCGCATCGATTCGGTCCACGGCTCGGCGCCAAAAACTCCAGTCCGAAGTGGCAGCCCTTTCATATCTATGCCGAGTTCAGCGGCGCGGTCGATCAGGTGCAGAAAATATGTGGGCGTGCAGCACATCGCCGTCACGCCAAAGTCCTTCATCAGCATGATCTGCCGATCGGCGTGGCCGCCGGATGTTGGAACGACCGTCGCACCCAGCGCTTCGGCGCCGTAGTGAGCGCCGAGTCCCCCGGTGAAGAGGCCATAGCCATAGGCGTTCTGAATAATATCTCCACGATGCAGTCCGCAGCCTGCGAAGCAGCGCACCAGCACCGAGGTCCATACATCCACGTCCTCTCTCGTATAGGCGACGACGATAGGTTTGCCCGTGGTTCCACTGGAAGCGTGGAGGCGGACCACGTCTTTCATGGGGCTGGCAAAAAGTCCAAACGGATAGGTGTCCCGCAGATCGCTCTTCTGGGTAAACGGCAGCTTCGCGATATCGTCGAGCGATCGAATATCCTCAGGCGCGATCCCGCGCTCTACTAAACGCGACTGAAAGAGCTTGACCTGCTGCCACGCTCGCATAACCACGGCCTGCAAGCGCTTCAACTGCAGGTCACGAAGTTCGGCAATCGGAGTGTAATCCGGCACGCTTGCGGCATGACAGTTGGCAACATCGGTTTCGAGAACTGAATTCATTTTTCGCGCCCGATGGAAAACGACTTGAGATTCGCCTCATGCAGATTCTCGGGCAAGTTGCGCTTGAGGGCTTCAGTCCATGCGTCGACGGTAAACTGCATATGACGGCTCAACACTCCCAGTAGCGCTACATTAATGCTTTTCTTGTTGGGCAGAGTGGTTTCGTCGATTTGAGAGGGTTCAATAAGGATGCCGCTTTGGCCGAGCACTGCTGCATTTACCGGAACCTGATCCGCCGCGATGACGACCAGGAAATCCGCCTCTCCTTCCGGCACCATGGGGCTGAAGACGCGCTCGCCAAAACGTACATCGCTTGAGACCGAGCCACCACGCTGGCTCATCCCATGTAGCTCGCTCTTCTTCACGTCCAGGCCGGCGCTGAAGGCAACGTCGGCCAGAATGTCTGATGCCTTCAGCACGCCCTGTCCGCCGAGTCCTGCGATCACCACGTTAGTCGGTTTGCTGCTCATTGCACCTCTCGTACTCGCGAATTGAGCGAGTTGCCAACAAACAATCTCGGCGGACAATGACTACAGATATCTCTGGCATATCCAGGCATCTTTTAATTAGTTGCCGGAACTGATCGAAATCCTGTGTGGGATCGATTACGTGCACGTTGCGCACGCCGAGAGCACGCACCAAATCTTCGAATACCACCTTGCCGGTCTTGGCATGAGCAAGTGTGCGCCCGGTCCCCGGATGCTCCTGCATACCTGTCATCGCCGTAGTTCCGTTGTCCAGGATCAGCACAACGTGGCCGCTGGCCGGCGGGTTGTAGATCATCTCGACTAGGCCGGTAATTCCGCTGTGCACGAAAGTGCTGTCGCCGATGACGCTCACCACGCGCTTCGCATCGTCCGGCGGCAACACATGACGAAAGCCGAGACCCACGCCAATGGCCGCGCCCATGCACACCAGCGTGTCCATTGCCTCGAAAGGCGGCAAAACTCCCAGGGAATAGCATCCGATGTCGCCAGCGACGATGCAGTTCAAATCTTTCAGCACCGTGTAGACGCTGCGATGCGGACAACCAGGGCACAGGGCTGGCGGCTTGCCGAGCACAGGCTTCGGCTCCGGCGAGCAATCGCCATCCAGAATGCGGCGCACACGTTTGCTGTTCAATTCGCCGAAGCGAAACATCTCTGGCTTACCTTCAACCGCAATTCCTGCGGTACGCGCGGCCTCGACCAGATAGGGATCTCCCTCTTCGATGACGATGCAGCGTTCCACGCTCGCGGCGAAAGCGCGCATGCATTGCAGAGGAAGCGGGTAAGTCATACCGAGCTTCAGCACGCTGGCTTCAGGCGCGGCTTCGCGCACGTGCTGGAATGAAATCCCCGAGGTAATAATGCCGAGCTGCTTTGAGCCGGTAACCAGTTGATTCGGTCCTTCCGCGTCGTTCCATTCGTCAATCTCTGAAAGCGTTTTGCGCAGCCGACGATGCGCCGGGCGAGCGTATGCGGGAATCCTAACCCTGGAAGGATAATCGTGCTCGAAGTGCGCCTGTTGCGGTGCCGCAATCGCCACCGTTCCGCGCCGGACAATAGTTTTCGAATGGCAGACGCGCGTGGTCATGCGCAAGAGAACCGGCACTTGCCATCGTTCGGAAATTTCGACAGCGCGCAGCATGAACTCATAAGCTTCCTGCGAGTCTGAAGGCTCCAGCATCGGCACGGCAGCAGCCAGGGCATAACGCCGATTGTCCTGCTCGTTCTGACTGGAAGCCATTCCTGGATCGTCGGCCGAGACCACCACTAGCGCACCGTCCAACCGGGTATATGCCACAGTGAACAAGGGGTCCGCGGCAACATTCAGCCCGACGTGTTTCATGGTGACCAGAGCACGTGCGCCTGCAAAGGCGACGCCGATCCCGACTTCCAGCGCCACTTTCTCGTTGGGCGCCCACTGCGCTCTTCCACCCAAAGTTTCGAAGGTTTCCAGTATCTCAGTCGAGGGAGTGCCGGGATACCCCGTACCGAGTTTCACCCCGGCGTCGATGGCGGCCATGGCAACCGCCTCGTCACCGCTCAGCAGTGACAACGCACATTGTTGCTGAAGATTATCCAAGCTAAAACCCTGTGCTGCGAATCGTGAGTTTAGTGTACACGATTGCGGAATCCCATCAGCACTCGCCGTCAGCGATCCCGCTCCGCGAACATCATCCTCGACTGCCCCATCCAGAATCGGTTGCTTGCGCGGGTTAGCAGACTTACGCGATGGTCAAGCAGGCGGCTCTGTGCTTCCTGGTATGGCCCCACAAATCGCATGACCGACGGCAACCGCCGGTAGATGTGCGGAAGCCATTCTCGCGCTTTGGCCGCAGCAGCTTTGTCTCGTTCGCCGTACGTCAGTGAGAATTCTTCTCGGAGCCGTTCAGGCATCGAGGCTGTAGTGAGCGCACGATACCACCGCGGAACCGGAACCCAAGATCCACGGCCATTGAGGACACGGTGCGCCATCTCACGCGAGGATGCATTGACCCCCAACTTATCGGAGGTCAGCATGGCGCGGTTGTAGGTTTCGAATGCACACCAGTCTACGGGCAAAGCGGCTAATGGAATGCCAAAGAGTGCGGTCATCGTCTTGCTCTCGGCGTAGTAAGTCTCACGCTCAGTGTTTGAAAGCGGCGGAAGCACAGTATCATAGGCTAGAAGCGCGCTTTCTATCAGAGTGGCGTAAACCCAGAGAAGTGCATTCACTTCATTGGCCCAGTAGCGAGAACCTCGCGAATAAGCGGCGACACTTTCGGTAAGTTCTCCTTGAATTCGCGTGTGCAGATTGTAGAGATAGCGTGAAGCCGCCAACGCCTGATCCAGAGTTCCAAAGATCATGGTAAACACGACGCGAAACGTGTTGTGGAACCTGGCGAGCGGATCATTGCGCAGATTGGAGTGTTGATCGAGCGCGGTTGCAACCCACGGATGCGCCAACTGCAGCAAGGCAGCCCGCCCAGCCCCGAGGAACAAGGCAGATTCGCGATTAACCTTCCAACTGATAGAAGACGGACCGAAAATACCTGCACGCGGATTGGTCGTTTGATTCGCAACAGAATCCCAAAGACGCTCTATCCCCTCTCGCGCGATGAACTCATAGTTAGCTTCCATACGCTGCCTGAGCTTACTGGATTGGTCGCATGACACGGCTCGATGCTTGCTCTGCCCTAACTCAGAATAAGAATTTAAGACCGTGCTTCCTCATAATCATTCCGCAAAGGATAACTCCAACCGCCCTGGAACACTCGCCAGCAGCAACTATCGCCTGCGGCGACTACCAGAGTAGGTCGGCATTTTGCTTAAAATCTGATTATGGCTGCGGTGCAGGCCCCGGACGCGTTCCTTATTGCTTGAGAAGGGTGACGAGACGCGAGAAAGCTTGCTCGCGCGCGGTCTTGTTGCCCGGAACTGTATTGGTCGGGTCCTCGCTTGCACGCATAAAACCATGTCCGGCGCCATCGTACATTACTTGCTCATATTTCTTGCCAGCGGCCTTCATAGCGGCGACAGTGGCCGGAACCGTAGCACTGATGCGGGCATCGTTGCCGGCATAAAAAGCGTAGACAGGAGCAACAATCGTGGACACGTCTGAAGGCGTGGGGCCATAAAAAACAAAGGCGGCAGAAAGGTCTTTGCGATGCGCAGCAAAAGCAAAAGACTTGCCGCCACCCCAGCAGAAGCCAACCGAGGAGACCTTGCCGTTAGCTGCCGGAATATGCTTTGCGTAATCGACTGCGGCGTCGAGGTCAGCGTTGACGACATTCGGATCAAGGGCAGAGACGGCTTTGACAATAGCGTCCTGGCCTGGAAATTCGCTGGAGCCGCCGCCGTTCGGGCCGAAGCCGGAAAGAAGGTCCGGTGCGATGACAATGAAGCCTTGACCAGCCAGTTCATCGGCCATCTCTTTGGCCCAGTCGGTGAGTCCAAATATCTCGTGAATGAGAATGACGACGGGGGCCTTGCTTTTCACTTCTGGATAGACGACGAATGCCTGTACCGTGCGGCTGCCGTGATTGAGGGTAACGTATTCGTGATGGCGAGGCGATGCATCGAGGCGCGCTTTCGCCCAATCCTGCGCCTGGATCGGCGCGGTGAAGAGGGGAAGGATCAGAACGCAGGCGAAGAATTTGAGAGCGAGGGGAATCGCTAACTTCATGGGCAGAATTCTACTGCACGACGCAATCTCTCGCAAGGGCTTGTTAGCCTCCGCGTCTGTGTCTTGTCTAACCCTGCGTCAGCCTGTATTCCTGAGCCCTGCAGAGATGCCGCTAATAGTTGCGGCGATGGCGCGGTTGACTTCCGGCGTATCTTCGCCGGCCCGCTTGCGGCGCAGCATGTCCACCTGAATCAGGTGCATGGGATCGACGTAAGGGTTGCGCAGCTTGATGGAGTGGGCTAGCACATGGTTGGTTTCGAGTAACTCGGTTTGCCGGGTAACAGCCAACAGTGCACGCACAGTGCGGTGAAACTCAGCTTCGAGCATGTCGTAGATGCGCTCGCGCAGCGCCGCGTCCTCGACCAGCATGGAATAAAGCCGCGCCGTCGCCAGGTCCACCTTACCCAGCGCCAGTTCCACATTACGCAAAAGATCGATGAAAAGCGGAAACTCGCGTGCCATAGTTTGCAAAAGGTCAAGCGAACCGGGTCGAACCAGAAACCCCTCCAGCGCAAAACCCACGCCAAACCAGGCTGGGACGAGCAGCCGCGATTGCGTCCAGCCGAAGACCCAGGGAATGGCGCGCAAGTCAGTTAGCTTGGGAGATGCGTTACGGCGCGAAGGCCGAGAACCTATCTTGGCCTGTTCCAACTCGGCAACAGGCGTGGACTCCTCGAAGTAAGTCACCACGCCAGGATCTTCGAGAATGTGTTTGCGGTAGAACTCGAAGGCGATCGAGGAAAGCTCGTCAAGCGCAGCTTCCCACTCCGGCTCAAGCACGCCTGTGAAGTGACCTTCAGGGTCACGCGCATTAGGCCGGGCCAGCGCGTCGAGCGAAGCCGCAATCATCAGCTCGAGGTTGCGCTCGGCCAGCACCTCGTCGGCGTACTTGAAATTGAGCACCTCGCCCTGTTCGGTGATGCGCAGCTGGCCCTCGAAAGAATCCATGGGCTGGGCGAAGATGGCGCGGTGCGTGGGTCCGCCGCCACGGCCTACCGTGCCGCCGCGGCCGTGAAAGAGGCGCAGCTTGACGCCGCACTCCCGGGCCACTACATGCAGGTCGCGATGGGCACGGAAGATCTCCCAGGTCGAGGTCAACATGCCGCCATCCTTATTGGAATCGGAGTAGCCGAGCATGACCTCCTGCCAGTTATCCCAGGTGGCCATCAACTTGCGATAGTCGGGCCTGTTCCATAGCTCACGACAAACGGCCGGAGCCTGGCGCAGGTCTTCAATGGACTCGAAGAGCGGCACGGGCATCAAGCCCGGGTCACGTCCCGAGCCCTCGACGCACACGCCGCCCAACCTTGCCAGCCGCACCACGGCCAGCACATCTTCAACTGTGGATGCTCCGCTGATAACGTATTGGCGAATAGCCTCAGGTGAGCAGCCGTTTTTGATCGAGGCCACCACGCGGAGAGTTTCGAGCACGCTGGAAGTTTCATCCGAAAGCCCGCCGGGCAGCATAGGCGCGACGGTGTCAGCGATGGTCTCCTGCAAGGCTGCCGCATGGACGCGCGCGTGCTGGCGAATGTCGAGCGTGTGCAGATGAAGCCCGAAGGTGCGCACCTGAAGAATCAGCGGGTCGACCAGCGTGCGTGCGATGCGCAGTCCACGATTGGCTTCCAGCGATTCGCGCAGTGTTTCAAGGTCGTCAATGAAGTCCAGCACGGAGCAGTAGGGAGGCAGAGCCTGAGCAAGTTTGTCGAGCTTGTCTGGTCCTCTTGCCAGCGTGTAAGGCATTACCGGCAACGCGGCGCCAGAAGGGCCGGGCTGCTCGATGGTCCGTTGAATGCGCGCCTTCAGGCAGATGACAAAGCGGCGATAGTATTCGAATTCGTACTGTTGGCCGAAAACCTGCACCTCGGGCGTATGCACCAGCGCCACGTAGGCTTCAAGACGCTGGAGCAGCGCATCGCTTACGGCGATCTGCTGAGCGCTGGGAGTCAGCAGGTCGGTGATCTCATCGAGCTGCCGCTCGTAGTAGAGCAGCAGGTGGCCGCGCGCCAGTTGAATCGCATCGCGCGTCACCTCCGGCGTTACATAAGGATTGCCATCGCGGTCGCCCCCAATCCATGAGCCAAAGATAAGCACCTGGGGCAGCTCGTGCGCCTCAATCTTCAAGCCATACGCAGCGCGCAGGGCCTCGGCGATCTCGCGATAGAGGCTGGGCAGCGTGGTGAAGATCGAGACGTCGTAATAATCGAGGCCCATCTTGATCTCGTCGTAGACCGTGGGCCGGCGTGAGCGTACCTCGTCGGTCTGCCACAAGCTGGTAATCTCGGCGCGGATATGCTCTTCGATGCGCGCCATGTCTTGCTCGGGCACGGGGATGCGGTCGAGAGCAGCCAGGAATTCGCCGATGCGCCGCCGCTTGAACATGACCGACCGGCGCGCAACTTCGGTAGGGTGAGCGGTAAAAACGGGCACAATAAGCACGCGCTTCAGCCATTTCAGAGCCTCATCCGCGCCGATGCCCACGCGCCGCATCTCGCACAACGTACCAATCAGTGATCCACGCTGACGGCCGGCATTGCCGCTCATTTGCAGGGCCGTGCGGCGGCGCTTGCGGTGGTTGGTTTCGGCCAGGTTGATGAGCTCAAAATAAAAGGCGAAGGCGCGCGTGAGCAGAATAGCCCGCTCAACGGGCAGCGAGTGCACCAGTTCGAGCGCAGCCGCAGCGTGGCGTGCCGCCTCTTCGTCGCGCCCGCGGGCCTCGGCATCGCGGCGGCGAATGGTGCCTTGGCGCAACGCCTCCACCTGGGCAAACAGCTCCTCGCCCGCCTGTTCACGCAACACCTCGCCGAGCAATATGCCCAGCGAACGCACGTCCCGGCGCAGCGGTGCTTCCTTCAACTCGCCGGATTGCGCTTCCAGCTCGGCCAGCCGCCCTGTCCAGCTTTCGGGATTCCACAAAAGTGCCATCTTGATTTTCATTATGCACGACCGCACCCGAACTGCATCGTTGACCCCTCCCACTCGGCGGCGAACGCAACTAACTGATTGAGCAACTCTTCGACCAACGCAACCAGCCGCTCGGTCTCGACGGCGCTTTCCAATCTCCTACCGCCGGCTGGGATTCAAGCGTTGCGAGGACCAAAGATTTCATGCGCTGAGAATATCCGTGAGGCCGGAAAGCGATACAATGGGCGTAGGAACCTGCATTAATTTAAGCAAAACCGCGCAATGAGGAGTCGCTAATGACCTCCGAATTGAAGTGGATAGAGATGTGCAGATAGAAGTCTATGGAGATTTTTGGTTCCTGTCTTAACCGGCAAGAGCCAAATTGCCCAGATCGCGGCCGAAGCGAACTCCCATGTTTTTGCCGAACTTCAACGGGCGTTTTAGTTTTTGGGACCTGTGAACAACGACAGCACGATTGTGGGGCGGCGGGCGCAACTTGTTGTTCTAAAGGAAGGTCCTCCTTGCGCTCGATACTGTGCCGTTGTAGATTGCTCGCGGTTGCTCTCATATACGTTATTTGTTGCCAAAACCACCTTTCCCTAGCCCTTGCGCAGCAAGCCGTAATCCCGGACGAACAGATTCTTTCGCTCAATAGCGGACCTGCACTTCCCTCTGACGATTTGGACGGTGGGCCTTCAATTACCGCTGCGCCGCTTGTTCCGGCTCTGCCGCCAATACCCGCTAATCCGGTTGCCGCAGGCGTTCGAGTAATCCCGCCCACACAATCCACTGTCGAGGTGAACGCCGACGAGCAGACCTTGAAGAACGGCTTGGCGGTTCCTTACCACATAACGCAGAGCGAAGTGCTTTCGTCGGCTGGAACCTGGGGAGACTTTTCGCGCTTTCTCCAGGTATTGCCTGGCGTGGTCTGGAATGCGGACATGAGTAACGACGTGATGGTTCGGGGTGGAAATCCATCGGAGAATCTCTATGTTGTGGATGGCATCGAGGTTCCGAACATGAATCACCTCGCGGTGGAGGGAACGACCGGAGGCTTCACTTCCATGATCGATACATCCACCATTGACAGCGTGGAAATGAAGGCAGGAGCTTATGACGCCCGCTATTCCAGTCGGCTATCTTCGCTGATTGAGGTTCATACCGGTCCGGGCCTGGAAAAGGAAAATGAGGGGCAATTGGATCTCGGAATTTCTGGCGCGGGCGGCTTTCTGCAACGTTCCCTTGGCGGCAAAGCCAATTTGCTGCTCTCCGGTCACCGCAGCGTTCTGAATCTTGTCACCAACGACATCGGGATCAATGGAGTGCCTATCTATACCGATGGCATGGCACGGCTCGAATGGTCGCCAGGAAGTAAGGACCGCATTTCAGCGTTGAGTTTGAACGGCGCCGACTCGATCGACATAACTCCAGATGTCTGCGATCCAGGAGTCACGCTGAATGATCGCACCCAGTATGGAGGAGCCAGATCGACAGACGGAGTTATCTGGCAACACATTCACGGTCCAGTCACCGTATCAACTGTCACGGCGAGCTATTCTGCGCAGAGTCAAAATATCGGGCAGCAGTTGCAATCGACGACGCTCCTTAATAAGGACGGCTGTTGGAATGGGCCAATTCAAACCGCGACTGTTTACCAGGAACGAACCCAGGATGGCATTTCGACGCTGAGCTATGGTCTGCAATTGGGAAAGCGGGGCTGGCTCTATTCCATGGGAGCAACTGGCCGTCTGGCGGGGATGAACTATGCCGTCGCACAGCCCCAAGGCCAGCAGTCTCCCTTCAACGCGAGCTCGGCATGGACAGATGCGGATAGCTTCACGCGCCAACTCATAACCGGCCAGACTGCGTTTTATGCGGAAGCGACCGGGCGGCTCGGCACGCGATGGACGGTGATTGCTGGGGCCAGAGAAGAGACCTTTGCCCTGACCGCCGCACACATGTTTGAGCCGCGTGCCTCCGTCGGGTTTGTCATCAGCAAGCATCAGACCTTGAACGGAACTTATAGCAGATCGTCGCAACTTGCGCCTGCGATCAATATCCTCAGCTACGCCGGAAATGCACTGTTGCGGCCCATGCAGGTGGAACAGTATTCGCTTGGCGCGGATTTGTGGCGTGCGGGATGGGCAAGCGCCAGCGTTGAGGCATATCACAAGCATTACTCAAACGAGCCGGTATCCACTGAATATCCCGGCCTGATGCTGGCTAACATGGTCGACACGCTCGGACAGCAGTTTGTGTGGCTGCCGCTGAAGACAGGCGGCTATGGACAGTCAGAAGGAATCGAGCTATTACTGCGAGCACGGGCGGCGGGACGATTTCGGCTTCTAGGATCGGCAAGCTACTCGCGGACGCGCTACGCAGCCGCCGATGGAGTGCTGCGGTCCGGTAACTTCGATTTCCCACTCGTGACTAACGGCTTGACGACAGCCCGTCTTTTCGGAGGAGTTATCCTTGCGCTTCGGGACACTTATGCAACCGGGCGGCCCTACACGCCTTTCAATGTACCTCTCTCAGAGCAGCAGTCCCGCGGAATCTATGACCTGACCCAGATCAATGCTTTGCGTGGTTCGGCTTACAATCGCGTCGATGCCGATCTCAATCGCGACATTCGCATTCGCAAAGGATCTTTAAATATTCATGTAGGAATGGAAAACGCTCTTAATCGTAAAAATTTTCTAGGCTATCTGTGGATGGATAGTTGCCACCCGCTTCCTGGTGCGACGATATGCGGGTTGAATCCCAATGCTTTTCCGGGCGTTCCGGAGACGAGGGTTACGCAAATGCCAAGGTTTCCCAGCGCCGCAATACGCTACAGTTTTTAGGCTTGGCCTAATTCCCTAGCCAAGCGCCGCCTGCCCGTCGAGTTGCACCATCAGATCCTCCCACTCGGCGGTGAGCGCGTCTAACTGCTCGCGTAACTCCTCTGCCAAAGTGGTAAGTCTCTGCGTCTCCGTGGCGGAGACATAAACGCCTAACTGCTCTTCGGTGTGCGCAATCGAGGCTTCGATGCGTGGAACTTCTTCTTCCAAGAAGGCGCAGCGCTCTTCCATCTGTTTCTGCTTGATGGGATTCAAGCGGCGCGGACGGTCTTTTGCTGAGTCGGCCTCGGCATCCAGACCAGCCCCATTGCCGGTGAGTGCGGCTGGCTCTAGCGGCTTCATTCTAACTGTGGCTTCAGCCGGCGCAACAGCGGCCGCCTGTCCCTCCTTCCAACGCAGGTAGTCCTCGTAGTTTCCCTCGTGGCTGGTTACCGTGCCACCATCCACTTCGAGCACGCGCGTGGCAAGGCGATCGATGAAGTAGCGGTCATGGGAGACGAAGACCACGGTGCCGCCAAAGGCCGCCAGCGCGTCGAGCAACACATCTTTGGCGCGCATGTCCAGATGGTTTGTGGGTTCGTCGAGCAGTAGGAAGTTTGACGGCGAAACCAGAATCCGCGCCAGCGCGTAGCGGTTGCGCTCGCCGCCGCTCAGCACGCCGAGTGGTTTAAAGACATCGTCGCCGCTGAACAGAAAGCAGCCCAGCAGCGACCGCAACTCGCTCTCAGGCACTTTGAGCGCGGCGCGGCTGATGTCGTCCAACATGCGCGCCTCCCCGTCCAGCACCTTGTATTGATCCTGTGCGAAGTACTCGCTGACGACGTTGTGGCCCAGACGCACCAAGCCGCCAGTAGGCGCTTCATCGCCGATGAGCAGTTTGATCAGCGTGGACTTGCCCGCGCCATTGACGCCGACCAGCGCCACGCGATCGCCGCGCTCGATAGAAAACCGCACACCGTTGAGCACCTGCTTTGCGCCATAACTCTTTATAAGTCCTTCGGCCTCCACTACCATTCGCCCAGAAGGCGGCGGTTGAGGAAACTTGAAGTGGATTATCGGCTCTGCTTCGGGAATCTCGATGCGCTCGATCTTTTCTAACTCTTTAATGCGGCTTTGTACTTGTTTTGCCTTCGTGGCTTGAGCGCGAAAGCGGTTGATAAAGGACTCCAAATGCTCGATTTGCAGGCGCTGGTTGCGATAAGCAGACTCTAACTGCGTTCTGCGCTCGTCCTTCTGACTGAGATATTTTGTGTAATTGCCTTGGTAAATATTCAGCCTTTTATTCCATATTTCGACGGTGCGGTCGATGGTTACATCAAGAAAATAGCGGTCGTGGGAGATAAGTATGTAGCCGAATGGATAACTCTTGAGATAGTCTTCGAGCCAGTTGCGAGTTTCTA
>JBEKRS010000098.1:0-14793 GCA_049518535.1 Occallatibacter sp. | reverse complement strand
CACGCTTCAAAGGCGTGCCATCGTAAAACACGCCCCACTCCGACAAACAGATCCCATACCGCGCTACTGGGCAGATAGACACTGCGGTTCTTCCACAATCGCTATGAGCGACACACTCCTAGTGGGCTGGATATTGCGCTTTCGGTTCTCTCTCGCCATCCGGAGATGCCGTCGACGGATATCTATCAGGAGGTAGCGCGCTCACGCGCACTGGTGGCCGACGAGATGGCGCGCCGCCAAAAGAATCTAAATGCGAACAACGATCCCGAAGTAGCACGCCTGCTCAAGGAGATGGATCAAGCGCGGGCCGATCTTCTAGCTATCGAACAAAAGGAACCGACGAAACAGGACAATAGTGATGCCGTCGTTCAGGCTACCGGCCGGATGGAGAAAATCGAGCGCGAGTTGGCCGAGCGGAGCGTTGACCAGCGCAGCGATCAGCGGCTGAGTGCTGTCCGCTTGGAAGATGTGCGCCGCGGCTTGCCAGCTAAATCTGCTCTCATCTCCTATGTGGCCTATCAGCGTTATGCCGTCGAAAAGGTGGACCCCGCGCGCACCCGAACCCCCGCTTATCTCGCCTTTGTACTCAAGCCCGGTTCAGAAGGTATTCACGTCTTCGATTTGGGCGACGCCAAACCAATCGGAGGTCTGGTCGCCCGCGCCAGGGCAAGCGCCGATGCCGAGGCCCACTCGGGAGGACTCGGCTCCCTTCGCAATGTGCGCGCATGGCGCGAAGCAAGTGAGGCTCTGCGCAAACTGGTATGGGATCCGTTGCGCGCCGAGGTGGGCGATGCCAAACTTGCCCTCGTGGTTCCCGATGGAGTTTTGAATCTGATTCCCTTCAGCGCCCTGCCCGACGGCAAAGGTTATCTGGTCGAACATGGACCGGTCATCCACGTACTTTCAAGCGAACGCGATCTGGTTTCAGCTGAGAGCACTCATCCAAAGACGGGGTTAGTGGCTTTCGGCAATCCATCATTTGGACAAACAGGCGATCAGCCGCTTCTAGCTGGCCTTCGGGATGCGGGTATCTCCTGTAAGAACCCTTATACAGTTGGATCTCGTCCGCTGCCCGGTGCGGCGGCAGAGGTCAATGACATACGCGCCACGTGGGAGCGTTGGAATGGCAAGGAACCTTCCACGCTCGAGACCGGCGCGGACGCTACGCGAGCACATTTCCTTGATGAAGCGCCGCGGAGCCGTGTTCTGCATGTCGCTACGCACGCCTTTCTGTTGGACAGCAGTTGCGGAGACGGAAATCCATTGCTTCGCTCCGGACTTGTCTTTGCTGACGATAGCCATCCTCAGAAGCCGTCAATTCTTACCGCTCAGCAAATTGCTTCCATGGATCTTAATGGCGTGGACTGGGCCGTGCTCTCTGCTTGCAACACGGGCAATGGCGAGTTGCGCGACGGCGAAGGTGTGTTGGGCCTCGAACGCGCCTTCCGCGTCGCTGGAGCGCGCAGCGTGATGATGTCGTTGTGGTCCGTGGATGACGACCTGACACGCCAATTCATGCACGAGTTGTATGTCGAGCGCCTGGAACTCCATGCTTCCACCGCCAATGCCGTGTGGAATGCCGAGCGGAAAATTCTCCTCGCACGGCGCGCCGCCGGCAAGAGTACTCATCCCTGGTATTGGGCCGGATTTGTGGGCGCCGGAGGGTGGGAGTAAGTCTATCGAGCAGACTTCCGGAATGCCTCTCATGGGCGAATAAATAGTAAATTAAACCCCTCAATTCAGCCTGCTGAATTTTTTTGAGAATTTCTAACGCCTGCTGTCACAATTCCTTCCGCCGGTCCACATAGTCTCGACTCCATTGATCGCCTGCTGCGGCTTTGTTCATTTTCCGGCAGTGTTCTCTCCTAAATCAATGGAGTCTACTGAAGAGTCGCAAATCCCTGGTTGCCGTAACGAAAAAATGCTTATGCACAAAAGGGTTTGCAGATGATGTTGACCGTCAGACGTTGGGGCTGGATATCTAGCCTCGACGCTACCGGCAATTCCGAGCGCCTTCACAAAGAGAGGACCAATCGAGTAATGAAAACTATCTTTCACGGTTATGCAAAGAGCATCTCCCCCGGTGCGGTAAGATTTTCGATCCAGATCCCTACTCTGACCACCCGCACGTTGACAGACACCATCAATCGAACCATTACCGCTGTTAGCGAGTTAACTAATCCATCAACCAGCGCCAGATGAAAGGATTGCGATTATGAATTCCCCGTACCGTAATATAGCCGCGTTCTTCGTTTTGTTGACTTCCACGATTCTGCTTCATAGCCAAACCGTTGTTCCCACGGTTGCGACTGGAATCTACCCCTACGGAACCTTCGATACACTGGGTCTTGACACGATCAACGTCGGCAGTCTCGACGCGTATTTTGCCATTCCGGTGCTGAATAAGGCCGGAAGGGGAATGCCATTCACCTATGACATTAGTTATGACAGTTCCGTTTGGTCCGTCGGCCAAAACTCCAGCGTAAACCCGCATGGACGCCTGTACAAAACTTGGGATGGCGTGGTGTATCGGAGATGTCCACTGGGTATCTGTCTGGTTCGAGCACCACACAGGATTGCTACACCACAGTCCCAGACGGGCCATATGGTGGGACACAGCAAGTCGTCACTGGCGTCATAATCCAAGCTGGGGGTTTTGCGTACCATGACCAGTGGGGAGTGTCCCATGCATTCCCAGGCTATTTTTATGTAGTGAGTGGTACCTGCGGCACCAATGTCAACATTAATACCCTCAATAACTCATTTGCCACCGATGGCTCGGGGTATCAATATACCGGTGGCCCAACCGGAGGGAATGTTGTTGACAAAAGCGGCAAGGTCTATACGCCTCCATTTACTACAGCCACTGGCGCTGGAACCGTTGTCGACACCAACGGCAATGAGATAACAGCAAACAGTAGCGAACAGTTCATCGACACGACCGGCAACGTTGCCCTGACTGTTGCCGGAGCCAGCCCCAGTCCCCAGACCTTCACCTACACGGATACCAACGGCAATCCGCAGACTGTCACTATGAACTACGAAACCGTCACTGTTCAGACGAACTTCGGTTGCAGCGGGATAGCAGAGTTCGGGCCGACTCAGGAGTCCCTTGTCGCTTCGATTGTCTTTCCAGACGGCAGCACATACAAGTTTGGTTATGAGGAAACCCCTGGAGTTTCCGGCTCATCCGTCATCGTGACCGGACGGCTGGCAGGCGTTGAGCTGCCTCAAGGCGGAATAATCCGATACACCTATACTGGCGGCAACAACGGCATCGAATGCGCGGATGGCAGTGCCGCCGGTCTCACGCGTACACTGGCAAGCAGTGCCGGGTCAGCTGCATCTACCTGGACCTATACCCGCACGACAGGAACCGGCGCCAGCCAGACATCGGTAGTGGACGGCCTTGGGAATCACAAGACGTACAACTTTGTTGAAGCCAGCAACCAGCCAAGTGGCACGACGGCGCAATACTACGAAACCAACCGGACAATCTATCAGGGAGCCGCAAGCGGTACGCCGGTGATTTCCCGGCAGACCTGCTACGACGGCGCAGCATCGCCTTGCACAACCGCGTCGTTCACTTTGCCCATCAGCGAGATCGATACCCACGAAACGCTGAACGGCCTGCAAATGCACGGTTCGACTGCGGTATACGATCCCTACGGCGATCTGCTGACGTTGAATACCTACGATTTTGGCGGGAGTTCGGCGCGTGGCGCGCTGTTGCAGTCACAAAACTGGGCGTACAACAATAACAGCGAGCCTGTATCTTACATCGTGGAGGACGGATCAGGTAACCAAGTAGCTGATATTGCTTACGGATACGACCAGATGACCCCGACAGCAAGCGCGGGCGTACCACAGCATACAAGCCCTACCTGCTCCACCTGCGCATGTGGGAATCTGACGAGTATTTCAGCGGCCACCTCATCGAGCAGCTCTTTGGCTGTAACGGCAACCTACGAAGATACAGGCTCCGTCTTGTCGATCACGTCGCCCAGCGGGACTGAGAATTTCACCTACGATCCCACTTTTGTCTACGCCCAAAAAGTGCAATACCCGACTCCATCCAGTGGGGTCGCTCTCAGTACCGGTTCCAGCTACGATACCGCCTTTACTGGACTTCCGCTCACAACTACTGACATGAACAGCAACGTGATCAAGGTCGCGTCATATGACTCGCTATTGCGGCCTACTCAGGTCACGTTCCCTGACGGTGGCGAGGTCGCCGCGACGTACAGCCCAACGCTGATAACGACGAATGTATACCAATCGTCGAGTGTTGCGTCCACGGCTGAAACGCAGCTTGACGGTTATGGAAGAACGAGCCGCTGGGTAATAGCCAATGGACAAAGCGGAAACTCCTGGTATCAGGCTGACACTTGCTATGATGCGAACGGCAACCAGAACTTCGTTTCGTATCAATATCAAAGTTCCGGATTGACCGCGGCGAAGGTATGCTCCGGCGCAGGGGATACTTCTACCTACGACGTTCTTGGCCGCCTGACCTCTCTTACCCGCGCCAATGGAGAGACAATCACCTACACGTACAACGGGCGCGCTATCAAAGTTGTCGATCAGAATGACGTGACGCGCATCTCGCAGGTTGACGGTCTGGGCCGGCCAACGATTGTCTGCGAAATCTCATCCAACAGTAGTATGCCTGCCTCGGGCGCGCCGGCAAGTTGCGGAACCGACATTACTGGAACCGGCTTCACAACAACCTACGCATATAGCCTTGCAAATCACACCACGACAACCACGCAAGGCGTTCAGACGCGCGTATTCCAGGCCGACTGGCTAGGCCGCACTATTTCAGTCACCGAACCTGAATCCGGAACCACAAGCTATAGCTACTCCTACAACAGCACGGGCCTGGTGGTGACGCGCACCCGCCCAACGGCCAACCAGAGCAGCAGCTCTGCTTTGACGACAACCACCACGCAATACGATTCCCTGAACCGTCCCGTCACGATCACTTATTCCGACGGCACGCCCGTCAAGACCTTTGTCTATGACCAAAGCGCGGTATGGAGCGATCTGTCGCAGGTGAATCTAAAAGGGCAGCTCTCCGAGGCTTTTGTATCGAACGCTGCCACCATCTACAGCTATGACACAATGGGACGCGTCCAATACCTGGATGAGTGCCTCCCCTCAGGATGTGCTGGTTCCGTCCATTACCCATTGCATTACACCTATGGCCTGGCGGGCAATATGCTGACATCGACAGACGGCGCCGGCGTCACCAGCACCTATACTGTTTCGCTGGCAAATGAACTTCTTTCTCTCACCAGCTCGCTTTCCAACTCAACCCACCCAGCCAATATCATTTCCAACGTGCTGAATGGTCCGAACGGTCCAATCAATTTCAGCCTGGGCAATGGACTGACGGGGGTAAACACCTATGACACCTTGGGGCGCCGGAATGGCGGGTATGTCTGCAACGGCAGCTCTTCCGCAGGTTGTTCCGGAGGAACACAAGTCTACGGATTCAACACAGCACGGAGTGGATCGCAGATTCAGAGCTCTACTGATTCGGTGCTGGGGCAGAGTTCTACCTACGGATACGACGGGTTCAACCGGCTGACCTCGCTTACCGTCACGGCAGACACGGCGGCCAACTACACTTGGACGTACGACCGCTATGGAAACCGCTGGGCGCAGACCCCGTTGGATGGAGGCTTTACGTTCTCGGCAAGCGTCAACACCTTCAACAACCAGCTTGACGGCTATACATACGATGCTGCCGGCAACATGACCAACGACGGCACCCACAGCTACACATACGATGCCGAGGGCAACATAACCGCAGTGGATGGCGGCACAACGCAGACCAATGTTTACGACGCGCTGAATCATCGGGTGCGCACGGTAGTTGCTTCCTCGGTGACAGAGTTCGTATTCAACAAGAACGGACAGCGCGTCTCCACCTGGGCTCCGGGGCTTTACCAGCTCGCTGGGCAGACATACTGGGGCGCAAAGCCTGTTGAGTTCTACGCGGCGGGCGTGGCAACCTACCAGCATCAGGACTGGCTGGGGACAGAGCGATTGAGGACGACGTATACTGGCGCGGTGGGAGGCTCCTACAAATCCCTGCCCTACGGCGACGGGCAAACCTCCAGCGGCGAGGACTACAACCCCTATTACTTCGCCACGCTGGACACAGACCACGCCAGCGGAACCGATCACGCGCAGTTCCGACAATATTCACCAGCGCAGGGTCGTTGGATGCGGCCAGACCCATACATGGGCAGCTATCGGATCGGCAATCCGCAGAGCTTCAACCGTTACAGCTATGTGCGCAACAACCCGGTGAGCAGGATTGATCGTCTTGGGTTGGAAGATAGTTCAGACGGCGGCGACGGTGGTGATGGCGATAATGGCGGTGGCGGGGGGGACGGCGGCGGTGCTGATGGCGGCGGCGACGTTGGCTACGACGGTGGCGACGGCGACGGTGGCAGTGCTGACGGCAGCAGTGATGATGGCGGTCCTACCCCCTGTCAAGATCCAAACAATCCTTGCTTTACGCTCTACGTAGACAACCCTCAACCCTATAACACTTACATTCCAGAAGAAGTGACTGAAGTAGATCCGGGCGGTCAGGCCATTTTGAACTACTTCTCGTACCCGAATTTGCCCTTTAACCTGCCTACTCTTGCTGTCAAGATGACAAAGCTCGGGCCGGCAGTGAAGAAAGGAATAAAACTATTTTTCTGCGGGAGCTCCGTCAATGACAATATAGTAAATTACGCCTTTGAAATAGCCGGCAAGAGAGCGTTATTGGGCGCAATTGGGGGGGATTGCAGCTGGCCCTTTGGGGGCACTAGCAGGGGGGGCAGACGGCGCAGTAGAGGGATTTATTGAAGGTGCCACGAGCGGCCTTATATCTGGGACGGTCTGCCAATATCTTGGTGTTTACCAGTAAGTGTGCTAAACGAGGAAAACGATGCCTTACGCAATTGCGATGGATCCAAAGAAATGGGCAACCCGTGCCGTCATGTCAGCCATAAGGAACCGTAGTCATAGGCATCCCACCTTAAATCATCCCAACGACGAAGACCTGTCGTTGGGGATCCATGATAGCGTAAAAACAAAAATGCGCCAAAGGTGGGACATCCGCGATCCTTCCACGCATTGATTTCTCCCAGGTCCGAAAATCCGGACCTGGGGCACCCAAATTACTCATCCTTCACGCAGCTTTACTAATCCTTTACTGCGGAAACCTGTAACATCTACCGATGGATTCGACTATCGGGCCGATTACTTGTTCAGAGCCACCGCAGCCTTCACGAGCTTCTTGAATGCATCCTCATTTACTTCATCGCCCTCATGGAAATCGATTGCGCGCCTGACGTTGCCTTCAAGACTGGAGTTGAATAGTTTTGAAGGGTCTTTGAGCTCAGCGCCGTTAGCGAAGGTCACCTTCACGACGCTCTTATAGGTTTCGCCGGTGCAGATCATTCCATCGTGATACCAAGTGGGAACGCCTCTCCACTTCCACTCCTCGACCACCTGAGGGTCAGCCTGCTTGATCAGGGCGCGGAGATGGGAGAGCATCTTGCCCCTCCAGTCGCCCAGTTCCCTGATCCTCTCGTCGATCAGCTGAGAGGGGGATTCGGCCTTAGTCGTTGCGCTCTTTTTCATAGTCTTTGTTTCCATGGTTAGTCCAACCCTCCAACCACACTTTCCAGCTTGCCGATGAAACTGGTCCATCCATACTTGGCGCCTTTGTAGCTGGCACTTTCTTCGGACGGGAAACCGGATTGCTCCATGCGGATATGCGTGCCGCTCTTGGTCGGCGTCAACGTCCAGGTGACCACGCTCTCCAGCCCCATCGAAGCCCAACTATAAGTGAGCCGCGACTTCGGCTCGACCGCGAGGACTTCAGAGTCGATGATCCCGTTCCAACCCTGCACGGGCGTGGAGCGGAACTGGAACCGGTGGCCCACGACTGGCTGGAAGTCGTTCTTCATCAGCCACTCGTCGATCAACTTGCCTTCAGTGAGGGCTCGCCACACCTTCTCTTGCGGATGAGGCAGTTCGCGTTCGATGGTGAGAGAGCGGGTCGTTACGGCGGTTTCAGTCATTTGTCCATCCTCTCCAGTAAGTTTTCGAGTTGATCAAATCGGTCGCGCCAAAAAGCGCCATAGAGGGCCATCCAGTCGACGAGCGGGGCCAGAGCCTGCGGACAGGCACTGTAATGAGTTTCACGACCCTGATGCCGGTAGCGTACAAGCCTGGCGCGCTTCAATACGACCAGATGTTTGGAAACGGCAGGCTGCGAGATCCCGGCGCGACGGGTTAATTCATGCACGGTCTGCTCGCCATCACGCGTCAGCCCCTCGAAGATTGCTCTGCGGGTTGGGTCGGAAAGAGCCTTGAAAACGTGATTTGCCAGGACCGGCATGAAAAAACAATAACCAACTGGCTATTGATTGTCAAGCGAGAAAAGAGGGCGCGCAGCGGCAATCGTTGCTGAGCCGCGGCACAGAAATTTGCGCTCAGTTGGCGACTTGAGAATGAAATGCCCCAGGGCCCGAAAATCCGGACCTGGGGCATTCAGATTATTGACGCTTGATTTAGTCTGCTACGCTCGCTGCGCGGGTGGCTCGGCCTGCGGGCCAGCTGGGGGCTTGGGCTTGGGCGCGTCCTGCTTCTTGGATGGGGCCAGGATGGCGTGCAGGATGGTGCCTTCCATGCGGGGCATGAACTCGACGATGCCGGCTTCGCCGATGTCCTGAATGAGCTTGTTGATGATCGCGTAGCCCAGCTCGCGATGGGCCATTTGACGGCCGCGGAAACGCAGGCTGGCCTTGACCTTGTCGCCTTCGACGAGGAAGCGCACGGCCTGATTCTTCTTGGTCTGGTAGTCGTGCTCGTCCACGGTCACGGAGAATTTGACCTCCTTGACAACAATTACTTTTTGCTTTTTGCGGGCGGCGCGTTCACTCTTTTCCTTCTCGTAGAGGAAGCGGCCGTAGTCCTGAATGCGGCAGACGGGCGGCACCGCGTTGGCGGAAACCTCGACCAGATCGAGGCCTCGCTCGCGGGCGATCTTCAGGGCCTCAAAGGGAGCCAAGATGCCGAGTTGCTCGCCGTTTTCGTCGATGACACGGATCTCGCGCGCGCGAATCCGGTCGTTGATGCGGATAAAGGATTTAGCCGAACGTTTATCGAGTGCGATGGTGCTCCTCCAGAAGTCGCCGCTGCCCGCCTTCCGGGGTCTTCCGGAATCGCCGCGGGCGCACGAACGCAACATGAGTATAGCATCGGTTTGGCTCGGCTGAACAAAGGGTTTAGAAGGGATTCTGGTCGCGCCACGGCAGAATTCAGATGCGGGGTGGTCGGACCTGTGAATCCAAGGCCGGGAAAATCCCTGCTCAAACGGAGATTGTGCTCGCTTCCTGTTGGGCTCGCTCCGGGATTTCTGCTTCAGCTTGCAGCGTTCCGCCGGCGTTTAACCCGGTGACGCGAAGCCACACGAGTTGGTTGGCTGGTTCGCGGCCCTCGAACTCTACTGGAAGAAAGTTCTCTGTAAGCGCAATGGTGCAGCCGCGTGCATTCACTTCGGCAGATGTGTGCAGAGTAATGGCCTCAAGGCGCCTACCAACAAAACTTCTGCGGTGCGCTTGACTTTTTTCCGAGGCTAGAACGCGCAGAGCCGTCAGGCGCTCCTCAACTACCTCGGCCGGAACGGGGCGTTCGGCATGAAGCGCCCAACCCGGCGTTCCCGGCCTAGGCGAAAACGGAAACAGGTGCAGATAGCCGAAGGGGAACGCGTTGATCAGCGTTAATGTCTCGCTGAACTCGGCGTCGGTCTCGCCAGGGAAGCCCACCATCACATCTGCGCCCAGGGTCAGTTCTGGTCCGGCGGCGCGCGCCAGGGCCGCTACCTTGTCCGCGTAGTGCCAAGGCCGATAGCGCCGATGCATGCGCCGCAAAACTGCATCCGAGCCAGACTGCAAGGGCAGATGAGCGTGACGCGCGAGGCGTGCCTGCCCCGATTCTGGATTTCCGAACTCGGCCATCAAGCCGATCAGCTCCGCGTCCCAATCCATGGGCTCAATGGAGCTGAGACGCAGGCGGGGCAAGGCTGTCTGCGCGAAGATCTGGCGCACGAGAGCTGCAAGCGTTCTCGGGGCCGCAACTTCTGAGTCTGGCAAGTCCCGTCCCCATCGTCCCAGGTTTATCCCCGAGAGCACCAACTCGTTTCCGCCGGCGGCGACAAATCTTTCCACGTGCCGCAGGATACTTGCAAAGGAAAGGCTTTTCGATGGACCGCGTGTTTGTGGAATGACGCAAAATGTGCAGCGATTCGCGCATCCTTCCTGGATTTTGAGATTGGGCCGGGTCTGAGTGCCGGGTACGATCTGCGCCTCTTCAAGAAACGAATGCGCGAACCTGTCGGCCGCCCAGACCACCTGCGCCGCCTGCAGTGGGGCCAAAGCCACCTGCGGTGGGGCCAATAGCTCGCTATCCGCTCGCTCAAGGTTCGTTGACGCTTGAATTTGTATCAGTCCGCTGGCTTTCGCCGCGTGCCCCAACAGGCTCAAAGCAATCTGCGGCGCTAGCGCTTTATGGCTGTTGCCCACCACGGCTTCCACGCCGGCCATGCCAGCCAACTCCTGCGGCGCGCGCTGCGCATAGCAGCCAGTGACCACGATTTTTGCAGATGGGTTGAGACGGTGGGCGCGGCGAATGAAGGCACGCGCTGCACGGTCGGCTTCCGCCGTTACGCTGCACGTGTTGACGATAACCACATCGGCTACCGAGGGCTCCCGTTCGCCGAGTCCGGCAGCGCGCAGCCGGTCGCTCACCGCTTCGCCATCGGCGCGCGCTGCCCTGCAACCGAAATGCTCGATATGGAAACCGACCGTCATGATTTCAGTCTAAAACCTCGTCGCTCCACGCGCACACGCGCGACTCCACCTCCGCTATACTGGAAGTGACCACACACCTCCGAAGGTTGCTTTCTACTGCATGAAATCCTCCGCCGCCGCCATCGCTGCAACTCCGTCTGCCATCACCCCGAACGGTGGCACGTGGCACATTGTCGGCTTCGTTTATTTCACCTTTGTGGTCTATCTTTCGATCGGGTTGCCGCTGGCTGTGTTGCCGCCGCATGTGCATCTGCGGATGGGTTATAGCGCGACGCTGGCAGGCCTGGTCATCAGCATCCAGTACATTGCCACGCTTCTTAGCCGCCCCTGGGCCGGACGCATCTCTGACCGTGCCGGTGCCAAGGTCTCCGTGTTGTGGGGTATGGGCGCATGCTCCTTCAGCGGAGCGTTGCTGATGACCGCGGCGGCGCTGCATTCGATCCCCTGGCTCAGCCTTGTCGTGCTGATGTTGAGCCGGCTGGCGCTGGGAGTAGGCGAGAGCCTCGGGTCAACCGGCTCGACGCTGTGGGGCATCACCAGCGCTGGAACCGAACACACCGCCAAGGTCATCTCCTTCAACGGCATCAGCACTTATGGCGCGATGGCGCTGGGCGCTCCGCTGGGCGTGATTCTCGATCAGTATTTTGGCTTGGGCTCGATTGGTCTGGTCACACTGCTTATCGGCGCATTCAGCCTGCTGCTGGCCAGCCGCAAGAGCCCGGTTCCGGTCGTGCACGGCGAGCATCTTCCCTTCCGCGACGTGATGTTTCGCGTGGCGCCGCACGGCATGGGGCTGGCCTTAGGCGGAGTCGGTTACAGCGTGCTGGCCACCTTCGTCACGCTCTTCTATTTCAGCCACCATTGGACGGGCGCTGCGCTCTGCCTCACGGCTTTTGGATTGGCATTTATTGTGGCACGCCTGCTTTTCATCCAGACCATCAACCACTTTGGCGGATATCCGGTGGCTTTGGCTTGCCTCTCGGTTGAATCGCTGGGCATGATTCTGCTCTGGCTCGCGCAGACACCGTCGATGGCTATGGCTGGCTCGGCGCTGGCTGGGTTTGGCTTTTCGCTGGTCTTTCCCGCAATCGGCGTCGAAGCCGTCAAGCGTGTCACGGCGGAGAATCGCGGCACAGCACTTGGAGTCTATACAGCTTTCTCCGACGTCTCCTTCTTTCTCACTGGACCATTGGCCGGCGCGGTGATCGGCGCCTTCGGCTATTCAAGTGTTTTTCTCTTCGCGCTCTTATCTGTGTTGGTCGCACTGGGAATCGTTTTCTTCCTGAGACAGTTTGAGAGTTATTAACTGCTTTTGTATTTGGTAGTTTATTTAGCAGAGTATTCCTGATCGGTCACCGGCTCCAGCCAGACTACGTCAACAGCGTGTGCGTCCACCTCCTGAATGGCGAGATGGACCATGGTATTGTCGGGCGCAGCGCCGTGCCAGTGACGTTCGTGGGGAGCAATGATCACCGTGTCTCCGGGACGAATTTCGAGGACAGGATGACCGTCGAGCTGCACTAGGCCGGAGCCCGAAAGAACATGTAAGGTCTGACCAACCGGATGTGTGTGCCATGCGGTGCGCGCGCCCGGCTCAAAGCTTACTTTGTTGGCACGCAGGCGGGATGGCGGCGCGCCGATTGCAATCTCATCGATCCAGACATTTCCAGTAAACCAATTCGGCAGGCCTTTCCGGCTGGGGCGCTCTTTGCTGGTCAGGATTTTCATGGCATGCCTCCTCAGGAATGGATGCGGAGCGAGAGGCGTGGTTGCTTCCATCCTTGCATCAAAAAGCGATTCAAGGGCAGGCACGAAATTTGTAGGCTGATTCAGTGGTGGGGCAAAGGCGAGCGCGAGCTATGCGACAGTGACGAAGTTGTGCCCCGCATAGCAGGTTGATTTAATCAGCTCGACAGGCCAGGCTGGTTCGGAGAGGAATAGAATATGGCACTTCGGAACGACCTGTCTCATAGCTACAGCGAATGCCAGCCACTTGATTCCTGGTGCGATTACATCGGTAACGAGTAAGTCGGGCGGGATCAGCGCTGCAATCTCGAAGGCCGTATAATCATCGGGGACAGTCATGACCGTGAAGCTGTGTTGAGGAAAGATTTCTGCTATGGGCTGGGCCGTTGCGGGTTGGTAGCCTACTAACAGCACCACCGGCGCGTGACCATTTGTGCTGACCGTCAGTCTCTTTTCTTCTACCTCTTCAGCGGCCACGATAGAGAACTGCGTAATCATACTTACCCTGCTTTCTTTGAGGGGATCGACGAGTAAAGGGTCCTTGAACCGGCGACCGAACGCAAAGGAAGATAGATCTCGACTTCGCCGTCTACGAGAACCTCAAATGGTGCGGGCTCACCTTCCGGTGAGCCCTTTTGAGAGGCGTTGCAGTAGGGAGGACACTGGAAGCACCTAGCGTGGCGCTTCGGGGTTCAGTAAGCCAGAGGAACAAACTACGGAGAGTCGTGAATCGGAGAAGCCTCTTATGGATAGAAATGTACGGATTAGTTGGTTCCAATGTTGGTCAGTTCTGCTCGCATCAATGTGAATTGTTTGCGAATGGAATGATAGCGATTGAGAATCAACGATCCTTGAAGCCCGCACGCGAAGCAAGATAGATTTTGACTTCGCCGTCTACGAGAACACAAAGTGATGTGGGCTCACCTTCCGATGAGCCCGTTCAAGAGGCGTTGTAGGAGGGAGGATTGGGAAGCACCAAGGCCGGCGCTTCGGATTGAACAAGCGAGAGGATAAGGAATTGCAAAAGAATCGTGGTTCGGGGGAAGCCTCTTATAGGTCCGACTATAGCGGTTAGATTGTTCCAATATTGGTCAGTTCTGTACATTTTTGCGTGAATTGTTTGTTAATCGAACGATATCGATTGAGAGCCGGGGTGAGTTTCGGAGTTGCCAGATGCCCATCCTACTTCTTCAAGAGCGACAATAGGGAATTGCGTAATCATAAATAGCCCTGCATCCTTGAGGGGATCGACGAGTCGAGGGTCCGTGAACCGCGGCCGCACGCGAAGGAAGATAGATTTCGACTTCGTCGTTGTCTACGAGAAGCTGAAGTGATGCGGGCTCACCTTCCGATGAGCCCGTTCAAGAGGCGTTGCAGGAGGGAGACGCGGGAAGCGCCGGGGCCGGCGCTTCGGATTGAATAAAGCGGGAGGGAAACAAACTGCAAGGGGAAAAGTGGAGCGGGGAAGCCTCTTTGATTTACTTATATGGATTAGATTGTTCCGCTATTGGTCAGTTTTGATCTTATCGATGAGAATTTCGATAACTATCCGATTAACTTCACTCTAAATTTTATTTGGTCAATGAAAATTTTGATTATATTGAAATCGCGCAGTTGTGAGTAGAAGGCCGAGGTAAGTTCAAGGCGTCGGCGTGGAAGCTGAACTACAAGCTTGCGGATGCCCATCCGTCGCGTAAAACTGCTGGTCAAAGTTCTTCGCCCGCCCCTGCCATTGGCCAATTCATGGGTGAAGCACTTGGCGACTTAATGCAAAACGGTCATCCCAAAAAGGATGGCCGTTTTGCACTGTTACTATGAGGGAAGCCGAAGTTAGCGCTCGCTCTTCCAGTTGATCAGATCGCCAAGGGTCGTGGTAGAGCTTGAGACGGGAGCCTTGTGAGCTTCCTTCTTGTAGCTCTCGACTTGCGCGCGGCTGGCTTCGTGGCCCACGGCACGCAGGCTCAAGCCTACCTTCTTTTCTTCCACGTTGATCTTGATGATCTTGAAGTCATGCTCCAAGCCTGTTTCCAGCTTGGACCCACCGTCGTCGCCAGCCTCGGAGATGTGGCAGAGACCTTCGACACCGTCGGCGATTTCGACAAATGCGCCGAACTGCGCCGTCCGCAGCACCTTGCCGTGGACCTGGTCGCCCACCCGGTGC
>JBEKRS010000097.1:0-14810 GCA_049518535.1 Occallatibacter sp. | reverse complement strand
TTGAAGCGACTGAGACCGTCCGTGAAAAAGGTTGAGAAGCCAGTTGTGTCACCTGCTGCAATGATTGACGCGCCTGTGCCGCGGCTGGCGGTTTGAACGCCAGGATCTTGTTGTCCGTGTGCCATTCCGGCGAAGACGAACACCGCCGAAGCTAAACCTGACGCGAATTTTGCTGTCTTGATCACGATACCTCCTTGTCGTGCCTTCCAAGTTTGTTCTGGTCCGGTTTCCGGACCGGTTGAAGCGCACAAAAACTCATAGCCGCAGAAATGTGCAGCGTTGGCGCCGTAAGATCCAAACACACCAAAGGTGTGGCTATCCAAGAACTCTTAAACGATGAGGGGCAGAAGTCATCTTCTCTCAGAGTCGAAAGGTCGACGAGAAAGTATCGAATGCGAGGACGACTATAGCCTAAAAAGGAAGATGCTGCGTCGGGCAGCAAGCAACAATTTTGTGCACGCGACCCTCTAATTGGGGGATCATTGAGGCTCGGACGTGCGCTCCGCGTTCTGCGGGATGCCTATCATATACTGACTTTCGCAGGACCTGTCAACAAGACATCGCAAGAGCATTCTGCTCAAGAGCTTATTGCTACATTTACAGCCGGTTAGTTGGGCGGTGAAGCGAGCAATAGACTCCCAATTTCGAAGAACCGCGTACAGATCAGTCACGGTGAAAATCACTTCAATCCTTCGAAAAATACTTCGGTCCGTCGCGAATCGATTCAACGTGAAGTCGAAGACGATTTACGGAGGACTGTCATCGCTGACGTAGACCCGCATCCGCGCGTTCGCCGTCATGCTCTGGACAGCATAGGCATGGCCCTGTCGTCGGCAGTCACAATATGTGAGCCTCGTACGCATTCCAGTTCCTATTGCGGTTTGGGAAGATTGGCCACATCTCCGCGCAAGACGGGCTGCGCTGCCTGCTGGATGACTTTAGAGCTTAGAGCCGTTGTCAATGAGGTCAAAACATGCAACCGGCGATCAACGGATAGAGCCTGGGGTGCGCCTTTCGCGTTGGCAAAAACAATTGAAGTGCTGATATATTAATCTATTCAGTTTTCTCTTGACAGGAAAACTCTGGTACCAGAGAATGGCTACAAAGGTAACCGATGATTGTGGTTTTTGGTTACCAAAGGACAGCTAGAGATCACATAAGACACCCAGTGATGATCGACACAATCTAAGCTCAACTGGAGTCTTGTAACAGTCGCCCCAGATACCAGAGCGCCGAGTAGATGTCATGTAAGTGCGGGATATGAACCCCGTGTGCGGCCTTCCTCATCGCACCGCTTAGATATCTCATCGGTAGGGCTCGATCAGTTCAATGCGTCGCTTCTTTTGCCTTCCACGCAATCGGTCAGACGTGCACGCCCGGTCAGCGATTACTCGCTCTGACTTTGTCTCGACCGGCCTTTTGTTTTAGGAATGCTGACTTGGACGAGAGTGGCCTGCGCAAGTGTAACTGCTCCCGGAAAAGTACCTTCAGGCCGAATTCGCAACGGACGGCCCTGATTTTCGATCAGTTACACCCATTTCGAGTACGTGCGCGCTTGGTTTTGCCGGACTGCGGAGTTCCCCCCTTTTTGGCCGGTGCAAAACTGCCGTCCTAGAAGTTCTCCGCCCATTTCAATAAGCCTTCGCCATCCAGCGATCGCAGGTAGGCTCGCCATTCAGCGAGCCAAGCATCCCGCGCTTCTCACTGCATTTTGCAGGGAATATCAGCACTAGCACCGCAAAATTCTCCGATAGGAAGGAACGCTATGAACGTTATGAAAGCAATGAAAGCACCAGTGTCTCAGAACAGAGTTCGGTTGATTTCAGGTCAAGTACTCCGAGCGGTTGTGGTGGTTTTCTTTTCGTTAGCCGCGGCGTCGCTGACGGCCAAAGCTCAGACCACGCTTGGAGGTCATATTGGTTGTGTGCTTCCCTTAGTCACTCGCTCTGACGGCCAAACCACCACACTGTCGGACAATTTCTCCGTTGGCTTCCCGGTCGGAATCACCGTCAAGGGAACAGGCAAAATGGCATTCGATCTGGAATTTGTTTCTTCGGTGCAGGATAGTCCCCGCGACGTATCGCTTACGGTTCATCCGGGACTTTTGTACGGTGTGGGCCACGGCTTCACCATCGGAGGGCGTGCGGCTTTTGTCGTCGACTCCGCGGAATATGGATTCACTCCACTGTTAAACAAAGGTTGGCCAATTAAGTCCAAAGGCAGTTTTTTCAAGGCCTACTTTGTGGAGGCGGACCTGCCAGTGCGCTTCGACCGGCCGGTCGGTGGTCCAAATACAAATCCAGTAACCTTTGCAATGCACTTCGGATTGGGATTCTGAGGATAACGTTTGCGCCTCCCTATCATAAGGTAGGGCCTGTCAAGATTGCACATCTGCCTTGGTAGTGTTAACACGCCCTAGTCATATGTTGAAAGAACTCTGGGCATTTTCGCTCTTTTAACAAAGAGATCAGAAATGGAAAGTGCCGAGTTCGCGCCGCTGAGGCGGAGAACGATGAGGGATAGAGGAGGCTATCGGATGAGACGCGTTGTTGCAGTTGATGCCAGAGTACGCGCCGGATTGTGGGCGTTGTCGCTCCTGCTTGTGCTCGCAGGGCCTACCCAGGTTATAGGAGCCGGCGCCAGCGATGACGACGACAACGGCACGGGGGCAAAGTTCTCACCGCAAGCAGCGGCGACCTTCAACGGTCGTTGCACGGCCTGTCATACGTACGGCAACGGAATCAAGGTTGGACCCGATTTGAAGGGCGTCACCGAGCGACGCAAGCGCGCTTGGCTATTGAAATTCATTCACGGTTCGTCCGGGGTCATCCAATCCGGCGACCCGACAGCGACGGCGCTCTTTGCGCAATTCAAACAGCAGCGCATGCCGGACTGGGTGGACCTCTCAGACCAGCAGATCAATGACATCCTTGACTATATTGCCATCGGCGGCCCGGATATCAGGCCTGCAGACGAGCGCAATGCAGCCACAGCGACAGCCGCGGAAACCGAGAACGGCCGCAGGCTTTTTTACGGTGAGAGACAAACCAAGTATGGCGCTCAAGCCTGTGTGACCTGCCATAGCGTCCGTGGCGCAGGGTTGCGCGGAGGCAGCCTCGGCCCGGACCTGACCGGCGTTTATTTGCGCTACCAAGATCCAGCGCTGACCCTATTCCTTCGCCATAGCTGCTTCTCTTGGCAAACCCAATTGCCGCAGGAACACTACCTCACGGCGAAGGAATCCTTTGCTCTGAAGGCGTTTCTCCGGACGTCTGCCATGCCTGCCGGACAAAACTCAAATGCCGCCGGCAACCTCTCGCTGCAGAAGGAGGTGAGGAGCGATGGGAAGTAACTCTTTATTTGCACTTTGGCCGTATATAGCAGTTGCCCTTGTGGTGGGCGGAACCTTGCTGCGTTATCTGCTGGTGTCCCGGCAGCCTTCGGTTCTTGCCGAAGAGATGGCAGACGCTAAGGTGGCTTTCGCGGGCCGGCTCTTCTGGATAAGCATTTTCGCGTTATTGACTGGGCATCTTCTGGGGTTGCTGTTTCCGCGCGCGGTCCTTTCTTGGAATAGCAACATAGCAAGGCTTTACCTGCTGGAAGGACTGGCTTTTGCCGTCGGCCTGGCAGGCGTTGCCAGCAGTGCTGCCCTGATTTGGCGGCATCTCGGCCAGTCTACTCGCTCACGCGTGACCGAGCTCTTTGACACGGTATTTCTGGCTATTGTTTTTACCGTCCTGGTCTCGGGAGTATTGATTCCTGTCCTCTATCGCTGGGGATCGTCGTGGGGCGTGATGACACTCGGACCGTATGTTGCTTCGATTGTGGGAGGCCAGCCAGCGGTTCAACTTGTGAAACAAATGCCGACCCTGGTGCAGCTCCACGTGTTGGCCACGTTTGCTGCGATTGCAGTGGTCCCGCTGACTCGGCTGTCAACATTTCTCATCGCCGCCATGCACGGCTGCATAGTGCTGATCGGCAGGCCATTCCGCGCGGCTGCCAACGCCGTTACCGAATGGTCGCACAAACACAACCCTGGCAGTTGGTTCTGGCCGGAGGAGGATTAATCGTTTGCAGACGCAATTTGCCGTCATCGGCGTTTTGGTGCTGCTCCTCGCGGTCGGAGGCGGGGCTTGGGAACTCTCACGAGTTGGAATCAACCAGGGCTATTCACCCGAACAGCCGATCCACTTTCCCCACAAAGTTCATGCCGGCGATAACAAGATTCCCTGTCTTTATTGTCACTATGCTGCGCGTACCAGCAGGCATGCGGGAATCCCACCGGCAAGCGTGTGCATGAATTGCCATAACATCGTGGAGAAACAGACGGTCGAAATTGAAAAGCTGAAAGAGGCTGTGCAGCGGCAGGTACCGATTAGTTGGGTCAAGATCCATAACCTTCCGGACTTCGTGTACTTCAATCACAGCCAGCATGTCCTCTCAGGAGTTACGTGCCAGCGGTGCCATGGGCCAGTGGAGAGCATGGAGCGAGTTAGCCAATTTTCTCCGCTCACCATGGGATGGTGCCTGCAATGTCATCGCGAGCATGCCAAGCTGGCGACGAATGACTTCCAGCGGTCGCTGGCGAGCCTTTCTCAGAAACAAAAACCAACAGCAGGGCTGGATTGCTCGAGTTGTCACTATTAGTGCGCGGAGAAAGGCCAACATACAAGCAAGAAGAGATAGAGATTTGAATTTGAACGACAAAACAGGAAGAGCTGCAAGCCCGGAGGACCCGATGAACCCGGACGTCGAAAGCAAGCCGCCCTGTAAGAGCGCGAAGGGGCAACTCGTGCAGATTGGGCAGCCTGCCGCGCCCACTTACTGGAAGAGCGTGGACGAACTGCACAACGGACCGCGCTTCAGTGGCGAATTTCCGGGAGGGCTTCCTGCTAACTCCGCAGCCCTTGCAACCGACGCGACCCGCCGTGACTTTCTGGCGATGATGGGATTCAGCTTGGCTGCGGCTGGCGTTGCGGGATGCCGTGGACCGGTGCAACATGCCATACCGTTGCTGGCAGGCTCAGACGACATTATTCCCGGAGTCGCAAATTATTACGCCACTACCTGCCGTGGATGCGCATCTTCCTGCAGCCTACTGGTGAAGCAGCGTGACGGCCGGCCGATCAAGATTGAAGGCAATGATGAATCGGCTCTTTTCGGCAAGGGAACCTGTGCCACAGGGCAGGCAACTGTGCTTTCTCTCTACGACGACGAGCGGCTCCGTGGGCCGATGTGGAAAGGCCAGACCACAACTTGGCAGGAGGCGGATCGGCAAATTCTGGATGCGCTGAACCAAGCCCGCGTGAACAGCGGAAAAGTCGTTCTTCTCTCTGGGACCGTGACCAGTCCTTCGACGCGACAAATCATTTCAGAGTTTGGTAGATGCTACCCCAAATTCCAGCACGTAGTGTATGACGCTATTTCTTATAGCGCAATACTCGAAGCCAATGGAAAGTCCTTTGACCGCGCGGTAATTCCACACTATGCGTTTGACAAGGCGCGAGTCATCGTGGGCCTTGATGCGGATTTTTTGGGAACCTGGCTCTCTCCTGTAGAGTTTGCCCGCCAGTACGCGAGCAATCGCAAGCCCGAAGGGCGACCGGCGCTGCATGTTCAATTTGAACCCACCTTGAGCGTGACCGGAAGCAACGCCGACGTGCGCGTTCCCATCGCGCCGTCGGAAATTGGCGTCGTGGCTATGGCTTTGCTGCGGCGCATCGCTCGCAAGAGCGGCACGGTCGGAGTTCCCGATGGTCCGGATCCTGTGGATGCCAGGAAACTCGATGCTATCGCGGGGGAACTATGGAAGCATCGTGGCGAATCCTTGATAGTCAGCGGACGCAACGATGTCTCAGTGCAAGTCGTGGTCAATGCGATCAACGCCCTGCTCGGCAACATCGGCAAGACCATCGACCTGAATCGCCAGTCGGCACAGCGTGGTGGCAACGACGCAGCTATGGCGGCTCTGGTTGAAGAGATGAATCGAGGCGAGGTGCATTCGATCCTGCTCTATGGCATCAACCCCGCTTATGACTATGCCGATGGCACGCGCTTTCTAAGCGGGATGGAAGAAGTCGCGCTCTCTATTTCGTTTTCCGACCGGCCCGATGAAACCAGCTCCCACGCCCATGCAATCTGTCCCGACCACCATTTTCTGGAAGCCTGGGGCGACGCTGAACCTGTGGACTCATATTTCAGCCTCGCGCAGCCGTTGATCGCTCCACTGTTTGCGACGCGCGCGGCACAAGAAAGCCTGCTCGTTTGGTCGGGACAGGCAGAGACGAATTACTACAGCTACCTGCGCGAGTTCTGGACCAAGAATCTGTTTCCCAGACAGAACGAATTGCGGGATGCAACTGCATTCTGGGAGCGTTCTCTACGGGATGGTGTGGTGGAGTTACCCGCGACAGGGAAGGGCGCTTTGCCCGCGCATCGCGGCAATTGGAACGCAGCCGCTGACTCCATCCTGGAAGCGCAGAGAGCCCTCGCGGAAGACCGCTATGAGTTGCACTTCTACGAGAGCGTGGGCGCCCGCGACGGGCGTCATGCCAATAACCCCTGGCTACAGGAGTTACCAGACCCCATCAGCAAAGTGACTTGGGGAAATTACGCGGCTCTCAGTCCGCAACTGGCGGAAAAACTGAAACTGTCAGAAGGCGATGTCATCAAGCTAAAGGTCGATCGGGGTGACATCGAGGCACCTGTCTTTATCCAACCGGGACAAGAAGCTCGCACCATCTCACTGGCGATGGGTTACGGGCGCAAGCAAGTGGGCAAGGTCGGTCAGAACGTCGGCGTGAATGTATTCCCTCTGGCATTAACCGTCGATGGTACGCGCCATTACTCGGCGACGAACGTGCGCATTGAAAAAACCGGACGTCGCGAAGAAGTTGTCAGCACACAAAGCCATTTCTCCATGGAAGGCCGTCCGATAGTACTTGAAACCACGCTGGAAGAGTTGAGCCATCCCGTGCCTGAAACCAAAGAAGCCTTGCCCACGCTATGGGCCGAGCGGCTCCACGGCGAACATTCCTGGGGATTGGCGATCGACATGAACGCGTGCACCGGCTGTTCTGCCTGCGTAGTCGCTTGCCAGGCGGAAAACAACGTCCCCGTTGTGGGCAAGGACCAGGTTCGGCGCAACCGCATCATGCACTGGATTCGTATCGATAGTTACTACAGCGGCTCTGAGAACGATCCGCGCAGCGTGCATCAGCCGATGCTTTGCCAGCACTGCCAGAACGCTCCGTGCGAGACGGTCTGCCCGGTGTTGGCCACGACCACAAGTTCCGAAGGATTGAATCAGCAGGTTTACAACCGCTGCATAGGAACCAGATACTGCGCCAATAACTGTCCTTATAAGGTCCGTCGCTTCAATTGGTATAACTTCACAGACAATCCAGATTTCGATTTCAACATGGCAAGCCCGCTGGGACGGATGGTGTTGAATCCGGACGTGGTGGTGCGCTCGCGCGGCGTCATGGAGAAGTGCAGCATGTGCGTTCAGCGCATCCAGTTGGCCAAGAACATCGCGCTTCAGGGAAGGCGCGATCTGGTCGAGGGCGATATTCAAACAGCATGCCAGCAGGCTTGCCCTACCCAAGCTATTGTTTTCGGCGACTTAAAGGATCCTAATAGTCGCGTTTCGCAACTGCGCAACAGCCAGCGCCACTACCACGTCCTGGAAGAACTGGGAGTACGACCGAACGTGGGATACCTCAAGAAAGTTCGCAATCCACTCAATACCGCTTAAGGAGCGAACGACATGAGCACCATGACCGCTGCACAGCTAGAAACTGGCACGCAATTACTTCCGCCTACACGCTGGGTTGACGAAGGTGTTTCTCTTCAGCAGATCACTAACGACATTGCCCGGCCGATGGAAGCACGCCCCGGACGGGGCTGGTGGATTTGCTTTGCATTTGCTCTTGCGGGGTTAGTCAACCTTACCGTTATGGTTACCTACCTCTTCGCCAAAGGTATCGGAGTCTGGGGTCTCAACAACAGCGTGGGCTGGGCGTTTGACATCACCAACTTTGTTTTCTGGATCGGTATCGGACACGCGGGGACGTTGATTTCGGCCATCCTGCTTCTCTTCCGTCAGCAATGGCGCACTTCAATCAACCGCTCGGCGGAAGCCATGACGATCATGGCCGTGATGTGCGCGGGCATGTTTCCGCTGCTTCACCTGGGCCGGCCATGGGATGCATTCTTTATCTTCCCTTACTTTCCTAACCAGCGTGGCCCGCTGTGGGTCAACTTCCGCTCTCCTCTGGTGTGGGATGTGTTTGCCGTCAGCACCTACTTCACCATCTCACTGGTGTTCTGGTTTCTGGGTTTGGTCCCAGACTTAGCTACGTTACGGGACCGCGCTTCAGGACGGATCAAGAAGACAATCTTCGGGTTTTTGAGCATGGGATGGAACGGGTCGTTCCGTACCTGGGCTCGCTATGAGATGGTGAGCCTGATTCTCGCGGGATTGGCAACACCTCTGGTGCTCTCCGTTCACTCGATTGTAAGCATGGACTTTGCCACGTCCCTCCTACCCGGCTGGCACACGACAATCTTTCCTCCCTACTTCGTTGCCGGCGCCGTCTATTCGGGTTTTGGCATGGTGCTGACGCTGCTGATCATTACCCGCCAGACCATGCATCTGGAGCGGTACATCACGATGCGGCATCTCGACAAAATGGCCAAAGTGACTATGCTCACCGGGATGATTGTGAGCTACGCCTACGCTACGGAATTCTTCAGTGCCTGGTACGGTGGAAATATCTACGAGCGATATCACTTCATCAATCGCGCCACTGGACCTTATGCCTGGTGTTTCTATCTGATGGTGCTGTGCAACGTGATCACGCCGCACTTTCTCTGGTCCAAGAAGGCGCGAAACAGTGTGGTGATTCTATTCATTGTTTCTATCTTGGTGAACATCGGAATGTGGTTCGAACGCTTCGTCATTATCGTCGTGAGTTTGCACAGGGCGTTTCTGCCGTCTGGTTGGGGCATGTTTTACCCCACACGCATCGACATTGGCATTCTGGTCGGCAGTTTCGGTCTCTTCTTTACTTTGTTTCTGCTATTCATCCGTGTCCTGCCCATGATTGCCATGTGGGAAATCAAAGGCGTGGTCGCCACCAGCGCCCACATCGCCAAGCTCATCGAGATGCCAAAACATCATTCAGCCCAAGAAGACAGCGAGGTAGCCGTGAATGCGTAGCCAATTTGTGATCGCGACTTTCTCGGATCCCGACAGCCTGCTTGCGGCTGTCCGCACAATTCGGGATCACAGTTTTCCGATTTACGATGTCTATACTCCTTATCCAGTGCACCATCTGGATCGCGCCATGGGCCTGCGAAGAACGCGTCTGTCCTGGGTAACCTTCTTCGCGGGGGCTCTGGGGCTGACGCTAGCCTTTTCATTCTTGTTCTATACCACGATTCTGGACTGGCCCTTGAATGTAGGCGGCAAGCCGGACAATTCGACGCTGGCTTTCATTCCAATCTGCTTCGAATTGACGGTGCTGATAGGCGGTCTGTCCACGGTAGCGGCGTTGTTGTTTCGCGCTCGGCTTTTTCCGGGCAAAAAAGAACGACTGCCTGCGTCAAGCCTCACTAATGATACCTTCGCACTCGTGCTTCGCCGCCGTAATGATCAGTTTGACTCGGTCCTGGCGTCGAGACTCCTGAGGAACAGCGGCGCCCGCGAGGTTCGAGAAATCGAGGCTCAGTTATGAAGCGCTGGTTCCTGGCTCCGGTCTTGCTGGCAACCGTGATCGCCCTTGCAGGCTGCGGATCCGCTGACCGGCGCGCATACGAATACATGCCGGATATGGCGCGTGACCCAGCTTACAAGGCTTTCGCGCCTAATCCAGTGACTCGCGACGGCCTGACCCTGCAGCATCCGGTGGCCGGAACAATCCCGCGCGGCTATTATCCATTTCACTATGGACCCGGTGAGCAGGAAGCGGAGCGCGCTGGTTTGGAGTTAAAGGATCCTTACCAGTCGACGGCCAAGACCTTGGACGAGGGCAAAGCACTCTTTGAAACTTATTGCGCCGTATGTCATGGGACGCAAGGCAGAGGCGACGGTCCTATCTCGCAGAAGATTCCTCCTCCGCCATCTTACCGCTCCGATCGCCTGATGCAGTTTGCTCCTGGCCGCATCTTCCACGTCATCACCCTGGGTTCCGGCAAGATGCCGTCCTATGCGGCGCAATTGAGTGCGGATGAACGATGGAAGATCGTCACGTATGTCCACACGACCCTACAGCAGCGAGGCGAAGAGCCTCAACCCGCCTTGGCGAGAGGTCCCCAATGAGCGAAGATGTTTCATTTGAAATCCCCTCGCGCAGCCGATTGTTTGCAACAGGTCTGGTCGTACTTGGAGCCGTAGCGGCCTTCTACGAGTTACTCGCGGATCCACAGCGGGCGTGGCCTTCATTGTTGTTGAACGGCTTCTACTTCACCTCGCTGGCGGTCTCGGCTGTCTTCTTCCTGGCTTCGCAGCGCGCCACTGGAGCCAGGTGGTCGGCCAGTTTGCGCCGGATTCCAGAAGCCTTCATGCTTGCGCTGCCCGTGGCCGCGTTGCTCATGCTGGCGCTCTTGCTGGGGAGACAAACCATCTTCCCCTGGGCCCACCCGGGAGCATTCGATCACGCGCCCGCCATTGCGGGGAAGGTGCAGTATCTGCAAATGCCTTGGCTGATCGTTCGCACAGTGGCTGCGCTGGTTTTGTGGATCGTCTTTGCCCTGCTCATGCGGCGTGCATCGCTCGATCAGGATCAAAGACCAGAGATGGGCCTGATCCTGCACCAACGCCTCACGCGCTGCGCGATCGTTTTCGTCCCCGTCTTCGCCGTGACCTTCTCTCTGATGGTGTTCGATTGGTTGATCAGTCTCGAACCAGATTGGTTCAGCACCATGTTTGCCGTTTACGTCTTTGCAGGAACATTTGTGCAGGGGATTGCGGCCGTAACCCTCGCCGCGGTCTTACTTAGACGGTACTTCTCATGGGGTAGCAGCATCTCCAGCGATCAGCTCCATGACTTAGGAAAGATGCTGTTCGCCTTTTCAACGTTCTGGGCCTATATCTGGACATGCCAGTACCTCCTGATCTGGTATGGAAACATACCTGAAGAAGTAACTCACTACATACCGCGGACGAACGGCTTGTGGCTCTATCTATTTGCCCTGAATCTGATCGTGAACTGGGTGATTCCGTTCCTTGTGCTGCTTTCTGAAAAGCGCAAGCGCTCACCCAAAATTCTCGTTGCAATGAGCATTCTTCTTCTGCTTGGGCATTGGCTAGACCTTTACCTGTTGATCATGCCCACGTTTCGAAGCACGCCCAGCCTGGGGTTGCCGGAGATTGCAATCGCTGCTGGTTACATGGCCTTGATGTTTCTCCTATTTGCGCGCGCCTTGGCGCGGGCGCCCATGGTTCCATTGAACGACCCAATCCTGAATTACGAAGAATTGGCGCACGATCACGATATGGTCCATCGGCCATTTGGAGTGAAGCTATGATTAACGGAAATGGAAATGGCAGGGTTTCCAAGCTGTTGGTGTTTCTGGCGTCTATCGCAGCCATTAGCGCAGTTGCTTTCCGTCAGCCCAGCCAGCACAACTTGAACGACCTTCCCAACCGGATTCCTGAGGCTGCGCCTTATGTGGTCGCGGAAGCTGAAGCATTTCCGCCTCCGTATCACAGCCATTGGGAGGCCGAGGACAGCCCGGGCCAGTGCCAGACGTGTCATCAAAAGATATTCGATGAATGGAACGGCTCCATGATGTCCAACTCGTGGCGCGATCCAGCCTGGCGAGCCGCCTTCCTCTTGCTGTCGCGCGCCACATCGGCCTATGGAGAGTGCGACACGCCGCAGCCTCCAGATGGCACGCCCAAGGCTACTCACAATCCGTTTGCCAACAAGGGAGCGTGTTCTTCGACCTTCAATATAGGTACGGGAAGCTATACGGTTTCAAGACCCGGATCTTTGCTGGACTTCTTTTGCTCTCGCTGCCACATGCCCACGGATTACACCGACAACATTCCTCTCAAGAACATAACTTACGACTCACACCATCTGGAGTCGGCGCCGGGCGATCCTAACTTCTATCCCACCTCGGACAACGGAACCGGCATTGCATTTGCCACGCTCGAGTCACAGTTCCGCAACACTAATTCGGGCAAGAGCGGTATCATTTGTGCGGTCTGTCACACTTACGCTGAAACCCGTGACACCCCGTACCATAACTACGAGCACAGCCAGAGCGCCTATACGCCGGTTCCCAGCGGGTACTCGCGCAATGCTGTTATGGCTGCGGACGGAAAGCCGGCTGACATTTTCAACGTCCCCGACAAAGACAAACAGAACCTGGGGTACAGTATTGGCGCAGGGGCGTACCGGCTTTCGCCTCATGCAATCGTCTTCCCGGAAAGATTCGGTCCCTTGGCTGCGAACAAGCCAGCTGACCCGGTTGACCACTACACCAGCGGAATCTTCGGCAAAACGATCGACTACCAGCAGATCGATTCCGCCAAGCACAAGGGATATCATCAGGCGATGTTCATACGTTCGGAGATGTGCGCAGCCTGTCATGACGTGACAAGCGCCCTGCCTATCAAGAACCCTATCGGCAAGTGGTCTGGAGGGTTTCCCATCGAGCGCACATATACGGAGTGGGCCAATAGCGCCTACGCCGACCGTCCCGGCAACAAGAACTTCGATCCCCGCTTCAAGCGCGATTGCCAGAGCTGCCACATGCAGCAGGACTACGGCCAGCCGGGAACGGCCCAGACTCTATATCAGGATGGCAAACCGCTGCCGCCACCCGATGATCGCGTTGCCAACGAGGGAGGCTCGCCTCATCCTTTCTTCACCCACCATTTTGTGGGAGGTAACGCCTACGTCACAGGACTAATAGGCAAGGATGTCGATGAACACGGCGCTGTATCTCCTTATCCCGAGCTTTCTACTTTCAGCTTCTCTTCCGCCGATCACAACAGCGTTTATTCCAGGGCCTTCTATACGCATCTGGAAAGACGCGGCGCCTATGCCCAGCAAGCTCGTCTTGCATGGGACCGTCTGCGTCACGTGCTCAGCATGGACTTGCACGGCCCGGCCCAGGCAAAAGCAGGAAACGAGACTCCGCTTTCCATCACGGTCGCCAACACCGGCAGCGGCCACGATTTTCCTACCGGCTTTCCGGAAGGGCGCACAGCTTGGCTTGCGGTTCACGCCTATGATCTGGCGACCGGCAATGAACTGCCCATTCACGACAAAGTCTGGAATAGGACCTCGATCGGCGTGGGTGATCTAACCTCCGAAGAAATGATCGACCCCAACTTCCCCGGATGCAATTGGAAGATCCCAGCCGGATCAGCCGATCCGTACGCATTGCAGTTTAAGGCGGTTGCGTCCTTGGGTGATGGATGTCCCACGCTCGACTTACCGTATGCGACGGCTCTCAATCTCAAGACCAACAGCGACGGCCTGCCAGTTGATAAGAATGGCCGGGTGATCGATACTTCGAACCCGACTGGCTTGCCGGTCTTCGTGGATAGGAACGGTAACGGCGATTTGTATGATGACGCCTTCCTCAGCGACACCCGATTCAAACCTCGTGGGCGGCTCGAATACGAGAAAAAGATCGATCGTTACTCGGTGGTCATCCCGCCAGGAATGCAAGGGCCGATCGCTGTTACTACCGCAGTCTACTACCAGTCGTTCGAGGCCATCGTTGCTCTAAAGTTCCTTGGCAACCTGGCTGACACCAATAACAATTTCGTGCTCGAGCCTTGCGTATTGGGCGGAAGATGCGATAAACGCACGCCGTCCACGGAACCTCCGGTGGTCGAGGGCGCCCCACCCGTCCCAATGGTCGTGCGCAATTGGGTCATGACAGTCGAAGGTATGCCTGCCGATCACCATCCGCTGCAAACGGCCACATATCCCGCTGCCGGCGCTCCTCGCGTCTATCAAAACGCTGTGGTGAAGATATTCTTTTCCAAGCCCGTGACCGGTCTTGACACACGCAATTTCACCTTGACCGACTCACACGGCGCAGCTATTCCAGCTTGGGTTGACCAAGTCGGTGCCGGCGCTTGGGGACTTTTCCCCAACCAGGTAATTCTCAAGGGAGGCGAGACTTATACGGCGCGCCTTAAAGCGGGTGTCTGTGACTCCAGTGGAAATTGCACCAAGCAGGACTTGCTATGGAGATTTACGGTCAGTAAGGAAGCTGGCGAGGGCAGCGGCGATACGACGATTCCGCAAGCTTTCACCCTGCCAGTTCCAGCAAAAACTTCGCGGTTCGTTTCTTTGACTGCGTCAAATCGCCCAAACAAAGAGTCGGGACCGGATAACATACATTCGCGCCGGGCCGGTTTAACCAATACAGGTATTGGGGGACACTGAGTCGCAAGCCCTAGTCCGATGCCGGTACCCGAATGGCTGTTTCCGCCTTTTAAGGTTGGTCCGCAGGTTAAGACCGAAAGGCATATGATTGCGTTCCTTAACGGAAGAACATCGGAGAGGCTTGACAAAGTGTCCTGCACATATACCTTGCGCAGAACATCGTCCGCAATGCCCCAGACGGAAGTCGCTTTCCAGTTCAAATCGCCGTTTGCCAAAGGCTTTCCTCAAATCGCAGATGATTTCTATCGTTAAAATAGAGGATAGCTCAGTGCTGTCCGGCAATTAGTCGAATAGCTTCAATTGGTTAGAGGGCGCTGGATTTAGTTCTAGCAGGGTGGTGTCGCTAAGTAGCTGATCCAGAGGGGTTTTCTTGAAAAGCGTCAGGCT
>JBEKRS010000096.1:0-15873 GCA_049518535.1 Occallatibacter sp. | reverse complement strand
TCATGGATTTTCTGCCGCTGCACACATTTCGTCGGTGCGTGGGGCGGTATTTGTCGAACTACCCCACCAAGACTTTTTCGCATCTGGATCAGTTTCTGTGTATGGCGTTCGCGCAACTGACCTTCCACGAGAGCCTGCGCGACATCGAAGTTTGTTTGCGCGCGCAAGGGTCCAAACTCTATCACCTCGGTATCCGCGGCCACGTCGCACGAAGCAATCTGGCTGACGCCAACGAGAAACGCGACTGGCGGATTTACCGGGATTTCGCCAACGCGCTGATCGTCGAAGCGCGGCGGCTTTATACGGGGGACGCGTTCGGCGTCGATCTGGAAAACACTGTGTATGCGCTCGACACAACGACGATCGATCTGTCGCTGAAAGTTTTTCCGTGGGCGCATTTTCGCACCACCAAAGCTGCCGTGAAAATGCACACGCAAATCGACCTGCGCGGCAATATCCCTTCGTTTATCCATGTTTCCGATGGCAAAATGCACGAAGTCAATGTGCTGGACCTGATGACGCCGGAGCCGGGCAGCTTCACGATCATGGATCGCGGATTCCTGGATTTTGCGCGATTGTATCGGCTGACGCAGGCGAGTGCCTTCTTCGTCATTCGCCCCAAAAGCAACACTGCTTTTCGTCGCATGTACTCGCGACCTGTCGATAAAGAAACCGGCCTGCGTTTCGATCAAACCGTTCGTCTCACCGGCGTAAAATCGCACGACGCTTATCCGCAATATCTGCGCTGCGTAGGCTTTTACGACAAGGAAAACGACAAGCGTTTGAAGTTTTTCACCAACCACTTCGAGCTCCCGGCTCTGACCATCGCACAGCTTGACAAATGCCGCTGGCAGGTCGAGTTGTTCTTCAAATGGATCAAGCAACATCTGCGCATCAAGGCGTTTTTCGGCACCAACGAGAAGCCTGACGCTTTTCAAGAAAACCCCTCTGGATCAGCTACTTAGCGACACCACCCCGCTAGAACTAAATCCAGCGCCCTCTAACCAATTGAAGCTATTCGACTAATTGCCGGACAGCACTGCGTATAACTCCAGTTTCAACTGTGCTCAGTGTGGCCAGCCGCAGGTTAACCGGTCATCCCAATCGGCCTTCGGTCAAATCATCAACACCGTCAGCACGAGCCTAGTCGGTGCGGGAACACCGCGGAAGATACGGTTTGCATTACGTTTCGAATTTTAATGCTTCTCAAATCAATATGACCTTAGCTTCGGTATTCTTTCCCTCATCCTTGCAGAAAATAACATTCCTGCGGCGCACAATTGGAATAGAAGGAAGAATGAAGAAATCACCCGGATTTCTCTGCGTCATTAGCTGGAGCGAAAGGCCTTAGTCGCGGGTGGGGGAAGCGCGCCTTCCTCGCCGCCATCTCTTATTCTCCCCATGGCACCCCCTCCCCCTTTTATATTTCTTTTTGACCATGAAACCTTGCAGATAATTTAAACCTTAAGTAAATCAGTGCCTTCCGGGAATTATCTTCACAGAACCATATAGATTTTGAAACTATAGGTTTTGCAGATAACTATTCCCGCCGACAAGCCTCAATCACCGAAATAGTTGTGTATTCAACTGCTTGCAGAGGCGCTTTTCGTTGAAGCAGAGATTCGGATAAACACTATTGTTCCGGTAACTCTTCATTGAATCGGTAACCAACGTAAGCATCTGTCAGCAAATACTGCGGATTCCGCGGATCGTCCTCGATCTTCTTGCGCAATTGACGGACAAAGGTTCGAAGGTATTCCAGTTCGTTTCCGTACTCTGGACCCCAAACGGATTTCAGCAGCCTCGCGTGAGGAATCGGCTCACCGGCGTGAATCATCAGGTAATGCAGCATCTCAAATTCTTTTGGAGTCAAGTGAATCGAGCGCCCGCTCTTCTGCACCCGGTACTTTACCGGATCCAATTCGAGCTGTCCGTGGCGAATTGGAGCGTCGCGGTTGGTGTCTTGAGCGCTTCTTCTGCGCACCGCAGACCGCAATCGAGCCGTCAGCTCGCGCATCTGGAAAGGCTTCGTAATGTAATCGTCGGCGCCGGCATCCAGCGCTAACACCTTGTCATCCTCGCTATCCATCACCGTCAACATCAAGATAGGTAAGCGCGCAATAGCATGACGAATACTCCGGCAAGTTTCTACCCCCCCCATGCCAGGCATATCCACGTCCAGCAGTACCGCATCGAACCACGATACGCGAACCAGGGATAATGCCTCCTCGCCTCGAGCCGCTTCAACAATAGTGAAGCCCATTCCAGACAGCGTCGCACGCAATGCGCGTCGAGTAGAACTGTCGTCATCCACTACGAGGATATTTCCCTGTCCTGTATTCATCGACTCCGTATTCATTATTTTCTCCTCATGCCCGTTGGAAGGGAAAGAAAGAATGTAGTTCCTTCCTTGTCATCGCTGATTACCCACACATGTCCGCGGTGTGCTTCTGCCGCTTTCCTCACTACGGAAAGTCCGATCCCGGTGCCGGGAACAGAATCCTTCATTTCCGGCGACCTATAAAAACGATCAAAGATTCTTTCTCGGTCCTCAATCCGAATCGTCGATCCAATGTTATGCACGGAGATGAGCATTTCGGTATGACTTTTTCGGGCCGCAACGGTGATTGGGGTACCTGGCGTCGAATACTTCAGAGCATTGTTGATGTACTGCCCAAGAATCATAGCCAGGAGTCCACGGTCCACGCGCAAATTCAGAGCTGGATCGTCTACTGCGACCCGGATCCTATTGTTTCTCGTTTCTATCGGCGTACCAGCGATGACCTCCGATAGCAACCCATTTACATTTACTTCGTCTGTATGAAGGCCAACTTGTTGTGCATCGAGTTTTGCAGTTAGCAACAATCGCGTGCACAGTTTATTCAAGCGAGATGTCTCGGCATCAATGAGCGTCACCAAATCGCGCTGCGACTCGGTCAATTCTCCCAACTCAAGCAACCCGGAACTCGCCGCCTGAACCGCCGTTAGCGGCGTCTTGAACTCATGAGCCAGCGCATCCATAACCGCTGCACGCAACTGTTCACTCTTGCTTGCCGTTTCGGCTCTTTCCTCTTTCTCGAACCACTGGTGCCTGTCGATCGCAATTGCTGCGAGCGAGGCAAGCGCGTCAATTACCAGCGGGCTCAACTTGCCGCGCACAACCATTGCTCCTACAGGCTCAGATCCGGCAAACAATATACGCTGCGCTGTTGCTGTCAGCGGATGATCCTGAGCGGCACCGCGCAGATAGCATTCTTTTGCGATGTTTTCCTCGTCCGTGCCCCATTCGCCAGCTCGGTCCTGCCGACCCAGGTTCATATCGAATAGAGCAACTGCCTGTGCATTGAATATCCTGTGAATCAGAACGACCAGCTGCGGCCCAGGTGCTTGACGCATATCCATCAAGAGTGAGTTCCGGCTCAATTCATACAACTGCTCCATCCCGGCGCGATGGAAAGCCGCTTCTCCTGCTTTCCTCATTTCCCGGCCGTGCAATCTGCTGATCGTAAGCGCCGTAGCCTCGAATGTTATCAGCGCCACAAATATCCCTGGATTTGCAACCTCAAAACTAAAAATTGGTGGTTCAAAGAAATAGTCGAGCAAGAGGACAGCCAACAACGATGCAAGTGACGCCTGCCAGAAGCCGAAACGCGACGCGACGCTTACAACGATAAGCAGATAGAGTAAACTGGTGGTCAGCAGGTTTATTTGAAGGACAAATCCCAGGTAGGTCAACAGGGCAAGAGCCGCGCACCATGATAAATATTGCGCCAAGACACGCACTCTCCGAAGCGGACCTAACAATCTCGAAGCTGTTTGATTTGCCATTTGATCTGCATCTTGCACACACTGTGTCGTATGCAAAGTGATGACAGAATAGTCTGAATTCCGTTAAATACATATAAGGAATTGGAGAGCAAGATAGTAATCATCTAGCTTATTGGCAAATGAAGAAAAGATAAATATGTTATCAAGATATTATGCAGGAAGGGACATGAGGTTATCAGCCCATTTCTCCGTCCCTTCTCGTGTTTGACATTGGATATCTGTCATCATGCGGATATCCAAGGATGTTATTGAGCCTCTGCAGGAAGTTCCGTTCCGGCCAGCTGCTCGTACTTTGCCGTGAGATATCCAGCCTCCAATGCCTTGGACGTATAGTATTCATAAAGATACCTCGCCGAGTCAACGGGTCTCGGATACTTCGCGGCCACGACCGTGATGTTTTGGCTTCTCCGTACCCACTCCTGCTTTTCCTCCTCCGCTTTCTGAAGGTAGGTTTTTTGCCGGACGTTATAGTAACTTGCAAGCGCCTTGTACTGCTCTGGCGTATGCGCTGACTGCGCCAGCTGCTTCATTTGAGCCTGGGTGTAATGCGTGCCATTCTCCGTGGAATCGGTTGTTGTTTGCGCGTTTCCAACACTCGCGAGAGCGACTGATAGAATGCCTGCTGCAAATAGGGTGCGTTTCATGTTGTGATTCCTCCGATAATTAAGAGTAGGGCGGAAAACATGAGGGGCGCATGAAGAGAACCATCGGAACGGAATAAAACTTCGGGGCGACGTAATTTGGACTGCTTAGATTGGCAATTAGGCGTCGACGCTTTAATATAAGTCCAAAGACCATGTAAGCTAGTCCGCGAACCATTCATTTCCTGGTCGATTGTTACCCGGCTCGCCAGCGAGCGCGGCACCGGCTTTGAAACCTTCAAACACCGCATCGCCCTAATAATAAGTCTCTCGCAATGCCCGCGCGTCTTTTACCAAGCCACGAAATCTGTTAGCCAACTCATGTATGCGATCTGTCTGGCGGAAATGCAAGGCCTCCTTGGGAAACAGTTCCCCACCCAAGCCGATAGCACTTGCCCCGGCCTGAATAAAGTCGAATGCCGTCAACTGATTCACGCCGCCTGTGGCGATGAGTGGAATCTGTGGCAATGGAACCTTGAGCGCGCGCACATACTGGATGCCGCCTATATGACCCGTGGGGAATATCTTCACGAGATCCGCACCTGCCTTCCAGGCCGCCATGATTTCGGTCGGCGTCAAGGCTCCCGGAAGCACTACGACATCGACTTTGTTTGCAAATGCCGCCACTTCTGGAACAAATCCCGGGCTGGTCAGGAATCTTGCGCCGGCTTCGACACACGATCGCGCCGACTCTTCATCGAGCACGGTGCCCGCACCCACCGCCATATCTGGATAGCGTCTCGCCAGATCGTCAATCACATCGAGAGCGCCCGGCGTGGTCAGCGTGATCTCGACAACGGGGATCCCTGCCGCATAGACAGTCTCTGCCGCGAATCGCGCCAGTTCCCGCGACGTGACACGCACGGAAGGAAGAATGCCAGATTTCTCGATGCGAGCTCGAGCTTCATGTCTCTTCATGGATTCAACCTCTCCGTACTGTTAATCGAGTGTTCGACGCGCCTGAGGCTCGTTGCGGCAGTTATATTGATCATTGAATCGCGTCTTTGCCTACGGCTAGATTCATTTGGCCGGCGGCCGTCATGTATGCGCCGATCAACTGCAGATAGGCGAGCTGAACGACGCGGTAATCGCTCTGTGCATTGAGAAAGTCCATTAGCGAAGCGCCTCCGTGTTCATAGGCAAACGTAACTGTGTCGCGCACGTAAACCGATTGATCAAGATACTGCCCCTTGTACGGCTTAATCAAAGCGATGTTACTGCGCACCAATTCGTAGGCGTCGTCGACGTCGCTGAAAACTTGCGCCTTGGCTGCTTCGGCAGCTTGCTGACTTCTATCGATGTCGATCAGTGTTCTCTTCTTCTCGCCTTGGTTCTTGTCGAATATCCGCAGTGGAATACTGACGCTGAGGCCGAGTGTCTGGTTACCATTCGGGTTATTGGTTGAAGCGTTATAGGTGTACCACGCGCCGAAGGTGGGATCAGTGGAACCATTGGAGACGGCGAGCTTGTGATTGGTTTGCGATTGCTCGATCGTCTGGATCGCGGCCCGCAGATCCGGCCTGTTGTCCAACGCAATTTGGTGGTAATCGCCAAGGGGTTGGAGTTCCGGCCCCAGGTCGAAAGTTCCAGTCACGTCGAACTGATCGGCCGGCGTACGGTCGTCCAGCAGCAACAGCAGTTGAATCTTCTGGGTGCGCAAATTGACGATCGCGGCCTCGATCTCGGACTCGTATTGCACGCGTTGAAGCTCGATTCGCGCCAAGTCGATCTTGGCAAGATCGCCCGCATTGAAGCGGGCGCGGCTTATCTCAATGATCTTGTCGTAGTACTCCAGATCGGCCTTGGCCAGCGTCAAGACCGCCTTGGCTTGGAGCGTTTGCACGAAGGCCGAACGGAGTCCGAAGATCAGGTTGCGTTCGAGGTCAATGTGTTGCGATTCGGTTATCTGCGTGCCTTCTTTGGCGCTCTGCAAACGCAGTTCGCGCTTGTGCTCGCGCTCATGCAGGTAACTGAAGTTGGGCTGCTCAGTCGTGCCCTTGAAGGGAGTCCAAACCCCATTGCGCGGCGCGATCTGCGTTCCATCCGCGGTAATAGTGAACTGCGGATTGGGGCGGAGAAAGGCTGTGATCTCCTCGGCCTTCATCTCCTCCACATTGGCCGCATCTGCTTGCAACACCGGATTAACCACCTCAAACTTCGCCTTCACCTGATCCCAGGTTAGGCTCTGCTGTGCACTAGAAATAGTCGAGAGCAGAGCTATGGCCAGAACATAACTGCCGATAACTCGCATAAAGGCACAAAATAGCTTAGGCTTCAAGGGCCACCTCCGGTTTCGGGAGCTTGTCACCCTCTCTTGCGATCCAGACGTAGAGCGTAGGCAGAAGGAAGATGCTCAGGAGCAGATCAGACATCAATCCACCCACAATGACGATGGCAAACGGACGCTGCGAGTCGGAACCGATAGCGTGCGACATCGCGGCGGGAAGCAGTCCCAGAGTGGCCACCAGCATCGTCATCATGATGGGGCGAAGCCGCAAGACAGCGCCCTCGATCGCAGCGCCTTCCGGAGTGTAACCTCGGGCTCGAAGCTGATTGATATATTCGAGCATGATGACACCTGTTTGAACCGAAACTCCAAAGAGTGCCAGGAATCCCACTCCCGACGACACACTGAAGAACGTGCCAGTTACAAGCAGAGCGAGCAAGCCTCCAACGCGAGCCATGGCCACGTTGAGCAGAATCAGCAGCGCCCATTTGAAGGAACGAAACATAGTGTAGAGAATGATGAAGATCAAAAAGATCGTCAGGGGCAGGATGAATAGCAGCCTTTTTTCGGCTCGCTTTTCGCTATCATATTCTCCCGACCATTCGAGGTGATACCCACGAGGTAACTGCACATACTTGGCAATCTTGTCGATGGATTCCTTGACCGTAGTGCCCAGATCGCGCCCGCGAACCTCAAAGCGGATGGCCAGATAGCGGGAACCATCTTCCCGGTAAATGTCGTAGGCGTCATCGCGAATCTGGACTTTGGTCAACTGAGCCAACGAGACGCGCTCTCCCGAGGGAGAGAGCAATCTAATATTCTGGATAGCCTCCTTGGTATCGCGATACGGTTTCTGATAGCGCACGACCACGTTGTAGACTGCCTCTCCCTGCAGGACCTGGCTGACAGGATTACCGCCGACAGCGGTCTGGATGGCATCTTGTATATCCGCCACATTGATGCCGAAGCGCGCAGCCGCCAGGCGGTCAACGGTGAGATCGATATTCGGCTGGCCCGTATTGCGTTGGACTCCCAGATCCTTGACCCCGTCAATCTTGCCCATAACATTTTTGATCTCTTCGCCCTTTTCCTCGAGAACGTCCAAATCCGGCCCGTATAACTTGGCACACAGTCCGCCTTTCGTGCCGGTCATCGTTTCATCCACGTTGTCCTCGATGGGTTGGGAGAAATTCCAGAAAGCTCCTGGGTATTTCTCCAGTTCGCGATCCATCGCGGCGATCAGCTCTTCTTTATTCTGATGAAAGACGGGTCGCCATTGGTCCTTGGGCTTCAAGTCGACGAAGTATTCCGTGTTGCCGAATCCTCCCGTGTCGGTTCCATCGTCGGGCGCTCCGGATTGCGAGACGACCTTGGTGACCTCGGGGAAGGAGGCGAGGATATACCGGTTTTGCTGGGCGAAGCGAGTGCCTTCCGTCTCGCCTATACTGTTCGCCATCTCACCACGCGCCCAAATGGCGCCTTCGTCCAAATGGGGCAGGAACTCCGAGCCAATGACGCCGCTGAACGTCAGGAAAAGAGCGATGGCCAACGAAGCCAGCCCAGCGCCAACGGTGATCCAGCGATTTTCGATTGCCCACTTCACTGCACCCCGGTAACGGTCTTTTAGGAACTCCATAACCGGGTTACGCCATTCCCTGACACCATGCGGGAAGAGCATGGCAGCAAGCACAGGCACAAGAAAAATAGAGAATACTATAGCGCCGAGAAGCGCGAAGGCAACGGTCCAGGCCATGGGCCGAAACAAACGCCCTTCGACTCGTTGGAGCGTGAAGATCGGCATGTAGGCGGTAATGATGATGGCGATGGCGTAGAAAACCGGCCGTTGGACCTCGTGAGAAGCGTCACGGATCATCTCTACCGGCGTCTTCAGGCTCATCGTAATGCGGCCCGCTTCCGGCGAACCGTTTTTGCCATGGCTCAAGTGCCTCATGATGTTCTCCATCATGACGACAGCGCCATCCACAACCATTCCGAAGTCGAGCGCGCCAAGTGAAATCAAGTTTGCGGGAATATGGCTCAGGTTGAGAAATATGGACGCGAAAAGCAAGGAAAACGGAATGGTGATCGCAACAATGAATGCTCCGCGAACATTACCGAGAAACAGAAAGAGGATGATTGTGACCAAGATCATCCCCTCGCCGAGGTTGTGCAGCACCGTGTGCAAGGTGTAATGAAGCAGATCGCTGCGGTCGAGCATAGGAATGACCTTCACACCTTCAGGAAGGATGTGATTGTTGAGCTCGTCCACCTTCTTGTGAATCCCTTCGAGCGTTGGACCTTCTTCGGCCCCCTTGCGCATCAACACGCCACCCTGGATGACGTCGGGCTCATCTACAATGACGCCGTCCGGACGATGATCGGCTCTGGCCATGCGCCCCAGCCGAATTCTGGGGCCCCAGTCAACAACCGCGATGTCCTTTACGCGAACTGGAGCCCCATTTGAAGTTGTCAGAACGGTGTTCTCGATATCCTGCACATTGCGGTAAAGCCCCAGCGCGCGGACGTTCAGTTGCTGCAAGCCCTCCTCGACGAAGCTGCCGCCTGCGTTCACGTTGTTAATGGCCAACTGGTTCTCCACCTGGCTGATGCTCAAGCCATAGGAGATGAGCTTATTCGGGTCGACGCGCACCTGATATTCGCGCGCAGTGCCGCCAAAGTCGCTCACGTCCACGACGTTGGGAACTTTCCTGAATTCCTTGTAAAGAGTCCAATCTTCGATGCTCCTCAAATTCATCAGGTCATACGCCGGATTATTGCTTCGAATCGTGTACCAATAAATCTGTCCGGTGGTGCTCCAGTCCGTACCGATTTGAGGCAGCACGCCCGCCGGCACATTGACCTGCGTGAGCCTTTCGAGCACTTTCTGACGGTTCCATTCGTTGACCGATTGGTCGTCGAAGATCAGCGTAACCAGGGAAAGACCAAAGATCGATTCAGACCGCACCGTCGTGAGATGCGGAATCCCAAACATCTGAATTTCGACAGGAACCGATACTTGCTGTTCCATTTCTTCGGCGGAGCGCCCGGACCACTGGCTGATGATCTGCACGTAATTATCGGCGATGTCTGGATAGACCTCGACGGGCATGTTGTGAAATGAGACCGCCCCCCAGCCGAGCAACAGCAACCCAATTGCCAGCACCACGTACTGATTATTGAGAGCAAAATCTACGAGCTTGCGAATCATGGTTTCTTCCTCGGGTCCCGGAGTTGAGCGTCATTCATTGTCAATCACATTTTGAAGATTGATCGCGTTGGTCACGATCTGCTGGCCCGGCTGCAACCCGGATAGAACCGCCTGCATCTTGTTTGGCAACTGTTCTCCACTGACGACCTGAATCCGCTTAAACTTCTCTTGCACAGGGATGAAGACCCAATCGCGGTCGTGCAGATGCACAATCGCGGACGCCGGGACAGCCGTGTAGATCCGCTTCTCCTTGCCAAACAAAGTGGCTGTGGCAAACATGCCGGGCCGCATCATCTCGCCCGGATTAGCCACTTCAATACGGACCTTCGCTGTGCGGATGTTCGGATCGAGCATCGAGCCAATGTTGCTGATCGTGCCCTTGAGAACTTTGTCCGGATAGGCGTTCAGCTTGATGTCGGCGGGTTGCCCGATGCGCACGTTGGCCATATCGGTTTCGTAGACGTCACAAACGATCCACACGCTGGTTAGGTCCGAAATAGTGAATGGGTTCGGCGTGGAATAGGCCTGCACGAAAGCCGCGTTCGTCACTTCCTGATCGGTGATCACGCCGGAAACCGGGGCGAGGATATCGACAATTCCTCTCGGGTCAGCGGGATCGCTGCCGAGCAGGTGAAGATGCTCGGTTGCGGTATCGAGGGTGGTCTTGGCGTCGTCCTCGGTGTCTTGCGCGACCTCGAGGTCTCCCAGCGCTATCGCCCCATGCTCATACAGCTGCTTTGCCCGATCCAATTGTTTGCGTGCAAGGAGTTCATCGGAGATGGCCTTGCGATAGGCGTCGAAGCCTCCCGAAATGTCGTCGCTGCGAACACGCAGCAAGATCTGGCCCTTCTTTACTGTGTCGCCCAGGCGAGCACGGATGTCCACAATGCGGCCAGAGGCAAGCGAAATCACCGGAACATTTCGCGCGATGTCCGGAATTACAGTCCCTGTCACGAACAATTGCGACGGGGCTTGGTATTCGGTCGCTGTTACGATCGGATACAACTCTGGATGATCGACCGCAAAAAAGGAGACGTCCACTCCTGAAATCACCTTGGCCGGTGGCGGCGCTTCTTCGTCCGCCTTCACCTTATCGCTCTTGCAGCCATTGATGACGATAGTTGCGATCAGCACCATCGACAGCAGTACTAATCCCATAACTTTGCTTTTCATAATGATTCCCGCCCCCTTGTACCTTTCGACCACCTGGAAACCGGATACCTTCAGATAGCAGTAGCCGCTGTCAACATGGCCAAATTATGAAACAAGTCTCCTTCTGAAGCTGCCTCTGCGCATTGCTGCGCGCAGCATCTGCAGGAAGTAAAACTGCCTAGAGTTTGATCGAATGAAACGAGTGGATCAGGCCGCGGGAGGAGGGCGATTCTGAACAGAGGAGAGAGCGGGGACCTTCACAGTTGGGAGAAGGAGGCTGCCCGGCACAGCAAAGCGAAACGTGTTGAAAGGAAGCTCCGCAGCAGGCGTGGGTATCGATGCCACGGCCGGATGAAGTTGGGCGTGCGCACGCGCGCCTAAATCATCCTCGCGCTGGAAACAGCGCGTTTCGGCGGGATTTTGCGCCATCGCCATGTCGTCATACACCGTGATGACAGCAAACATGATGAAGAGGGTTAACGTCAGGGAGACGAATTGCGTCCACCGTACCCGCCCCTCGCGCCGCGCATGGTGCACCCACAACCAACACATCGCTATGGCCATCGCCATCCAGCCGAGATTGAGGGCCAACTCCATCCGTGATTACCTTTCCTTTCCACTTTCATTCCGGCTAATATGTGTCAGCACTTATGCGCTGAGAAGTGGCCGAGCGATGACTACATCGGTGAGGCCTCGCAGCACCGGAATCGGAAACAACCCCAGTGCTGCCGCTTGCAAGATTCAAGAGTGACTCTTCAAGTGTGCTACGATTTTTATCGAATTCGCATAATCAGTTCCTCAAGAAATCGTAGTGATTGAAGTTTGTTGAGTTACAAGGCTGGCCTCACTTTCAAAGACAAGACCTGTCGGGAAAGGACAGCTAGAACCTGACCTTGATCGCAATCGTTGTGTTGGTTTGGTTCGTGCGCAGATCCGGCCACCAGATGGCGTTCACGCCCGTGCCTCCGTTTGCATTGCCATTTTGGACGCAGTTTGCTTCGGCTGCGGCCAATCCAAGAGTGCCATAGCCTTGACCAGAACTCACGCCGTTGGCGCAAGCGTAGAACGCTGGAGAGCCATTGTTACCGCCTGGGGGAGTGATGCCGCCTCGACCAGTCCAGTAGGGCACATCAGAGTAACGATAACCTTCTTCAATGGTGAAGGTGATGAATTGGCTGGGCATGTAGTCGAAAGTGATGGTTCCATCATGCATTTCTGAACGATCGCCTGCGTTTTCGGTAAAATACGGAGTGCCGGTGATAGCCGTGGCGCCGTTGATGGGTGGAAGCAGGGTCAGATAACGGCCGGGATTGTTCATCTGGCCGCCACCAAGAGTTATAGCGTACAGATCCTTTTTAAACCAGTAACGGTTGTACATCATCCAGCCGATGAACGCTTGCTTAGGCTTGCCGTTTTTGTTGGCATGGCAATTGACGCCACCATTGTAAGTATCGGTGGTGCCCATCTCCGGGGAATAGCCATGGGGGTTTATCGCGCCATCTGGAGTGCCGAATGAGGCTGGGCCACCGCCGTATTCGCAGCCAGCGTCGCCGGTGATGGTGAAGGCAATCTTGTCCAGGAATTGCTTCGGCCTATCATACACCTTGAACTGTCCACTATAGTCGGCATGGATGCGCGAGCGGCCCGGGAAACCCGCGTCGTCCTCACCCAGACCGTAGTTGTTAAAGACGAAGTCCAGATACGGCTTAGGGCGCCAAAGGATCTGTCCGCCTAACCCACCGTGACCGTTGTACCGCGCATACGATTGCCAGCCGTTGATAATCCATGGCTCGATCTTGAGGTTTTTCGTGGGGAACCACTGAACGCGAAGGCCGTTGAAGAACCATGGCGTATTTGAGGAGACGAACGAAGGCTGATAGGTCCAGTTATCAAAGTTATAGTAGCTGAAAAGGCCTATGTAGGAGACAAAGATACCGGCATCGACGTTCAGGCCGTGGTTCACATCCCAGTGATATCCGCCCCATCCCTCTGAAATGTATTTGTACGCTCCTCCCAGATCCCACTGTCCGCGGTTGGGGCTGGCATCGTTGCGGACGGTCGTCGTGGCGAAGAGACCGTCCATAGTGAGGATACGCCCGCGCACGTTGTCGATGCGGATGTCGCCACCAATACTAATCTGCTCAAGCTGCCACTCATCCGAGCGGAAGCTCTCGGTCGCGCCACCCATGGTGTCGTCCTTGGGATGATTGTAATCGAGAATGTAGTTCGCATCGGCCCGGAACTCTGGCGTAAAGTACTTGGTTGCCATGGGACTGTCAACGTTATGTCCTGCGCTGTTCAGCCAAGTCCAGTCACCGGGGAACGGCGCCTCCTTGGTCAATCTCTCCGCTGAGATCTCGGGGGGCGCAGGAGCCGCAACGGGGGCAGGCGCAACCGCAGAAGCTTGAATCGCCACAGGAGCAGCAGCAACTTGTCTAGCCTGCTCCTGGAGGTTGCTCGCGCCCCCGCCTTCTGCGGAACGCAATGCACTGGCGTCCCGCTCTGCGTTCATGATAGCTTCCAACTCCGCGATCCGAGCCTTCAACTCAGTTAGTTCTTTAATGACCGAATCACGACTGCCAGGTATCGCGGTGGAAGCAGGTGCGGTACTGGCGGCGGCCGAAGCTACGTTGCGAATGGCTGGGGCGGGCACTGCGACTGCGCCATCCGATGTGACAGGTGCTGGTCCCCCGTCAGCTTTAGCGGGTAATTCGGCCAAAACAGTTCGAGCGATGGGTACGCCTGTGGCGGCTTGCTGTGCTGTCGTGGTCAGCGATGCAAACACGCAACTAAGTATCGTTCCGGCGGGGACTAACTTCCATGGAATTCTCATTCAGCCTCTCCCTTTCAAAAGATGATTGACTCGATTGGGGTATGAACACACATCCTGAGGAAACATCAGCGTTGGACAGGGACGTCCTCAACTGCGCCGCAGGCATGCAGGTCGAGTAAAAGCAGTTTGTTGTGATCACCAGAGGAACGGCTGGATCGGGCCTTGCAATTCGACCAAATTCAACCTCCGGCCTCTCAAGAAACAGCACCTTGAATGCTGGCTGTGTTCTTCCACAAAAGGGGCGGTCACTGCGAATTGCTTTGACTGTAAAATGGAGACTATAAAGATTGTATATAAGTCCTTGAGATAGTTATAAAGGAGAAATGAGTTATATGTGAGTAAAGCATAAAGAAGCATTCAGCCTCGAGCGCATCCTCTGCATCCCCACTATCGCATTACGTTATCAGTACTCTCGTTGACCACCTTCACTGAGCTGCCTATCTATCGGACCAAAAATCAAATTCAAGATTCGAGTTGTTGGAACGACACTCGGAACGTTTGCGGTTTCTTGTGCACCCCTATACGTCCGGGGAGTTTGGGGACCTTCACAAGACTCATGAAGAGTTATAGTCAAAAGAAACACATTGAACGCTGGTATATTAAAACTTACAGTCCAAGGAGCCATTGAACTAGATTGCAATCGGCAACTTTGCACTTTGATTGGCTGATTCAACGTTGCTCTTTCTTCGATCGAGCTAGTCTAGAGCTTCCCAGATTTATTCACCTAGCATCCCTTAATTACATAGATACTGCAGAATCGAGTATTTTCTTCGGACTAAAGCTTGCACGGAAACTGCGTTCGACGGTACAACTTCTGGGCTTCTAATACACAGACTTTCTTGGCGCTCAGGCCGCGATCGTATTGCCCTATGAGCAATACTTAGCACCTTCCATCTGGGGGTGCCCCCAGGTAGCTCGACCGGCCGAGAAAGCCGCCCCAGAAGAGGCTACTCCAGGCTCACATCAGGACATGCCTGAAAGGGTGGCATTAGCGGTATAACTTCGAGTTACGTTTTTAGTTTGGATGGGTCAAAACTTACGATTTACCTTCGTTTCATCCCGTTCTTCAGCAAATATCGAGCAACATACTTGGCTGGAAGATTGCTCAAGTCTCAGGCCAGCATTACGCCGCAGAACTCACTGAGAATGTAATAGATTTTGTACTTTAGCCTGGCCAGCTCAAAATAGGTGGCAATTGGTCACAGTCCGCGTTAAATATGGGAAGGTGCTGATGGTTGTTAGCGGCTAGCCAGTTGTGACTTATCTCGATAATGGCTCACGGGGACATTTGCTGAATACGATAAGTTCTGCTGTTCATTGCAGTGCAATGCTGCCACGAGTTACAACGCTCTGTTACCACCCAACACAACGGATTCGCGCCACCTTCAATCCGAGGGAATGCGCAACATCACTCACGCGAAACGCATTCTGAAATGTCTATTAACCAGTAACTTCCGGCTTGCCAGCGATTCTCCCTGATCTACCTTCTGGACCGTCTTCCGCACAAAAGTATTGATCGATATCTCCTTTAAATTTGTTCGCGCATTTCTGGGAATAATCACGCCAGTCCCGAACGAAACGCAATCGGACGACTTTGAGAACAAAGAGAACCTCAACGGTTTCCAGAGAGGGTTCGGCTAAGACAAAGCCCACAGAAGTGGTGCAGGCAACCGCAATTCGTCTTCTTAGATCGAATCCATAATCGCTGTACCCTGACAAGCGCAGTGGGGAAACTATGCAGCTGCGTTTTCTGCGGGGATGGTTTTTAGCGCATCGGTAACGGCCTGATCGAGTGCTTCCTTGTTTTGTGCTTTGGCGTCGCGCAAGAACTTTTTTGAACCTGGACCAAGCCTTTTCGATCGGGTTCAAGTCTGGCGAGTAGGGCGGCAGATAGAGCAGTTGCGCGCCGCAAGCTTCGATCCGCTCGCGTATCCCGGCCACTTTGTGCGCCGACAAATTGTCCATCACCACCACGTCGCCGGGC
>JBEKRS010000095.1:0-14971 GCA_049518535.1 Occallatibacter sp. | reverse complement strand
CTGTCAAATCCAAACCGATGCACGTCGCGCAAGTGCTTGTTGAAGACGATCAACCGGCCCGCAGTAAGTACGAGGCGGCCAAAGCCTTCGTGGTGCAACTTCATAAGTGGCGACACCATCACTCCAGTGACACGCTCAATGGTCAGTCCAACAGCGTTGTAGTAGAGTTCCATGCGCCAAAGTGTTTCCGGATCAGGATCACTCATGATAGGAATCTGAAGGCGCTTTTCGCGTGTCATGATGTATGGTTCCAGCAAATCATTATCGCTCTTTGCATCCCATGAACCATGGAGATCCTGAGCCCGCCATTGCTTGATCAGTTCACTGAGGAAACCCCACGTTGGCGGTGCGACGACTTCTACTGCGTTTTCAGCCATAAATCACCTCATCTTCGAAATCGAGGGTGCGCTCTTTGCCCTTATTCAGCGCCTTGCGTATCCACGGCGGCGGGTTGCCGTTCAGCACTTTTTGCAGTTGCTGCAATGAATCATCAATTGCCTGGGTTTCAGCAACCTTGATCGGGTGAACGTTTTTTGCCACCACACGAGCGGCAGCTGAGCCACCGATTGCTGCAACATAGAGAATTGCACAGTCTTTAATTGCTTCAAGCTTAGGCCCAAGCTTGTCTTCGTTGCCGTCCTCTTCCAGATTGCCGATGAATTCAACGCAATTGACGAACCGGCAGTCGTCTGGATTGATGTCGTAAATCGCAATCTTCCTGGCCCATCCGAAGTGAGCATTGACGTGTTGTCCGTCCTCGGTTGCAAAGGCGACTTTCATACTCCTCCTGCGAAACACAATTCGTCGTGTACTGCACCTATTGCAGCGTCACGAGATCGTTAGATTGTTGTTGCTTCGGCTTCCATGTCTCAGGCGTTGGCTTATGAGCCTCGGCCATGAAAAGGTTGCCAACATCGAAGATCAAGTCGCGCGTGCCCCGGTAGCCAACTGTCACCTGCTGGCCGGCGCCAAGACGATCAAAGACCGGGATTCCGACACGAAACAATGGGATCTGAAGACGCTCAGCGGCTTGCCTTCCGTGCGAATGAGTGACCAGCAAATCGGCTCCAACGGCTCGAAGTTCGAGATCCTCCAGGTCGCCCACTAGAACCTCGTCGATTGGAATGGACTCAAGCACAGGCGACGCTGTAGTTGTGACTGCTGCCTGAATCTTGCATCCCATTTCATGAAGCCAGTGGGACATTGCGAATAACAGATCTGGATCTGCAGCAACAGCGACTCGCTTTCCCCCGAAATGAAAGTGTCCGTCCAGCATTGCATCAATCAACTGGCTGCGCTGGCGCCGATACTTCTTTGGAACGGGGACGCCGCTAATCTCCGACAAGAATCCCATCAGTTCGTCGTTGGCCGCCAGTCCCGTGAGTCGGCCGAATAGCTTGTAAGGAACCCCGGTATGGTGTTCGAGGGTGATTGCGGCCCCGCGCATTTGTTCACCGATGGCGACTGTCCAGCAAGCGGAATTCATTCTCCGAATTTGTTCAACTAAGATTCCGCCAAGCGATGTGGGTGTAAACTCGGTTGGAATATGTCCATCGAGCGAACCGGAGAGATCCGGCAGGAAGATTGGATCGAGACTGAATGCCTCAAAGATGTCACGAAGTTCATCGATATCGCCGGGAGTAATGTGGCAGCCAGGAAGCACATTGACGCTTCGCGAAAGTCTGGCTTCGAACTGCGGAACCTCAACAAGCTCTTCGATCATGCGTGTAACCGCTGCAGCCCATCCTTCCTGAAACGTCCCTTGAAAATCAGGCGTGGAAACATCAACGAGAGCGATACCATTGAGCTTCGGGTTGTTGGCGCGAATCAGTTTAAGAAAACCGGCCAGATCGTCTCCCTTTATCTCGGAGATTCCTGTCGTGCAGATTCCTATCAACGTCGGATGGGTTCGCTCTGCGATATTAATCAACGCCTGTTCCAGATTATCGAAACCTCCCAGAACAGTTGCGACCTCGCTCATCGCCGTCGTCTGCATCGGGATTGCCTCGCGGAAATGACGCACGAACAACACAAGCCCGAAGGAGGTGCAACCCTGGGAACCGTGAAGCAACGGCATCGAGTTGTCCACTCCCAAAAAGGCTAGCGCCGCGCCAATGGACGGACTCATTTTGAGCGGATTCACGGTGCAGTATTTGCCGCTGTTCGTCACTCTCGCCATATGCCCGTCCTATGCTACATGAATAGAGAACTCGTCCTGAATGCTAGACGACTCCCACGGGGCAGGCTTGCGAATTTGCTCCCAGATGGGGTTCGAGAGTGCCTTATCGATCTCGCTAACGAGCGCCACCATACCCTCATACCCGGCATAGGCATTATGCCGTTCCTGGTTGATGTCGAGCCAAGGCATCTTTGCCTTTAAGGCGACAAACTGTGTGCGTCCGCCCGAGAGCATGATGTCGGCCCGCGCCTCTTTCAACATCTTGTACATCTCGCGCGGCTTTAGATCTTCGAACATGTGCGCATCCTCTTTCATGATTTCCTTGATGCGCTCTTTGTCGTCCGATGTGGATTTCTTGACGCTGGTGCCAATGACGGTAAGGCCGGCCTCTTGCATTGCGGCTACGACAGACCAAGACTTTACCCCTCCCGTGAAGAGCAGTGCCCGCTTGCCGGCAAGCCGAGCTTTGAGAGGTGCGATTCGTTCCCAAGCGCTTGCTTCTTCTCGTTCTATGACAGCTTCGGTACGTGCAAGTAGCTTTTCGGGAGCGCCACGGTCAACCAGCAATTGTGCAATTTTGCGCAGGCTATCGCTCATATCGCCTATCCCGTAGAAAGAGCCTTCGAAGTAGGGTATTTCATATCGCTCTTCCATCTTCCGCGCAACATTGATCATGGCTTTTGAACAGACCATCATCGCCGCACGTGCCCGGTGTGAGCGCGCTACTTCGTGATACTTCGCGTCGCCGGAGATGCAAGCAAGGATGCGAATCCCCAGTTCATCAAGTAGTGGCTTTACTTGCCAGATCTCACCGGAAAGATTGTATTCACCGATGATGTTGATATCGAATGGAGTGGTTTCCGCAGGCTCTTCTGTTCCGATCACATAGTCAAGAAGGGCCTCGCCGGCGAGCTTGTTACCGAGGTTCTTCGATCCCACAAATCCAGGCACATTGACGGGAATCACAGGCTTGCCGAGCTTCTTGGCGGCGGCCTTGCAAACAGCCTCCAGATCATCGCCGATCATCGCTGGAACGCAGGTCTGGTAAACGAAGACCGCTGGCGGATTATATTTTCTGACAGCCTCTTTGATGGCCTTATAAAGATGCTTTTCGCCGCCAAAGATGATGTCTTGCTCGGTCATTGCCGTGGTAAAGCTAGTGCGATAAAGGTTTGATCCAGACGACTTGGAGCCTCGGCCATCCCAGGAGTGTCCCTCACAGTTGATTGGTCCATGTATCAGATGCACAACATCAGTAATGGGCTGGAGAGCTATCTTTGCGCCATCGAATGCGCAGCCGCCGGCAGCTGCGCCGGGTTCGAGTAGACGATTGCAACCCTTCTTTCGATCGAAGCTCGGCTTGGCCTGGTTTGTGGCGCAACCCGGCTCGTTCAATACCTGCTGTATCTTTGAGCCAAGTGTACCCATCGCCGCTCCCTCTCACGCTGTCGACGTGCATCGGAGAACTCCCACTTATTTCCCTTTGGAACTGCGTCGTGCGGCGATCCAGTTATGAGTCGCCGCGCAACGTTATCAGGAAAGAGCAAGACGCTAACGGATAATATCGAAGCTATAGTCCGTTTTTGCGATTTCGTTGGTTGTTTGGTCCATGTGGTCGAAGATCCGATCGAGAATTTTCACAAGGACATTGAGCCCGCCCTGATAGCCCCAGACCGGAGAACGATGATGGTGATGACGATCAAAGATTGGGAAGCCGAGACGAATCAATGGTGTCTTGGTGTCGCGCTCAAGAAACTTTCCGTAGGTGTTGCCAATGAGAAAGTCTACAGGCTCAGTGAAGAGGAGCGAACGCATATGCCAAAGATCTTTTCCTGAATACACGTGGCAGTTCTTGCCAAAAGGCGAAGCTGCCAGTAGCGCCTCCACCTTCTCCCGCCAGGCCGGTCCGCCATTGGTGGAAAGAATGTGTACCGGTTCAGCTCCTAATTCAAGCAGAAAACCCGTCAGACCGAGCGTCAAATCAGGATCTCCATAGAGAGCGAACTTCTTGCCGTGGATGTGCGCGCTCGAATCAGCGATGGCATCTACGAGCCTGCCACGCTCCTTCCTGATCGAATCGGGGATGGTCTTGCCTGTCAGACGTGCCACCTCCATTAGAAATCGATCTGTCGCTTCCACGCCGATGGGGTGATTGAAGGCAACCGTTTCTTGCCCAGAAGCTTCGATCAAATCCAGCGTCTTCTCCGTGCAAAACTCCTGCATGGAGATCGTCGCGCTGGCATGGATCGCATTGGCCGCATCCTCCAACGTAGTTCCGCCATCGTACATGCGGAACTCGCCGTCGCTTGGCGTATCCCAAACGTCGCTGTTGTCGCCAAGGATCGTATACTCAACTTCCATCAAGTCGAAGAGACGCTTGATCTCGCGCATGTTGCCGACGGTGTAACCGTCAAAGCCACCAATGAAATTCATTTTGCCGTTGGCCTGGCGTTCCAGCTTCGGCACCGTGCCGGCCTTGCCATTCCAGAAGTGCTCGATGATTCCCTTGAGCGCATTGTCGTAGCCTGTCACATGGCTGCCAATGAATGCCGGTGTGTGCGCGAAGGGCACATCGAAATCCATCGGAACCGATCCTTTTTCCTTCGCGTTCTTGATGAAACCGTTCAGATCGTCGCCAATCACCTCGGCCATGCATGTTGTCGATACGTGAATCATCTTCGGCTTGTACAGACTGTACGCATTGGCGAGGCCATCGATCATATTGGCAAGGCCACCGAGAACAGCGGCATCCTCTGTCATGGACGACGAGACAGCGGCGGTCGGCTCCTTGAAGTGACGCGAGAAATGACTGCGATAGTATGCGACACAACCCTGAGACCCGTGAACGAAGGGCAACGTCCCTTCGAAGCCCAGCGCGGCGAAGACCGCGCCCAGCGGCTGGCAGGCCTTTGCGGGATTAATTGTGAGCGATTCGCGAGCGAAGTTCTTCTCGCGATACTCCGTGCTCTTGGTCCACTCACTGACCCGTGCGAGTTCTTCGGCCGGAACGGGATCCTCGAACATACACTTCTTGTTCGCGAGCATCTCGGTGTACTCGGGTCCGCGGAACAACTCAAAGTGGTCGATCACCTTCTCTGCGTTTTGACTCATGATGTGATTTCTCCTCTCAGGTTTCCGCTTGATTTAGAAGGGGGCCCTGGTCATTCGCCACACAGGGGCGTTGATGGCCATATCCATATCGCGGGCGAAGATGGCAAAACCGTCGTAGCCATGGTATGGACCGGAGTAGTCCCAGGAATGCATCTGCCGGAAGGGAACGCCCATCTTCTGAAAGATGTACTTCTCCTTGATACCAGAGCCGACCAAGTCGGGCTTTACTCTCTCGACAAACTTCTCGAATTCGAAGCTGGTCACATCGTCGTAGATCAGCGTACCGTCCTTTACGTATTGCGTGGTGCGCTGGTAGTCGTCATTGTGGCCGAATTCATATCCGGTGCCGACGATCTCCATGCCCAGATCCTCATAGGCTCCGATCACGTGGCGTGGGCGTAGGCCGCCGACAAACAGCATTACTTTCTTGCCCTCCAGGCGTGGACGGTATTTTGCCACAATGGCGTCAGTCAATGCCTGATACTTGGCGATGACGCGCTCGGCGCCTTTCTTGATCTTGTCGTCAAAGTGTTCTGCAATGGCCAGTAGTGACGAGACGATCTTGGTTGGCCCAAAGAAGTTGTATTCAAACCACGGTATCCCATACTTCTCTTCCATGTGGCGGGAGATGTAGTTCATCGAGCGATAGCAATGGATGAGATTGAGCTTGGCGTGAGGCGTGGATTCGAGCTCCGCCAGTGTCCCGTCACCCGACCATTGGGCGATGACGCGCAGGCCCATCTCTTCGAGAAGAATGCGGGAAGCCCATGCATCTCCGCCGATGTTATAGTCGCCGATGATCGTGACATCGTACGGTGTACTTTCAAATCGTGCCGGCTTGTCCCCGAGCTTGTCGAAGACAAAGTCTCGAATCGAGTCGTTGGCAATGTGGTGCCCCAGCGACTGCGAAATGCCGCGAAAACCTTCGCAGCGAACCGGTACGATGGTCTTTGCGTACTGCTTCGCCTTGGCCTTACTTACACCCTCAATATCGTCGCCGATCAGGCCGACCGGGCATTCCGATTGGATTGAGATTCCTTTGTTTAGTGGAAACAGAGTCTGAATCTCATCGATAACCCTGGCCAACTTCTTGTCGCCGCCAAAGACGATATCGTTCTCTTGAAAATCCGAAGTGAACTGCATCGTGCCGAACGAATCCACACCTGTGGTGCCTATGAAGTAATTACGCCGCGAAGCCCATGAGTATTGTCCGCAACCAACCGGACCATGACTGATGTGAACCATGTCCTTGATCGGGCCCCATACGACGCCTTTCGAACCGGCATAAGCGCAGCCTCGAATGGTCATCACGCCCGGAATGGTCTTGAGATTGGACTTGACTCCGCAGTCGCTCTTGCCCTCTTCAAAGGTTCCAAGGTGCTTGGCGCGCTTCTTCGCCGTCTTCTCCGGATAGACCGTGAGAACCTCGCTAATCATTTGCTTGTTACGTTCTTTGATCTCTTCAACGCCAGCGTTATCGCTCATGATAAACCTCACTTGGGAGTATTTGTTGAAACGGGCGCCATTCGCATTGCGATGATGGTACCCGTGGAGGGAGAAAATCTTACGCCGCGACTTCGGTGGCTTTCTTGCCGATCAGCGACTCGTCGATGTTCTTGATGATGCCATGTTCCATCAGCATCTCTTCAAGCTCGTCCATGGTGATCGGCGTTGGAATTACGCCCTGACCGCCGTTTTCGTGGATTTTTTTGGCCAAAGTGCGATAGTGCTCGGCCTGTGCAGAATCGGGCGCGTACTCGATCACCGTCATGCGGCGAAGCTCGGCATGCTGCACAACATTGTCGCGGGGAACAAAGTAGATCAACTTGCTACCCAGCTTTTTGGCCATGTTCTCCGCCAGTTCCAGTTCCTTGTCGGTCTGGCGTTCGTTGCAGATGAGGCCGCCCAGACGTACGCCGCCTGAGTTGGCATATTTCAAAATTCCCTTGGAGATGTTGTTGGCAGCGTACATGGCCATCATCTCGCCGGACATAACAATGTAGATCTCTTGCGCTTTGTTTTCGCGAATGGGCATCGCGAAGCCGCCGCAGACAACGTCGCCGAGCACATCGTACGAGACGTAGTCAAGGTTTTCGTATGCGCCGTTCTCTTCGAGAAAGTTAATGGCCGTAATCACGCCGCGGCCCGCACAACCAACGCCCGGCTCTGGGCCGCCGGATTCAACGCAGCGAATCTTTTGGTATCCGTACTTCATAACCTCTTCGAGCTCGATGTCCTCGATCGTGCCTTTCTCCGCCGCTAGGCTGAGAATGCTGTTCTGGGCCTTCGCGTGCAAGATCAGGCGCGTTGAGTCTGCCTTCGGATCGCAGCCGACGATGAGAATCTTCTGCCCCATCTCTGCAAGCGCCGCCAATGTGTTTTGCGATGTGGTGGACTTTCCGATTCCGCCCTTGCCGTAAAAAGCAATCTGCCGCAGTTTAGCCATCGTACCCTCCTGGGTTCTGTGATTCGTTCCTGATTCTCAAAATCTTTCATCTGCGTTCTCATCTGCTTACAACAGAGCAGCGACCAGATGAGTGTCGGATCAAGGTTGCTAAATGTCGATGCGCATCCTTGCGCTCCGGTGTACGCTTATCTATAGGCAATCCCGGTGCCAAACCGAATATTCAACTAAGACGCTTATCATGAGCGGTTTATTGGTTTTTGGTTTCTGTGTCGAATGCGACAATCGAGAGTTTCTTTGTAGCGAATGCGACGGATCAGCGACGAATGCCTTCATTCGGATTGTTGTTTCTTTGACAGTTCAGTAACGAATTTATCCAAAGTCATCGAAATGCGTTCTATGTTGTGCTCTTCAAGAAAGTGCGCCTCGTTGCGTGTCGGCTCCTCGCGCAGGATGGCCCAATGCTTCTCGGATGATCGCTTGATGATCTGGTGCGCAAAGAGCCGCTCCAGTTGCGTTGAAAACCTGCACCCAAGGAAGAGAAAGCTTCTCCCTTTCCGTTTCTCCTGCACGCAAGCCGGAATCGGAGTCTGAATATCGATCTCTGTCAGTACTTCCACAAAGTCGGAGTCGGAGACGAGGTAATTGTGAGCGGGCCATACCGAGCCGAATGGCTGGTACAGCAGAGTCTTCCAGTCAACAAACCCTTGGTCAGCCTCCACTCCAGCGTACGTGCCATCTGAGTTGTAAAAGTAAATCCAGTCGCCGAAATGTTCCGACTGGCTCACACCTTGCGCCATGCCCCATCCAGGGCGCGCGCGCATCGCCTTTTGAGGAAGGTCGTCGTACCAGGCGTGAACAACCAATGGCAACGCAGGCAAACTCATCAGCAGTGTGTGCAGCGAAGTGGGCTGTGCATTCGGACTGAATGCTTCTGTCATCGCATTGGTCACTGTACTGCGATGCTTGAAATTCTCAATGAATTGCGCCGCGGCGCCTAGATTAGTTCTGACTTTGTGGGGCACGCTGCTCTTCGATGTCAAATGCCCGACAAGAGCCGTGTGTGAATCAGGTAATTGGCCCCCTTCCTTACCCAAAGACAATACTCCTGGGCCAAGAAAGGGAATTGCATTGCCGCCGTCGAATGCTTCCGCAATCGAGTCCAGCGGGTTGACATTCAAGCCGGCACCTCGTTTTCCAACATCTTTCGTGCGTCTACCGTAATCGGCAATGTAGTTCCAGCACTCATTGCGGGCAACTCCAGCCGCCATCCATTGGCGAGTGTGATCAGCCCGCCCCACATCTCCGGCTTTTCGACTTCAACGATTGGCTCTTCCAGGTCTTTCTTGGCTACATAAGCTGAAAGCACACCAGAGCTACTTCTGCGGATCATGACCTTCATTGCGCTCCTCCATTCGATTGCCACGGCTCCAGTTCCTGCTCGTAGCATCCCACGATTCGATTGAGCGCGAACTCAACCATATAGACAATTGTTCCCGAGTCGGTATGACAGCCAACTTGCACAACTTCTCCCGCTTCACCACTTTGAACCAGCGGAGCGTCCGATGGCTGCTCTGGATAAGATCCGTCATTGAGTAGGTTCGCGACGGCCTGGACGCGTTGCCCCCATTCATAGCGTGGTGCACTCGTTTCCGTCATGCTCCACCTCCAGCAACAAGAAGCTCTACTGGTTCAAGCTCCTTTCGTTTCATGCCCACCCGGAAGCCGCTTCCAAGAAACTCGACGCCGTAGATATAGTATTGCTGAAGAAAAGTTCCGATCGAGATGACATATCCTTCTTCGCCTTTCTTGACGAGGACTTCGCCTATATCCTTTCCAGGAAACGTGCCGTCGTTGCGTATCATGGATTTAGATCGGACCTTTTGTCCGTACTCAAACTGCGGAGCTCCATCCAACTCCACAACCCAGCCATCACGCACGATCTTTGACATGTCAGCGCCTCCTATCTTCACCGTTCGTCGATTTCATCTGAAGAACGGCACGACCCTCTTCGAGGGGATTCCGGGCCTCAAGCAATCTCTCCTCAACCAGCTCGCGCACAAGCGGATCTGCATCCTTGCGCATAACATCGAGTGTGCTGACAGGAACCCTTCCGGCTGCTTCGTAACGAACGCGAATGTCGGGATGAAAGCGCAGTGCCAACATCTGTGTTGGCGTCAGGCGCTCGGCAACCGCAAGACAGACCGAAGCGTCAGGATCGTCCACCATCTGAAAAAGCCATTCGGGAGGGATTCGCTGCGCGACGGCGCGACGCACTTCAGGGTCTGGATCGTCGATCATGTATTTAAGTTGCGGCACTCCAATGCGCTGCGCAACGATCTGGCGCACAAAGTAGTCTGGATCCGAACTCATTGGCATCAGTTCTTCGCCCTCAAGATGCGAGGCAATGCGAATCCGCACCTCGCGATGGGGATCATCGCGCAACCGCAAGAGGAAACGGCGGGGAAGCCGCAGGGCCGCATTCCAGCGCACGGATTCGTCTTCATCGTTGAGCAGGGCGGTCAGCCGAAAGACATCGGCATATTTGGCCGCTGCTGCACGCACTTCAAAGTAGGGATGGGAGAGAAAATCGTTAGCCAGGCCAGGGTTGGTCTTGAAGAACTCCTCAATGCGCGATGGAGAGCGATCTTGGACGCAGACGTGTTTCTGCCGGCAGCGATCTTCGTGAATCAGTTCGCGGTGAACGCAGCCATTGCAGCACACTTCGCGTCCTTGCCAATCCAGCGCCTTTTCCGGTTTGCGCAGTAACATGCGTCCCTCCTCTCGAATACCTCAGCGCCTGACGAGTGCATCCACCGGCACTAGCGTTGAGACCGGTGCACATGCATGTGCGGTTCCCCCCGGTGTTGTAATAACAAATCCTGTGAGCGAACGGCTGTCAATGAAATCCACCGTCGCTCCATTCAGTAAAAGACAGCTCGCGCTGTCGAGAAAGATACGCAGTGCCGAATGAGTCCAAACAATCTCGTTGATTTCTGGCTCAGCAGCGAGATCAAACTCGACGGCAAGACCGGAACACCCGCCTGGCCGGACCTTGAGTCTGAAGCCCGAGAACGAACCCGTTCCACACCGCATCATGCGGCGAATAAACTTCTCTGCCGCAGGCGTCAACTCCGTGGATATTTGCTTTGTCTCGCTCATCTACACCGCCGCAGCAAATCGAGATACATCTGGGTTGATGATGCATGTCTTGGGCATCGGGCAAATTGCGGCACATTGCGGCTCGTCAAAGAAGCCGATGCATTCGGTGCACTTTGCCAGGTCAATAAAGAAGGCAAAATTCTTCTTGAAGATTGCATTATTGGGACATTCGCTCTGACACGCCGAGCATCCCGTGCAGTTTGACTCCTTGATCATGTATGCCATTATTGACCTTCTTTTTCTGCACATTTAGGTTGCGATGAGTGCGCCTTGCCGTATATCGGCGTCGCCACGCTTTTTATGTTCGATCTCTCCGCTCTGCACTCGCTCCAAATACTCTCTGAAATAAGTAAGTGCAGACTGCTCGATGTACTCCAGCGCAAATCGATCCACCGGCTCGATGCCTGCTTTTAGTAGCCCCTCGCGTGGACAATTGCCAATCCTAGAGATGAATACGGCAGCACAGTCGTTGATGGCGCGAACCACGGTTTCCAGGCTTTCCTCTTCTCCGAAACCGCCCTGGCAGTAGTTATCCACCCTGCGATGACCAACAAATTTCACGCCCATAGTGCTGACCTCATAAACCTGAAACTCTTTGGCGTGACCGAAGTGCTGGTTGATGCGTCCTCCCCCAGTGCTTGCAACAGCGATCAGAAGGGAAATATCGCTATCTGTGCCTGCGAGCGTCTTCAGTTCTTCATTCCGAGCCGCAGCCACAGCTGCGCGTTGCCTCTCCACCTCCTCCTGATACGCTTGGCGGATCTCCAGATCGTAGTGAACGTCCATCTCCATGACCTTTTCAGTTGTGAATTCATTGCTGCGATCCTCGCCGAGCAGACCCACCGCATCCGCACGGCACTGGCGGCAATGGCGCATCATGTTCATCTCGCCCTCGCACGAATCCTGCAAGGCCTTTAGCTCTTGTGCGGTCGGTCCGCGCATTCCGTTGAGTCCGAAGACCGTGCCATGTTCAGGTGCGGAGATCAAGGGCATGATGTTGTGCAAAAAGGCACCGCGCGACTTGACTGCCTTGTTGACCGCTGCCAGATGATGATCGTTAACGCCAGGAATCATCACTGAATTCACCTTGCAAAGGATGCCGCGCTCAGTAAGCATTTCCAGGCCCAGCAGTTGACGCTCGCTCAGAATCCTAGCCGCTTCCACTCCCTCGTACTTCTTCTTGTTGTAGTAGACCCAGGGATAGATCCTTGCGCCGACCTCTGGATCAATCATGTTGATGGTGATCGTTACATGATCGATGTTGAGCGCCTGGATTCTATCGACGTATTCGGGGAGCATAAGTCCGTTGGTCGAAAGACATAGCTTGATGTCCGGAGCCGTCTGGGTCACAAGCTCGAAGGTCTTAAAGGTTTTCTCGGGATTAGCCAATGGGTCGCCGGGACCAGCAATACCGAGCACGGTCATCTGAGGGATATTCGAGGCCACGGCAAGCACTTTTTTGGCCGCCTGTTCCGGAGTCAGCCGTTCGCTCACAACACCTGGCCGGGATTCATTCGAACAATCGTACTTGCGGTTGCAGTAGTTGCATTGGATATTGCAGGCTGGTGCCACGGCCACATGCATACGCGCATAGTGGTGGTGCGCTTCTTCGCTGTAACAGGGATGGTTCTTTACCTTTTCCCATATCTCCGGCGACAGATCGCCCTGCCCTGCGGCTGAGCCGCAACTGGATTTGCCGTTTCCGCTCTTTGAACCGCAGCCTTTTTGTCCACTCCCAGGAAGAGCTGGCTGCATCACGAGCAACTGTGCGACGGCCTTTCGAGTGCCAAGCTTCATTGCATCCCCCATCGTGTCGGAGTGCCCCGGACTACGGGTGTTGCAAGGGTCTGATGCAACTCAACCGCCAAAGTCGATCTTGCAGATACTGCACATTTTACGGCTGTTTCGTCTTGTGTCGTAATCCTGACACAAGACGAGATATACATCGGCTTTGTCGCAAATCGGCCATTGCAACTCGAACATCGGAGCAGTATTTTCAACGCAATCGGGCGATGGAATTTGCACGAGGAAAAATCGTCAAGAGCTTAGAGAACGATCAGAATCGCTTGATCTCGACGCTGTGCTTTCGCAGCGCGTAGCCCATCTGGCGTGCGGTTAAGCCCAGTATCCGAGCTGCCTTGGCTTGAACCCATCCGGACTTCTCCATGGCATCGACCAAGCGCTGGTGTTCAGCAGCGTCTTCTTGCGTACCGTTCGAACTTTGCAAAGATATTTGATCCTCGATGTCGCTATCAGCAGCAACGCTTGAACGCTCAGCAATTCTGTGTACGGGCCATGAGCGTTCTTGCTTCGGCGAGAAGACAGGGAGTGGTACATAGCCCGTCTGTTGTTGCTGCATCTTGTTCATGGACTTGCCCATCACGAGCGAAAGACAGCTATCGTTGCTGCAAGCAAAATCTTCCACTACGATCACCGAATCCTTCGCCAGCGCCGCCGTGCGCTTTACGCAGCTCTCCAGCTCTCGCACATTGCCAGGGAAGTCGCAGGCGCACAACACCTCCATTGCGCGTTTGGAGAGTGTGAGCGAGACCCCATGCTCCTGATTGAAACGGCGTAAAAACTCTTTGGCCAACATCCCTACATCCTCGCGCCTTTCCCGCAAGGGCGGAAGAAAAATGGGCACGACACTGATGCGATAGTAGAGGTCAGAGCGGAATTGACCCGCCAGCACTGCTGCTTCCAGGTTCCTGTTGGTTGCCGCCACCAGCCGCACATCAACCTTGATGGTGCGACTGCCACCCACACGTTCAAACTCGCCCTCCTGTAGCACTCGCAGCAGCTTGGCTTGAAACGCACCAGAAATCTCTCCGATCTCATCGAGAAAGAGAGTCCCTCCGTCAGCCAACTCGAAGCGGCCCTTGCGCAATCCGATAGCGCCCGTAAAAGCCCCACGCTCGTGACCAAACAACTCCGATTCCAGAACTGTCTCAGATAGCGCCGCGCAATTCAGTCGGATGTAGGGCTTCTCGTTGCGTGGGGAATACTCGTGAATGGCGCGCGCAAATAGTTCTTTGCCAGTACCTGATTCTCCGCAGAGCAGAACTGGCAGGTTGCATCGCGCAACTTGCTGAATCTTTTCAACCACTTCGCGAATTGCAGCGCTTTCGCCTATGATCCAGTCGATTCCGTCGTGCTTCGACTCGGTGCGTTGCTCCAACTCTTTTTCAAGCCGATGACGATCAGTCATCAGTCGTTCACGATCTTTGGCAACCAATGTTTGCAGAGCAACGGACTGGCCCACCAGATTGGCCACCATGGTCAGGAAGCGCACATCTTCGTCAAGCGTATGGGGAGAGGAGTTACCGTCAAGCCGTTCGATCATGATGGTGCCAACCGTGCGGTCGTCTCCCTTAATCGGAACACCGACAAACGATCTCTGAATGGAAGGATCGCCAGAGTTTAACTCGCCCCAATCCGCGAAAAGCGGACTTCCTGCTATATTGCGCACAACCAGTGGCATACCTGAGACAACGATCTGGCCCACAGCCTGTTCAGGAAGCCGTTCGAAATGCTCTCTCGCTGTCGCCTCGCTCCATCCTGCACCAACAACCATAGACGTCCGGTCCTCTTCATCAAGCAGTGCAATCAGGCCGTTGTTCATATCTAAGAAACTGGCTAGAAGATTGATGACTCCAGAGAGCGCCATCTCTAGTCGAGCGGGACGCGTAAGCAGCTTCGAGATCTCGTAAATTCCCATGAGCGCGGAATTTGCACGACTGCTCGATTGCATCGCACGTTCGTGACTGGGGACTTCGTCCTGACTCGACACGACTTGCCTCCTTTCTGTGAAGGCAAAAAGATGGCAGACTGAATCTGCAATACGGAGCTGGATTGCCAAAACACGGGAATAAAGAGAGTCGTCTATCCGCTCTGGCTTTGCGCGCCAGATGCCATTACGTTTGCAACGCTCCGGTTCGTAGGGATATTTTGGCAGACATTTCGTGTTTGGTCAATGAAGACCGCATAAGGAATCAGGGCAATCGCATTTCAAAATAGCTCCAGCAAGCGGAACAGGTAATGATCATCCCAACCTGCGCGCTTGAACTTTCCTCTCAGGGAGCCTTTGGAACCTTCCTTCTGCATGGCATTGAGAG
>JBEKRS010000094.1:0-15308 GCA_049518535.1 Occallatibacter sp. | reverse complement strand
TAGAAGCCCGAGATGAATGCAAAACACGAGAACCAGCAAAAGCAAAGGCAAAAACGCCACTAAGGAAAAAACAAATGCAAAAACAAAAACCTTGACAGCACCAGCCGTCTCATAGAAGGCCGGGGATAAATCCCCGGCCTAACGCCCGAACTAGTTTTCCCGTACCCTGTGAAGGCCGCAACTTCGCCCGCATTCAGAGGGCTGAAGCTCCCGCTTCCTCCGAAATCTCCGATGAATGCTCCTGTTAGCTCCGGAATTTCCAATGAAGGCCACTGTTTTCTCCGGAATCTCCGATGAAGGACCCTGCCCGCTTCGGAATCTCCGATTTAGAACTCTGGCATTAGCTTAGTTGGCGAATATATTTGACATTGCCCCAGTCTTCCGTGAATACTGCTTCTAATGCCGAACTCAAGGGAATACGGAATTGCGGTCATGGCCATGTGCATGTGTATGGCGTGCGGACGCGTCCGTTTGGTTCCTGAGAGGCAGATGCGTTAGACGCAACCGATCTTGAAGCCAGGCGGTCCGGGTCCGAAGAGGATTCGGGCCGTTTTGTTATGCGCATGATTTCCAGCCTTCGCGAATTGCGTGAAGGCTGGACGCCCAAATCTTAGTAACTGCGAAAGCAACCAAATATCCCAAATATCCCAAGGAGTCGTCGACCATGTCCGAATCGAAGCAGTACCAGCTTGCCACCCAGGCCGTCCACGCCGGGCAATCGCCCGACCCCACAACGGGTTCGCGCGCGGTGCCCATTTACCAGACCACCTCCTATCTCTTCCAGGATGCGGACCACGCAGGCCGGCTCTTTGCGCTGAAAGAGTTTGGCAACATCTATACGCGCATCATGAACCCCACGACAGACGTTTTTGAAAAGCGAGTTGCGGCTCTCGAAGGCGGCGCGGCGGGACTGGCGACGGCCTCGGGCCAGGCGGCGGAGACGCTGATTGTGACCACGCTGGCTGGGGCAGGAGACGAGATTGTCTCGACCACATCGCTTTATGGCGGGACTTACAACCTCTTCCACTACACACTGCCGAAGCTGGGCATCACGGTTAGATTTGTGGACGCGGACGATTTTGACGGCCTGAAGGCGGCGATCAACGGCAAGACGCGCGCCGTTTATACCGAAACGCTGGGCAATCCCAAGCTGGATGTGGTGGACATTGAGAAGATCGCCGCGATCGCTCACGAGCACAAGCTGCCGCTGGTTATCGACAACACCTCGGCGTCGCCGGCGCTGGTGCGGCCTATCGAGTGGGGCGCGGATATCGTGGTTAACTCGGCTACAAAGTTTTTGGGTGGGCATGGGACAACCATTGGCGGCGTCATTGTGGATGCGGGCAAGTTTGACTGGGCGGCATCAGGGCGATTCAAGGAGTTCACCGAGCCGGACCCGTCTTACCACGGACTTGTCTACACCGAGGCATTCGGGCCGCTGGCGTTCATCCTGAAGGCGCGGGTGCAGGGATTGCGCGATACCGGCGCGGCACTCTCGCCCTTCAACGCTTTCCTGCTGCTGCAAGGGATCGAGACGCTGCATCTGCGGCTGGCGCGCCATTCTCAGAATGCGTTGGCTGTGGCCAAGCATTTGGAACAGCATCCCGGCGTGGAGTGGGTTAACTATCCTGGCTTGGAGTCCAGCCCCTATTACAAGCGGGCGCAGAAGTACCTGCCCACCGGACAAGGAGCGCTGATTACGTTCGGCATCAAGGCTGGAGCGACGGGGGGCGGTTATGAGGCAGGGAAGAAGCTGATCGACGCTTTGGAACTGTTCTCGCTGGTAGCGAACATCGGCGATGCCAAGTCGCTGGTGATTCACCCGGCCTCGACCACGCACGCACAGCTTTCTGTTGAGGAGCAGGCATCGACCGGCGTCACTCCCGAACTGGTGAGACTGTCGGTGGGCATCGAGGATATTCGCGACATTATTGCCGATCTCGACCAGGCAATTGCGGCTGCTAACGGACATACTTTCACGGGCGCAACCAAGACTGGGTGTCTTGCTGCACAATGAAGACTATGACCGAATCGCGAGCCGGAACTGGAGTGTCTCCGCCAACAACCTCATTTCAGGAGCCCACCTATGAAGGCGACTTCGTGCTCGACGAGCCATTGTTGCTGGATTGCGGCCGCGCATTGGCCGGCGTTACGCTGCATTACGCGGTGTATGGCCGGCTGAATGCGGCTAAGGATAACGCCGTGCTAGTCTGCCATGCGCTTTCCGGTTCGGCGCTGGTTGGGGCCTGGTGGCCGGAGGTCTTTGCACCCGGCGGCGTACTGTCTCTGGAACATGATTTCGCGATTTGCATCAACATGCTCGGGTCCTGTTACGGCTCGACAGGCCCGGGCTCAGTCGACCCCGAAACAGGCAAGATTTACGGCCCGGAGTTTCCGCTTGTCTCGATTCGCGACAACGTTCGGGCGCAAGCCAGACTGCTGGACTCGCTGGGCATTCGCCGGTTGCGGCTGGTGATGGGAGGGTCCATCGGCGGCATGCAAGCTCTGGATTGGGCCGTGCACGATCCAATACGCGTGCAGAAAGCGCTGGTCATCGGCGTGGCGCCGCTCTCAGCCATGGGGCTCGCGCTCAATCATCTGCAGCGCCAGGCCATTCAGCATGACCCGGAGTGGGCTGACGGTCATTATCTGCCGCAGCGTCCTCCAAGGAAAGGTCTGGCGCTGGCTCGCCAGATCGCCATGCTCAGCTACAAATCAGCCGAGCTGTTCGACGAGCGCTATGGCCGCAATCCGAACCGCAACGGAGAGGACCCGTGGGGGCCGAGTGCCTTGGAGAATGGGCAAGGCGGCGGGCTGATTGGCGGCCGCTTCGATATTGCCGGCTACCTCGACCACCAGGGCGAGCGGTTCATCGAGCGCTTCGACGCCAACTCCTATCTAGCCATCCTGCGCACCATGGATACCTGGGACCCGCTGCGCGGCTGCTCTTCGGCGGAGGCCTTTAGCGGGATTCGCGCCCATGTGAGCTTTGTCGGCATCAGCTCCGATTGGCTCTTTCCGCCTCAGACGGTGCGTGACTTTGCTTACACTATGCGCGCGGCCGGCGTCCAAGCAGATTACCGGGAGATGACCAGCGCTCACGGTCACGATGCTTTCCTGGCTGAGCAGGCTGAGCTGTTGCGGTTGCTCCAATGAAGCTGGGAGTAAATACCGAATTATCCGCAAGGAGTGACTTTGCATGGGGCGCGGAGGTCTGGGCAGTCCGGCTTTTCGCGGAGCAAGAACCCGTACCTCTGGGTTCCGTTGTAGGCCTTGAAGTAACTTTTATTTCTTTCTCGCATAACTCTGCTTGTCACGGAGGGCAGGGCTTTCTATAATCCTTCCAACACCGCATTGGAATCCGAGGTGCTGCAGTTACCGTCACCCCGGTCTTCAACCGCCCAAAAGTAACGGTTGTAGATTCCACGAGCGGGGGTTTTGAACACTGAGCTCGATTTTTGCATTTCCCAGGAGTACTGAATGAAGAAGTTAGTCTTTGCGTCCGTGATGACGTGGGCGAGCATTAGCCTCGTTGCCGCGCCCATGCTTCGTGCCCAGGATTCGATTACCATCAAGGATCCGGCAGAGTTCAACACATACCAAAACTGCTCCACGCAGACCGACCCGAAGGCCAAGGCTACTTGCCTGGAGAGCTTTTTGACGGCTTATCCACAGAGCGTCGTCAAGAGCGCGGTTCTCGATTCTCTCATCGACACCTACCAGGGTTTGGGTGATGCGAACAAGACTCTCAGCGCGGCCAGCCGCCTGCTTCAGGTGGATCCCGGCAACATGAAGGCGATCTTCATCTCGGTCTACATCAAGAAGAGCCAGTGCGCCAAAACTGTCGATCCGAAGACTGGCTTTAGTACTGACCCGCAAACCTGCGATGATGCGGCAGTGCTGGCTCAGAAGGGCCTGGCCGCCGCTAAGCCTGCTGCCACCTCCGCCGATGAGTGGAAGAAGTTGACCGGTGGAACCTATCCGACTTTTCACTCGGCCATCGCTTTGGATGACATCATCTCAAAAAAGGACCCGAAGGGCGGGATCGGCGAATATCGCAGCGAGCTGATGCTTTACACGCCCGATCAGACCAAGGGCGGTCCTGGACTGTGGGATACGCTGCAATTGGCGGAGGCCTACACTAAGCCGGACGCCAAGGACCTGGTGCAGGCGATATGGTTCTATGCTCGCGCCTGGAATTTCGCGCCTGCGAATCTGAAGGCTCCGATCGAACAAAAGATGGAGTATTACTACACGAAATATCACGGCAATCTGGACGGACTGGACGGCGTCAAGACCTTGGCCGCGGCCACCGTCTTCCCGCCGCCCACCTATGCCATTTCGCCTGCGCCCACGCCGGCTGAGCTTGCTCACAAGGCGATGGTGGAAACTTCCGACCTGAGCAAGATGGCTCTGGTTGATACAGAATATGTGCTGGCCAACGGCGTCAAGGAAGACACCGACAAACTGTGGGCCGTGCTGAAGGATCAAGTTACGCCGGTCCCTGGGAAGGTGATCGAAGCGAGCGCGACGGTGATCAAGATGGCCGTAACGCCGGATGCCAAGGAGGCCCAACCGCCCTATGCCGACTTCATTGTCAATATGAAAACTCCGCTGACGGCCAAGGAAATTCCCGCAGTTGGCTTCGAGTTCAAGATTCCTCCGGCGACCACTCTGGTGGGAACTTATGACTCTTTCGTGCAAGTTCCGGCCACGGCCACCATGGAGCAAACCGCGCAAATCGTGCTCCGCGACGGGACGATCGTGCCGGAGAAGAAGAAGCCAGGCGCCACGACGCATAAACCATCAGCCGGGCACAGGCCGGCGGCAAATTGATAGGTGTTTAATCGGTTCTGAAACGTCGATTGCGCTGGATAGGGAAGGCGACCGGCGCGCCAGACCCTCCTCCTGGGTCATCAAGGGCAGCCTGCATGCAGGCTGCCCTTCTTGTGCTTGAAATCTGCCATTCGACTGCGGTGGTGGTAGGCTGGGGGCAGCATGGAATGCCTTAAAGTCCTTCCCGCCGCCCTGGTCATTGCCGCCGCTGCGTTGGCGTGCATGCCTGTTGAGGCCCAGACGGACCCGGATCACCCCGCCCCGTATCCGAGTCATGTGCGCAACGCTGATCAGCGCCCCATGCCTTTTCCTCCTGGCAGCGAGACGCCGGAATCTGCCAGTCCGCAAGAAACCCGTCCCTTGGAATTCTTGCTTGCTGACAGGATGAGCCAGCAGGATCGTGATCTAGCGGCTAAGACAGAGTCTGCGATCGGCGAGCGCGCCGGGGTTGCCGGTCTGGAATTCAACCCTGGCAAGTGGAGTTACCAGCAGGTGGTCTGCTCCGCGTTGCCCGATCATCTCTTTATCGAGTTCACGCGCAACAATGGCATAGGCGATGTGAGCGTCTTTTCGGCATCGATTCCGCGCGGCGATTTGGGGCAGGTACGTGTCATCCCGATTCAGCGTCGCGGCTATTCGCTCTTCTCGCCCGCTCCCGTCAACGCGATGACGGTCTCCGCCTTCAATCACATTCGCGCCGAAGAGCACCCGGTCAAGGCTCCCGCGTGGCTTGCGACTGGTCTCTGCTACGCCGCCCTTGCGGGAGCGCATCCGCAGATTGGACCGCCGGAAGAGACTGCAGTCCAGAAACTCCCCGCTGCGCCGACTGGCAAGCTGATGATTCCCCTCAACGGGGGAGCCGTTATTTCGTTTAAGGACGTGTCGGCGGTACCCAGGCCAATGCAGTGGACCATGACCTTCGATGGCAAGGGAAAGTTGCTGAAAGCTACGCATTCAGCGGCGCAGCGTTCGAGAAAAAAGGCGGTTCAGAGGAAAGCGGCCGAGGTCCAGGGCAAATCCGTTCAGTCGACTGATCCGGACGCAAAGGCCACGCTCATTAAGTAAGTGGAAAGTGGTGATCGCTGTTATTCCCCGAGCATGATGCGCTGAATCCGCGAGGCGCGCCCGCTAGCTGGATCGCAGGCCACCAGCGCAGCACACATCTTTGGGTTGCCCTTGGCTGCCTCGAACTTTCCTGGCATTCCGGTGAGAAACTTACGCACCACTAAGTCCTTTTCGACGCCGATCACGCTGTCGTATGGACCGCTCATGCCTACATCAGTCTGGTAGGCGGTTCCGCCCGGCAGTACTCGCTCGTCGGCTGTGGGAATGTGCGTGTGCGTGCCTAGGACCGCAGTCACGCGGCCATCCAAATGCCAGCCCATCGCGACCTTCTCGCTGGTAGCTTCGGCATGGAAGTCCACCACAATGACCTTGGCCTTGATACTCGTGAGCAGATCGTTGACCGCGTGGAAGGGGTCGTTGGTTGTGTTCATGAAGACGCAGCCTTGCAGGTCGATGACTGCGTAGTCAACGCCGCTCTGCGTGGTTCCTTCGTAGACACCGTAGCCAGGCAATCTCGGTTGAAGGTTGGCTGGCCTGAGCACGCGGCGCGCACGCTCGTGGCTCTCGACAGGAACTGATTCCATATAATCGATCAGCTCGCGCTTGTCCCACACGTGGTTGCCGGTAGTCAAAACGTCTGCGCCCAGATCGAAGAGATCCTCGGCGAGCTGCGGTGTGATGCCGAAGCCGCCGGCTGCGTTTTCCGCATTGATGACGATCAGCTCCACCTCATGCGCCTTGCGCAGATGGTCGATGTGCTCGCGCACGATCCGGCGTCCCGCGCTGCCGAAGATGTCGCCGACGAAGAGAATGTTCACTGTGGGTCGAACTCCTAATTCAGTTATCAGCTGTCAGCTTTCAGCGGTCAGCGAAAATGCGAAGACTGGGCCATGCACGGGAATTGCAAGTCGATTACTGAGGTTGTTTACTCGCCATCTTTTGCTGATTGCTGACTGCTGCTGGCTTATTGCTGATTCCTCATCAACGGAAAGAGAATCACGTCGCGGATGGACTTCGAACCGGTCAACAGCATCACGAGACGATCGATACCGATGCCCTCGCCGCCGGTCGGAGGCAACCCGTAGGCCAGCGCACGCACGTAGTCTTCGTCCATCTGGTGCGCCTCGTCGTCGCCTCGGTCGCGCTCGGCAAGCTGTTGGGAAAATCGTTTGTGTTGCTCGACGGGATCGTTCAACTCGCTGAAGGCGTTGCCCAGTTCAAAGCCGCCGCAGAAGAACTCGAAGCGCTCGACGTGTGCCGGATCATCCGGTTTCGCCTTAGATAGCGGCGAAACCTCCACCGGGTAGTCGTAGATTATGGTCGGCTGAATGAGCTTGGGTTCGGCTACTGCCTCGAATACCTGATACACAGCCTTACCGAGAGATAGATCGTCACGCCTAAGAAGGTCTCTTATCAGGCTAAGACTCGCGTATAGCACCATATGACGCGTCCTACGTTCGCGCTCTTCCTCGGAAATCACTTCAGGATAAAGTGTCGGATTCTTATCGAGCTTCGATGTCTCAACCACATCGAGCCAAGCAAGAAGGCTGGGTTTGCTCCCTAGGCTGGATAGCGTAGGCCGTATTCCGGCACTTTCGTCCCAGTTCTCAACGATTGCCTGATCTATGGTCAGCCGCGTCCACTTGCTCAGATCAATCTCCACGCCGTTGAAGTTTGTCAGAGTGGTCCCGTTCACCTCCTGCGCCACAAACTCGATCAGTTCCTCGGTGAGCTGCATCAGGTCGTGATAATTTGCGTAGGCTTGATAGAACTCGAGCATAGTGAACTCTGGATTGTGCTGCGTGCTTACGCCTTCGTTGCGGAAGTTGCGATTGATTTCGTAGACACGGTCCAGGCCGCCGACCACCAGCCGCTTCAAGTAGAGTTCAGGCGCGATGCGCAAAAACAGATCGAGATCGAGGGCGTTGTGGTGTGTTTTGAAGGGGCGTGCAGCCGCTCCACCGGCGATCTGCTGCATCATCGGTGTTTCAACTTCAAGATAGCCGCGATCGTCGAAAAATTTGCGCAGAGCCTTCAGCGCTTTGGCGCGCTTGACGAAGACTTCGCGCGCTTCGAGGTTGGCGAACAGGTCCACATACCGCTGTCGGTAGCGCAACTCGACGTCGGCGAGGCCATGAAACTTCTCAGGCAGCGCCAACATGGCCTTGGCGAGGAAGGTCAGTCGCTCGACATGAATTGTCAGCTCACCGGTCCGCGTGCGAAAGAGATAGCCCGAGACGCCGATGTGGTCGCCCAGGTCGAGTAGCTTATAGAGCGCGAAGCCTTGCTCGCCCACTGCATCGAGGCGCACATAAATCTGCAACCGCTGGCCGTCCTGCTGGAGCGTGGCAAAGCCGGCCTTGCCTTGTGCGCGGATCGCCATGATGCGTCCTGCGACTGCGACCGTGATGCGGCTGGCTTCGAGGACTTCCGCTGTCGCCTCACCCCACTTTGCACGCACGGCTGGTATGGTATGCGAGGCAGGGAACTGGTTGGGATAGGCCGCCTGGCCCAGCTTGACTATCTCCTCGAGTTTTGCCTTGCGCAGGTCAAAGAGACTGCGCTCAAATTCCGAATCGAACACTCTGTCTTCCTTTGCGGTAACTGCGTCAACGGTGCAAGAGCCAGTATATCGTCCGTTGCATGGGCGGCGATTCGGACGGTGTGGGGATGCGCATCTCTCTGTGACACAGTCACAAGATTATTGGCGCTACCGGCACCTTCCCGTATAGGATGATTGCCATGACTCCCAGACTGGTTGTATTGCTCCTCTGTGCGTCGCTGCTCTCGGCGGTGCAAGCTCGTGCCAAGACTATCCTGCCGGACTCCTGCGGCGATGAAAAGATCAAATTTGATGTGAGCACACTGAAAAATCAACCGGCGCCTGAGCCTCCTCCGGCTGGCAGTGCGCAGATTATCTTTGTAGAAGAACAAAACGCGAGAGCTTCCTTCCACATGATCACTGTCCGCTACGGAGTGGACGGGAACTGGGTGGGCGCCAACTACGGCGACTCGTATTTTGTTCTGAATGTTACACCCGGCATCCATCACTTGTGCGTGAATGCCCAAGGAGATAAAAAGGCTGTTGGTGTGACATCTTTCACCGCCGAGGCGGGAAAGGTCTACTACTACGAGGCCAGCACTACGGTGACGAGAAGCGGCGGCGGCATGGTAACGACGCACGCGGCGAATGGTGCGACGGGCACCGGTATGGCGCCTACTTCAGTGAATACATTTTTCCAATTTACCCAATTGTCTGAGGATGAAGGCAAGTACAGGATTAAGGCCTGGAAGCTGGCCACCTGGAAGACCAAGTAAGCGCAGCCGTTTCGCGCAGAAGGGCGCCCATGGTGTAGAGTCACGAGGTATGCCCTTCAACTGCCCTATTCCGGATTCCAAGCCACGCGGCAAACCTGTCAGCAGGCTGGCTAGCCTGATTGAAGCAGAGAAGATGATGCAGATTGCGATTCTGCTGCCCTCGGCGGCCTTCGTTGGCTGGCTGGCCGGTGCTTGGTTGGATAGCCGTTTGCATCAATCATGGATCGCGACGCTCGGGATCATTTTTGGCGGTGTCTCCGGGCTGGTGTATGTGGTTCGACTGGTGATGGCCGCTGGGGGCAAAACCGGTGGCGGAGCCAAAAATGGGAACGGTGCTGCAACGGGGAAGGGAACTTCCGAAACGAATCCATGACCGAAGAAACGCATCCTATTCTCGGTATCACAGAGGAATCACTCGAAGCCCTGCTAAAGCGGGCTATCCGCAATACGCTGACTCTGGGCTTTATCCCCGCAATTGTGCTGTTGGTTGTCACGGGCTGGCGCGACGCTGCCATGCTCATGACCGGCACTCTGATCTCGGCGGCAAGCATCTTCGAATGGCTACGGCTCGTCCGCCTGATCAACGCCCGTATGAGGAAGCAGAAGGCCGAGCGCGGAGCCATTTTGGTCATTGCTTTCTTTCTGTTGCGGCTGATGTTTTTCGCCGCGGCGATTTATGGTAGCCTGAAGTGTTTCCAAGGTTCTCCCATTGCGCTTCTGTGCGGCCTGAGTTTGGCGGTCGCAACTCTGCTGTGGGAGAGGCTGCGGATGCTGAAAAATTAGGGAAATTTGCCGCGCGAGGTTGCTGTCGCCCTTGTTGCGGATTCCATTTCAGTGCAGGAAACAGAAAGAATTTAGCCTTCATGCCGGAAACTTTTATACTTGTTCGCCTGCTAAACAGCCTCTTTATGGGCATTGAGATCAAAGCTTTTCAATCATTAGCTGGCCTGGACGCGGTCAAGGCCACGGAACAGGCTCTCAGGGTCAATCAGGCGTTTGCGTTGGAACTGCTGGTGGTGCTTGGTTTCATCGTTTTTTTTCTGATTGTGCGTTTCAGCTTGTCTGCGGAGAAGCCTGGAACGCCGCAGCAGTTCGCCGAGATAATCCATGAACAAATTGGGGGACTGGCAGAACAGTGCATTGGCCACGGTTACCAGCGCTTTCAGGCCTTTGTGACCTGCGTCTTCCTGTTTATTCTCACTTGCAACTTGCTCGGCCTGATTCCCGGCTTGGAAGCGCCGACTATGTCGCCATTCGTGCCGCTGGGCCTTGCCGTGGCCGTTTTCGTCTATTACAACTTTCATGGCGTGCGGGCGCAGGGCCTCATCGGGTACCTCAAGCATTTTTGCGGACCCATGTGGCAGATTGCGCCGCTGCTCTTTCTCATTGAGATTATCTCCCATTGCGCCCGCCTGCTCTCGCTCACTGTGCGTCTCTGGGCGAATATGTACGCGGGCGACTTGGTGACACTGGTTTTTTTCTCTCTGTTTCCGTTGGGTGCCACGCTACCCTTCATGATTTTGCACATTCTGGTTTCTATGGTTCAGGCGCTCGTCTTCACGATGCTGGCCATGATCTATCTGGGCCAAGCGGTGGCGCACGACGACCACGACGCTGTCGCTTTGTAGAGTCAATCGAGGAAAACTGTTTATTGATGCAAAAGGATTCCGCCGGAGAGCGCTTCTGCTTCGGGCAAACGGAAGACCGCAAGCGTGAGGGGGCCAGCACGGTGAGCCTCAACCACCCACTGGCGGTCAATCTTAGGGAAGCTGGAGAAATATGCGTAAACTGCAAACTGTTCTGATGGTTTTAGCTGTCTTGTGCTGCGCCGTTCCGGCCTTTGCCGATGGCGGTTCCGCGCCTGTCAATCTGGCTCCAATCGGTATCGGCATCGGCATCGCGCTGGCTGCCGGCCTCTGCGGTCTCGGCCAAGGCAAGGCCATCGGCTCGGCCGTTGAGTCCGTTGCCCGTAACCCCGGAGCCACGTCCAGTATTCAGCTTCTGCTTATTCTTGGCTTGGCCTTCATCGAGTCCCTCACCCTGTTCACATTCGCCACCATCTTCATCAAGATCAAGTAAGGCGGCATACGAAGCAGCAAATGGCCTCACCCGAGCGGGTGAGGCCATTTTGCCATGGAGGCTGAGTTAAGGTGTGCTTGCTTCTGCACAGGTAAATCGGCCTCTTTTTCCACAAGTGGATTACCGGTTCACGTGTGGATTTTCCTTCGTATGCGCCTGATTTTGCTATCTTGTAACCTCCCGTTCATCTTGGCCCGGTAGCCTGACTGAGGGATGGACCAAGTGCCCGAAGTTTTTGTCCACCAATGTCAACTTCTGCCTGAGCCCGGTTCTCCGAGCGAACCTCGTTCACCGGGAAAGGCGCCGCGCGAGGTTTCAGTCGTTCGCGCGTTCCTGCTTGCACGCGGCAACTCGGCGCTGGCAGATCGCGCCTTTCACGGGCTGATGGTGCTCTGCGCCCTGAGCATCTTCGGCATCGTGGTATTGATCGCCTTCGAGTTGGTGTTGCGCTCGCGGTTGGCTTGGAACAGCTTTGGCCTGGACTTCTTCTATAAGGCTTTCACCGACACCTATGCCGGCCGGATCCTCTACTGGGACCCGGTAAATAGTCATTTCAGCGCGCTGCCATTCCTTTATGGCACGCTGGTATCGTCTTTTCTGGCGTTGTTGCTGGCGGTTCCACTGGCCATAGGCGTTGCGGTCTTCCTCACCGAAATGTGTCCGCGCTGGCTGCGTGCTCCATTGGCCTTCATTACTGAGTTGCTGGCGGCGATTCCCAGCGTTATCTACGGACTGTGGGCGGTCTTTGTGCTGGTGCCGCTGCTGCGGGAGGATCTGAACCCTTGGCTTATCAAATTGTTGGGCTGGACGGGATTTTTCGGCGACGATAACCCCACCGGCCTGGGCTTTGTTGCGGCAGGCATCATTTTGGCCATCATGATTCTGCCTATCATCTCCTCGCTGACCCGCGAGGTCATGTCGGCGGTACCGCAATCGCAGCGCGAGGCTGTGCTGGCGCTGGGCGCGACGCGCTGGGAGATGATCCGCACCGGCGTACTGCGTAATGCGCGCATCGGCATTGTGGGCGCAGTGATTCTGGGCTTGGGACGTGCCCTGGGCGAGACTATGGCCGTGACCATGGTGATCGGCAACAGCCCGGAGATTCACCGATCGCTTTTGGCCAATGGCAGTACGATGGCCTCGGTAATCGCAAACGAGTTTGCCGAGGCTTCGGGCGACCTGCACCTGAGCGCGCTGATGGAACTGGGCCTGGCCTTATTTATCGTGACCATCATTGTGAATGCGTTTGCCCGGCTGCTGGTGTGGGCTGTGACACGAGGAGCGCCGGCGTCGATACGTTGAAGTAGCGAGATTGGGATTAGAGCTCAGAGATCGAAAAGCAGGTTGGGAGAAGAGCGAGTGCAGAACGAACACCAGCTTCGGGCGAAGATGCGGACGGCAATCGATGGCGCGGCCAGCGGGCTGGCGATTCTGTCGACCGTGCTGGTAGTAGCGCCGCTGGTGGCCATCTTCATCTACCTTATCTATAAAGGCGCCAGTTCGTTGAACCTGGACTTTTTTACGCAGGTTCCTAAGCCGGTGGGCGAGGTGGGCGGCGGCATGGCCAACGCTATTGCCGGCTCGGCGATTTTGCTCGGCGTCGGCAGTCTGCTTGGGGTCCCGGTGGGCATTGCGGGCGGTATCTTCCTGGCTGAGTTTGGCCGCGGGACCAAGCTGGCTAACGCGGTGCGGTTTACGGCCGATGTGCTTAACGGTGTTCCTTCTATCGTGATGGGAATCGCTGTCTACTCGCTGATTGTCGTACCGCAAGGGCATTTTTCGGCCTTCTCGGGCGGCGTGGCGCTGGGCATCATGATGATTCCCACGGTCTGCCGCACCACCGAAGAAATGCTGCTCATGGTGCCGAACGCGGTGCGTGAGGCAGCGCTGGCCTTGGGAGTGCCTAACTGGCGTTCGGTGCTGGCGATTACGGTGCGAACTGCTTCTCCCGGCATCATCACCGGCTGCATGCTGGCCTTTGCGCGCGTGGCGGGCGAGACGGCGCCGCTGATCTTCACAGCCTTCGGCAACGTGGGCTGGAGTGAGCGGCTCAACGAGCCTATAGCCGCGCTTCCATTGCAGATTTACGTCTATGCCATCTCTCCCTACGACGATTGGCACCGGCTGGCGTGGGCCGGAGCGCTGGTGTTGATTGTGTTGATCGTGCTTGCGGTTTCGCTGGTCCGCTATGTGACCAGCCGCGGCGTTTTGAAAGGGGCAAGCTAAGTGGGAGTCGGCATAGAAGTATCCAACCTGAACGCATGGTACGGGACCAATCACACGTTGCAGGATATCAATCTGCATATCCCAGCCAACCACGCGACAGCATTGATCGGCCCCTCGGGCTGCGGCAAGAGCACCTTTGTCCGCTGCATCAACCGCATGCACGAGACTAACCCTATTGCGCGTGTCACCGGCACGGTGCGCATCGGCGATCTCGATATCTACGAAGGCGCCAAGCCTGTTGAGATTCGCCGCCGCGTGGGTATGGTCTTCCAACGGCCTAATCCATTTCCCACCATGTCGATCTACGATAACGTGGCCGCGGGGCTGAAGCTGAACGGCTACAGCAACCGCCGCGCGCTGGATGAGATAGTCGAGAAGTCGCTGAAGAATTCGGCGCTGTGGGATGAGGTGAAGGACGATCTGAAGAAGAAATCCGGCGCCAGCCTTTCGGGCGGCCAGCAGCAGCGGTTGTGCATCGCGCGCGCGCTGGCCGTAGACCCGGAAGTGCTGCTGATGGACGAGCCGGCTTCGGCGCTCGACCCCGTTTCCACGTCCAAAATCGAAGACCTTATATTTCAGTTGAAGTCGCAGTACACTATTGTGATTGTGACCCATAACATGCAGCAGGCAGCTCGCGTCGCCGAGAAGACCGGATTCTTTTTGAACGGCCGCATGGTGGAGTTCGACACGACACACAAGATCTTCACTAACCCCAGCGACAAGCGCACAGAAGATTACATCACAGGCAGGTTCGGATGACGCGCATTCGCTTTCAACAAAGCCTGGACGAATTGAAAGAACAACTGCTTGTGATGGCGGGGTTAGCCGAGCAGGCCATTCAACGTGCCATCGAGGCCTATCGCGTGCGGGATCTGTCCATTTGCGACTTGGTCAACCGCAGCGAGATAGCAATCGATCGCCTTGAGCGCGACATCGACCAGGCTGCTCTCGACTTACTGGCCATGGAGCAGCCCATGGCTATCGACCTGCGCTTCATTTTGAGCGTGATCAAGATCAACGCTGATCTGGAGCGGGTGGGCGATGCGGCCAAAGCCATCAGCGACCGGGTGCGCAGCATGGAGCAGATGGCCGCTGTCGATCTGCCCGTCGATATTCCACGAATGGCCTCGCTGGCGGCGGAGATGGTGCGCAAAAGCCTGCAAGCGTTCATTGAGGCTGACGCCGAGATGGCGCACGTGGTGCTCACCATGGACGATGCGGTGGACGCGATGAACCGCGCCGCTTATAAGTCGCTGACCGAAGTGATGGCCGAGCAGAGCCATATGGCCCCGCAAGCCCTGAACGCGCTGATGATTGCGCGAGGCCTGGAGCGCGTAGCCGACCACGCCACTAACATCGCCGAAGACGTGATCTTCTGGGTGCAAGGCGACGACGTGCGTCATCATAAAAGCCTGAAGATGGTCCCGGACCCGCACGCGATGGGGTGAAAGGCCCGGCTAGCAGACAAGTGCCTCATCCGTTCAAGACATATTGAATCGATAACTATCAGCGGCTATGAAGCTTCGATCGCGGCCTCGTCCCGATGACTTGCCTATTCTGTCAGACTCGCCGCCAGCAAAACTTTTGGGATTCGCCAGACGCAAAAAGGATAAACAGCGCCATGTTGATGGTTGCAGCTATCTTTCCACGAACCTAGAGCACTAATAAGGATAGTGTAAGGTAGTAGAGGCGATACTCCGCGACGTACAACAGATGGCACGAGCCTATGAGGACGATCTGCGCCTGAAAATTTTCCAGGCGCATGCGAATGGACACGGAAGTTT
>JBEKRS010000093.1:0-16025 GCA_049518535.1 Occallatibacter sp. | reverse complement strand
TGATGTCACCTTTGCTATGAGCAACACTTGAACGGAGAGCCGGATGCGCTGAGAGGTGCAAGTCCGGTTCGGGGAGGAGAGACAGAGAAATAGTTCGACTACGCTCTGTCTCTTACTCCACTTGCTACCGAGGAAGGCTGGTTGTTTCTGGTCGTCGTGATCGATCTGTTCAGCCGCCGGGTTGTCGGCTGGTCGATGCAACCCGACATGCGGCGCAACCTGGTCATCGACGCTTTGGAAATGGCCTGGTTCTATCGCCGTCCAGATGAAAACAACAAGCTGATCTTCCATAGCGATCGCGGCAGCCAGTACCGGGGCCCCCACGGACAGGTCTTCGTCCGTGGGGTGGAGTACGCCCGCGACGACTTCAAAAGGGTGCTCAAAGAGTATGCAATCACGCAGTCGATGAGCGGCAAGGGCAACTGCTGGGACAATGCCTGCTCGGAGACGCTGTTCGGCAGGCTGAAGGTGGAACGGCTGCATGGCCAGCGCTTCGAAACGATTCGTCAAGCCAAGGATGAAACCATCGCCTGGCTGCTCTGGTATAACCAAACACGCATGCACTCGACGCTGGGCTATGCCAGCCCGGTTGCATTCGAAACTGAATGGGAGAATACTCTGGTGAAAGCTGCCGCCTGCGTGCGCTGACAACGGAAGCAGGCATGGAAATGCCGGTCCATGGAAAGCCTGGGAAAACCATGAAACTGTTTTTCCCACCCTTTCCCCAGACCTTGGAAATCGATAATGCCGATTTCCACATTCCCACGCCACGACTACGACCAGGAGAAATTTCTCCTCAAACCCGCAGGGCTAACAGATACGCATTCTGAGGGCAAGGTCAGTTCCAGGCCAGGCAACCTTATTAATAACCCCCGCATCCCACGCTAGGGCTTTCCCGAACCAAATCCAAACCAACTGCTCGCTGAATCCTCGCTTCTGTAATTCGTCCAATTCAAGCGGATTTGCGGCACCTGCAAGGAGAAGACGATGAGTGAAGGCGCTCGTGAAGGCAGCATAGCCGTCGCAAACCTATCTGGCGACGATGGACATGCTGTGGCTGATCCGTCCGAGACTCTCACTAAACAAGTTCCAGCCGCACTTGGGTCAATTCTGGCTGCCTTACAGACCATGCGAGATGGCGATTTCTCTGTTCGCCTTCCCGTTGCGTGGACAGGTCTTGAGGGAAAGATCGCAGACACATTCAACGAAATAATTGCTGCCAATGAGCAGATGGCCCGCGAGTTGAATCGAGTTGGTTTGGCCGTCGGCAAAGAAGGAAGAACGAGGGAGCGGACCCGATTCCAACAACTCCGGGGTGCATGGGGTGAGATGGAAGTTTCTGTGAACACCCTCGTCGAAGATCTATTGAGACCGACAACGGAAGTTATTCGCGCCATCGCCGCTGTTGCCCAGGGCAATTTGAACCAAACTGTCAGACTCGATGTAGACGGAAGACCCCTCGAGGGCGAATTTCTGCGCTCCGCAAAGATCGTAAATACGATGATTCAACAATTGGGCGTATTTACTGCAGAGGTAACTCGCGTAGCGCGCGAAGTGGGCACCGACGGTAAACTCGGGGGGCAGGCCCTGGTACCCGGTGTCGCCGGTACTTGGAAGGATTTGACTGACTCAGTCAACTCTATGGCGAGTAATTTGACCGGACAGGTTCGTAACATAGCGGAAGTGGCCACGGCTGTCGCCAGCGGCGATCTTTCTCGCAAAATCACGGTTGATGTTCGCGGCGAAATTCTGCAGCTCAAAGAAGCCATCAACACGATGGTGGATCAGTTGCGTTCATTTGCTTCTGAAGTAACACGCGTGGCACGCGAAGTGGGCACCGACGGTAAACTTGGCGGCCAGGCCGTCGTTCCTGGCGTTGCCGGTACATGGAAGGATCTTACCGACTCTGTGAACGCGATGGCAGGCAACCTCACAGCCCAGGTGAGAAACATCGCCGAAGTAACTACAGCCGTAGCCCGTGGTGACCTTTCCCGCAAGATTACCGTGGATGTGAAAGGCGAGATTCTGGAGTTGAAAGACACCATTAACACCATGGTGGATCAGCTGAATGCCTTTGCCGGTGAAGTAACACGAGTAGCGCGTGAGGTTGGTACAGAAGGCAAATTGGGTGGCCAGGCACAGGTTCCCGGCGTGGGAGGAACCTGGAAGGACCTCACGGATAACGTCAACTTCATGGCCAGCAATCTTACCGGCCAAGTGAGAAACATTGCTGAAGTGGCAACCGCAATCGCGAACGGAGACTTATCGCGGAAGATCACAGTGGATGTTCGTGGCGAGATTCTCCAACTTAAGGAGACCTTGAATACAATGGTTGACCAACTCAACCGCTTTGCAGGAGAAGTTACTCGCGTGGCGCGTGAAGTTGGCACTGAGGGAAGACTTGGCGGACAAGCGAATGTGCCAGGTGTCGCAGGCACCTGGAAGGACCTTACAGACTCTGTCAATTCTATGGCAGGAAACCTTACCGGCCAGGTCCGTAACATCGCCGAGGTTACAACGGCTGTCGCACGGGGAGACCTGTCCCGCAAAATCACGGTCGATGTGAAGGGTGAAATTCTGGAACTTAAGAACACCATCAACACGATGGTTGATCAATTGAACGCCTTCGCCGGTGAGGTCACGCGTGTGGCGCGAGAAGTGGGCACCGAGGGGAAGCTTGGTGGTCAGGCTCAGGTGCCTGGCGTCGCCGGCACATGGAAGGATCTTACTGACTCGGTGAACTCGATGGCCAGCAACCTGACTGGTCAGGTGAGAAATATCGCCGAGGTTTCAACCGCTGTTGCGCGCGGAGACCTTTCGCGCAAGATTACCGTCGACGTGCGAGGGGAGATTCTGGAACTAAAGGACACCATCAATACGATGGTCGATCAACTGCGGGCCTTTGCTTCCGAGGTGACACGCGTAGCCCGCGAGGTTGGAACAGACGGCAAACTTGGAGGGCAGGCGCAGGTATCCGGCATTGCTGGTACTTGGAAAGACCTTACAGACTCGGTAAACTCGATGGCCAGCAACCTGACGGGGCAGGTGCGGAACATCGCGGAAGTCTCGACAGCCATTGCCAGCGGCGACTTATCAAAGAAGATTACGGTGAACGTGAGCGGTGAGATTCTTTTGCTGAAAGAAACCATCAATACGATGGTGGACCAACTCAATGCATTTGCCGGCGAAGTGACGCGCGTGGCGCGTGAGGTGGGTACCGAAGGCAGATTAGGCGGACAAGCCAATGTGCCGGGCGTTGCCGGCACGTGGAAGGATTTGACCGACTCGGTGAATTCGATGGCGGGCAACCTGACCGGCCAGGTAAGAAACATCGCAGAAGTCACCACAGCTGTGGCGCGCGGCGACTTATCGCGCAAGATTACCGTGGACGTGAAGGGCGAGATTCTTGAGCTAAAGAACACAATCAATACCATGGTCGATCAGCTCAACGCCTTCGCCGGCGAAGTGACGCGCGTTGCGCGCGAAGTCGGCACTGACGGCAAGCTTGGCGGACAGGCCGAGGTTCCTGGTGTGGCGGGCACCTGGAAAGATTTGACGGACAACGTCAACTTCATGGCTAGCAACCTCACGGGCCAGGTGAGAAACATTGCCGAGGTGGCTACCGCAATTGCCAATGGCGATCTGTCAAAGAAGATCACTGTCGACGTGCGGGGAGAGATTCTGCAGCTAAAAGAAACTCTGAACACCATGGTAGAGCAGTTGCGCTCATTTGCCGCAGAGGTGACACGCGTCGCGCGCGAAGTGGGAAGCGAAGGAAGGCTGGGAGGGCAAGCGAATGTGCCAGGTGTTGCAGGTACCTGGAAGGATCTTACCGACTCGGTGAACGCAATGGCCGGCAACCTGACAGCGCAGGTTCGCAACATTGCTGAAGTGACCACCGCCGTTGCTCGCGGCGACTTGTCGCGAAAGATTACCGTGGATGTAAAAGGCGAGATATTGGAGTTGAAGAACACAATTAACACCATGGTGGATCAGCTCAACGCATTCGCAGCAGAGGTGACTCGAGTAGCCCGCGAAGTGGGAACGGAGGGTAAGTTGGGAGGCCAGGCTCAGGTGCCGGGAGTTGCAGGCACCTGGAAAGATCTCACTGACAATGTCAACGTGATGGCTGCGAACCTTACCGAGCAGGTGCGTGGGATTGTCAAGGTGGTAACTGCCGTCGCGAACGGCGAACTCACAAAGAAACTAACTGTGAACGCCAAAGGTGAAGTTGCCGCACTGGCTGAGACCATCAACAATATGACGAATACTCTGGCCACGTTTGCCGATCAGGTGACTACAGTCGCACGCGAAGTAGGCGTGGAAGGCCGCCTTGGCGGACAAGCTAACGTTCCCGGCGCCTCAGGCACCTGGAAGGATTTGACGGGAAACGTGAATCTATTGGCCGACAACCTGACTAATCAGGTCCGTGCGATTGCGGAGGTCGCGACAGCAGTGACCAAGGGTGACTTGACCCGCTCTATCCAGGTGGAAGCAAGCGGCGAGGTCGCGGATCTGAAAGACAACATCAACACCATGATTGATAACCTGAGACTCACTACAGACCGCAACACAGAGCAGGACTGGCTAAAGACGAATCTGGCACGATTTACCGCGATGCTTCAAGGCCAGCGCGAACTTACTACTGTCGGCAGGATGTTGCTCTCGGAACTCGCCCCCTTGGTAAATGCGCAACAGGGTGTTCTCTATCAGATGGAGTCTGAAGAGTCGAACATTATGATCCTTCTGTCGGCCTATGCAAGTACGGACGATGGTCATCTAGAGACGATCAAGGTTGGCGAAGGGCTCATCGGACAATGCGCAGCCGAGAAGCGGCGGATGCTGATCACTGATCTGCCACGTCACAGTGCTCCCATCAGATCGGGACTTTTCGAGGCCATCCCACGAAATGTAATTGTATTACCGGTCCTATTTGAAGACCGGGTCAAGGCGGTAATCGAGCTGGCCACGTTGAGCACTTTCACTGCCTCCCACCTTGCGTTCCTTGAGCAGCTTACGTCCAGCATCGGCATCGTCTTGAACAGCATTGAGGCAACTATGCAAACGGAAGGTTTGCTCAAACAGTCTCAACAGCTGGCAACTGAATTGCAGACTCAGCAGAAGGAATTGCAGCAGACAAACGAACAATTAGCACAAAAAGCGCAACAGCTTGCTGAGCAGAACGCCGAGGTGGAACGCAAGAACCAGGAGATCGAACAGGCGCGTGGGGCGCTGGAAGAAAAAGCCAAGGAACTCGCGCTTACTTCAAAGTATAAGTCCGAATTCCTCGCAAATATGTCGCATGAATTGCGTACGCCGCTCAACAGCATCCTGGTTCTCGGCCAGCAGTTGGCGGAAAATCCTGACGGCAACTTGAGCAGCAAGCAGGTTGAGTTTGCTCGCACCATCCATGGCGCTGGGACTGATCTGCTAAACCTGATTAGCGATATTCTCGACCTGTCGAAGATTGAGTCCGGCACGGTATCAGTGGAAGCCGAAGAAGTATTTTTCAACAGTCTGATCGAAATGGTGGCGCGCCCATTCAGGCACGAAGCCGACAATCGGAAGCTCGCATTTGAAATCGTTACGGACCCACGTCTTGCGCGGAGCCTCGTCACCGATTCGAAGCGCTTGCAGCAAGTACTCAAGAACCTGCTGTCAAACGCATTCAAGTTCACTGAGCAAGGCAATGTGCAACTCTCGGTCTCAGTCGCCAGCGAAGGCTGGACACAAAATCATCCAATTTTGAGTGCGAGCGGGGCGGCCATCGCATTTTCGGTAACGGACACCGGAATCGGCATTCCTTTCGATAAACAACGAATCATCTTCGAGGCATTCCAACAGGCCGATGCAGGTACCAGCCGCAAGTACGGAGGCACTGGTCTTGGACTGGCAATCAGCCGGGAGTTAGCAAGTCTCCTGGGTGGAGAGATTCAGCTCCACAGTACGCCAGGACAAGGGAGTACATTCACTTTGTATCTGCCGCAAACCTATGTCGGACCTACAACTGCGTCAACGATTGTGCGCAGCGAAGTCCATTCCCGTCCTGTATCGTTGCTCCCCGTTGCGATCGTTAGCGCCGCCGAACATCATCCAGAACGGCTCGATGACGACCGCACCGACTTGGAGACGGGGGATGAAGTATTGCTGATCGTCGAAGATGACGTGCACTATGCGCGACTTATCTGCGATCTCTCGAGAGACAAGGGATTCAAGGTCCTTCATGCAGCCACAGGAACCGAGGCCCTTGCGCTAGCAAAGGAGTTCCGCCCGTCCGCCATTTCACTGGATGTATTTTTGCCCGACATGTTGGGCTGGACTGTATTGAACCATTTAAAACAGGATTCAAGTACTCGTCATATTCCGGTTCAGATGCTCACAATCGACGAAGATTGGCACCACGGCCTGGCGCGCGGAGCATTCGCATTTGTGACCAAGCCAACGACGACAGAAGGCCTCAGTGCGGCAATTACGCGCATCAAAACCTATGCCACTCCTCGCCGGAAGCGACTCTTGGTAGTAGAAGACGAAAAGGCGCAACAGCTTAGCATCGAAGCACTGCTCGGATACGATGACATCGATGTAACCTTTGCTGGTACCGGCACGGAAGCTCTGACCGCTGTCACAAGTGAATCATACGATTGCCTGGTCCTCGACTTGCGGTTGCCCGACATGAGCGGCTTTGAGGTTCTGGAACGTCTTCGCGATACGCCCTCGTTGAGCGAGTTGCCGGTTGTAGTCTTTACCGGGAAAGACCTTTCTCCCGAGGAGGACAGCAGGCTTCACTCGCTGGCTCGTAGCGTAATTGTGAAGGATGTCGAATCTCCGGAGCGATTACTCGATGAAACCGCACTTTTTCTTCATCGTGTGGTTGCCGACTTGCCCCCGGAAAAACAGAATATGCTGGACCGTCTGCACCGATCCGATGAAGCATTGATTGGGAAGCAGGTGCTGATTGTCGATGACGATGTGCGTAATATCTTTGCGCTCAGCAGCGTTCTCGAGCGTCGTGGCATGACGGTGTTGGCAGCAGGAACAGGGCGCGAGGCGATACAAACCATCGAAAAGACACCTGAGCTCGGTATCGTGCTGATGGACATCATGATGCCCGAAATGGATGGTTATGAAACCATGCAGGTGATCCGACAGAATCCTCGGTTCCAACGGTTGCCCATTATTGCACTGACTGCGAAAGCCATGAAAGGTGATCGTGAAAAATGCCTGGAAGCCGGGGCGTCCGAGTATCTGGCGAAGCCGGTGAATACAGAGCAGCTCTTGTCTGCGCTTCGCATGTGGTTACACAGATAAGATACGCCTTCTTTTGCTTTGAAGTGCCGTACACATTGCAACCAGAAAAGGGCTACGTCCACGGGGGAACCGGTGAACGACAGGCATAAAATAAACATTCTGATGGTAGACGACCAACCGGCTAAGCTTCTTAGCTATGAGGCGATCCTCGCAAATCTGGATGCCCATCTTATCAAGGCTCGGTCTGGTCGGGAGGGTTTGGAATTACTTCTCAGGCATGACATTGCTGTGGTTTTACTCGATGTGAGTATGCCTGATATCAATGGATTCGAAATGGCGGATATAATGCGGCAACATCCGCGCTTTCAGAAGACAGCGATCCTTTTTATATCCGCTGTTCGCGTAAGTGATCTGGACCGGATTAGAGGCTACAAAAGTGGAGCGGTGGACTACATCTCAGTCCCTGTGGTTCCCGAAGTGCTACGTGCAAAAGTATCGGTTTTTGCCGAGCTTCATCGTAAAAGCAGAGAACTTGAAGACCTGAATTGGGAACTGGAAACTCGTGTCGAGCAAAGAACCCGCCAATTGCAAGAGAGTGAGAACCTTCTTCGCGAGCGCGCCGATCTGTTGGAGTTGGCATCCGAAGCAATTCTGGTGAGAGATATTGCGGGAGCGCTTACTTATTGGAACGCGGGAGCTGAAGCGCTGTATGGATGGAAACGTAGCGAAGTTCTGGGTAATCGCGTTCATGAGATTCTGGAGACCGAATATCCGGTGGAAGCAGCAAACTGCGAATCGACGCTCCTGGACCGCGGAAGATGGGACGGAAATCTTGTTCAGAAAACTCGCGACGGCCGGGAAGTCATCGTTGCAAGCCGCCAGGTATATAAGAAGGAAGTAGGATCAATTCTCGAAATCAATCGCGACATCACCACGCAGATACGAGCAGAGGAGGCATTGCGCCAAACCGAGAGACTCGCCGCAATGGGCCGTGTCGCTGGCATCATCGCTCACGAGATCAACAACCCTTTAGAGGCAATTACGAATGCATTCTATCTTTTGCGCAATCACCCCTCCCTGGATGATGAGGCGCGCTACTATGCTCAATTGGGTGAAGCGGAGCTTGCGAGGGTGGGGCATATTACGAAGCAGACGCTGAGCTTTTATCGGGAATCGCAAGATCCCGTAAACGTGCCGATTGCAGAGATTCTCGATGATGTGCTCCAACTGCAAGGCCGTCAGCTACTAACGAATCGAATCACACTCGACAAGAAGTATCTCACCGATGGGAAAATTCGTGGCTTTCCAGGCGAGCTGAGACAAGTATTCTTGAATCTTATCAGCAATGCTATTCAGGCAATGCCGTTCGGGGGAAAGCTTCGCATTCGCATGGCGGCACACTGGAACGAAACGAACGGGCGCACGGATTTGTGCGTTTCAGTTTGCGACACTGGATCGGGGATCAGACCTGAACACGCCCGACATCTTTTCGAGCCTTTCTTTACAACCAAGTCAACGAAAGGCACGGGGTTAGGGCTCTGGATCAGCAAGGGCATCGTACAGAAATACGACGGAACCATTGACTTTCGAAGCATCCTCTTCAAGGGTAAACACCTGACGTCGTTTCGTTTGATTTTTCCCGGAGTCAGCTCGGTACTGAAGAGCCTTGAACCAACTTACGAAGCACTTGGAGGCGAGACAGCGGGAGCTTCCTTTGGGCACGCATAACACATTCGTTCTTTGCGTTGGCGATGACAAGCTTCCATTAATACGTCGAATATGTTTCGCCTATTTCTACCACTAACCATAGAAACTTCCGAGCCCGTGGGAAGCTGCGTCCATTGTGCCAGTCTCCTTAGTGACACTGGTGTCCGACCAAGCTGTTTATTGTGATCGAGAGAAGTCAATGAAAACCAATAATGCGTACTGAGATAATGCCTCGGTCTCTTTGGTAACGACGGGTCTTGGCGGAAGTGATCTGAGCGGGGCCGGGTGGCGAACAGCGAGTTTCGTAACTGGCTCATTCCCTCCCGCAACACCAGCCAACACCAACACTGATCGCATGAAAAGCAAGAACAACACGAACGACTAGGGAGGCCGCCTCTTTGACTTGTCGGCAAGGCTCCGAGGGTTATTTGGTCGTAGTCAGCCCTCTCCCCCGAGCCAGATTTTTTTGGTACAATTTGAATCACGGGACATGGACAGATGTTTCGGGTGGCAGGTAGCCTGTAGCGGCATTGACGGCAAAATTTCATGCCGTCCGTGCTGTCTATTAATCGCGGAAATACGTTAGATTCCGTGGAAAGAATGGAAGCGGGAGCAAAAATAGACAGCAGCGAAAGACAGTAATTTTTAGACTTAGCGTAAAAGTGGGGACGTAGCTCAGTTGGTTAGAGCGCTGCCCTGTCACGGCAGAGGTCGCGGGTTCGAGCCCCGTCGTCCCCGCCATACAAAGCAAAGGACTTAAGCTTGTATGGCACCCCAAGTGACAATCCACAATCCGATCCACAAATCACTGCACTAAACGACTTCCAAGTCCTACCGCGCTTAGGAAGGCGCCTTGTGCTGCCTGCTTCTCGTCCTGGTCGTCTTGGGTGTAAAGGTTCAGGGTGGTGCGGATGTCACTGTGCCTCAACATCCCCTGTACAGTCTTTGGATCGACCTTTCCTTTATTCACCAGCCAATTTGACAGGCTGTGCCGCAGATTGTGGAATCCGAAGCGCTGTCCCTTTGCCAAGATCACGCCAGCTCCGGTTGCTGCCGGCCGCAAATAGTCGGCAACGAAAATGGACGCCGAAATAGGAACGTTCCCAAACCTCAGCAGCGACGGAAAGACGAAATCGTTGACCTTCGAGTGCGGAGTTTGAGTGCGCCAGTCTTTCAGGTATTCCGCGAGTACCGGATGCAGCGGTACATAGCCGTTACTGGCAGCCGTCTTTGTATCGCCATCTGCTCCCTTGGCCCACCGCTTCGATATTCGAATCTGCCTGTCACTCCACAGGATGTCGGACCAGCGTAGCGAAACGATCTCGGAAGCCCGTAGCGCCGTCGCTGCACAAGTCAAAACAAGTGTGAAATGCAATGGGTTGGACAATAGATTCAGGATTGCCAGGGTCTGCTTTGGCGTGATGACGATTGCCTTGTAGAGGGGCTGTGAGCGAGTCTCGACATGTTCGACAGGGTTTTTGTCGACGCGCTCGTGCAAGACGCCGATCTTGTAAATCCTGTGCATGATGCCCCGGATCTTCGAGACTGTCGTCCATGCGAGTCCGTTTTCGGTGTGGAGCGCCTTGAGCCATCTCTGAATTTCGAGTGGCCTTATGTCGCTCGCCAGCTCATTCCCCCAGCGGGCAATGAAGTAGTCCCGAACGTAGTGTTCCACAATCGGGACGGTGTTGACTGACTTCGGGCGAACTGCGTCGTCGCCAAAGTCAGCCTTCAAGTAGTATTCCGCGAGAGCGTTGAACCGGATGCGTGTTCCAGAATCGTCGTTATTTATGCGGACAAGCAGCCCTAGCCGATCTGCCTCTTTCCACGCGGCCTTCTCCGTGGGGAAATCCCGTAGAAGTCCGATGGGCAAAGTATTCTCCTTTCGCAGGCCATCCGCCGTGTTGAGCCGATACCGGAGCATCCACACATCTCCGCCCTTCCGGGACACAAGTCTGATCGATCCCCTCTGATATGCCATGACGCCTCATTTCAGCAGGGAACGCCTAATATTCGGATCATACGCCCGTTCGCTTTCCGGTGGTCGGCGGAATTCCCGGTTGTTCTTGCGATCAATCGCCGCGGCCAGCTCCGATAGACGGAAGACCCACGTCTTGCGCATGTCGCCAGTCCCTATCGGGTAAGCACCCGCGATTCCGTGACGAGCCAGGTCCGTGAGAAACCGTCGGCTAATTCCGACGAACTTGGCGGCTTCCTGGGCGGAAACAAAAGGTTCGGGCGTCATGACAGTCCTCCAACAAGCATCATCGTGGCCTGGTTTGAAACAGAACGCTTCCATCGATCCCGAGCATCTCTGCTCAAGTCTGCTTCGCTCTTCGCAAAGAGTCCAATACTTCCTGTCTATGCCGCCATACTTTTTGTCTATGGAAGAAACGTACAGGCTGCGAAACAAGGGAACAAAAAAGTGCCTTATTGACTCGGATGGTACTTTCTGTGGAAGCTGGCATTGAGATCGACTTCCGTATGGTTGATTCACGTCTGGCCTTGGAACGTAACCTTCAAGCAGAGGAGTTCAATGCCATGTCAGATCTCGTGGAGTTCAGGCATCTGAAGTACATCGTCGCAGTGGCGGAGGCGGCCACCATTACACGAGCCGCGGAACGACTCTTTCTGGCCCAGCCGTCCCTCAGCAAACAGGTGAAGGATTTTGAGGACGAGCTAGGATTTCCGATCTTCATCCGAACCCGCCAGGGCGTGCGGATCACGCCTCCAGGGCAGATGATCGTCGCGTACGCCCAGGAAGCACTCCTCAAACGAACCAAGATTATCGCCATGGCGCGTGCAGTTCACCGAGGCGAGGTGCCCCCCTTCCGACTCGGCTTCTCGTCTTTCATCAATCCAGATTTGCTTCAGCTCTTTCGCAATGCCTATGCCGGGCTGTTACCGGATTGTCTGATTCATCTGTCGGGCGGTGACCCCTTGCATTTGCTTCACCGGCTTGAAGAACGAACACTCGATGGAGCATTGCTCCCAATGCCTATTGACGGTCGGGAATGGGTAATGCAGCAAGTTGCGCGTGACCCACTGGTAGTTTGTATGCAAAAGGAAGACCCACTTGCACGCGATGCCCAGATTTCGCTTTCCGATCTGGCTGAACGCCTGACAGTATTTCGCGACCCGGCGGTGCATCCATCTGCGCACAACAGACTGATGGAAATGCTAACGGAAGTTGGAATCGTCCCGGAGGTTTCCTGTTCAGCCAATACTCCGGCCGATATTCAATGGATGGTTCGTGCCGGGTATGTTAAACCGAATACGCGGGACCAACCTGCCGATTCAGCTGGGGTATACCGAATGACATGGCATACGCGGCGTCGGTGCCCATTGCAAACCCTTCAATCGCAGCGAATTTCGCACGGTGACCGATGCCAGACTGGCGGCGGGCTCTACGTGAGGGTAATCCTTGTTTGGGTAGGTCTCACAGAATGGAAGCGCGACGAACGATTCCCGACGATAATAGAAGGCAAATTCCGGGCTCGTGTGGATCAACTGGTCGGATCGCGCTGGCTCGCAATATAATTGGAACGAAGCGGGAGTAGCTCAATGGTAGAGTAGCGGCTTCCCAAGCCGTTGGTTGCGGGTTCGATCCCCGTCTCCCGCTCCAGTATTTGGTCAGGACTCCAGTCTCCCACCCACTGAAAGCCACTCTACGTTTCCTCAATTGCCTTACTGTCCATACTGTCCAAATTCTCTGGAAATGAGGGATAGTATATGCAAAACAGTCGAAATATGCGGTTTGTGCGTTCAGCTCATCTGAATGAAAATAAGCTCTTTACGCGTAAATGCTGAGTTTTGATCACTTTTCTCCGCAGCGCCTAAGGGAACGTCAGCTTCCCAAGCTGAATGTCGCCGGTTCGATCCCGGTCTCCCGCTCCATAAAATCAATAGTTTACGAAGAGCTCCCGAAATCTCTGCTCCATTCCTGCTCCGTTCATTCTTAAGTCCTCCATAACGTATTGAAAAAAAGAGGTTAACTCACTTCTATGCCCGCTCCGATTAGCGCCTATGACAAATCTTCGCATAAGGCTCGAGAAATCCTGCGCTTATGCGCCGTACGAGACGAATGAATGCCAGCGCGAGGTCGGAAAAGTGGACCAGTCTCATTAGTCGATCCTGAAATGCCAATAAAAGCTGCATGAAACCTGATGAAACTCGCTATTTTTCGGTTTAGAATTTCCCTGAAGTTGAAGCCAAGGGCCTAAAAACTGGGGAAATGAATGCGTCCACACCGCGAGCCGAAGCAGCCACAGCGCGAGCCGAAGCAGCCACAGCGCGAGCCGAAGCAGCCACAGCGAGAGATGTTCCAGGTTGACCTTGAGCAGTTGATCGACATGCACCACCCGCTTGTAGTTCTTGGTCAGTGCATTGACTGGAGTTCATTCGAAGCTACTCTTGGAGCGAGCTATCATCCCAGCCATGGTGCTCCGGGGATCTCGACTCGTCTGATGGTGGCGCTGCATTACTTGAAGTATCAACATGACCTGAGCGACGAAGACGTGGTTGCTGTCTGGGTTGAAAACCCCTACTGGCAGCACTTCAGCGGCGAGCGGTGTTTTCAGCATCGGCTGCCGATCGATCCGTCGAGCATGACGCGCTGGCGCAAGCGTCTGGGCGCGGCTGGCGCCGAACAGATGCTTGGGGCCACAATCGAAGCGGGCATGCGCATGTGCGTGGTTGGCCCTGCGGAGTTGAAGCGCATCAACGTGGATACGACTGCGCAGAGCAAGGCGATTCGATTTCCGACTGATGCATGGCTCTACAACCGCACGTGCGAACGGCTGGTGAAGGCGGCGCGCGCCGAGGGTCTGACGATCAAGCAGAGTTACCAGCGTGTGGGGCGGCGTCTGCTGATGCAGTCAAGCCGCTACGCTCATGCACGACAGATGCAACGCGCTCGGGCTTGCACACGCAAACTGCGCACGCAGCTGGGGCGGGTGCTGCGCGAGATCGAGCGGCAGAAGCAGACGCCGTCGACCGAGTTGGCGAAGCTATTGGAGACGGCGCGACGCATCCATGCGCAGCAAAGGCACGACAAGAACAAGATCTACAGCGTGCATGAGCCCGCGGTCGAATGCATCGCCAAGGGCAAGGCGGGCAAGCCGTACGAGTTCGGCAACAAGGTCAGCGTAGCGGTCAGCAGTCGTGGCGGATGGTTCCTGGGAACAAGGAGCATTACGGGAAATCCCTATGACGGCTACACGCTGGCGGCGCAGATGAGACAGGTGGAAAGGATGATGGGTAACTCGGTCGGCGAAGTTCACGTCGATATGGGCTACCGCAGACATGATTATCAAGGCGCGGCGACAGTGCACGTCGATAAGCGGCAGCGAGGTCGAACACCACGCGCACTCTGGCGATGGATGAAACGTCGCGCCGCAGTCGAACCCAGCATCGGACATCTGAAGAATGAACACCGTCTGGAGCGCAATCGGCTGAAAGGTGTTGCCGGAGATGCGATCAATGCCATCCTCGCAGCTGCTGCCATGAACTTCCAGAAGCTCCTCGGAGCTTTTTGGCGCGTTTTTCTGGGCTGCCTGATCTACTTCTGTCACCCCATTACGAGCCTACAAGGCACTACAGCCCGGCAGGTTCAACTCAAGAATGCTTGAAAATAACTTTTTCAGGATCGACGAATTAGATTGATTCTTGGCGCATCGCCGCTGGTGAAGGAAGTCTTCGCGCCCTAATTTCGACCCGAATCTCTCGACCTACAGCGCGACAAGAAATCCTCAGTTCCATCGGAGCTTTCGCGAGTGATCCTGAGATTTACGCGCAACCTTCGGTCAATGAGCACTTTGGTCTTCTGTTGACATCCTTCGAGCTAGGTTCGGCTTTGTTCTAGTTCGACCAGTTGGCGGGCCTTGATGTCGCGCATGGGCGGTAGCCCGAAAAGCCTGCGGTACTCGCGGTTGAACTGGGTGGCGCTCTCATAGCCGACCTCGAAGGCGGCGCTGGCTGCGTCCATGCCTTCAGTCATCATGCGCACACGCGCCACATGTAGGCGCATGCGCTTTTGGTATTGCAACGGGCTCATCTGGGTTAGTGTGCGGAAGTGTTGGTGAAACGTCGAAACGCTCATTTTGGCAACGGCCGCTAGTTCCTCCACACGAAGAGGCTTCGAAAAGTTCTCTTTTAGCCAGACGACAGCTTTGGCTGTGCGATTGCTCTGTTCGCCCAACGTGGCGATCGCGCGCAGATGCTTGCCTAGAGACGATCGCAACAGACGATAGACGATCTCTCGTTGCATCAGACCAGCTAGGAAAGGTATGTCGCGCGGAGTATCAAGCAAGTCCAGTAAGCGTATGCAGGAGCCGAGCAATTCCGACGTGGACTTGCCAATGGCCATGCCGCGCGTACCGGCGCAGACGTCAGATGACAGAAATTCTTCCAGACTCAGGATCTCGCGAACCGAGGCCATATCGAGTTTGAGGATCAGGGCCAGGATCGGTTTCTCATGGCTCGCCTGCGTCACCTGGCTGATAACCGGCATGTCGATAGAGGTGAGCTGTAGCGTGGACTCATCACACACATACATCGCGCCACCGATGTTGACATGCTTCTGACCCTGCCCATAGACGATGATTGAAGGCTCGTAGGTGGCCGAGTAGCAACTGGTCAGTGCTGTTCGGCGAAACAGGACCAAGCCCGGTACGGAGGTGACCTGGTCACCCTCTACCTGGATGTGGGCGGCGATCTTGCGGGCCAACTCGGACCGCAGGGCAATCGCTTGACCCCGATCACCACCTGGGTCGGCACTTGCCTCGCGAGGCTTTTCTGCCGTTTTTGCTGCTTCGATCTGCATTCTTGTTCTCCATCTTCAGCGTACCGCCGAGTCGGCATTGCGTGTACAGAAAAATGAGCGAATCGGAGGAATAGGCAAGAAGTTCGCAGGACCGTGTTACCGCTCGAAACTCGCTTCTCCGTACTATCTAGAGCAATAGCATCGTTACTATAATGTGCCAAAGCGGAGTCTGAACCACGCCTGAGCGTCTTGAGGAGTAATGCATGGGAGCATTTGGGTGATGGCCTGGTCGAGGGCTTGTTTGGAG
>JBEKRS010000092.1:0-16051 GCA_049518535.1 Occallatibacter sp. | reverse complement strand
ACGCCGCCCACCTGCGCATCGAGCGCGTAGCCGTCCAGGGCATGGAATCGCTCCTGAAGCATGGAATAGCGTTCCGCAGCGGCCTCATACTCCGGGCTTTCATGATCGAGTTCGGCCAGTTGCCCGGCCAGCCACTCGACTTCACGCGCCATGTCTCGCAGCTCGTCGAAGACCGTCAGGCACTCCTCGAAGACGGTTCTGCCGGTGAGCCTCAAGCCCTCCTGTGGCAGATAGCCGATGCTCATGCCGCGCGTCTGCTGGAGACTGCCGTAGTCCAGCGTCTCGATGCTGGTCAGAACCTTCATTAATGTGGATTTTCCGGTGCCGTTGGCGCCGACGAGCGCGGTCTTTTCCCTGGGACGGATCAGCCAGTTGGCTTCGAGGAAGAGAACTCGCGGGCCAAACCGCTTGCCGGCATTTTGCAGAGAGAGCATCTACTCCCATTTTCGCAGAGACCCGCTGCGCTTGCTCGGGATGACAAGCAAGGCAGCGCACCCTCGGAATTAATATGCAAAGTTTGGGAAAAATAAATAGGGGGGGAGGGGGGTACCTCAGTGGTCAGTGAACAGTGGTCAGTGAACAGTGAACAGTGGACAGTGGTCAGTAACGGTCCGCGCCTCTGGTCATTGGTCATTCTTTTATTGTGCGCTGATGCTGCGTAATCTTATGCGAAGATTTCACCCCGGCCCTACGGGACGGGGTAAATTGGGAGGGCCGTTGTTAACCCAGGGTTGCGCTTCGCTTCACCCTGCCACCCCACGGACGAAGACCTGTCCATGGGGACCCCGGCGCTGGGCTATTTTCATGTCCTCCCTGACGGGAGGACTGCGCCCATTCGGCAAGCTCAGGGCGGGCTTTCCTGCGAAAATCCCAGGTCCCAAAGGCGGGACCTGGGGCACCCAGATTTTAGTGCGGTGATATGGGTCACCGGCCAACTGAGATTCGATTGGAGTAATTCGATGAATACTGGGCACGCTTTCGAGAAGTACCGGCAATTAGAGTAGACTGGCCTAGACTTATGCGGGGGTGAAGATTGGGGAGTAAGAAGACTCGTATGCGTGCTTTCGCAGCCTCTGCGTTCATCCTCCCAGTCGCGCTCGCGCTGGTTCCTTCGCAGCTTCCGGCAATGAATATGCCCGTCTACGATCTCGATTCGAAGGTTTATTTGAGCACGGACATCGTTTTGGTTCAGATATCCATGGACGAGGCGAAACACAAGATTGCCACGGTGCAGGAAACGTTGTTGGGCACCCTGCCTATCGGTACGCGTCTGGATCAGATCGACGGCTACCTTTCTTATTTTGCCAAGATTAACTCCGGTTCCCGGCTAATTCTTTTCCTCGATAGCCGTCCGAGAAAGCTCGACTTTCTTTACAAGGAATTCGAGAAGGCGCCCTATTCTATCGTTCCTTCCGGGGTAGAGCTTGTCGATCCATTCGGCCACGTCCATCCCTACTATCAGCCGATGAATCCCGGGGGGTATTTCCCGGAAGGCTACCCGTGGTTTCCCACTGACAAGCCTCTCACCGTTGATGATGCGCGCAAGTTTCCCACCCTCAGCGAGGAAAAGCAGAAGATCATCGAGGCGATCCACTCGGTCGAGCCCGCAAGAATAATCCTCGGCCACGAGTCGACCGCGGAGGATGTGCCACGTTTGCTGCATTTTGTGGACGCTACTTCCAGTGATACGAGTGATTGCGCTATCCGCACTGCGTCGGCCATCAAGGAAGATGCTATTCAGCACATCAAACATCGAAACGATCCTGACTTACTGCTGCGCGCCGAGACGATTGCCAGTGAGATGAAATCGCAGAGTTCTGCAGAGGATTTTTTTGGACCAACGCCAGATGTCATTCGTTCTCAAGACGCAACCAAGACCTTCAGGACGCAGAGGGCTGAATTTCTTCTGAATGCGTTGGCTGATAAAAACAGGCCGATGGAAATTAGGCGCACGGCGCTCTATTTTCTGTTGTACAAAAGCGCATGGGGCCATCCGTATTCTGGGACCGCGAAGGTTTTGCCTATCGATGATCCCGAGCTTGCCTCGATCGCTTCCCGGATTGTCGATGTTTCGCGCTCGATCTTTTTCGATTCAGACGACGACGCGGTGCTGCGCGGAATGTGCCTGCGCTTTCTGGACCTGGACGAGCCGAGGAACGTAGCGTTGGCCAAGACGGTATACAAAGCGGCAAAATCCGATGCGCTGCGTTTTGAAATCGAGGATGTGCTTCTAAGCAAGAGCGATAGGTTGTTTTTGGAATTGGAGCCGCCGTCCAGCGAGGCCGCCAGTATCATCGGCATCGAGCCTCGATCAGGATGCGCGCCTGCAGCGTGGCCCGGACCGCTCTTCATTGGCCTCTATCGCAAACATGGCTACCAGAACCAAGCGCATCGGCCAAAAACCGAGGCCGAGAGGTCAACGGTTCTTATCGACCGGAGAACGGGCAAGACCTTCGAGGTGAAGGATGCAGGGTACAGTAGCAGCAGCGACGGCAGTGGGGATGGGGAGTTTTTGGTTGAAAATCTGGAGGGGATTCCCACCGGCGAGTACTCGATCGAGATTCAATTTCGCCGCAGCGGAAAAGTGATCGGACACGGTTATGGCTTGAAAGTAAGTGTGATCGAAGAGTCTGGGCGGAAGCGGATTGTCCTCGATCCTGAGGCATCGCGAGAGCATCCGCAGCTGGCGTTCTTCTAGATACATTCCCCGCACCGCTCATTGAGGGATGACTATGCAAGAGTTTTATTTAGGAACCTGCGGAGTGCGGAAACAAAGCCCGGACCTGAAGGCACCTGCGGTGCGGCCAATTGCTCGCTACTCGCTCGCATGAGCCTCTTTCAAGGGGTTGAAACCCGCTGCTCCCTCCGGATTTTTTCTTCTAGAACTGCAGATCTAGGGGCAAATCTCGACTGGTGTGCCCACGGGAACCAGGTTCCATATCTCGTCGATCTCGTCGTCGGTGACGGCGATGCAGCCTAGCGTCCAGTCATAGAGTCGATGCGCCGCGCCTATTGCGCCCATGCCGTTGGGCAGGCCGTGGATCATGATGGCTCCGCCCGGACTAACTCCCAGCTTTGCCGCCCGCGCGCGATCCTCGGCGTTGGGATAAGAGACGTGCAGAGCCTTGTGATAGTGACTAACTGCATTGCGCGCGTCGATAACATAGTGACCCTCCGGGGTGCGGCCATCGCCTTCGCGCTCCTTGGGTGCAAGACCGCCGCTGCCCAGCGCCACTTTGTAAGTCCGAATAACCTTGCCCCCGGCGAGTAACTTTAACACGTGTTCTTTCTTCAAAACCAGGATTGAATCTACTTTCTGAGGTGCTAACTGCTGCTGGGCCGAGAAGGGCATGGATAACTCGCCCAAAGCTAGGCAAAAACCGAGGCATACCAGAGCGGCGGCGAAAACAACGCGTAACTTACGTGAATTCATGCGCCTACTTTACTACGAAATACGTTCTTTACAGGCGATAATTCATCTCCCTTTCATCTGGGTCGTATATCCATTGTTGTGTCCGAGTTTTGCTTCCCTGGCACGATTGAACTCGACAGCCCACCATTGGAGCCTATATGGCCGCAAACCTAGCTACAGCAGTTGAAGCGCAGCCCCATGGGGCATCGCTTCTCGACCGCAAGATGAAGAAGGGCTCCGCACGGTTCAGCGGCGCAGTGGTCCTGGTGGCGCTGTTTGGCGGGCTGGGATTCATCGGCTACCACATAGCCCAGGACCTGGGCCAAATCGTCATCACCAGCGTCTGGCCTTATGCGCTGCTGGGCGTGGCCCTGCTGATCGCCCTGGGATTTGAGTTCGTCAACGGCTTCCATGACACGGCCAATGCCGTGGCTACGGTTATCTACACCCATTCGCTGGACCCTAACATAGCCGTGGTCTGGTCGGGAATGTGTAACCTGGCAGGCGTGCTTACTTCGACAGGCACGGTGGCCTTCACCATCATTACTCTGCTGCCGGTTGAGCTGATTCTTCAAGTCAGTTCTGGCGCGGGGTTTGCCATGGTCTTTGCGCTCTTGATCGCCGCCATTATCTGGAACTTGAGCACCTGGTGGTTCGGACTTCCGGCATCGAGCTCGCACACTATGGTCGGCTCGATCATCGGCGTGGGTGTGGCCAACCAGTTGATGAGCGTGCATAGCGGAACATCGGGCGTGGATTGGGAGCAGGCAACGAAGGTCTTCAAGGTGCTGCTTATTTCGCCGCTGGTGGGCTTCGGCTGCGCTTTTCTGCTTATGCTGCTCTCGAAGGCATTCATCAAATATCCCGCTCTTTACGAAGCGCCCAAAGACAACACCCCTCCACCGTGGCCTATTCGCGCGCTGCTGGTGCTTACTTGCACGGGCGTCAGCTTTTTCCATGGATCGAATGACGGCCAAAAGGGTATGGGCCTGATCATGCTGATCCTCATCGGCACGGTGCCCACCGCTTATGCCCTCAACCATGCCGTTACCGCAAGCGACGTTCAGGCTTTCATTGTCGCCTCCGAGCAGGCTGGACACATTCTTGATCAGCACGTGGACAAAACCGGCATTCTGGGCAATGATGCTCGCGCCGAGGTTACTGACTACATTCGCACCAAGCAACTGCAGCCGGACACCGTGCTGGCGTTGCGCGAACTGGTCGAGGACTTGAACCACGAAGTGGCGCTCTACAAGGAGTTCAAGGCTGTTCCCGCGAAGGATCAGACCAACGTCCGCAACGATATGTATGTGGCCAGCGAAGCGCTGCGGCTGATGCAGAAGAGCGGCAATCCGGCCTTTACACCGGCAGAGAATGCCACTCTGAAGAATTACAAGGCCAAGGTGGACAAGGCCACCAAGTTTATTCCCGACTGGGTTAAAGTTGCCGTGGCCCTGGCGCTGGGGATGGGCACAATGGTCGGTTGGAAGCGCATCGTGGTTACGGTGGGCGAAAAGATCGGCAAGGAGCACCTGACCTATGCGCAGGGCGCTAGCGCTGAACTGGTTGCCATGGCCACCATTTTTGCCGCCGACAACTTTGGGCTGCCAGTCTCGACCACCCACGTGCTCAGCTCAGGCGTGGCTGGTACCATGGCGGCTAATCATAGCGGGTTGCAGTTCGCCACCATTCGCAATATCGCCGCCGCCTGGGTTTTCACGCTGCCGGCTTCAGCGCTGCTCTCCGGCTTGCTTTTCTGGGCATTTCGCCAATTTGCCGCCAGCTAAAACGGCTTCCCCCATGGCCGTTAAAGGGCGTCCGGCATTGCTGGACGCCTTTTTTGCAGCCGCTGCGTCGACGATAGAAGCTCAATGAACGGGCAGGGCTCTTCCACTTCCGTTAACATACTGGAGGAACCTATTGCAGAATGAGCCTGAAAGCCAAGCTGGAAGCTGTCATCTACGCCGCGGAGGAGCCGGTCACTTTGGCCCAGCTCGCCGTCCTTTTTGCCGCCGACGCCTTTGAATGGAAGGCGCAGCAGGAAACTGCGTCTGCCGAACAAGCCGCCGAAGACGCCTCTGAAACCTCCCAACCCTTGGGTCTGATAGAAAATGCTCCGATGGGTAATGGGGAATTCGCCTATCTGGAGCTGGAGCCTGACCAGGCGGATTCGGTTGCGCCTGAGCAGGCCAGCGAACCCACTGAAGAAGCTGCCGAGGCTGTGCCGGAAGCCGGTCTGGAGACGGCCCCTGAAACTAGCTCCGAGCCTGACGCGGAAGCTGCTGCGTCCGAGGTTGACGACGTCGCAGCTGTGGAGGATCCTGTCCCGGCTGGCGACGCTGCTGCTGCCGCAGAAGCCGAAGCTCGGCGTCAGGCTCGTCTGCGCGACCGCGAAGCCCGGGCCATCATCCGCCAGCTTCTCGACGAGCTGATCGCCTTCTATGCCTCCGACAGCCGCGGCGTCGAGATTCGCGAGATCGCCGGCGGCTATCGCATGGCCACCAAGCCCGAGTGCCATGACGCAGTCCGCCTCTTCGTCAGAAGCCTCAAGCCGGCGCTCAAGCTCTCATTGCCGGCTCTCGAAACTCTGGCCGTCATCGCCTACAAGCAGCCGGTCACCGCTCCCGAGGTCAATGAGATCCGCGGCGTGGATTCGTCGGGCGTCTTTGGTTCGCTGTTGGCGCGCAAGCTGATTGCGACGGCCGGACGCAAGCCAGTTATTGGCCGGCCCATTCTCTATAAAACTACGCGCGAGTTTCTGCTCCGTTTCGGCCTGAAGGACGTCTCCGAGCTGCCTTCGATGGAGGAGTTCGAGAAGTTGGCCGCAATCGAGCTTGAAGAGCCAGAGCTTGCTGACGGGGCAAAGTCAGCGCAGAAGCCGAATCGCGCCCTCGGCCCAGAATTCGACGAAGCCGCCAGCGAAGAGTTGGAAGATTCACCAGCAATTCCAGCCGAATCCACACCCGCGGAGGCCGCGCCTGATGCGCCTTCCCCACCTGAGCAAGCAGAAACTGAGAGCTTCCCCCATGACGCATGAGACTGATGATCTCCACGAGGAACCGGCCAAACCTGAATCCGCTGAGACGGAGTTAGAAGCAACGCCTGAAACCGTAGCTTCCGAAATTGCAGACCCGATCGGAGACGAGACCGACGGCGAGGCTAAGACTGCTCTCGATGCCGAAACTGAAGCTGGCACGGCCCCCGATGACGAAGGGGACGATGCCGAGTTTACGCCCCAGCCGCGTCCTCCGGCCAAGCTGGAGCGGTTGCAGAAGATCCTGGCGCAAGCCGGCGTATCCAGCCGTCGCCGCGCAGAGGAGCTGATCGAGCAGGGACGCGTCCAGGTCAACGGCAAGGTCGTCACTGTGTTGGGCACCAAGGCTGACGCCGGTCGGGATCATATTCGCGTGGACGGCAAGCTGCTGCAAGGGGCGGAACGGCTGCGCTACTTTGTTCTCAACAAGCCCAAAGGCTTTGTCACCACGGTTAAGGACCCCGAAGGCCGGCCCACGGTGATGCAATTCTTCGAGAAGATGAAGGAGCGGCTTTACCCCGTCGGCCGCCTCGACTATATGAGCGAGGGGCTGCTGGTGGTGACCAATGACGGCGAGCTGGCTAACCGGCTAACGAAGGCTGCTTCGGGAGTGGAAAAGACATATCTGGTGAAGGTCGCTGGCCAGCCTACCGAAGCCGAGCTGGATATTCTCCGCGGCGGCGTCGCCATTGAGCGCGGCAAGCCGGGATCGCCGCAGGTGCGTACCTCACCGGCCCGCGTCCGTCAGGTTCGCCAAGGCGATAATCCCTGGTACGAAGTGGTTCTTATTGAGGGGCGCAATCGCGAATTGCGCAAAATGTTCGAGGAGATCGGCCACTTTGTCGAGAAAATCCGCCGCGTCGGCTACGGACCGCTGGTTCTCGATCAGGAGCCGGGCAAGCTACGCGAGTTGCAGCCTGAAGAGGTGGACGCTCTGCGCAAGGCAGCCGAGGGCAAGCTGCGCACACCTAAAGCCAAGGAGGTTCGCCGCCGGAACCTGCTCGATGCCGGCCTGTTGCCGACGGTCCTGCCCAAGCCAAGCAGCCGTCCTCGTTCGACCAAGCTGTCAGTCGAGCCGCCCGATGCGGCAGCCCGTCCCAGCGACTTCCGTCCCAAGAAGTTTGGCTCAGATCGCCCGGTTCGCGGTGCAGCTCCATTTGCCAAGCCGTTTCGCCCCGCTAGCGGACGCACGCCAGACCGTGGCCCCGCCCGCGCTGACGACCGCCCCCGCCGCAATACCGGCGCAGGCCCGGCAAGATTTGGCTCCGCGCCTGCATCGGGCTCGGGCAAACCTGCCTTCCGGCGCGACGAAGACCAAAGCTCATTCCAGCCGCGTCCGGCCCGGCCCGCATGGAAGAAGGACGACCGGCCAACCCGTCCGCCCGCGCGCTTTGTTGCAGACTCGACCGGCGAAAATCGGCAGGCCCCAGGCGGTTTCGTTCCCGATCGCCCGACCTATGACCGTCCTCGCATGGGATCGCCCCGGCAAGGCTCCGCGGGAACGGGAAGAACTGGCGGCGGCCGCCCCTTCTCCGCTAAACCTAGCTGGAAGAAACCGGAACGGTCGGAGCGAAGTGCCCGGCCAGCGTTTAAGCGGCCCGCACCGCCGCGCCGCGAAGCCCCGGCCTTCGACGAGGACCGTGGCCCCGTGAGGCCGCCAAATCTTCACATCGAAGAGATCAAGGCAGAGGGATCAAGTCACACGCGGCCAACTCCATCGCGCCCCAGTGTCCCTCGTTTCAGCTCACCCCACCCTGGCTCCAGCCGGCCCAGCGCGCCACGTTCCTACTCAGACCGTCCCAGGCCTAGCCGTCCAAGTTTCGACAGACCTGCTTCGTCAGAACGTTCCGGCGCAGCCAAACCTTTCCGCAGCGCAGGTGGCCCAGAGCGCAATCTGCCGCGCCCCTTCACCACCAGCAGCGGCAAACCTCGCGCAGGCGGAGCGCGACCCAGCAGCAAACCCGGAAGGCCGTCTGACCACTCCTCTGCCGGCCCAGCGAAACGCAACTTCCGCCGCGACGAGGGTAAAGGCTCCTTCACGCCCCGGTCAGCTGCCGGCTCCGGCCCCCGTCCGTCTGGTTCGCGCCCGCCAAGCTCGTCCAAGCCCTATACTCCGCGAACCGAGGGCACATCCGACTACCGCCCCACTCAGTCGAAACCCTATCCCAAATCCGCCCCGCGCGCCGAGAGAAAAGCCGGCCCCGGCTGGAAGCCCAAGCCCAGCTTTGGTGGCAAGGGAAAACCCGCCTCCGGCTCGCATTCCAAGTCCAAGCCGGGTGGCTTCTCGAAGTCCGGCTACAAGGGCAAGCCCGGCGGTAGGCCCGGTGGAAAGAAGCGCAAATGAGAATTGCCCCGTGTTAGCCTTACTCCAATCAAGGAGCCCGCATGGCAAACACCTTTGGCACGGACATTCTCATTCAAGCGCCTGATCCGAAGAAGGCGGCATCTTTCTATGTCGAGCATCTCGGATTCGAGGTCACCGGCGAAGAGCCTCAGATGATCAGCCTTCATGGCAAGCACATCAACCTATTCATCGAGCGAGGTCCGGCGCTGGGACCGGTCCTGGAAGTTACAGTCGACAGTGTCGAAGCTGCCAAGCTCCGACTTACAAAAAACGGGTGTGAAGTTATCAAGGATGAACCGGATTTTCCGAGATGTTATGTCAAAGATCCGTACGGTCTGATTTATAACCTGACAAGTTAGGGTAATTAGTTCCGTTGCAAGAATGCGACGAGGCAAGCTATCCATTGGTGCCGCGTGACGTTTGATCCGCGCGAAGACCAAGTTAGGCCGCGCAGCCGCCGGCGCCGCTAGAAATAGCTGAGTCCAACGGCTCTAGTTCCGCACCGTCCACTTCCACGGCCACGCTCTGCATGATCAGATCCATGGTAAGGACCACGCGTAGGCTATTTTTCTGTCGCACCACAACGCCCACCATCCCGGCAAGAGCGCCGGATCGAATCCGAGCACGCTGCCCCACCTTCAGCAATGGGTGTGGTTCGGCGTGGCGAAGGGAAAGACCAGCGCGCAATGCATCGATCTCTGCGTCTGGCAACGAAGCCGGCTGGTGCCCCGTGCCGCCGACAAAAGTCAGGACCCCCGGCACTTGCAGTACCCGCACGCGCTCACTGCGGTCGATGCGCACAAAAAGATAGCCGGGAAAGAGAGGCAGTTCGAGGGTCACGGTCGAGCCGTCGCTCCACTTGCGCCGCGCGCTGTAAAGAGGAAGATAGTGCGAGATTCCCTTTACCTCGAAGTACTGAGCCACGCGCTTCTCATGGCGCGGTGAGGTATAAACAGCCAGCCACTTGGGCACGAACAGAAGCTCCGGCGGAAGATTTGCCGCAGGCCCGCCCGCGGGATGAAGTATCTGCTGGCGCGCAATCTCGGTCAACGATTCGCCCTCCCCGATGATTATCTTGAGGACTTACTCCACAGTTACCGACTTAGCCAGGTTTCGCGGTTGGTCAACGTCGCAGCCGCGGCGTACGGCAATGTAATAAGCCAGTAACTGCAAGGGTACGATCTCGATCAGCGGCGAGAGTAACTCGATAGCCGGAGGAATGTGGATGACGTACTCGACCAGGCTGCCGATGGTCGAGTCACCTTCGGTGGCCACAGCAATTACCCGGCCCGAACGCGCGGTAACTTCCTGAATATTTGAGAGCGTTTTTTCGTAGCGCAATTTGGAGGCAGGATCGGATTCGTCGCGAGTGGCCAAAACAACCACGGGCAAAGTTTCGTCGATCAGAGCATTGGGGCCGTGCTTCATCTCACCGGCAGGGTAGCCCTCGGCGTGAATGTAAGAGATTTCCTTGAGCTTCAATGCGCCTTCCAGAGCAATGGGGAAGTGAATGCCGCGGCCAAGATAAAGAAAATCATTGGACGTGGAGAATACCTTGGCCAACTGTTCACACTGAGCCGAACGCTGGCGCAGTACTTCTTCAATTTTTGCGGGAATGCGGCTTAGCTCCTCGATAAGCGTGACCGACTGGGCAGCATCGAGCTGGCCGCGTAGTTGGCCGAGCTTGAGTGCCAACAAAAACAATGCCGTAAGTTGCGCTGTAAAAGCTTTCGTCGAGGCGACGCCGATTTCGGGGCCAGCGTGCGTGTAGATGGAACCGTGGGCTTCGCGTGCCACCATGGCATCGACCACATTGCAGATGGCCACGGTCTTCGAGCCAAGGCCGATCATCTCGCGCTGCGCGGCTAGAGTGTCGGCGGTTTCGCCGGATTGGGTGATGAGCAGGCCAAGCGCTTTAGCATCGGGAATAGGGTTGCGATAGCGATATTCGCTGGCGTAGTCCACGTCGACAGGCAAGCGAGCGAGCCGTTCGATCATGTATTTCCCGGTAAGAGCGGCGTGCCAACTGGTGCCGCAGGCGGCGATGTTGATGCTGCCTGCCGCGGCCAACTCCTCGTCTGCAATCTTCATCTCGCCCAGAAATATTTTGCCCGTGTCGAGCGAGACGCGGCCCAGCGTGGTGTCGCGAATGGCGCGCGGTTGCTCCCAAATTTCTTTGAGCATGAAGTGCTTGTAGCCGCCCTTTTCCGCCTGAATCGGGTCCCACTGAATGTGAGTAATGGCGCGCTGGATGGGGTTGCCGTCAAAGTCGGTCAACTCGACGCCGGCGAGGGTGAGGATCGCCATGTCGCCGTCGGCGAGAAAGTAGATGTTGCGCGTGTGGTGCAGCACGCCGGGCACATCAGAGGCGACAAAGCTCTCGCCCTCGCCAACGCCGATGACCACCGGCGGGCCGAAGCGCGCGGCAACGATCTTGTCTGGCTCAGAGGCCGACAGCACGCCCAGCGCGAAGGCTCCGGTTAGCCGCTTGACGGCGCGACGCACAGCTACCTCCAACGCAATCGGCAGGCCTGCGGCGTCGGCGTCCTTCTGGATTTGTTCGATCAGGTGGGCGATGATTTCGGTGTCGGTTTCGGTGACGAATTTGTGTCCCTGAGCGGTGAGTTCGCGCTTCAGGTCGAGATAATTTTCGACGATGCCGTTGTGAACTACAACGATGCGGCCTGTGCAGTCGCGATGCGGATGGGCGTTTTCTTCAGTGGGACGGCCATGCGTGGCCCAGCGGGTGTGGCCAATGCCATATGTGCCGTCGAGCGGATGCTCGCGCAAAACTTCTTCCAGGTTGGCAAGCTTGCCCGGCGCGCGCCGCACTTCAAGGGTGGAACGGGAAGGACTGCCCACGGCGATACCCGCCGAATCATAGCCGCGATATTCAAGGCGCCGCAGCCCCTCAATGATGACAGGAACAACCTTCTTAGGGCCGACATAACCGACGATTCCGCACATGCACTGATTCTAAGCGAGAGCGGCAGAGGTGGGGTGAGCCGTGGTGGCCACGCGAGCCGAAGTGGACTCAGCCAGATCGGTATTCCGGCGGGCTCTATTCCTCAATGCGGTATGTGAACTCTTCAATTACCGGGTTGGTAAGGACTTCGCGGGCGATGCGCTCGACCTGAGCTTTTGCAGCGTCGGCGCTCAACCCATCGGCGAGCGAAAGCGCGAAATACTTGCCCTGGCGCACGGCGGTGACATCCGCAAATCCGATCTTGCGCAGGGCGTTTTGGATGGTCTGGCCCTGCGGATCCAGGACCGAGGTCTTCAACGTTACATAGACTTGGGCCTTCATTAGCATCAATTATAGTAGCTCCAGCGGCGATTCTGGATTCCCAGCGACAAGTCTTCGTCGCTGAGATGAATGGATGAGCGACAACCACTTCGATTCCCCACGCCGAATCACTTCCCTGAGGAGAAGCAAACGCGATGGTCAACTATCTGGAGTTGCCAATTGGAGACCGTGCCCCTGAGGTCTTTCGAGCGGTCATTGAAATCCCCCTGGACGGAACGCAAAAGTTCGAGTACGACAAACAGCTGCACGTCTTCAAACTGGATCGCAACCTGCACTCGCCGGTTCATTATCCCGGAGATTATGGCTTTATTCCTTCGACGCTGAGCGACGACGGCGATCCGCTGGACGTGCTGGTGCTGGCGCCTGCGCCAAGCTTTCCCGGATGTGTGCAGGAGGTGCGTCCGATCGGCCTGCTGGAGATGATGGACCAGGGAATCCTGGATGAGAAAGTGCTGGCGGTGGGCAAGAATAATCCGCGCTTTGCCAACGTGTGGAATTACACCGACGTTTACCCGCATATGCTCAAGGAGATCACCCACTTCTTCTCCATCTACAAGGATTTGGAAGGCAAGCGGGTGGAGATCAAAGGCTGGCACGATGCCGCGTATGCTCGCGACCAGGTTGTGCGCTCAGCTAAACAGTTTGAAGAGAACAAGGCCCGGCTCCCTGGGAAAAAGGCGGGAAAGTAGCCGCTGAGTTTGATCGAGCCTTGGTTGGAAACCCGTCAAGTGAGAAGGGCGTGTTCTCGAAGACGGCGGCAATCGAGGCAGACCGTAATCGCGGGAAGCCGGAGTTTGAACGCGCAGCTATTGCGAATTCCGGTATAATCCCACTGAGACCCGGAGAGATGGCCGAGTGGCTGAAGGCGGCGGTTTGCTAAACCGTTATAGGGTCAAAAGCTCTATCGGGGGTTCGAATCCCCCTCTCTCCGCCATTCACCCTTCCAGTCGTGTCCAGCCTAGTCCATCCGTGCCCGCAGCACTAATCTAACTATAAGAAAATAAACAAACTCATCCCAACCCCATCCAACCCCGTCCGGTGGAAGCTAGGTTTGCGAAGATGTACTTCGGGGGTATTCTATTTTTAACGGGGGGTATCTTTTTAAATAAGGCAAATTATGGAAATCAACAAACTTAACGAGAAGGCCATCCAGAACGCCAAACCTGGAACCAAGGACTATGCCAAAAGCGATGGTGCCGGTTTGTACCTATGGGTCACAACTGCTGGCGGAAAGCTCTGGCGCTGGGGCTACGACTTTCAGGGTAAAGAGAAGCTCATGTCCTACGGAAAGTACCCCGATGTCGGCCTGGCCAGAGCTAGGGAGCTCCACGCGGCGGCCCGCTCGCTCCTGGCTGCGGGCACTGATCCGATGGCAGATCGGAAGGCCAAAAAAAACGAGAATAACGTCGAGAACAAGAACTCTTTCCACACGATTGCTAAGGGGTGGCTGGCGCATTGGCGCGAGGGTAAAAGCAAGCGTCACGCCAACACCGTTGAAAGGCGAATGAATTCTGATATCTTGCCCGCTCTGGGTGCGCGTCCGATCGACAGAATCGAAGCCCCCGAGGTGGTGCAAATGGTCAAGAAAATCCAAGATCGAGGTGCCCTGGATATTGCCAAGCGTGCGCTCGAAACCACAGGACAGATCTTCCGTTACGCGATCGCTTTCGGGCATGCAAAACACAATCCAGCAGCCGAAATAAAGCCTAGAGACATCCTGAAATCCAGGGAAGTAGTCAATTTTGCCCGGATCGATCGCCGCGATCTACCCAAGCTCCTGAAAGATATTGAATTGTACCGGGGCACACAGTTGACCCGGCTGGCAATGAAGCTGATGGCCCTTACTTTCTTGCGGACGACTGAGATGCTCGAGGCGCAATGGACTGAATTCGACGACGACAACGCCCGGTGGGATGTACCCAAGGAACGCATGAAGATGAAGAAGCCTCACATTGTCCCACTCGCACGCCAGACTCTGGAAGTTCTCGACCTGCTGCGTAGTTTGAGCGGCGATAGTAAATGGGTCTTTCCCGGCACTGGGCCTAAAAACCCTACGATGAGCGACGGTACGATCCTGATGGCCCTGAAGCGAATGGGCTACAAGGGTGAAATGACCGGGCACGGTTTTCGCGGAGTGGCATCCACGATTCTCAACGAGTCGGGTTACCCAAGTCAGCATATTGATGTGCAACTCGCACACCTCAAGAAGAATAAGGTCCGTGGCGCATACGACCACGCAAAGTACATAGAGCCCCGCACCAGGATGATGCAGGATTGGGCGGATTTCCTCGAGGAGACATTGCGCACGGGAAAAGTATTCCTGCCGAATCCGAATCGATAAGTTCGCGGTGCTGATTGCAAAATCATGGAAGGCGTAGAGAAGTTCTTTCTAAACTAAGATAAGTCTCGCCTCGCAGATCTGGAGGCCTCAAGGTTGCTGGCCTCTCAAATGAACATGGTCGCGGCCTCCGTGAAAAGCAAGAGCGGCTGCAACAGTATGAGCTCGCAAGACAATGGACTTCGACAACCCAAAGCAACAGCCGGTGGGATCGCGCGCACGACGGGCCACGGGACAACCGGCGAAGTAATGTTAATGTGGAGCGACTATGAGTTCACCCACGGCAACCTTATTGGGCGAAGTCGGACTGCCCATTCCAATCCGCGAATTGGCAGCCAGGAGCTGGGACGCGATTATTGTGGGGGCGGGCCACAATGGGCTGGTCTGCGCAACCTATCTGGCGCGGGCTGGCCAACGCGTGTTGGTGATCGAAAGCCGCACGCGTGTAGGCGGCGCATGCACCATTGAGGAACCGTTTCCAGGGGTTCGGATGTCTCCATGCGCTTATCTCGCCGGGCTGTTGCACCCATTGGTGATCGAAGAACTCGAAATACCCAAGCGCGGATTCGCGTGGACGCCAGCTGTCAACGGTCTGTTCGTGCCCTTTCTCGATGGCACGAGCATTCAGCTTTGGGATGACGACGAGCGATGTGCGGCGGAGGTGCATGCGCTGAACCCCGGCGATTTGCATGGCTGGCGAGCCATGAACGACGTGATCCGCCGCCTCCGCGATGCGCTCCGGCCAGCTGGCACAGACGATCTTTGGATCGGCGAGCCGCCCACCCGCGCGAAGATCGAAGAACAGCTGGGAAGCGACGCGGAGGCGCGCGCATTGCTCTTCGACTGGTCGATGGCGGAGTTTGTCGAGCGCTACCTCAGCGACGAGCGGTTGCAGATTGCCTATCTCGGCCAGGGCGTGATCGGAACCAATGCAAGCCCGTTCGATGCGGGAACGGCTTCCATTCGCTTTCACCACGCATCGGGGCGGCTGGGAGGTATGCCTGGCACGTGGGGGTATGTGCGCGGTGGCATGGGAATGGTGTCGTTCTACTTTTGCGATGCGGCTCTTGAGGCTGGAGCGACGGTGATTTCTGGCGTGCCGGTGGCCGGGATTGTGCCCGGCGAATGCGTGCTTCTAGAAAGCGGTGAACGGATCATAGCGCGCACGATCGTATCGAACGCCGATCCACGCCAGACTCTTCGACTGCTGGGCGCGGCCGCCGACTTGTCCTGGCGTGCCCAGGTGGAGCGGATTCCCATCGAGGGCTGTACCGTCAAGCTTAACGTCCACCTTCGCGAGCTACCCAACTTTACGGCACGTCCGGGCACCGATCAACCACACCACTACGGACAAATTAATGCGCCGCTTACCAAGGCAGAGTGGAAGGCGGGGTTTGCAGCAGCTCGGCGGGGAGAGTTACCCGAGCACTTATGGTGCGAGCTTTACTTCCAAAGCGTACATGACCGCTCCGTCGTTCCGCACGGCCAGCACACGATGAGCGTCTTTGCGCAGTATGTGCCCTACACGTTTGCGTGGGGAAGCTGGGATAATCGGCGCGAAGAAGTGCGTAAGTTAACTCTCAACTCGCTTGGACGATTCTGTTCCAACATTGAGA
>JBEKRS010000091.1:0-16469 GCA_049518535.1 Occallatibacter sp. | reverse complement strand
TTCTCTTGTGGATAAGTATGCGCAATATGCAGTGTTTATGCGGTCCTGAGTGACTCTTTTGGTTCTTCCACCGGAGGCTTGCGATACCACTTCCGCCGCTCGGTCTCGGCCAGATCAATGCCGCCCAAAAGCAACGACAGTTCCTCGTTGCTCAGAACGATTTTCTTCACTGCGCTGTCCCCATCCGGCCACCGAAATCTCCCGCCGTCCAACTTTTTAGCGCACACCCAAAGCCCGCTTCCGTCATATACGAGAAGCTTCAGGCGATTGCGCCGCCCATTTGAAAACAGGAACACGTGACCGCTTTCCGGCTCGCAACCCAGATGATCGCGTACCAGCCCGTAAAGGCCATTGAAGTTTTTGCGCATGTCCGTTGCGCCGGCCGCAACATAGATCCGCGTCGCCGGTCCAAATCCGAACACCGCCTACGCCCTGTCCAATACGGTCAGAAGGCGCTCCAACGTTTCCGCATCGAATCCGCGACGCACTTCGATTCGGCGCCCGCTTCGCAACTCGACAAACTGAACACCGTCGCACCCAGCAACCCTGTTGACAGCCTGCGCTGTGAATGGAATCACTTCGATGGGAACAAAACGCTTGCCTCCCGACTCCCGTCCACCATGCACGCGTTGACGATATTTATCCAGCGTCCCCATTGCTAGGCCACGCTGTTTGCAAAACGACGCCCGCGCCAATCCACTTGATTCAAACTCTGCAACTAAAGCTTGAACCTCGGACAAACTGCGTCGCCTGTGTACCACTCCCACTTCGCTCATAGCTCCAGTGCATCACTAAACGCGGCGCAACAACAGGGTGCGTTGCTCAGACGGATACCTTTTACTGGCTGATTTCATCCACCACATCTCCCTCACCGGGAGCGAGGAAGAGGTTCGCTTCCAAGCCGTGCTGACGGGTATAGAGGTCGTAGTAGCGGCCATGCAGCGCAAACAACTCGGCGTGATTGCCGCGCTCTACGATGCACCCTTGCTCGACGACCAGGATTTGATCTGCGCGGCGGATGGTGGAGAGTCGGTGGGCGATGACGAAGGTCGTGCGTCCCTGCATCAGTTGGGCCAAGCCTGCCTGAATCATGGCTTCGGACTCGGAATCGAGGGAACTGGTGGCCTCGTCGAGGATGAGGATGCGCGGCTCGGCCAATAGCGCGCGGGCTATCGAAAGCCGCTGCCGCTGACCGCCGGAGAGCTTTACGCCACGCTCGCCGACAATCGTGTCGTAGGCGTCCGGATAGCGCTCGGCGAACTCGTCCACGCGCGCCGTGCGACAGGCAAAGAGAAACTGCTCCTCGGTGGCATCGGGACGGGAAAAGAGAATGTTCTCGCGGATGGTGCCGTCGAAAAGAAACGAGTCCTGCAACACAACGCCTAACTGCGAGCGGAAGGTATTCAAGTCCACTTGCGCGAGGTCTATATCGTCCACCAGCACACGGCCTTTGGAGGGCGTGTGGAAGGCGCAAAGCAGGCTGATGATGGTGGACTTGCCCGATCCCGAAGAACCCACCAGCGCGGTCACCGTACCTGGTGTTGCTATGAAACTGACGCCATGCAGCACGGATTTTTCCGGGTCGTAGGCAAACTCGACATCCTCAAAATTCACCGTGCCTTTTATGGGCGGCATCGCGAACGTGCGGCCAGGTTTTTTGTTCTCTTCGAGCTCGGCCATCAGTTCGTTGGTCCGGTCGAGGCCTGCAAAGGCCTCAGTCAACTGCGTACCGATCGCCACAATCTGAAAGATCGGAGCGGTCATGAAGACGAGAAACATGTTGTAGCTCAGATAGTCGCCGAAGGTCCACTTATGGGCCATGATCAAATGTCCGCCCATGCTCATCACAATTGCCGTCAGCAGGCCCACTGCGGTGGTCGCTGTGGCCGCAAGCGCGCTGGTCATGGTCAGTGACTTCATTACGTTGTCCAGCAAGCGGCCAACGCCCACGGCAAAGACAGCAGCCTCGCGATCTTCGGCATGGTAGCCCTTAATCACGCGCACGCCACCCAGCGATTCGGTGAGCCGGCCGGTGACTTCGGCGTTGATCTTGCCGCGTTCGCGGAAGATTGGACGGATCACCCTGAAAGCGTATTGCAGGACGAAGACGAAAGCACCCATCACTGCAAACGCAGTCAATGTTACCGACGCACTGAGGTGCAGCAAATAGACAAAGGCCAGAATGGCCGTGAAGAGCCCGCCTACAAATTCCACAAGTCCGGTGCCCACCAGGTTACGCACGCCTTCGACGTCGGTCATGATGCGGGCAACTAAAGTTCCGGTCCGATTTTCATCGTAGTAGCTGACGGAGAGCAGCCCTACGTGCTGCTGAACCTGACGGCGCATCTCGGCAATCAAACGCTGGCCGGCCTTGGAGAGCAGTTGGGTCAACGCAAACGAGGTAATCGCCTGCACCACCATGGCAGTGAAAACCACTGCGATGATTCCCGGTAAAAGCTCTGGACGCGGGTGATTCTGATTGAGCACCTTGTCCATGAGCGGCTTGGAAATGTAGGGCATGACCAGCAGAGCCACACGGTTGACGACCATCAACCCCAGGCCAGCGATGAGCAGCCCAATGCGCGGGGCGACCAGTGACTTGATCTGCGGCCATATCTTCTTCAAGCTGGGCTTGGGCTTTGGCAGATCGGGCTGGCCCGCGCGGGCGCTGCGTCCGTGCGGCGAACGCTCGGCGCGCCGGCTCATGTCCATGCCACCAGGGCGAATTGTTCCCATACGTTAGGCCTTCCCCGTGCGGCGCACGCTGATGAACGAACGCACACATAGGCCGACATAGATGAAGAGCAACCAGGCCATCGCCAGTTTGGCGGCTGTCGCAACCAGATCCACCGGTTTATGGGAGAAGTAGTTTGGGAGGACCGCACCGATTGCCCCCAGAAAACCCACCAGGCCGATGGTAACGCTAATGTGCATGAAGAGCTTGCGGCGGCTCTCGTTGCGGCTGATCGCCAGCGCTCCGGAGATGCCCAAGGCCAGGCCGAACCAAGTAGGAATCAGTGCAGTGTAATGTATTTTGCCAGTACCCAAAAAACCAATCAAACCCAGAGCGATCAAGAGAACCGCAAAAACTACTGTCACCTTCGCCATGCGAAGCCTCCGTTTATCATTATTTTATCTGCTGCGCAAGGAGAATCCGGAAACGCTCCTGATTTCGTCTCTGCGCCTGGGTTGTGCCTACGCATTTATTTTGAGTTTTTGTGCGCTGACTAAAGAAATAATCTGCAAGGTTTTGAAAATATAAAAAGGGGGGGAGGGGGTCGTACACTCCTTGAACTCTGAATTCCGCTCCGAGCAATCCGAGAGGTCGGCCTAACTTTGAGGGTAACTGGACTGCGGATATGATCTGCAATCGCATTTCATACGGGCGCCTGGTGGCGAGACACGGTTTGATTCCTTTGACGGCGAGGAGGGGCAGTTAAAGGGCTTTAGATAAAATTGAGCAATTTAGCACACTTTCTTAGCGTATTACACTCACATTGTTGACAATTGCTCTTGACAAGGCGGGCTGTATTTCCCTATCGTTAGCAATTGGAAGTCGAGAGTGCTAGCATCCTGTTGGCTGAACTGCTCGACCAGCCCACAGCTACGGCATTTGGAGCCACAACAGACCAATTCCAAGCAATTTTCTGGAAAACCACAGAAGACCCGCGGTAGGGCTTCCCCCTGACCGCGCGTGAAGGAGAAGCAACGCAATGACAGCAACATCGAAAGCAACCACCTTTACCCCGCTCCACGATCGGATCCTGGTCCGCCGTTTGGAAGAGGGCGAAACCGTTCGCGGAGGCATCATCATCCCCGACAGCGCCAAGGAGAAGCCCCAGGAAGGCGAAGTGATCTCCGTAGGCAAAGGCAAGTCGAACGATGAAGGCAAGGTCTTCCCTCTGGACGTGAAGGCCGGCGACAAGATTCTGTTCGGCAAATACTCCGGCACCGAGATCAAGGTTGACGGCGAGGAATTTCTAATCATGCGCGAGGAAGAAGTCCTCGGCATCATCAAGAAATAGCTATCAGCTATCATCTTTCAGCCGTCAGCCAGGAACGCTCGGTTACACGATGCGCTTGTTGATGACTGAACTCCACACTGATAACTGACCACTGACAACGATAGCTGACAGCTGATAGCTGACGGCTGACAACTGACTAGGAGAGTTACAGAAATGGCAAAGCAGATTTTGCACGGTGAGGAATCCCGTCAGGCGATCTTGCGCGGCGTGAACACGCTGGCGGACGCTGTGAAGGCGACGCTCGGGCCCAAGGGCCGGAACGTTGTAATCGAAAAGAAATTCGGATCGCCGACCATCACCAAGGACGGCGTAACGGTAGCAAAAGAGATCGAGCTGAAAGACCCGATGGAGAACGTCGGTGCTCAGTTGGTGAAGGAAGTCGCATCGAAGACCAGCGACGTGGCCGGCGATGGCACCACGACCGCGACCGTTCTGGCACAGTCAATTTTTCGCGAGGGCGTGAAGACGGTGGCGGCGGGCGCGAACCCGACGGCGCTGAAGCGCGGCATCGACAAGGCCGTGGCTGCAATTATCGGCACGCGTGACAAGGACGGCAAGTGGACCGAAGGCGGCGCACTGGGCAAGCTGTCGAAGCCGGTGAACGAGGGTTCCGTGGCCCAGGTGGGCGCGATCTCTGCCAACGGCGACCAGGAGATCGGCGACATCATTGCCGAAGCAGTCAAGGTTGTAGGCAAGGATGGCGTGATCACCATCGAAGAGTCGAAGACGATGCACACTGGCCTAGAAACAGTCGACGGAATGCAATTTGACCGCGGCTATCTTAGCCCTTACTTCGTGACCGACGCTGAGCGGCTGGAAGTGATTTTGGAAGAGCCTTACATCCTGATCTACGAGAAGAAGATCAGCGCGATGAAGGATCTTCTGCCTCTGTTGGAGCAGGTTGCTCGCGGCGGCAAACCGCTGTTGATCATTGCTGAGGACGTTGAGGGCGAAGCACTCGCGACTCTCGTGGTGAACAAGCTGCGTGGAACGCTGAACGTGGCTGCGGTCAAGGCTCCTGGCTTTGGCGACCGCCGCAAGGCGATTCTGGGCGACATTGCCATCCTGACCGGCGGCAAGGCTATCACCGAGGACCTGGGCATCAAGCTGGAAGGCGTGAAGCTCGAGGATCTGGGCAAGGCAAAGCGCATCACCATCGATAAGGACAACACCACCATCGTCGACGGCTCGGGCAAGGCTAGCGACATCGAAGGCCGGGTCAAGGAGATTCGTTCGCAGATCGAGAAGACTACCTCGGACTACGACAAGGAAAAGCTGCAGGAACGGCTGGCCAAGCTGGTGGGCGGAGTGGCCATTATCAAGGTAGGCGCGGCAACCGAGACCGAGCTGAAGGAAAAGAAGGCTCGCGTCGAGGATGCGCTGCACGCCACTCGCGCTGCGGTGGAAGAAGGTATCGTCCCCGGCGGCGGCGTGGCTCTGGTTCGCGCCATTCCCTCAGTGGACGCGCTGATCAAGACGCTGGAAGGCGACGAGAAGATCGGCGCCACTATCGTTCGTCGCTCGCTCGAAGAGCCGCTGCGCCAGATCGTCGCCAATGCAGGCGAGGAGGGTGCTGTGGTGGTGGCCAAGGTGCTCGAATCCAAGGACCAGCACTTCGGCTACAACGCTCTAACTGGCGTCTTCGAGGACCTGGTGAAGGCTGGTGTGATCGACCCAACCAAGGTGACGCGGACAGCTTTGCAGAATGCCGCCTCGATCGCCGGCTTGCTGCTGACCACCGAAGCTTTGGTGGTCGAGCTTCCTGAGCCTAAGTCTGCTCCGGCAGGCGGCGGCCACGGCGGCGGCGGCATGGACGGAATGTACTAGTCCACCCTGCGACGGAGGCCAGTCGCCGAGGCCCCCGGGGATTTGCCATCCAGGCAGACGCGCTTTCAGCGCAAAAGCAAATACAAAATGCCTCCAGCTTCGGCTGGAGGCATTTTCTTTGAGTGTGGCACCCCTGTTTACTTCCTCCAAAATAGGTTGTATAGTTGGTTTAACCTATCTTAGGAAGGAGAAACAATCATGCCAACAAAAACAGCGTCAGCCGTTCGGATCGCAGACGGAGTCTGGATAGCGACCGCACTACTTCACAAGGAAAACCCGGAGCGCCCGGACTTCACAGAAGCTGAGATCAAAGCTCGTTTTCTGACCGAAGGGCTTCCTCGTGGGCTGAACACGAACTCCCTGCCGACGAATATTAGTTCCCACTGTGTCGCGAACAAGCCACGCTCCCGAAAACGTTCTGCCCCTTCCAAGATGCAAGGGGGGCCATATCGGATGATCTTTGAAACACGGCCAGGATACCGCCGCCTCTTCTGCCCCGGAGACTTCGTACACCCCGACAGAATCCAGCCGCGAACACCCTCCAAATCAGTGCCAAAGCGGGAGGAGATTCCGCAGCAATACTGGCCCTTGCTGAATTGGTACGAGGCTTGGATCAAAGAAACCCATCCTGCCCATGCGCGGGTCTCCTGGGAAGACGATCCACTGATTCGCCTGATTGGTTCAGGCAAGCACATTTGGGCCGATGAACACGCCGACGAGTATGTGAATAGGCTCCGGGAAGAGCCCGCATGAAGCGGATCTTCTTCGATACCAATGTTTTCATCTACATGTTCGAGGGTCTGGAACCGAACAGGAGCCGAATGCTCGAAATCCGAAAGCGCACACTGGAGCGCGGAGATCGGATCGTCACCTCCGCCATGACACTTGGTGAAGTGCTGGTGAAACCCACCAGGCTCGGGCAGGTGTCCTTGATCGAGCAATATGACCGTGCAATTCGATCAACGGCGGAAGTGGTTAGTTTCGACGCGCAGGTCGCATGGCGTTACGCTTCACTTCGTTCCACACACAATATACGTAATGCGGATGCAATTCAACTCGCATGCGCGGCCCATTTTGGCGTGGATTTATTTATAACCAACGATTTGCAGTTGCACAAACTGGATGTGCCTGGAATTGGCTTCATTGCACCCCTCGACAAAGTTCCGTTGTAACTTCTAGCTTCTGTGGCAAGCAAAAGGCCTCCAGCTTTGGCTGGAGGCCTTTTCTTCGCGCGCTGAATTGTTTACATCTTGTCAATTCAGCCGCCCAAGCAACTCCACGCTACCTCAGCGTGGCGGGGCAACCGATCTTTGGAACACGGCGAAAAGCCGCTCGCACCGTTAAGAGCTCAGTAGGGCAATGTTCGCTGAGACAACGGATGCTGTGGTGGCGCCAACCGGATGCATGGTGCGCAGCCAGCCGGCGGAAAGCCAGGAGCGCGGAATGGAGAACTCGGACCAACCGCAATCCAGGCACACCTTAACGTCAGGAGACGGCGTCATGGGTGGGTGACTCAGTGTGCGATGGCAGTTGCGGTAGAGCCGGATCTCGGCGGGGACGATGGACAACGACGAGGACTGACACTTCGGACAGGTCATGCGAAACACCTCTGGAGGAAAATGCATCAGGGCAATGCAAAAACAACAGGGCGATGCGAAAATCTCAAAACTGGTTGGAAGATCAACTGTAATCCGGTTCGAGACAACTTTTCAATGGTTATTGTGCTGAAAGTGGGCATAGAACCCCAAATTTAACAGTTCTGTAAAAAGTAGTTTTGATAGTATCAAATATCTTTTAACTTAAATTTGATAACTTTCACTCCATCCAAAAAAACGCGGCGACCGAAGCCGCCGCGTTGCTATGGATTCCCCGCCTTAGAAAATGAAGCGGGCGGAGATTTCTATTTCACGCGGCGTGTAAAGGAAGCCGCTGTTGTTCGAGCTAGTGGGTATCTGGTAGGTGTTGTTACCCGAGCCCGATCCCTGATACGTCGCGGTGCCAGTAAGATAGCTGGCGCTGCTGGGAGAGCTGCTTCCTCCCGACAACTTATAGGCGGTGGTGCCCAGGCCATCGACGTTCTGGTGATTGGCGACGTTAAACATGTTGGCCATGAGTTGCAGGCTGCGGCCGTTCTCGAAGGAGATCGCCTTCTGCAGGCGGGCATCGTCGACGATGCGTCGCGGATAGCGCATCGTATTAGGTCCGATCATGGGAAGCATTGTGGTGCCAGAACCGCCATTCCAGTCGCTGAGTACGGCAGCTCCCGCAAAACCGCTGACGGCTATAGTGTAGGGCAGTCCGTTCTGCATCTGGAAGCTGTCGTCCAGGCTCCAGTCGTTGGTCACATACTTCGCCCAAGCCAAATTGTTTGAATGGAGGTTGGGGAAGTTATAGAGCGCATAACCCGCGAACCTGTTAGGAACGTTGTAACTGGAGTCGCCGTAGTTGACGCGCGCATTGGAGTAGGGGTTGTACCACTCGTTAAACGCTGTGTTGGACGTGACAGCATTCTGAGCGAAATCCAGAGCGTGCGACCAGGTGTAGCTGGCATCGAACTGAATGCTGCGAAGCGAGCGATTTAGCACTTCGGCCACAGCGGCATTGTAGTTTGAATTGACATTGCTGATCATCTCGGTAATGGCCTGAAAGTTGTTTGCCACAGAACCGAAGAGAGCCGTGTTGCCGTAACCGGTGAAGGTTGGAACCGTGTAGGTCGTTCCGTTCGGCCCCAGAGGACCTTTCCCGGAGGAGTCCGCAACTGTAATCACCACGTTTGCCACATCTCCGGCGACGTTTCCTCCTGTGGCTGGGTTAGGAGTCGGGTTAAGGTTGACGTCGAGGTAGTTGGGCAACTCGCGTCCCAAAGCCCCCAGATAGCTGGCTTGGATGAAGGTTCCCTTGCCGATGCCATGCTGCACCATCAGATCGAACTCCTGCACCTGGGGGTTACGCAGATTGGGAGCCAGGAAGTTGGAAGTTGGTGTTGCAGAAGCAGCGCCTGTTCCCGTTTCGATATTTGGCAATAATGGGGCATTGGCGGTGGTTGCCTTGTAGGTAGTGGTGTACTGCCCGAGCGGGCTGCCGGTATTGAGCCTGAAATTGAGTAACTCTCCGTTGTTGATGCGGCCGTAATAGATGCCGTATCCGCCGCGCACGACAGTGTTTCCCTTTCCAGTGACATCGTAGGAAAATCCGATGCGAGGACCAAAGTTCTTTCTGTCGGTGGGATCGTTTGTCAGACCAGGATAAGGGCTGAAAGTGCCGATGGGGGCGGTGAGAATGGAACTGGCGGCCGGCAGGGCCTCGTAGTCCCAGCGCAGGCCGAGTTCCAACGTGAGGCGCGGAGAAACCTTCCAGTTATCCTGGCCAAAGATTCCCGTGTCCATGGTGGAAATCGAAAATGCCGGGCTCCCAAATCCCTGATAGAAGTCTGCGTAGCAAGGAGAGCCGCCGACCGCAGTGGGTGTGGTGGATGTGGGAGCCCCAGCAGCCGAGAGAGCGCTGCTGTTGCAGGTGGAAGCGGCTTTTCCGGCGTTGGCGTTGATCTGATCGTTGAAGTAGTTGCCGAGGTAGTTGTAGACGTAATCGCCGTTGCTCTCGTAGGTATTGTTCATTAGATCGTAGTTATGAACAGCATCTACACCGAACTTGAAGCTGTGATTGCCGCGGTTCCAGTAAAGGACGTCGCCGACCTGCCACTTGTGTTCGTCGGGAAGAGCCTTGCGGTAGGAGTAATACGGCGAGCCGATGTACATGCCTTCGGTCGTATCCACCGCAACCTCAGGAACGTTTCCGGCGGAGCCGGCAGTGCCTTCGAGGTTGGCCAGTGTATACGGCGTGTACGGCTGTTGGCTTTCATCATCCAGCTCACGGCCGAACTGATAGAGCAACTCGTTGCCGATGTTAGTGGTAATCAGGCTGGTGAGTTTTGTCACGCCGTAGTCGAGCTTGACGTAATCATTACCCCACGTATCGCGCCCATAGTCGTCGGTCGCAGTGGTCTGGACGCCGCCGGGCGAATCCCAGCGCAAGCGATGGTAGAGGACACTCAGATGCTCCTTCGGGGTAATCTGATAGTCCAACTTAGGTGTGTTGATCTCTTGATAGCCGAAGCGCGACACAGTCCCCATGTCCGAGACAAGACCGGCGATTCCGGCATCATAGGCGGCTACTCCCTGATCGTATCCCGTGGTTGCGCCGTTGGCATATCCTTGGCGTGCAGCCAATGTGCAGACCTGGCTGTCAACGGTGTAGTTGGAGTCATAGGGGAGAGCTGCGGTTGCGGCTGATTGCGTTCCGGTACCGGTCAGATAACCGGTAGCCAGGTTGCAGGCTTCAACGGCACCTCCGGGAAGATTTGCATACGACGTCGGCAGGGTGTAGAAGGACGCGGCCGAGTTTGGAACCGCAGTTCCCGGAAAAACGTGGGTATGCTGATCATAGGTATAGATCCAGAAGAGCTTGTCCTTGATCAGCGCTCCGCCAACTGTGAAGCCATATATCTTGCGTAGATCCTCGGGCTTGATATGCGTGGAAACATACTGGCCAGTACTGGAATCCAAAACAGATTCAAGGGCATAGTCGTTATAGGCATTCCATTTACTTTCGCGATCCCAGAAGTAAGCTTGCCCGTGAAGCTGGTTGGTGCCGCTCTTGGTGACGGAAGTGATGACGCCACCGGCGGCGCGGCCGAACTCGGCGGAGTAGACGCCGGTGTTAACGGCGAATTCCTGCACCGCGCTTCCCGAGGTTGAATAGGCCTCGCGTGTACGTCCACGCTCTTCGGAGTAATAGGCTTGGTTGTCGTCGGCGCCGTCGATCTCAATGTTGTTGAGAACCGGGCTAATTCCGCGAACTGCGACCAGGCCGTAGCCGTTGCTGTCCGATACCACGCCAGGAGTGGTCATGGCCAAGCTGGACCAGCGGCGGTTGTTGATAGGGATGGATTCCATCGCTCGCGGTGTCAGTGTGGCTTGGAAGTCGGGCGAGTCGAGGTTCAACACCGGCGCCTGCTCGATAACTTCGACGGACGCCGAGGAAGCACCTACCGTGAGACGCGGTTCAAGATTTGTAACTTGACCCACCACGACAATTACATTGTTGGCATGATAGGTGGCATAGCCAGGCGCGGAAAACGAAACTGTGTATGTGCCGGGCTCGAGCAGTGGGGCCTTATAAAAGCCGCTGCCGTCGGTAGTGAGCTTGACTTCGGCATTGGTTCCATTGTTTTGGATCGTGACCGCGACGCCGCTGACCGTGGCCCCGGAGGAATCCAAAACTGTTCCGGTAATCGAGCCCTCCGTGGAAGTCTGCGCGTATAGGGCAACTGAGCCCGAATACACTGCAAGAGTTAGGAGCATCAGGCCGAGGATGCTTAGTCGAATTCGATTCATGATCATATGTTGGCTCTCCAAATCGCAAATTGAGTTGAGAATGTACTGGGTCGATGTCGGACAGCGCCCACTTGTGCGTGCTTTGTGCAACGGGTAGCGCGCCGGGCATAAAGAACTCCTTGCATCTTTATCCACGCGGATTTCGCATTTAAGAAGCCGCCACCGGGGTCGCAGCAGACGCAGGCTCCCTTGGAGATCAGCCTACTAGACAAAAATGAACATCTTGTAAACTGTCGACCTCGTGCCGCCCGAAAGAGCCGGCGGTCCGGGCCATGATCGAACCCTGGCATTGTTCCATGGCATAAAGAGTGTCCTCGCAGCTCAGCGACAGATCGAGGTGCGCGACTTTCATGCACGTTCGTCTTGAATTCAACAACCACTGATGCCAAGAAACTGCGTAACCACTGGCGATATCCAACTGTCGCCTCAGCTACGGCGTGAATATGATCTGAAGATTGCTCGCGATGTCAGTGTTGTTGGATCTAACATTCCTCGAAGATGAGTCGTTTGGGGTAACGACGCATAATTCTTCTAGGGAAATCAGTATACTCGACGGTTATGCGAGCAATTGTGGAAAAGGCGTCCACAATTGCGTTCTCTGCCGCGTACCTAGAGCTATCATTCGGGGTAGTAAACAAGACAGCATTCCGGCGATTAACCCTCGTGCAATCCACCGCCGGTGTTGTGCGCCGTATTTCAGAGCGCTCTTGAAATTTGTCAGCGGCTTGTGGCCTTGGTCCATTCAATGCGCAGACCTGCACGAAGATTGAAGGGAAGACTGGGATAACCGATGGGTGCGATGTGCTGATTATCCGTGAGATCTTCCGCCTGGGCATAGATGTTAAGCCAGGAGAGCAGGCCGAAGCTGCCGCCCAAGTCGAGCTTGGCATAGCCATAATCAAGATTGCGATTGGGAAGGATCAGGGTGTCTCCAAAGTTTGCGTCTTGGAGAAACGTGGAGTCGTCGCTGCGGCTTGCAAAGGCAGAGGTAAAGATGCCGGTAAACTTCCGCGCCGTATAACTAGCGGTAAAGAAGCCCGTATGCGGCGGACGGCGAAAAGGTCGAGCGCCTACCAGAGGCGAACCGACGCCAACAGGAATGATTCCGTTGAAGGAGTACGGAGCTACTCCAAGCAGTTCTTCATTGTCGCTGGTGAAGGATCGCTGCACTGCCGCGTCCAAGTAGGTATAGCCGCCGCGGAGAAAGATGCTCCTGCCGATGCCGCCCTCGGCCGTTGTCTCGACACCCTGAGCTCGAAAAGCCTGGGTGTTCACGTTGAGCCCAATGTCGTCCGTGTAATAGAAGGTAAGGTCGGCTGGCGTCAAGTTGGGAAATAGTTCGAGAAGCAAGGGAGCGGGAACCGACTCGATCTCCTTGCCGAATTGATTGTGAAAATAGCTGGAGCGAAGGATCAAGTGCTCGCTGAATAGCGCCTGCTCAAAACCGCCTTCATAGGTTCTTGTAGCAGGAGCAGCCAAGGGGCTGATGTGCAGTCGCTGCGCGATAGTGGGAAAGTTGTAATAGAGAGAAAAGACCTGATCGTCCAGCGATGGTTCGCGTACGCCATCGCCATAATTGAACAGGATGCGAGTTCCGCTGAATTTACCTTGGCGTGGACGTAGAACATAATAGGAAACTCCCGCGTGCGGCGAGGTTTCGGTTCCGAAGAGCGAGTTCTTCTCCAGACTCCCGCCCAGCGTGTAGAAAAAGCGGTTCTTGAAATCGCCATGTACACTGGCCAGATAATCGTAGCTGGTGCGCTCGATTACATCGTCCGTCCCATAGATTGGATATACAAACGACCCGCGCTCATCTCCGTAATGAAAGCCGATCAACGCGGTCAGGTGCGGTGTAAACTTGTAATCACCTTGATAGACAAGCTGATCGCGATTGTTAACAAGCTGGTCCCCGCTCGGATAGGTCCCCGCATAGTCAAGAATCGCCTGGCCGGTGACAGAATAACCGTTGGCTCCGGTTATCGTTAACAAATCTCCAAGGCTGTCTCCTGAGCTATCAATATCCCCTTCCTGCGCCCATTGTGTGTATTGCTCGCGCTTACGGGTCAGGCCATAGCGCAGCATATTGTGAAGCGATGCCGTGGCCTGGTTATCAATAGAGCCGCTTACATAGAGGTCCTGATCCTTCTGCGTGACGTTATCGGCGACGTGATAGAAATCCCAGGCATTGGGAACGCCGGTGGCAGCTACACCGTAGTGCAGTGTCCCTCTAATTTGGGTGCTCCCGCTGAGCTGCCAGCCTAAATTGGCCGCCGAGGTTGCCAAGTGGTATTCGTCGTTGGGCAGGTTGTTGGACGTCTGGAGCCAACTGAAAGCGCCCAGGTAATCCAGCTTTTTATGCGCGCCAGCCACTTCCAGTTCTTCGCGTGAGGTAAATAGGTTGCCGACATCTGCCTGAAGGAGAATCGACGGAAAGCTGGTGGTGCCGTGCGGGGTCGTCAGGCTTACCACGCCGCTGCCTGCGCCGGCGCCATAGAGGCTGGAATTTGGGCCGCGATAGACTTCGGCGCGCTCGACGGCGGTAGTTGAAAGAGAGCCAAAGTCGAAGGCATTGCCCAGATCGCCTGCGTCGACTCCGTCTAAGAGGATTTTGTTGGAGTCCGAGTTGCCGCCGCGGATAAAGAGCGAGGTCTGCGCTCCAAGCTGGCCAACCTGCGCAACAAATGTGCCGGGCATCAGACGCAACGCGCTTGTCAGGTCATCACGCAGAGCAATATCGAGCGGCCCGAGCACGCTGATAGCCTCACTGGTTTGCGGTTGCGGCGTGGGAGTTCCGGTGGCCGTGACCACGATGGACTCGCGTACCCACGCGGGTTCGAGCACCACGTTGCGTTCGATTGCGTCGAGCCGGCCGGCGTAGAATCCCGGCGTCTCCAACTGGCGAAAACTCTTGGCAGAGACAACCAGGAAGAATCGGCCCTCGATGCCGGTGAGAATCTGAAAGCTACCATCAGCGGTGGAAATGGCTGTGCCGACGGGTAGGCCGTTGTTGACTAGGACCACGTCGGCGCCGGTGACCTTGGCGCCGGAGGCATCCGTGATCACGCCTCGGATGGACGCGGCCGGACAGATTATGGCGGCGGCGAGCAAGAGAAGAACAACTGCATCGGGCAACGCACGGGCGAATTGCGCGTAAAAACAGCAAGAAAAGTTAAGTTTGCGATCAGACATCACAACTCCTTCGTTCCCCTCGGAACGCAAGTTGGTTGAGGGCGCGAGGACCGGTCTCCTGACTTGCGCTTCTTCCAGTGACCTTCCCACAGATGCGGCCGAAGACACGACCTGCAGTGGCTCACAAAGGCGTTCCGCGCGAGGCGGAAAACTCGCTGGTTACCTGCCCTGGCCGATAGAACGGGCCGCGAGGCAGTAGCGCTCACAGTTGCGGGGCAGTGGCGGAATTTCACCGCCTTCCCGAGCATCCTGGCGATTGCCGTGGCATGTTGCGCAGCCCTTCTAGGAGCAGCCGGCGAGGAGTGGAACTGATTTCCATGCCATCAATATTTATAAAAGAGGAGGGGGCGCGACGTCAAAACTCGAAAACCATTGCGCGGAGGAGTCGATTCAGTAGATTACGTCCTGGCTGCGGCTCGGGATTGAGGGCAATGCAGGAGGAGAATGGTGACCCCGGGAAGACTCGAACTTCCGACACGCAGTTTAGGAAACTGCTGCTCTATCCACCTGAGCTACGGGGCCACGTTGATTACATTACACTTATACGACATCATTGAGATCTCCAACCCACTTTAACCCACCGTGATATATTTTCAGTGTCATGGGTCGCACCGAAAAGCGCGGAGGAAACATGATTTGAGAACCAAGAGAGCATGATACCAACAGGGTACCATTCGCAAAGTGAAGCGGGCCAGCGGGTTCGCATGGGAAGTCCGTTTCAGCACGACGGTGAATGGTCAGAGGACATGGAAGAGCCTTTACTTTCTGCCGGATGAATACCCCACGGAGGCATCTGTTCGGAAGGCAATCCAAACACAGGTCGCTCTTGTAAACACCGCGAATCAACGACACAAAGTCGGAGCAAAGTTCGGCGCAATCACCGAGCTCTACCGAGTTGAGCACTTGCCCACCCTGCGTCATTCGACCCAGCAAACGAACGGCTACTTGCTCAGGGATTATATAAAGCCCCGCTGGACTGATGAAGCCCTTCAGGACGTGACCCCGCTTAAAGTTGTGCGTTGGCTCGGTGGGTTGAGTGGGTTGGCCCCATCCACCAAGGCGGCAATCCGGTCTGTTATGCGCCAGTGTTTTCAGCTTGCCGCCCTGCACGGCTACATCCCGGCCACGGAGCGCAACCCCATGTCCGTTGTGCCGCTCAAAGGAGTGTCGAAAAGAGAGAAGGAGATTGTTCAGCTTACTCCCAACGAGTTCAAGAATTTGGTAAATGATCTCCCGGCCCCATTGAATTTGATGGTTCTGGTCACCGGTTGTTTGGGGTTGCGTGTAGGTGAAGTACTGGCCTTGCATTGGGAAGACATCGACTGGAAAAACGCGACAATCAAGATCCAGCGCAGCTTCACACATCAGCATCTCGACACCGTGAAGACGGTCGCCTCGAAAGCTCTACTCCCCCTAGACAAGGCTTTAATAAGGCTTTTTAAGGCTCACAAGGCAACCACAGGCGAGTCGGCATTAATCTTCCCTTCGCGGCGTACTGGCGGATACCAGAGCGCGTCTATGTTGCAGTCTAAGGGCATCCAGAAGGCCGCAAAGCACCTCGGGCTGGGACGAGTCACCTGGCACAGCTTCAGGCATTCCTGTCGGGCTTGGTTGGACGCTAAAGGAGTGCCAGTCGGCGTGCAGAAGGATTTGCTGAGACATAACGACGTCGCAACGACGATGAACGTCTACGGACGAGCGCTCCCCACAGAAATGCGTCAAAGCCATGACGCGATAATTCCAGAACTTATACCAGACAATATGAAGTGATCTCATAGCTGCGTAAAAAGTGAAATGGGGGTGGGAATCCCACCCCCATTTCTTCTGTCAGGCGGCTTCCTGCATCCAGACCTCAAGTGTGGGTCGGTAGAAGCGCCAAAGTGATCCTATGCGTTTCCCAGGTATAAGACCTTTTGTTGCCTGAATTCTGAGTGTCTTCGCATGGCACTTCAGAAATTCGGCGGCCTGGACGAGAGTTAACACGTCTGACGAGGTGAAGGAGTCGTTTCGATTCGAGACGGCTGTCTTTGATGGT
>JBEKRS010000090.1:0-17289 GCA_049518535.1 Occallatibacter sp. | reverse complement strand
CCAATTCACAGGAGGGAGCATCTTCTCGCGCGAGAATCAATCGCACTTCTGTTTCATAACTTCCATTTGAATAAAACTTCAGCCATGCAACGAGCTCGTGGTAAGCTTCCTTTCCAGGGAGAAACGAGAGATACTGAGTGAAACGCATCGGACCTAGAAAAATTCGAATACGCCCGTGGTGATCCCAAACTTCGTCTCCTGCCACCACTCCAACTCCAAGGCGTTCGCTATTCCTGCCGGGTTTCAGGAAGCATGTCTGATTTTCGGAATTCAACTTGCGCCATGCGCCGGCAAATTGCTGAACGCGCGCTGGAACGCAAAAGTAATCCTCGATGATCTGCTGTAGAGAGGCTGCCGAACGTACATGGTGAGCCAGTAAGCCAACATAATTCAGATACGCGACATCTGGAATTCCACTACGGCCGCGCAAACCCTCAGTGCCAAGACCCAGAATATCCATAAGGCGGGCCGATAACCGATCGCCTTGCGACCTTTCGTACTCGATAAAAAAACGATATTTTTCCCAACCTCGGTAGAAGAAAGAAATCATGCGGTGGTTGAAGATATTTAGAAAATCCTCCATAACATGATCCTTCTGCCGAATTCGCGCCAGCAGAAACTCCGTGTAGGACGCAGGCATAACAGAAATTGCAGCACACAGCCCCATAAACTCTACCGTCATACTTATCTGGCCATTTTCCATGCGCCTCAAATCGAAAATCTCGCTAGGAGGAAAGGCAAGTGAAGTGCGGGCAGAAAACCGGATGGTTTCGCCTTGAGGCGTGATGAAATATCCCACCGGTGCGCGCTCCTTCTCCATATTCTGAAGCATCCGCACAGCCTGAAAGAAATGCACTCGGAATGGCTCCTCTTCCAGCATCAGACGAAGATTCCGAAACTCGGGTCTTTCGAAATTCTCTTTTGTCTTCGCGGTTATAGTAGAGCCTGAGTCCCCGCTCTTGGTGGCCATTTTCCCAGCGCCTCCTTTCGTAGAGTGCTTCGCGCGCTTAGTTGCGAAAAGCTATTGATCGAAGCGTAGCCGGCGAGAAACTTGTCCATTATGGAGGCGAACAGATATAAGCCACTGCCAGCAAACTGCTGCTCGTCAAATTCGATTTCCACCTGCGTGCCTCGCGCAGGAATAAGTCCGTATGCTGAATCGACTAATGCAAATCCAGGCGAAGACTTCATGCGCAAGATGGACCCTACCTGGTTTTCGCTCGCCGTCGAGTCGGTATGGTTATGAAGCCGCAAGATCTCCTGCATTGCCGTCTTGCCCTCTTCATTGAGAGACAGATAATTCAGGGAGAGCAGCGAAATTAGCCGCCACAAATTCTCTTTCCCTTCTGTTGGATTGGTACTCGTAGTTGGTCGTCGCAAGGCTGTAATTGTCTTGGCGGCCGCATACCCGACGGCTTCCAGATCGCCATCTTCCGATCCAAATTGGAAGCGAGAAGGAAGGTCGAAGTTAGTACAAAGGGTATTCACCATCAGCACGTCAGCTTCGGGATCTGTAAAACTTCCTGTCAGGTCAACCACTGAGATACTCATTGTTGATGGCTCTCGTTCACCAAACTCATTCAAGTGCCGGGTCGCCACCCAAAATGCAAGATCATTCCTTTTGTGGGTCTGGTGACGATACGCGTACATCGGTTCCAGCACAACCGATTGACGCAGTTGCGGGTTCGTTGCGACAACTTCTTCAATGCTGAATATTTCCATGGCCGCTGTATGGCGATTATCCGGAACTATCTTATATTCGTGGCGCGTCCGATTCAACAGAATCGGCTCCGAGGTTTGCGGAAAGAGGTTGATGGCAGGAGTACAACTAAGTCGAAAGGTCCGCTCATTTACACCAAGCTCAAGGACTTGCTGCCGCTCGGCGCGTTCGAAGCTGGAAAACAAAAAGACAATCTCGGCGTCACCGCCAAAATTGGATTGCGTCAAAGGTTCAAGTCCTTCGAGATCAAAAAAAAGAAATTTCTCCGGAAGTGCAAAATATTCCTGTAAGAGCCTGTGGCCATCCATCGAACGCCGAACAAAGGGCAATAGGCACTCCTCGGCATCGAAACCCACCATCCGAAGCCGCGAGGGATCGATGACAATCAGCCGCTTTTCATCTTTCGGATCGCGTAGCTGAATCTCGATGCAGTTTTCCGCAAGAAGCTCATAGAGTGAATAAACCACACTTGCATCCCCAGCTAGATGAAAGCGCAAGCGCGAGAGCGGTAGCCCGGAGAAGATCACATCCCTTTGGCAGCGAAGCTGCAAACGCGCTGAGGCTGCTACTTGCAACCCAGCAGAAGCGCGCGGTGGCCTTTGCATCCGCTCTGGCTGACGCCACTCTGCAGCCGTCACCGTAAACGGCCATAGATCGACGTCATATGCAGTGAGAAAGCGGCAGGGCAATTCCTCGACCGTGGCCTTTGTCACAAGCGGCGTTCCTTTGGGAATACGCATACCTGCTGTCTTCTTTCCCTGCGCCGGGTCCGATTGACACTCCACAATAGTCATCGAAGGGATAGGGCGAAGATAACTAGGATGGATGATTCGAATGAGGGATTCGCATATCTCTGGAAAGTCATCGTCGATTCTGCGATGCACTCTTGCAGCAAGAAATGCAAAGCCTTCAAGAAGACGGCCTACATGCGGATCGTCACAACGATCCGCGTCGAGCATAAGTCTCCCCGCGACCTTCGGATACTTGCGCGCAAACTCGGCACCCATTTGGTGCAAATAGGTGAGTTCGCGCTCATAGTATTCAAGCATCTCCTCGCGCATTAGCTACCTTACCTCATACTCACCGCTGATCAGTTCCAGCACGGTGTCGAATTTGATCTCTTCCTCCATATTCTCGTAAGTGAGACTCCCCTCAATGTAAAACTTAATGCTTCGGTTGAGCGTGTCGGAGCGCGTCAAGAAGACATGGGGATGACCGATCCTGGGCTCAAAGGTTCGAATACATTTTTCGAGCGCAAGTGTCAGGCGGCTTCGATCCTTGCCGGAGGAACTGGCAAAACTGGGAATATCCTGCAATCCGAAATTTACGATTGAAGCAGCGGTAGCGGGATAAGATTGCAAGGCCGGCATAATAGGTTGCCTTGTGTTCAATAACCATTCCAAATCCCGCTTCAGAGATTCACGGTACATACTGATGGATGCGGCCCGAGTTTCGGGCCACGGCTCGATATCTGTCAGCCGATCAATCAGCGACTGGGTAATCAGGATTTCAGATTTGGATTTAGCCAATGGTTCCCCCGAATTTGCCTAACTGGTCTCTTTTTTGAGAACAGTAGCATCCAACCACTGCTGCGTCTCAGGATTCGCGCCCCCTGTGTCGTCTTCTAGAGTCCAATACCGCAGTTCGGGGCGAACGGTGAGTAAATTCTCTACGGTTCCTCGTACCGCCTCCGAGATTGCTACTGCCCCAGTTTCCTGTGCGGCTTGCCAAACGTACCGATGGAGATCGATCCACGCGCGGGCGCACTCGCTAGCCAAGATGGGAAGAGATGCGCGCAGCAACTCCCTCCACGCTCCCTTCGCAGCCAGCGTGCGCAACGTCTGTCTTACCTCCGAACTCGGCCCGACTGCAAATTTCGGAGTCGGTGTTGGTCCCTGCATGCGAGTTTCTCCCAACCGCAGGCCGGCACATACTAGGTATGGCACTGGAGACATGGGATCTTTGTCAAAAATAAACTCCGAACTCTCGACAACCAGCGCATAGGCATCCGTTATTCTGCTCAATTGACTTGCTCTTGCCGGTCTCGGCCGGATTATCTGCTCGGATGTCTCCCCATCGCCTTCTGACTCAACTGCAGAGTCTGTAGCTTCCTGGCCGCCCGACTCTGCGGCTGGCTCTTCGACAACTGGAATTGGGTCTGGGTCCGTCTTGCGCCGCTCGATGAGCAATGATTCGGCTACGCGATGAACGTCGCTTAGCGCGGTTTGCAGCTTTAATAAATTCGGAACGTTACTTCCGTACACCTGCTCATTGAACTCGCCGAGATGCTTTGTTGATTGAAGCGATTCTTCGAGCGCGGACACTGCTTCTATATAGAGGCTTTTCGGACTTCCAGCATACGCCTGGTCAAAATCTTCGGCGCTCAATCTACCGCGATCGATCGAATCCTTGCGCGCTTCCTGCTTTGCGTCCGTCGTTGCATCTTTCTCATAGCCGACGGTACGAGATTCCAGGAAATCCTCATAGCTCAGTCCGCTGCGGGTCAACGGCACTTTGCGAACGGCGGCGGCGATCACACTTGCTGAAGCCTCGACCGAGAGGATCCTCAGCTCGAGGTCTCCCCCTTCCTCGATCACTGGATAAAACCCATTCCAGAAAGTTTCTTGTACTGCGCGCAAGAGTTCAATGCCGGGCGCCAAAACCGAAAAACCTTCGATCCGAAGAAGCGATTCCAAAAGCCAACCGGCCAGGCGAATGTCCTTGCTTTTCTTAGCTAACGACTCGCCTGCCAGTTTGATTACCGCGCGATGGTCGGCTTTCTTTTTCTGGGATAGCTCCCAATCTCCAACAGGAAGATCGTCGGTATCTTCTCTGCGCGCTTCCCTAATTAGTTCAAAAACTTTGTCGTAGTAAAGATCTTCTCCTGCCGGGTTGTCTCCGGCGATTGGGGTGAGCAAATCATCTCGCAGAGGCATCGTGGGACTCCTCCCCCGGCGCTGACCACGTCACACTACGAACGTCCAGCAACGGAACGTCGGTCCCATCGATGACCATCATCTTTGAGCCATAGGGAATCTCGTCAAGGGCATCGTCCGGCTCCCAAGCCGATTCTCTGCCTAACTGGACCGACTCGTCAGGATGACGCGAAGAAAGAGGACAGAGGACGGGAAGAAGAACCTCGCCGATCTCCTGCAAACGAAACTCAGGACTCGTCTCTACGCGTGCCCGCGCCCACACCAGATCGCGAAGGCTTACGGGAGGCTCAACTTCGAGCCGGCGAAGATAGCACATCGGAATCCAGGTGTAGCTGCCCGCTATGAACACTTCGAGATTCGCGCCAATGCGCGGATCTGCATCAATAAAGTTGTTGAAGGCTTTTCCATTCAAAATGCCGCCGTAAACGGCTTGCGAACGGGATGCCGGTGTCTCACGATTGGCGAACATCACTTGTCTCGTGCGCTCCGCATAGAGTCCGCTTCTATAGAGAAGAGTCCCTGCGGCTGCCTCAGCATTGGCCCCCGCAAGTATGTCCAACTGCTTTTCTGCCCGGTCAAATTCCCCGGCGAACAATAGAAGCTCGAACAGGAAAGTGCGGCGCTTGGCGTCGAGTGGATTGGATCTCAACTCGTTGCCAAGCGCCTTGACTGCTTCCCGCAGTTTCCCTTCGCGGTAAAGCTCTTGTGATGTCATTGTTCCTTAGGAAACCGTGTTGGCTGCCAGGTCGTACGTCACAGATCCTGCCTGTGTGAGAGTACCTTGCTTATCCTGGGTGCTGTACTCGATCTTGATCTTGTTGTAGGTGATGGTGACGGTCTCGCTCGGGACATCATCCGATGCCGAAGTATTAAGAGATGTCACAAACACTTCCGAAAAAGTGATCTTCAGATATACGCCACCTGTGCCGCCGCCTGCCCCCGCTTTTGTCGCGCTCAAAACTGCGCTATCGACGTGTTGCCCAGAGCACATAGCATTGAATAATTTTGGGGTCGCCTTATCCAAATGCTTCGTGAAGGTAAAGTCTGAAAGGTCAACCTTGCCTGTTCCCGAACCGCCTGTTCCTCCGACCGAACTCAACTGAGATCCACCCCAGCTGAAGGACAGCAGCTTGATTTGGCCTGCGAAGTTCTGAGTAGTCGCCTCGCCTGGAATGCTTGCGATATTCAAATAGAAATCAGTTGCCATGTCAGATCCTTTCGTGCTCGACCTTGCACAAAGGTCGGTTAGGAATTGAGGGATAGAGAGCTGGGAAGCAACCTATTTACCCGCAGGTTGGGGCAGGTCCGCTACCAGCCTCAGAGACACAGTCAGTTCATCCAGTTGAAAGTGAGGACGCAAAAAAGCAACAGCGCGCAATGCACCTGGCTTACCGACCACCTCGGTAACCTCAATGCGAGCTTCACGCAATGGCCTTTCAGCCTTGGCACTGGGCGATGCATTGTCGTCCTGAATCACGTAATTAGCGATCCACCGATTCAGAAAGAGTTCAGCCTGGGAGCGGCTCATTGTGCTGCCCAGTTTGTCTCGCATCATTGCCTTCAGATAATGAGCAAAGCGCGACATGGCCAACATGTACGGCAATTGGGCCGATAGCCTTGCGTTGGCATTGGCCTCTGGCTTGTCATAGAGCTTCGGTCTGTTGCACGTCTGCACACTGAAGAAGGCAGCATAGTCCATCCCTTTGCAATGCACCAGTGGCACAAGCCCCTGATCCGCGAGTTCCTTTTCACGACGGTCGGTGATGGCGACTTCAGTGGGGCATTTCATCGCCACGTCGCCTTCATCGGTGCGGAAGTTATGTGTGGCCAAAGATTCCACAAGACCGCCATTCTCCACGCCGCGGATCGACGCGCACCAGCCGAATCGCGCGAAGGAATTAGTCAGCCGACCGGCCAGAGCATATGCAGCGTTTCCCCAGAGATATTTTGAATGATCCTTGCCGTCGACCCCCTCCTCGTATGCAAACTCTTCAATCTGTTTCATGTCTTTGCCGTAAGGCTCGCGCATAAGAACATGTGGCAGAGTGAGCGCTACATACCGGGAATCGTCTGAACTCCTGAATCCTTTCCACCGCGCGTATTCCGTGCTATCGAAGACCTTGGAAATATCTCTGATTCCGCCGAGCTGCGAGAATTCGGTTAGATTGACCATCTCCGGTGCAGCCGCCGAGATGAACGGCGCATGAGCCGCTGAAGCTACCTGAGCGACGCGTTCTAGTAATTCAATATCTGATCCGCTCCGGCCAAACTCGTAGTCGCCTACTAGAGCTCCAAAAGGTGATCCGCCGAAAACTCCGAATTCCTCTTCGTAGACCTTCTTGAAGAGCGCACTTTGATCGAATTCCAATGCCCGCTGCAAATCCCGCAGAAGATCCTTTTTCGAGACGTTCAGCAGCTTGATCTTCAACATCTCACTGGTTTCGCTCTGCGTGACCAGGTGCCAGATGCCACGCCAGGTTGCCTCCAGCTTTTGAAACGACGGGTGGTGCAGCACTTCGTTGAGCTGCAACGAGACCAAGCGGTCAATCTCCGCGACGCGCGCTCCGATCGTGGCTTCAGCATCGCGAGTAAGGGTCATATGCCCTTCAAGAACCTGGCTGATAAACTCCTTGACCATGTCCTTGCCGCGCTCTTGGGCTAGGGTATCCTTGCCAAAGCGCCCCTGGGAAACAATCTCGTCCAGCAACGATACCTCAGTGGTTTGCGCTGCGGGGGATTGCTCCTCCAATGACTTCGCTGGAGCGTTCGACTTCGCCGGACTACTCATTTCTTATCTCCCTCAGCCTTGCCGTCAATTTCGGCGCGCAACTTATTCAGTTCCTCGGTTTGCGAAACCGCATCGAACAACGCTCGGTCCAGTCCGTCGTTTCCCTGGAGGCTTCCCCGCAGGTTGGAGAGCCGAGTCCGCAGATCTAACAATTGCTTAATCGGAGCAACTTGCTCGGCCACCCTGGCAGGTGAAAAATCTTCAAAACTCTCGAAGCGCAGATCAACGTCAACCATTCCAGCCTTGGGATCGGAACTTAACTTGTTCTCGACCGAAAACTTAAGGCGGGGCGCCATCCCTTTGAGCACACTGTCAAAATTGTCCGGATTGATCTCGACAAATTTACGATCCTTTAACGCTGCAAGCGGTGCCTCGGGTTGCCCTGTCAGATCGCCCAAAACGCCCATCACAAATGGCAGTTCCTTCAGTTCGATGGCGTTTCCGATTTCAACATCGTATGTGATCTGCACCCGGGGAGCCCGGACGCGACTGAGTTTCTGCTGGGTACTCTCCCTGGCCATAAAGCTCCTGACGTGTTGAATGTGGAATACAGTTTACAGAATAAGAGATCACAAAACACGGCCCGGTGTCTATAGTAATCTTTTCGGGAACCGATGGAATCAGGGCGCCCCCTCCCATAAGCGCTAAGGTAATCCGCACCGTGAATCCTCAATGTTCAGTAGAGGATGGTGGATCTCCATCTCCCGACGGTAGCTTCAGGTTTGGCAACGATACAACCGGAGCCCGCAAACCGGAACAGTTTAGCGGTCGGAAAACTTCTGCGGTCTATCAGCAGGAACTGATAGCTCGCCGGGCGGGCCACCTACTCCGAACTTCAGGACTGATCACTTGAGTTTCAAGGGGCTGGTCGGACTGGTTCTTTGCTTCTCTCTTGTCCCATAGTATTACTGAAGACAGTAGGGCATCTAGATGCTGAGCGAGAGCGTGGGGTCGACTGAAATCGCGCATATGAGTTGAACTTTGACGCTCCGTGCCTGGATCACCGGCTAACCCGAAGTAATTCTTTTTTTACATTGGCGATTATGGGCACCCCCAAATAAATTGCCTGTTCGCCTACAAAGAAAGATGACAGCGAAATTAGTGTGCAATACCTGCAAATACTAAGCAAAACTGAAAAGATCGCGATCCCTATAGATTCGGAAAATAATTGCTGACATCCATAAGCGTTTAGTCGCATCGAACCAAATATAGAGGGCCTGACTGGGTATCAGCCGCAGATCCCAGGTTGCAAGTTTTTTGTTCCCTTTCCGCGCCAGGACTAACACCGGTGAAGCCTTCTGTTCGCGAGAACCATCGTAAACCACGATGCTAGAGAAACGGCGGGAGAATTGGCGCCGTCGCCTATCCAGTCCTTGATCGTCTCGACCAGTTTCTGCCTTACACTGATAGTATATGGCGAGACGATCTCCTGCTGCTTCACGCAGACGGCGCTTGTCATCCAAAGAACGACGGCCAGCAGTGCAATGGTCAGGGCACGATGGAAAAGTCGCTCTTTGTGATCTATTTGCCATGGCGCCAAGCGCCTGTGGTCTTTGGAGCGAAGTGCTTGGAAGATGAACTCCACGCATTGGTTCTCAACCTTGGCATTGGAGTATGTTTCCCACGTAGAGCCGCACTAACAATTGGCCTTTTATTGGTCTTAGAATGAAGTGCACCGATCTGGTCCCTCCTGTCTTTCAGAAAATGCGCGACCAACCTTACTCGCACAAGAAAACACGCCTGGAATTGATACATTTCTGAATGCGACAATAGCGCGCGACAGGCCTGTAGATATCCACAATGAGACCAAAGCTGAGTTCGGCTGGTATTTGCAGGAATATCTGCGAAAGGCCTACCTTTTAAGTGCCGGCAAAAATCGTTCCTTATATGCGAAGCGCCTGTGCGACGATGATAGAGGCACTGTTGCCGGTCATGGCAAGGTTCCGTCCCAACCATTTGGCTTGGACATTGTCTAGACTCAGTCATTAATATGACACTTTCAGCGAGGTTGCTCAGGAAATGCGACAGCTTCAACCCGTCATCTGGTCCAAAGGCACTTTCCTCTCGCCCCAGCACCTGCAAGCGCAGGAGCGTTTCGTCGAAGACAGCGCGCGTTTCTACTTAGACTCCCTGAGTCCATATCTATGGGGCTTTCGCAAGATTCAGATCGACTCCAAGGCCTTGTCTGAAGGCAGACTGGCGATTACTCTTGCTTCCGGTCTCTTCCCGGATGCGCTTCCAATCGATATTCCCGCCTCTGAATACCCCCCGCCGGCGCGGATACTCGACGAATGCTTTCGCGATGGACGCCAAAGCTGCATCCTCTACCTTGCCGTGCCCGAGTACCGGCAAGGTGGCATGAATGTCTCGTCAGAACATGGACGGGTTAGTACACGATTCACGGCTCAAATGTTAATGGTCCGGGACGAAAATACTGGGACCGGTGAAAAGCCCATCCAAGTGGCGCGCAAAAATCTTCAAATTCTTGCCGAAGGCGAGAATCGCGAGGGATCGGTCCTCCTTGGCTGCGTTCGCATTCTTCGTTCTGAGACAGGCATCTACCAGGTGGATCCAAGCTATATTCCTCCTCTGATCGATATTCACGCCCACCCCGCCTTGCGTCGAATCCTAGGCAATATGGTCGAGCTGCTGGTCGCGCGCAGCAGCCAGCTTTCCGGTACGCGTCGACAGAAGAATCAATCTCTGGCTGACTTTTCTGCTTCTGATGTCGCGAATTTTTGGCTTCTCTATACCATTAACAGCCATCTTCCCCTGCTCCGTCACTTCCTTGGATCGAGCAACATTCATCCTGAGCCGCTCTTTAATGAATTCTCTGGCCTCGCAGGTGCTCTGACCGCTTTCTCCAGCCAGATCGCCCCAAAAGATTTGCCAGCCTACGACCATGAGCAACTCGGCCTCTGCTTCGGTGAACTTGACCGGCTGATGCGCACTATGCTGGAAACGGTAATTCCCAGCAACATTGTTGCGCTCCCGCTCCAGATAGTTCGAGATACGGTCTACGCGACCTCGATCGAGAAGGACGCTTATTTCGGAGGTTCCCTCTTCTATCTCGCCATTTCTGCCGATATTCGTGATGCAGAATTGATAGACCGTGCTCCACAGCTACTCAAAGCCTGTTCGTTGACGCAACTTGAGACCTTCATACGCAATGCTCTCCCTGGACTGCGTTTGAAGCATGTCGCCACACCTCCGAGAGCCATTCCCGTCAAGCTGCGCCACCAGTATTTCGCCATTGAAGCGGGCGGCCCGGTCTGGGAATCCGTTCAACGCGCTCGTAACTTCGCCGTCTACGCTCCGGCTGAACTGCTCAACCCACAAATGGAATTGATCATTCTCCTAGCGCAGCCGGTGTGACACATTTGTCCCAGCTCATAGAAGGAATCAATTTACGTTTTCTATTCCTCGCTTCTGTGTGCAAGATTTTTCTGGAGAATGGTCGAATCGCGAATCAGCAAGCAGCAGTTGCGCCCAATAATACAAAAAGTCCTAAAGTTAATCTGACATTCAGCGCTGCTGGCCCGCAATTCGCAATCACAGAACAGGCCGCTATGCTGGTCACCAATCCGACGCTGATGGGCGATCAGGTTTGAAACTGGAGAGAAAACCCCAAAGCTGGGGTCAGCTTTTACCACGGTAAACAAGGCGTCGCAAAGGATTATCCATGAGAGGTGCAAAACAGTCCCGAACTTCAAATATTAATGCAGGCTTACAACGTGCCACAAACTCATAATAAAAAGGCTCCGCTAAAGATTATCCTCCCGATTACACAGACAAACAATTATTACGCGAGCTCAAGATGAACTCGCTGCGCTCGGTCTTGACCGCCGCCGCAGCCAGCCAAAAGATTACCCGCTATCCGGGCAAAGGAAAACATCAGATGTGAACTTACCAAACCGAAAATAACTTGAAAGCGACCGGCCTTCTCATGGAAGACCAATGCGTGATTCCAGATCCAACGCAGCCTGCTCCCACGACATCATTCACGATTGGATACAGCAGCATCAGAGATGGAACAGTGGCGCGATGGATGGTTTTGTGACATCCCGCCCTGCTATCAACGCATACCCGGAGAATATCTGACCGTGTCTGCGGCTCTTGATCCCACGGCGGAAGGCAGTCTTGGGATCACCAGCCCCATTGGCCTAGGTTCCCGCATGCCAGTGCTTGTGATTTCACCTTTCAGCCGAGGAGGTTTTGTCTCATCTGACTCGTTCGATCACATCTCAGTTCTCCGCTTCTTCGAGACACGGTTTGGAGCCGAGGTGCCTGCGATCCAGGAAATCTAAACAGTGGTTCAACCGAGCGGCTCATGCTAGGGCATGTGGAAACGCGACATTGTGCTTATCGAGGGGAACGGCCGAAGATCTGCTTTGCGATCATTGATTTACCTATTTAAGGTGATTTATATTGTGGAATCTGCCAGTGTTCGCCGATCTTCCTGGAGATAATTCTGGGTTCCAGAATGGCCCGAAGCGCGTCTCAAACTGCGGTCCAGATCACTTTTATACTCGGCGAGTACGCGTCAAGTAAGAATCACTCCCAGCGACATGGCGTTATTTGCACCGCATTCTGAAGCTTCTCGTTAGACTAAGCAACATGAAGCTTTTCGCGCCCCTCGCTCTCGCTAGTCCCATCGTCACGTCCAATCATCTGAGGGGCGAATAATGGCAACTTCCAGACTGCTTGCGCCCACCTCCAGTCGCCTCAGATTTAAAACCGTTCTCTGGATCTGCCTTGGTTTTACTTCGCTCTTTGTCTTCATCACTTCTGAAGTTTTTCTCGCTGCTGATTATCCCATGTACCACGCCTACCGTCTGCAGGTCATCGCCGACCGGGCTCTCCTCATCCCCCACACGCTCGCCGGAATCTTCGCTCTCTTGATCGGCCCCATCAATTTCTCCTCGCGGATCCGCCGGCGTTACCTGAAGTTTCATCGCGTCCTCGGCCGCATCTACGTCATCTCCGTCTTTATCGGCGCCGCAACTGGAGTAGCCCTTGCCACCGGCCGTCCGGGTTTCCCTGGAACCTCCATGCAGGCCGCAGCCTGGATCGTCTGTACCACCGCTGCCGTCATAACCGCGCGTAACCGCGAAATCATCCAACATCGTCAGTGGATGGCCCGTTCCTACGCCGTCACCTTTACGTTCGTATCCAGCCGTGCACTCAACCTCTGGCCCCGTTACTGGAGCCACTTCGGCGACACCCTCGCCGCCGTCGGTGTCATCGCATTCACTCTTGCCTCACTTCTTATCGTGGACCTAGGCCTCAACTGGCGCGAACTCACTACGCGTCGCAATTGATGGTCGCCTGCAATGCCCGCTTCACTTCCACCGCCCCACACACAACCGTCCTGGTCGCCAGTGGTCCACCGTCACCGCCTCGCGCGGAACCTCAGATGCCCTCAGAAACCGCACCCAGTCCTCCTTTCGGAAGGCCCGCCGGAAGGATGCCGGCCCATCATGCCGTACAAACCGGTGCCACTCCACCATCCGCTCCACCCAACTGAACATCCGGGAATTCCACTTCGACCGCTCCAAATCATTGATAAACCAACCAATCTGTGCTGTCGCTTCCATCCACCGCAGCAGCGCGATGATCTCCTCATCCTCCAGATGATGTGCCGTCAGCGAACTCACGACGATATCCACCGGCTTCTCCGGTCGATACACCAGAACATTACCGGTCACCCACGCAATTCCGAGATCCTTGGGTGTGGCCTCCACTGCCGCGCGCGCCGCATAGGGATTCAAGTCGATCCCCGTCAATTGCACAGCGATGCCGCGCCTCCGTGCCCAGCGTGCAATCTTCCGCAGCAGATCGCCACCGCCACAGCCCACATCGACGATGTGTACCGGATCGTGCAATCCACGCGGTAGCCGCTTCAGCCATGCTAGTGTCGGTTGATATCCCAGCAGCCAGCGGTTGATCTGCTCCAGGCTGCGCAGGCAGCCACGGAAATCCTCATAGCTGCAATCACCATCCATCAGCTCCGGCAGATCGCGCGGAGAAACTCGCAGGCTGAATTCGATCTGCGTACTTAATCCCATGGATGCGCAATGTCTCCCTTGTTAGCCCCGGGCCAAACGACATCGCGCACGCGCGCCACGCGCAATAGGTCCCCAGAATGGATTATCGAGTTAGACGTCGCATGTGTGTCTTGAGGAAGCTGGACCACTAATTGACGACAATCCAGCGGCATTGGTCAATCTGGCGAAGTTATTAGCCCTTCGTCACCAATCTTGCTGGTTCGAACGATCAAGCACCGCAGGCAAAGGCTCACCATCTTCGCGTTCACTCCGTCAAACCGTTAAGTTAGTTCTGCGGGTTTCAAACTGCACCACAACCTAATCTCAGCATTGGTCGTGCAATATCCGTTTGGGCGGTATAATTCCGGTACCGGATCCGATAAGGAGATTCCAGTTAGAACATCCAGTTTGAGTCGGATTCCTCCGCAAGATGAAGTTCTTATCATCGGTGGTGGAGTGGCAGGCTGTGCCGCTTCTATCGCGCTAGCTCGCAAGGGACGGCGCGTAATGCTCATCGAACGCGAGGCCACCCCACACCACAAGGTCTGCGGAGAGTTCCTGAGCGGAGAGGCCCTTGAGGACCTGCACGCGCTGGGTATCGACGTGACATCGCTTGGAGCCATACCCATCGACTACGTTCGACTGGCCGCCGCCAGGCGCGCAGCGGAGGCGCCCCTGCCTTTTCCTGCTGCGTCGCTGACGCGTAAGGCGCTTGATACGGCGCTTCTCGCAGAGGCCATTGCCGCTGGAGTCCGCGTTGAGCGCGGTCGCAGTGTGCAGGTGCTCACGCGCACAGCACCCAACGTCTGGCAAGCTACGCTCGACGACAACACCACTCATGAAGCACCAACGGTCTTTCTCGCCACAGGCAAGCACGATCTTCGCGGCCACGCGCGCCCTGAGGACCCGCAGCGATGGGTGGCCTTCAAAATGTATTTTCGTCTAGCCCCCGCGCAGGCCGCCGAGATTGCGCGCGCTTCCGAGTTGATGCTCTACCCAGGCGGCTATGGTGGCATCCAGCCGGTTGAAGGCGGCATTGCAAACTTCTGCCATGTGGTGCAACAGCGACATCTCGCACGCGTAGGTCATCGCTGGGAGAACTTGCTCGCAAAGATGCAGCAGGACTGTCCACACCTCGCGATGAGGCTTGCAGGTGCCGAGCCGTTACTGGCCAAGCCGATCGCCATCACTCATATCCCGTATGGTTACATCCGCTCCACAACGGAGGAAGGGCTCTATTGCATTGGCGATCAGGCAGCAGTTATCCCATCGTTCACCGGTGATGGAATATCGATCGCGCTACACACAGCACGCTGTGCAGTCGCTGCATATCTTGCGGCAGAGTCGGCGCCGCTCTTCCAGGCTAACCTGCGGTCTGCACTGCGTCTCCAAATGCGTCTTGCCGAGTTCGCCGCCGATGGCTTGAACAACTCCTTTGCACGCGCTCTACTACCCCTCTGCCTCAGGGTATGGCCCGGCGTGATGCGCGTGACGGCAAAGCTGACACGCGTCGCCCAGAACGCCGCAGTCGCTCCAATGCCATCGCCAGCAAAAATCTAGCCGCGCTAGAAACAACTCTCGGTAGTGAGAACACCATATCTTATCAACTGATCCAAAGGCTGTCTCCGTTTTATTCGATGAGCCAGTCGTTCATCAATGCCCGAAGACAAACGAAGAGTCAACAAGGAATCAAGGAGGAATGAAATGAGCCAAGGAGAGAATTTGGCGGGAAACTTCACACTGTCCGGCAGTTCACTTAGCGTGAACCGCATGGGTTACGGAGCCATGCAACTTGCAGGTCGAGATGGCAACAAGCTGGTGTGGGGACCGCCTCGCGATGTCGACGAAGCGATCAGTGTATTGCGAGAAGCCGTAGCGAGCGGAGTGAACCATATCGATACTTCTGATTTCTATGGCCCTCACGTCACCAATCAGATCATTCGAAGGGCGCTCTTCCCTTACCCCGGCGAATTGGTCATCGTGACCAAGGTTAGCACCCGGCGTGGCGAAAACGGGTCGTGGATTCCGGCACTCTCACGCGAAGAGCTGACTGGGGCGGTTCATGACAATCTCCGCAATCTCGGCCTGGATGTGCTGGATGTGGTCAACCTGCGCAGCATGTTCAGCGTCCATCAACCGGCTGAGGGTTCGATCGAGGCACCGCTAACTGTCCTTGCCGAGCTTCGGCAAAAGGGCTTGATCCGACATATCGGGTTGAGCAACGTGACGCCCACTCAGATCGCGGAGGCGCGACGAATCGTGCCGATCGTCTGCGTCCAGAATCAATACAACTTGGCACATCGGGCCGACGATGCGCTCATAGCGGACCTTGCCCGCGACGGCATCGCCTACGTTCCGTTCTTTCCACTTGGCGGGTTCAGTCCGCTGCAGTCTGGAGCCTTGTCGGAAGCGGCGTCGCGCCTCGATGCTACCCCGATGCAGGTTGCGCTGGCGTGGCTCCTCGAGCGCTCGCCGAACATCCTGGTGATTCCGGGAACATCTTCGCGAAAACATCTTCGCGAAAATCTCAAGGCAGCGAACTTGAAAATTTCCACTGAAGTGCTTGCTGATCTCGACGCGGTATCAAAAGAAAGCGCCGCGATTCCAATCTCGCAGCATGAGTCGTGAGTGTATTTTTAGCAGCCTAAGTTCAAGAAAAGAAGTATTCAAATGCGTGTTTTCTTTACAGGTGCGACCGGGTCTATTGGTTCGATAGTGGTTCGAGAATTAATTGACGCAGGCCATCAGATACTCGGCCTTGCGCGCAGCAATGCGGGTACTCAGTCACTAACTGCGGCTGGTGCCCATGTGCATCGAGGAGACGTGGAAGACCTCGAAAGCCTGCGCAGTGGAGCGGCGAGTTCCGATGCTGTAATTCACACCGCGTTTATTCACAACTTCTCGAAGTTCGCGGAGAACTGTGAAATTGATCGGAGAGCCATCTAGGCTATGGGTGACGCGCTTGCCGGCTTTGACAAACTGCTGATTGTCACGTATGGAACAGGAATGGGGAACGCTTAACCGGGGCAATCCGCGACTGAAGATCATTTCGACGGCAACCACCCAAATTCCCGTAAAGCTTCTGAAGTTGCAGCAGCTTCGGTGGCGGCTCGTGGTGTCAAAGTTGCAGTGATGCGGCTTCCCCTAGTCTATGACACGGTGAAGCAAGGCCTGGTAACGTATGCGATCCAGGTTGCCCGCGAAAAGGGAGTTTCGGCGTATGGCGGCGACGGACGCAACCGCTGGCCTGTGGCGCACCGCGTTGACGCGGCTCATCTGTTTCGGTTGGCGCTCGAAAAGGGCGATGGCGGCGTTCGGGATCACGCAGTGGCCGAAGAGGGAATGCCGGCCCGAGACATCGCACGAGTCGTTGGTAAAGGACTGAAGGTTCCCGTCGTCTCGCTCACTCCTAAAAAGGCCACCGGACATTTTGGCTGGCCCCGTTCTTGGCTTTCGATATGCCCGCCTCGAGCGCGCAAACACGGGAAAAGCTGGGATGGAACCCGACGGGGATGATCCCATCCCGCCTCTGCCATCCTCTTTGTTGGCGCTGAGGACCGATTAAAGGTCGGTGATTTGAGTGAAGGAATGAGAAACGGTGCTCGTGATGCCGACCGTCGGAGTGATACGTGCAACCGAGAAGACGGTAAAGCAAGCGCGTTGTTTATGGGCCTTCAGATGGGATGAGACGGCTGGTCTCGCGAATCAGATTAATCTGTTCGCAGCACTCGGAGTGCAAAAGGAGACCAGCCAATGAAGAAGGTTAGCAGAGGAGCAGGGCGGATGGAAAAGCCGGAG
>JBEKRS010000089.1:0-17448 GCA_049518535.1 Occallatibacter sp. | reverse complement strand
TATAGGAAAACCACTGGGGGCCACCTGAGCTACGCTGCGAAACAGTGCCGTCGCTGTTAAGCAGTTCTCCCGCTGTCAGCTTTACCACTATGCCTGCCGCTCCGGTCACAGAGATTGAAGGCTTATCTCAGAGTGCTAGCAGACAGCTTTACAATCACGCCTTCAGCCACTCTCTGAACACTGGTACAGAAGTCTCACCCTCATCGAAATCTTAAGTGTCCACTCGCCCAATTTGATGAACACTTGAAATCTACTCTCGGCCTCGTACGCCCACGCAGGACGCTTACGTTACAACTGTCCAACGGCGCCATAGTCAGCGGCAACATCGGCAGCCCCGCCTAAGGGGGACTAAGCCCAACTCCCGGTTTCATTTTGCAGGGGATGCCTCTGCTAGATTCTTCTGCAAGAAGTCCAGTACCTTTGGAACCGCGTCAACAGTAGACTCAGCGTTGCCCTCCGGTGTGCCACCAAAACTGATACCCCTTCCTGAAATCGGATCCGCGACTCCGTTGCTCCAGGTGGGCTCGATCGCTGCAAGGCCGGCGAAATGTCCGGCATGAGGATAGATCAGCACAACAACGGGATAAGCAAAATGCCTAGCTCGGAGCCGCTCGGCCGCCGCTTCCACCATTTCGGCAGAGGGCCACACACCGTCATTTTGCGCTCCAATCATCAGAATCGGTCCGCTAGTATTTTCCACCGCTATTAGAGCATTAGTGATGGCCCCAAAGGACCGATTGGGGCCGCTAAAAGCCCAAGCCAGGGGTTGGCCCTTCCAAATCCAGGCCGCTTCGAAAGGGACCTGGCAGCATGAAGGATAGCGAAAATCAGCGGGAACATAGGCAACGACAGCCTTGATCTTCGGATAGATGGAGCCGAACTGAAGGGCCAGTTCTCCTCCGCGTGAGGTTCCCATGATGGCAATGTGATCAGCGGCAACCTCGGAGCGCTTCATCATCCAGCCGAGCGCAAGCCCGAAATATTCTAGAGGAATGTTTTCGAGTTTTTGCGGAGTGCCAGCGCAGTGAAAATAACAGAGGGCCAAAGCTGCGTATCCGTGCGAAGCCACCCACGCGGCTTTGGCTAGTGGCGCTCCGCCTTCCGCTCCGCCGACGACCAGAATGCCGGGATGCTTTTCGTTGCCGTCTGGCCTAAAAAACACGCCGTGCAGTACACCGTCAATACGAATTTGCTGCACGTCAGGGCGGATAGCCAACTGCACAAGCTGGGTGGAGGAGACTTCTTCGCCACTCTGAATTAGTTGGAATTGTATAGGCTGGGGACCTAATCTGTGTGGCGCCGCATAGATGTGGACGTCCCGTGATGTAGGGCGCATCGACCAGATAAGGCCCATTGCTGAGACAATGCGATAGGAGCCTCTCACTGGTGCCTGTTTTGCCGTGTCAATTGATCCCTGCGAATCTGCGAGAAATTCCGCCTCAGAGGCCCATGGACTTCCCGCACCGTCGGTGAGTTGTGCTCGTATGGTCACGCGAGAATTGGGAGCCGCGCCCGTCACCAGGATCGATGCTGTTTGATCTGTCATCACCTGGGAAGGAGCTATCTTGATCTTCTGACCGAGCGTGGTGGACGCACCTGTTGCCAATACGCACAGCAGCCAGATCCTGCTCAGTTTCAAAGGGACCTCCCACCGAATTGGGTTGGGCTGGCAAATCCCGGTTACAACCGGTTTGTTCGCATTCTACATTTGGCGATTTCTTTGCGTCACCTCAAATCAGCCGAGCTGTTTATCTGCTTGATTGCGCAGCGAAGCCTGCGCCTCGTCGAGCGGAGGCACATCGCGCCTTTGGAGGTTTTCGATGACGCTGGTTTCAAGGGCTTGTGCGGCAGTTAACTCGACGATGCGGACGAGCGGGGTTTCGAGTTTATCCCGGTTTCATCTGTCGCTCCGCCCACTACCTCAAGCCCCTCAAGTCTCGACTGCTGCATCCCCTCCTGCACTAAGGACTAAGCACAAAGCTGCCAAAAAACCAACTCGCCCCGCTCGCTTCGACAAGCACAACCTTCAACCCTCAATTCAACCCTCAATCGGATAAACGCGACGACGCCATCCATGATTCGTTCGTCAAAACCCACAACGGCCTATTCCCGACGCTTACTTTCCGCACACAGCCTCAGTCGATACATCTGCGGCTTCAAACAATGAGCCGCTTCTCTTTTTTGACCATCTTGTCGAATTTATTATTGAAGCATTGAAGTTCGCTCATGCCTTCGATTACTCTACAGAAGCCTAAGGAGATAATTTGCTTGTAAGAGGTAATCCTGATGAAAGTCATCAGCAGAGATCTCGTCATGGATCCCATTCAACGATTCGAGCCCCTTCTGGGCGAGGCACTTCACCATGAATGTAATAGCGAATGATCTTTTCACGAAATCAGTGAAAATATCTGCGGGGGCAAGATGATGACGACCGGACTGAACCGACTATTTAAGGACGAAAAGAGCGTTGCGGTTGCCGAATACTCAATCATTATCTCCCATATAGGATGCCTGGCTGGGCTGTTTCTCGCGTTGTCCGCCTTCAACCCTCGATCAGCGGAAGTTTGCGCGCTGAATGTTTCTTCCGGTATCACGAGTGCATCCGCCCGAGAAAATCAAGACTCCTTGCATTGTATCCATGTGAGCAACCCACTCTGTACTTTGATCGGATGCCTTGATGAATTCTATGCATGAGCGGAGAAGACGTTGGAGCGGTGCGTCGACCTCAGGGCCTGAAGGCCTCAATTCTTTTGGCATTCGATTGTCAGGGCTAAAGCCCTGATCTACCAACGCAACAATTTTGGAAGCTGATTCTTAGCAGGAGGATCAATTCATGGAAGCTAACGAAGCGCAGGAGTTGCAGGAACACGCTGAGCACGGCCACGATCAGTCGATGAGGCCGGTTGCATTAACTATGACTGTGCTGGCCGTGCTGGTGGCTGTGGTCACGGTGCTGGGTCATCGCACGCACACCGAGGCCATTCTGGATCAGGACAGGGCTACGGATATGTGGGGCTACTATCAGGCGCACAAGATTCGCGCCAATGACACGGCACTGGTTGCCGATTTGCTGAGCGTGGTGACGATTGCCGACCAGAACGCCGCCAAGAAGCTCACCAAGGGCTACGCCGATCACCAGGCCAAGTGGGTTGACGATTTGAAGGACGAGCAGGAAAAGGCTGAGGCGCTGGAGGCGAAGGTGGAGCAGGCCGAGGCAAAGGCCAAGCACTTTGACCTGGGCGAGGTGCTGCTGGAGATTGGCTTGGTGATTACTTCGATCACGCTGTTGACCAAGAAGCGCGTCTATTGGTTTGCGGGACTGGGCTTCTCGGTTGCCGGCATTGTGGCGGCGGTGTTGGGGCTGCTGGTCAAGTAGAGGGCCGGCATAGCAGCGTCGAGTTGGCGCTTGGGAAAATGTAGTAGAGAAGTCCATCTTTAGCGCAAAGCGAAACCCCACGGACGAAGACCTGTCCGTGGGGTTTCTTGTGAAAGCTGACGCTATTGCTGTGGCGCGGGAGCCGGGGCCGGCGCCGGGGGCTGCGGAGCGGGGCTTGGCGGCGTGTCGCTCGAATCCTGCGCGGGGGGCTCGGGCTTCTTGTTCTTGTCTGTCAGTCGGGTCTTATCGCCGGTGGTGGTGGAAGCCTTTTTCTTCTTCTTCTTCGAAGTGTCGCCGGCCAGGCCCAATGGACCGGCCTGAGTCTGGCGGTCGGCAGCCTCAGCGGCATCGGGATCGGCGGGAGCCATGGTGTCGACCTTGGGTCCCTTGACCTTGGCTTCCTTGGCTACTTTGGCGCGGTCGCTGTAACGAGTCTTCTTGTCGGGCTTAGCGTTGTTTTCCAGCGGATTGACTGGCTCCTGGCCAGAGCTGGCGGTTTGCGTGCCTGCGCCCGCGTCTTCGGTCTTGGTCTCCGCGGCAGCGGGCAGGGTCTCGGTTGGCGCGCGGCCATAGCGAATCTTTTCCTTCTTGCCGGGCTTCATCGAAGCCTGCTCGGTGCTGGTGCTGGCGTTCTTTTTGGTCTTCTTTTGCGCCTCGGCAGAAGCGACTGGTGATTCGTCCGGTGCGGACTTCTGGCGGAAGGTGTGCGTGCTTTCGCGGAAGCGGGTGCGCTCGACCTTCTTCTTCTTCTTGGGCGCGGGTGGTGTGTAAGCGGCGTAAGAGATGGGGAAGACGCTCTTGTTGGGGCTGGCGCCGGAGTCGGTAAAGCCAGGCTTGATGTCGATGTAAGCCTGCTCGCGCATGGTGGTGAGATAGTCGCGCATGGCCGGCTCCATGCGGGCCATGTAGAAGTTCTCCTCGACCTGCTCGGAGACATCCTTATACTTCGGAACGCCGCCGGGAACGTGCTGCACCACCTTCATGATGACGAAGCCCTGCTTGGTGCGAATGGGCTCGGTGACATCACCAGCCTTCAGCGAAAAAGTTTTGTCTTCAAAGACCTTGGCTAATTCGCCGCGCTTGTATTGTCCAAGATCGCCGCCTTCGGCAGCCGTGGGACCGTCGCTGAAGGTGCGGGCCAGTTGGCTGAAGTCGCCGCCGGCGTGGAGTTTGGCCTCGATGTCGTCGGCCTTGGCTTTGGCAGCAGCCAACTTTGCGGGGTCCTCAGGCTCGACGCCGCCTTTTTCTGTGACCGAGGGAGCAGGCGTGCCGGTGGAGACGAGAATCTCGGCCAGAGTTACGTTTTCCTGCTGCGCGTACTCCTGCTTGTGCTGCTCGAAGTAGCGCTCGGCCTCGCCGGGGGTGAACTGAATTCTCTTGCCCACTTCTTCGCGCATCACCTGCTGGGTGATGATACCGTTGCGGATGTTGGCCTTGAAATCCTCGAAGGAGACGCCCTGTTCCTTGGCTGCCTTTTCCAGGTCTTCGATGGTCTCGAGGTTGTATTGCTTTCTTATCTCATCCAGCCGCTTGACCATCTCGGTTTCGCCGGTGATGCCCAGTTCCTTGCCCTTGGAGAGCCAGAGCTGCTGATCGATAAGATTGCGCAGCAGGTCCTTGTGCGCGGCGGAGATCTCCTGCATGGAGGCGCCGTGCTGGCGGGCCTCGGCATCCAGCTCATTCATGGCGCGGTCGTAGTCCGAGCGAGTGATGATCTGGTCGTTGACGCGGGCGATGATCTCCTCGACCGTGACGCCGCCGTAGGGACTTTGGGGCGCAGACGGATGGGTTTGCGCCAAGGCGGAGGTTGCGAGCAGCAGCGTAGAGAACACGAAAGCCGCGGGAGTGAGAAGGAATCGAAGGGTCATAGGGTCTGGACACGGCCAGGCAGCGACGAATCGCACACCTGACGCTTAGACGTCATTGTAAATGGCTGGGGAGCGGCAAGGCGATTTCCAAAGGAATTCAGGGAGAATGGGGTGAATTGCGCAGGTTTTCATGATTGTGGTGGGGCAGGGTGCGCGGGGAGCTCATTGACTTTCATTTTCCAGTAGTGCGTTTGGGCGGCGGCTACCGGAACAACGCAATTGGAGTCAAACAACACAGTGTTATACTTTAGCCCTACGACTGCCGTTTCAGGCCTTTTTAGAGCGTGAGCCACGCCGCAGTCCGGAGGATTCTCCAGCCTATGACTCCCCGCGCCCGCCGAGCACTTTTTGCCGTGGTACTGTTTTTCGCCGTCTGCGCCTGTGTGGGCAGCATTTTGCAGCGCAAGGTGGGGGCGCAGTCTGCCTCCGACGAGAGCCAGTTGCGCGATAGCCTGAAGTCGTTTACCAACGTTTACGCTTTGGTGGAGGAGAACTACGCCGAGCCGATCGACGGCGATAAGGCTGATGCAGCGATCTACGACGGGGCGATTCCCGGCATGCTGCGCGTGCTCGACCCGCACTCGAACTTCTACGATCCGAAGGCTTACGCCAAGATGCGCGAGGAGCAGCACGGCCGCTACTACGGCGTGGGCATGACCATCCAGCAGCAGAATGGCAAGGTATATGTCGTCTATCCCGCCGAGGGAACGCCCGCTTTCCGGGCCGGCATTCATCCGGGAGACGTCATTGTCGCGGTGGACGGCAAGCCGGTGAATGTGGACGGCAAGAATCAGGACGGGCTGACCTCATCCGACATGGTTGCCAAGGCGCTCAAGGGGCCCAAGGGCACGCACGTGCAGGCGACTATGACTCGCGAGGGCCAACCCAAGCCGCTCGTCTTCGACCTGACCCGCGACGAGATTCCCCACCCTTCAGTGGACCTGGCTTACGAGATTCGTCCCGGCGTGGGTTACATCCACCTGACGCAGTTCCAGGAGACGACGGCCCAGGAAGTGAACGAGGCTATTGACGGCTTCGGCGACTTGAAGGGTCTGATCTTCGACTTGCGCGGCAACCCTGGCGGCTTGTTAGATCAGGCGGTCGAGGTTTGCGACCATCTGCTTGCCAAGGGACAGGGAATCGTCTCGCAGCGCGGGCGCGCCTTTGCCGACCGCAACTATGCTGCGACGCACGGCAACGGAGGCAAGACCTTCCCCATCGTGGTGGTGGTGAACCGCAATACTGCTTCGGCTGCGGAGATTGTTTCAGGCGCTTTGCAGGACCACGACAGGGCCTTGATTGTGGGCGAAACGACATTTGGCAAGGGCTTGGTGCAGACCCTCTACAACCTCAACGAGAATACCGGTCTGGCGCTGACTACGTATCACTACTACACGCCATCGGGCCGGCTTATTCAGCGTGATTACTCGGGCATCTCGCTCTACGACTACTACTACAACCACGGTGGGGCGCAGCCGGCCGACGTCAGCAACCGCGAGGTAAAGCTGACCGACGCGGGCCGCACGGTTTACGGCGGTGGCGGAATTACTCCGGACGAGAAGATCGAAAGCCCCAAGAGCAACCACTTCCAGGACACGCTGCTGAATAAGGATGTCTTCTTTCATTTCGCGCCGATTTATCTGGAGAACCGCACCGTGGACAAGAACTTCCAGGTGAACGACGCGGTGCTGGCGGAGTTCAAGAAGTTTCTCACCAGTCAGGATATCGCCTGGACCGAAGCCGACCTGAACGGTGTGATGGATTGGCTGAAGGAAAGCATCAAGGACAAGATCGTTACCATTCAGTTTGGCGAACAGCAAGGGCTGCGCACGCGGGCCGATTGGGACCCTGAGATTCAGAAGGCGCTGACTTATCTGCCGGAGGCGCAGGCTCTGGAAGATAACGCGCATAAGGTGCTAACCGAAAAGGCGCAGGCGCGGAACGGGGCGCAGTAGGCGGATGGATCGCCTCCGATGCGGGGCAACGCCTTCGACGCGCGTTGTACCGCGAAACTTAAGTTAAAGCGACTAACTCCAGGTGAGCTTTTTTATTGCTTGAGAGATTAAGTCTTTATAAGAACCTAGCCGTAAATTGGTAGCGCCGACCTCCTGGTCGGCTGTTTTGTGGGTATCCAGACCCACAGGCAACGTCTGGCGGCGTGGACGCCGCCAGTACAGCCGGTCTGGAGACCGGCGCTACATTCCTTTCTCAATTTATGGATAGGTTCTAAATAGGTATCCCACCTTAGGTACGATGTAGATGCGCCGAAGGTGGGATACCTGATTTATTTGAACATATTGCATTGATAGCTTGACTTACCCCAACGTGGGCAGGCCGGCTAGAGCCATGGCTATCTCTTCTTCGGGATACTCGTAGTTCTGCAACTTGCCGGCTTGATAGTCGATGTAACTCTGCATATCGAAGTGACCATGGCCGCTTAGGTTAAAGAGAATGGTGCGTGACTTACCTTCCGCCTTGGCCTTGAGGGCTTGGCCGATGGCTTCGGCTACGGCATGGTTGGCTTCAGGCGCGGGAACGATACCTTCTGAGCGGGCGAATTGAATGCCGGCGGCGAAGGCGTCCAACTGCTGCACCGTGGTGGCTTCGACCAATCCCAGGTCCATAACATGTGAAACCAGCGGAGCCATGCCGTGATAGCGCAGGCCGCCGGCATGAATGCCGGGAGGAATGAAGGTGCTGCCCAGGGTGTGCATTTTGACGAGCGGAGTTAGATGGCCGGTATCTCCGAAGTCATACGTGAAGCGGCCCTTGGTGAGGCTGGGGCAGGCGGCGGGTTCGACGGCGATCACGCGGGCGCGGCTCTGACCCTTGAGCTTGCGGCCGAGATAAGGCATAACCAGGCCCGCAAAGTTCGAGCCGCCGCCGGTGCAACCGATAATTATGTCGGGATCGTTGCCGGCGAGAGCCATTTGCTCGATGGCTTCAATGCCGATGACAGTTTGGTGAAGCAAGACGTGATTTAAGACGCTGCCCAGCGCGTACTTGGTGTTGGGATCCTTGGCGGCCACTTCAACGGCCTCTGAGATGGCGATGCCGAGCGAGCCGTTCGAGTCAGGATGCTGGGCGAGGATGGCGCGGCCAGACTCCGTCTCAACACTGGGGCTGGCGGTGACAGTGGCTCCGAAGGCTTCCATGAGGGCGCGGCGATAAGGCTTTTGGTCATAGCTGACGCGCACCATGTAGACCTTGCAGTCGAGGCCGAAGAAGGCGCAGGCCATTGACAGCGCCGATCCCCATTGGCCGGCTCCGGTCTCGGTGGATAGGTGCTTGGTGCCGTCCTTCTTGTTGTAATAGGCCTGGGCGACGGCGGTGTTGAGTTTGTGCGAGCCGGCCGGGCTTGTGCCCTCGTACTTGTAGTAGATGTGCGCGGGGGTATCGAGGGCCTTCTCCAGACGGCGGGCGCGATAGAGCGGCGAAGGACGCCATTGCGCGTAAATCTGCCGCACCTCTTCGGGAATCTCGATCTCGCGCTCAGTGCTGACTTCCTGAAGGATCAGGCTCATGGGAAAGAGCGGGGCCAGGTCGTCGGGGCCGATGGGTTGCTGAGTGCCGGGATGCAGTGGAGGCGCCAAAGGCTTTGGCAGATCGGCGAGGATGTTGTACCAAGCACGTGGGATACGGTTTTGGGGCAGGTTGTACTGGATGGCTTCCATGGTCAACATTCTAGCGCGGCGCGGTCAGGGACGGCGGTGCGTTTTGCAGGGCAATCCATCTTGCAGATCATTGGCTGCCGTCCAGGTACCATCAAAGTTGGGTCGACCTTCCGGACCGCTCGGGACGGAATGCAGCGTTCGGGGAATAGAGCCCCCCTCCCCCCATATTTATTGTGAAACTGTGGAACTGTGTAGCGTTCATGCGATTGCCTCGGTGCGGTTGGCCACAAATACCAGGTAACGACTTTTGGACCTGTGCGGAAATCAGACAGTGCAATGAAACGAGTTGTGTGTCTAATACAAGATGTAATGGGCATCACAGCGCGGCCTCCTCAGGGCCCGTAGTCTCTTGATCGGAGTTGGAGAGGAACACGTATGCCAACAATTGTCGCGGAAAGCGCCATCACGGTGCAAAACCTTTTGACCGCGTTCGATGGCGAATCAAATGCACACGCCAAGTACACAGCTTTTGCAGCCAGGGCCGTCGAGGACGGATTGCTCGGCGCAGCCAGCCTGTTTCGCGCTGCGGCACGCGCCGAACAGATTCATGCCGCCAACCACTCACGCGTACTGCACCAGTTAGGCAGCCGCGCGGAGTGCGAGATTCACGAGGTTGAAGTCAAGAGCACTCTCGAAAATCTGAAGGCCGCCTTGAATGGCGAGAAGTACGAGATCGACGTAATGTATCCCGACTTCCTGGCAGAGGCCACGGAGCGCAAGAACACGGCTGCCATCCGCACCTTTACCGGGGCGCTAGAGGCCGAGAAGACTCATGCGCGACTCTATAGCGAGGCTATTGCTCTGCTGACGGCGGGAAAGAAAGATTCCTGGATTGGAGCAGCGCGCGAGTTCTACGTTTGCCCGGTCTGCGGCTACACTTCGGAGACGGAAGAAGAGCACGAACGTTGCCCGGTATGCAATTGCCGGTGGGAAAAGTTCGAGATTATCCGGTAAAAGTGGCTTGACTGTACGAGAAAGTTGTTTGAAGTTGTGGTTTCCCATCCTTGCGACAAAGGCAAAAAACGCAAGGATGGGTGCCAGCTTTTTAATTACGGCTCGTCGTTATAGATATTGACTTCTATTTTGCCGCCTTCTACTTGGCGGGCGCGGAACATGCCGGGAGTGTTAAAGCTGAAGGCGGATTGGCCGTCGGGGGTGAGGGCGATGACGCCGCCATCTCCGTGCAAGGCTTCCAGTTCTTTGTGGATGACCTGATCGGCGGCTCGCTGCAACGGCAGGCCCTTGAAGACGACCAGATTACAAATCTCGCGGGCAACACCGAGGCGGATGAAGTACTCGCCCGAACCGGTGGCCGAGACGGCGCAGGAGGCGTTTGAGGCATAGGTGCCCGCGCCGATGATAGGCGAGTCGCCCACACGGCCCGGCATCTTGGCTTGCAGTCCACCCGTCGATGTTCCTGCGGCGATGTTGCCGGCCCGGTCGAGTGCTACTACGCCGACGGTGCCATGCAGATTGGAATCGGCCGACTCGTCAATGGGAAGAATCTGAGCTACAGGCGCGGCAGATTCGACTGGCGGTGGCGGTACACAGGCTGGACGCGGCGGGACGGGACGGCCCTCCTTTTCAAGTTGTTTGACCAACGCTTGCCAGCGAGATTCGGTGAAGAAGAAACTGGGGTCCACCTGCTCCAGACCAACGCGGGCGGCAAATACGTCAGCTCCGGGGCCGATCAGCATGACGTGCGGCGATTTTTCCATGACCGCGCGCGCCAGGCTGATGGGATGGCGGGTGCGCGTCACACCGGCCACCGCACCGGCTTTGAGATTGGCGCCGTCCATGATGGCTGCATCCAGCTCATTTTTGCCTTCGGAGGTGAAGACAGCGCCGCGGCCGGCATTGAAGAGCGGATCATCTTCGAGAATCTGAATTGTGGCTTCGACAGCATCGAGCGCCGAGCCGCCCCGGTCGAGCACCGCGGCTCCGGCTTGTGTGGCCTGGGCGAGCGAGGCGCGATAGGCCGCGTCACCTTTCGGACCGAGCGCGGAACGCTCGATGACTCCAGCGCCGCCGTGGACCACGATGGTCCAGTGGTGAACCGGCGGACTGGGCGGCTGCGCAGTCTGGGCAACGGCGGTCATCGCGAAGACTCCGGCAAAGACACAACAAATACCTCTCATCTTCATCTGTAACTCCTACGGCAAGATTTCCTGCCGATAACCTTGCATTACTTCCTGGGAATCGTCAACTCCGCGCCCGCGTCGGTCTTGTGAACGGCCGAGAAGTTACCCTGATTGATGGCCAGAGCTAGACGCCCGCGCGAGTCGATGTAGAAGAGATCGTTGCCTACCAGCACATCGCTGAAGGTCTTCACGAAGGGGAAAGTGTAACTCTTTCCGCCCAGTGTGACAGGCACCTTGTCGCCCAGTTTGTAGCCGAGTTGGGCGAAGGTTTCCGCAGGCACGTTGAGCACAAGGTTGCCGAATGGCCCGTCGGTGCCGATGACCTGGCCGTGGAGGCCGGCTGCGTCGATGGTGGCGTTGTGCAGGTCGAGGCGGACCAATTTGGTCACATCGAGCGCAGGGCCGGCTTGGGCAAAATCGTCGCCGCGGGCGAGGTGCGCTCCGGCTGGTGAAAAAATGTCTCGGCCGTGAAAGGTGGATGAGATGCCGGAGCCGATCATCCACGCGGGGTTGGTGATCTCATGTGCTTCGACAATGCCGTCGCGGTCCTGGACAAGCGTGAGCAGGCCGTTATCGGGCAGAACAAAGAGCTGGCCAACTTTGGACTTAGCAATGATGGCCTTGCGCGCGGAACCGACGCCGGGATCGATGACCACGACGAAGACCGCGTCTTTGGGAAAGTAAGGCCCAGAGCCGGCCAGGAATCGCGCGCCCATGGCAATGTTATAGGGCTCGGATTGGTGGGTGATATCGATGATGCGGACGCCGGGCGCGATCCCGTCCATGACCGCTTTGCAGATGCCCACGGCATCGTCTTTGACGTCGAAGTCGGTCATGAAACCGATAACCTTTGTGGGTGCGGGCTGGCTAGCCGCGGTAGAGGCTAATACGGCCACCATCGCCACTCCCATCAGAAATCTCATTGCACTGCGCATGAGCCTCACCTCGCCTTCTTGCTGTCATGGTATCGCAGCAGAAGCTGCCGAAAATGCGATTTTTGTTTCATCCCCGCTCTCATGAGTTAAGCTTCAGGGCAGCATGAAAGACATTTATATCGCCGATCTGGCCAACTTCGACGAAGGCAAGCTTTTCGACGGCTTCTTCCTGGTCTTGGCCAAGCAGCAACGAACAACGAAGGCAAATAAGGCCTATCTCAGCCTGATTCTGGGCGACAAGACGGGCCAACTCGAGGGGCGCGTTTGGGAACCGGGCGACCCGCGGATTGCGAAAGACTTTGAGCGGGGCGACATTGTGAAGGCGCGCGGCTCGGCTTCGCGCTTCGACGACCGCTTGCAGATGAAGGTCGATCAGTTGCGCGTGGCGCTGCCGACTGAAGTGGACAAGGCTGATCTGCTGCCCGCGACCACCTACGACGTGGCCGAGCTTTGGCGCCAGCTTCTGGGCTTCGTCGAGAGCTTTACGAACCCAGACCTGAAGCGGCTGCTCACTGCCATGTTGGATGACCCGGCTATTGCACAGGCCTATCGCGAAGCGCCCGCCGCAAAGCAGCTTCACCACGCCTGGCTGGGGGGACTCTTGGAGCACGTCGTTAGTTTGCTCACTCTGGCTGACCGCGTGGCGCCGCATTACCCGCTGCTCGACCGCGACTTGCTGTTGACCGGCGTGATTCTTCATGATATCGGCAAGGTCCGCGAGCTGAGCTGGGAGATTGGCTTCGAGTATACGATCGAAGGGAGTTTGCTGGGGCATATCCAGATCGGGACGGCTCTGGCTGAGAGAACGATGGACGGGCTGCCGGGATTTCCACCGAAGTTGAAGACACTGGTGCTGCACATGATTCTGTCGCATCACGGCAAGTTGGAGTTTGGTTCGCCAAAGCTGCCGATGATTCCCGAAGCGTTGGCGCTTAGCTTTATCGATGACTTAGATGCGAAGATGCAAGCTATCCAAGGTGAGTTTGATAAGTGCATTCGCGAAGGCAAAGGTCCGGATGAGATGACAGGAAAGGTCTGGGCTCTGGATCAGAGGCAGTTACTCAACACGAAGCGGTGGTTGGGGGAAGATGGGAAAATAGGAAGCGGAGAGGCAGAAAAGATGTCTTTTGCTCCCAAGTCTTGAAATCGAGGGGCACCCGGCTTTCTAGCTCCAGAAACAAGCGGATCAAGAATCCAGGAGGATCGATCGAAATTGAAAAGCAAGATTTTTGTTTGTCGCTTTCCAAAATACTCATTGGTTTTGGGCCTTTGCTTTGTTATGTTGGATAAATGGACGGCTTATGCATCGCCGCAAGATGTTACAGCTTCGAATACTGGCAACGCGGCGCTTGTTATGGAGTTGTGTTCGGCACGATTCACGAAGACAATGCGCAAGGGCGATACGGATGCTTCGACTGGTGGCGACGTAACCAGGGTTCAAAAATTCATTGCTTTGTCGAACAAGACTTATGCGATGAATCGGGCGAACGGGATCTTCGATGACGCTATGGAGAGCGCCGTAACAGAATTCCAAAACCAAAGTAAAAACTTAGTGCTCAAAGATAGCGCGACTGACCAGATTATCCCGCCTGATCCGCTAGGCGTGGTAGGCCCTTTTGCAAACGCACAGTTTAACTTTTCATGCGGCTTGCTTGACGCGATACGAAAAATGGCGGTCGCCCCCACAGACGAAACAAAAACTGCTACACCGCGCGTTTCAACCACTCAAAACTTTGCTATTCCGTCATCGATTACGGTACTTTCCGGGGAAACTTCCGTCAGCGCGGATAGGCGGTATCATGTAACCGTCAACCAGATGATAGAGAGTCCTTCGGATGGGCCCGTCACGAGCGATGCGGATGTTACCATTGTTGCGGGCAGCGAGACAAAGCATCTGTTACTTAAGCCGGGTGAGTTATCGACAATCGGCTCTCTGACTTTGATGTTTCAAGGAAGCACGACAGGCACGATTCCCGGCAAGAATTTATCCAGCAGCCAGTTTGTTGTTAACGGAGCTCGTTTTGAGAGATTCCAGACAGACAGAAATATTATGAATGGGCAGTTAGGGGGGATCCATATGGAGGCTCAACAATCCGACCTTGACCTTCCCGAAGGAGAAACGGCTACCAGCACGGACGGGCAATATAAGCTAACAGTCAACCGACTGGTTCCGGACGCAGCACCTTCTGCGCTTAAGACCTATAAAGCAGCGATTACGATTCAGGTTGGCAAACAAACGGAACATACCACTCTTAAATCCGGTGATGTTTTTTCGGTAGGCAATTTTAAAGTTCGATACTCCGGTTATAGCGGCGTAGGAAATGTATTTGCCAATTTTTTTACGATTGGTACTCAATAAGAAAGCTTACTTATTCCTTTTGAATCTTCGATTTACAGCAGCATGGCTAGGGCGGGGATTTGAAAGGCTTGACATATTCCCATATAGGTATGTATATTTCTTTTCATGGCACGGGCAGCTACCACTTCCGACGCTTTTAACGCAGTCTCCGAACCACGCAGGCGAGAGATTTTGAGTTATCTTGCGCTGAAGGAGCGGCCAGTGGGAGAGATTGTGGCGGCCCTTAGCTTTGACCAGCCTTCGGTGTCGAAGCATCTTCGCGTGTTGCGGAAGGTTGGCCTGGTGCGTGTGCGCTGCGAGGGACGACACAAATTTTATCGGACCAACGCTGAAGCAATCCGGCCATTGCACGAATGGGCGAGCACGTTTGAAAAGTATTGGTCGCACCAATTGCTCAGCGTCAAGAAGCTCGCTGAGGAGAAGATGAACTAACTGATTCCGGAATCAAATCTCATTCATCCCAAGGAGAAACCATGATCCAGACTGCGACGAACTTAGAAGACTTGACTTTGAACATTAACCAAGAGGTCCACGTCAACGCATCCCTTGACGTGACCTTCGATGCGTTGCTCGAACAGATAGGACCAGGCAACCAGATCACTGATGGCACACCCATGCCGATGAAGATTGAGCCATGGCCGGGGGGTAGGTGGTACCGCGACCTGGGAGAGAATAACGGCCATTTTTGGGGCCACGTGCAAGCCATCAAACGGCCTACGCTGCTGGAGATTTGTGGTCCGTTATTTGCATCCTATCCTTTCATCTCGAACGTCCAATACAGGTTGAAGCAAGTAAGTGGCGGAACGCTGATTGTCTTCCACCATACCGCGCTTGGATTTATCCAAGCCGACCACAAGAGCGGAGTGGGTCCAGGCTGGGCCGCGATTCTGGAGCGGGTCCGCAAAGACGCAGAATCAAGATAAGTGCGGCAAGTTACGAACGATCATTCCCAGCGCACAGCAGAGGAGGTCTCTATGTGTCCAGCATGTTTTGCGACCGCGGCATGGAGCACGGCGAGCGTGATTTCGACCGGCGGCGTGACCGCGCTTGTATTAAAGAAAGTAGTAACCAGCAAGGCCGACCATAACTTCCCCACAATTACCCCAACCAAGGAGGATCACCATGGCTAGTACTCTCACACAACTCGATCACCCAAAGGTCGCGACACACGCGGAGTGGCTTGCGGCGCGCAAGGAGTTTCTGGCGAAGGAAAAGGAATTCACAAGGCTGCGCGATGAGCTAAGCCGGCAACGCCGCGAACTGCCCTGGGAAAAGGTCGAGAAGCCATATGTGTTTGATGGGCCGAAGGGCAAAGAGACGCTGGCAGAGCTGTTCGACGGACGAAGTCAGCTGATCGTCTATCACTTCATGCTCGGTCCGGGATGGAAGGAAGGTTGCCCAAGCTGCTCCTATCTTGCCGATCATTTCGACGGTTCCACCGTTCACCTGGCAAATCGCGACGTGACGCTGGCGGTGATTTCGCACGCGCCGTTCCAGGAGATTGAAGCTTTCAAAAAGCGCATGGGCTGGCATTTCCACTGGGTTTCGTCTTTCAATAGCGATTTCAATTACGACTATCACGTGTCGTTTACGCCGGAAGAGCGAGCCAAGGGAAAAGTGAACTATAACTACGAATCGATGGCATTTCCCAGCGAGGAAGGCCCGGGACTTAGCGTGTTTTTGAAGGACTCGAACGGGGATATCTTTCACACTTATTCGAGTTATGCGCGAGGGCTGGATATCATCGTTGGCACGTATAACTTTCTCGACATGACGCCGAAGGGCCGCAACGAAGAAGGGCTCAAACATACGATGGCCTGGGTTCGCCACCATGATAAGTATGGTCAAGGGTACTTCGTCGATCCGAACACACCCTATGTTCAACCTGAGAAGTTCAGTGACGGCGGTTGCTCGGGTGAGTACCACAATTGACCGTTTGTGTTGTAGGCGGAGGGCAGCGGTTTGCTCGGCGTCCCAGGTCTCAATTCTGAGGCCTGGGATTGCCCGAAGCCTCGTCATTCCGTCACGCCAAAAACCACTCCCACTGCTCCACGGTAAGAGGGACGACGGAAAGACGCCCGATTAGGACCAGAGGCGATTGAGCAAACAGCGGCTCGGCCTTGATGGCGGCCAGCGTTTTGGGCTGCTTGAGACGCTCGCCGGCCTTGACCTTGATGATCGGGACCTTGGGATCGCTGGGGTCAACGCTGACCACAGTTCCAGTGCCGACGGCGGTGCGCTCTTCGCCGGTGTGGTAGAAAATCCACTTTGTCCCCGCCTTCATTTCGCGAAGGTATTTGACGGCGGTAGGGTTGGTTACGCCATCCCAGACGGTTTCCTTATCGCTAAGGAAGTCGTCGAAGGAGTAGACTTCGGGCTCGGTCTTGAAGAGGAAGTAACTCATGCGCTCCATCGTAAGCGAAGAACTTGAGAATAGGGAATAGGGAACGTAGGATGCTGCGCGCACTGCTTAGGCAACGCCGTTGATCATCAGGTTCGAAAACCTCTGTATGGCCGGGTCGTACCAAGCCTGCCAGTAGCAATCTCCTCCGTCGATTACGACTTGAAGGTGATGGCGCCATTCATCTGAATGGCTAACATCATTCCGACATAACGCATTGACGAAAATCTGTTTTTTCCCAGATTGCACAATCGCCAGATATTGGCGGAAATATTGGTCGGGGTTGTCTATATGCCTTCTCGAACTAGGGGCATTCTCTCTTAAGTTTGGGATTTGCGACAGATTATCTTCCAAGCCATCGAGATCGACCTTACTGGGCTGCCAACTTTGTACTGGATTCGGATTCACCAAATAGTCCTTCACGTAGGCAGCCGCCTCGCTCGCCGAAAGTAGAGCAGAACCAGGTTTCGCCATTGGCGATGGGTTCTGGTACCCCGCTGGAAGGGACGGAATGCGCAGAAGTCGCATTCCCAGCACGCCCGCGATGAACAGGAAAAGAAGGCTTGCAACCACTATTGATCCGGCAAGAAAATACTGCTAAGCGGCATATGCGACGATTGGATCTTTGAAGAAGGCTTTGATTCTTTCCGGATTGGTCTCGATAACTGCCATGTGATTGGTCGCAGCCTGGCGC
>JBEKRS010000088.1:0-17994 GCA_049518535.1 Occallatibacter sp. | reverse complement strand
GCCGCATCGTTTTTCCCCAGAAAATCTGTAGATTGCAACAACTTCAGGGAAATTTTAGACCAGACAATGTCAGCAATCACCTGCTTTTATACGCATATCGCCGGTTTTTCAGCATCGACTAAAGTCGTGCCCTTTCAAAACATTCGGTTCCGAAGCCTCAGGGAATCAGGTCATTACGAAAGGCGATCAAATTTTTGTGCTAGTTTTGTGCTCGACCTGATCGCAAAGGCCGAGACTGCGGGTTGTTAGCCGCTGAAACTTCCGCATAGCCGGTCATTCGTCCGGAACCGGAGTCAAACGCAGCAAAGCTCGCCGCACGGTTGGGCAACATCTGGCCTGTAAGATAATTGAAGCATGGGTGTCAAGGTCGCCAATATACTGTCTGTCCTCGACCAATGCTGCGATAGATATACCTTCCCGATGCTTGACAACGGGTATTTCTATCTGGCGGCAACACGTCTCTCGCTTCATCGGACAGCAGCGGATTGGGCGATGGTGTTCGAAGTGTTTGGCTATTCGCCTCGCGCTGGGCGACCGAACCTCTTCATTGAGACTTTCGCAAGCACTCTCTGCAATCGCGATATTCCAGAAACCTATGTGAACGGCGAAGCCTATGAAAAGTACCTCGCAAACAATCCGAACAATGAACTTCGAACCGTCTACCCGATAGACGGAGAAGCCTGGATCGATGATCGGGAAGGCGTGGTCAATGATGCAAGAGTACTGATCCTGCGCGGTCAGAAGCTCGCAATCCCCTCTCCGGATGAATATGCGAAGCGAGGCATCACGTTGGAGGAGCCGTCTCACGTAAGGGTCTATGAGCTTTGCAGGTTTGTCGCGGATGTCGCGCGTGACTCGGTGCTTGCGACCGCTCAAGAGCGCCATCTGAGCGTGCTGCCCGAGATGACGCAGATTCTTCAACTGGAGGATTGGCACCATCCCGATGCCAAAGATTCTGATGACCGGCCAAGCGGCTCCGAAACCTTCCAGCAACTCGCCGAAGTCCTTGTCACCGGAAATGCTGACCTGTACAAGCCGTTGCGATCTCCCAACGCTCATTGGCGAAATTGGCCCGACGGCGGATCTTTGTAGCTGATTTATTGACTTGTCGTCATCGAGCAAACGCATTCGTTGAGCCACGCAATAGGCTACTTGTGAGGTTCCTGCTGTATTGTCCGCTATTGGGAAGTTTCCGCCAATACATGCAGCCGTTCTGTGCCGGGATTTTGTGCTGATTTGCGCTGCAGACTGATATGCAAACAGTTCTATGAACGTACTCACGAGGGACGCGGTTGGGTGCATCGGCGGCAGAGCCAGCCCGTCTACAATCAAGAGAGATGTCCGACACACTTTACCTGAGCCTGTGGTACCCGAATCTGCGCCTGGCTGCGCTCCCTGACAAGCTGACGGCGGTGCTGAGTGCGTTTGCGACGCATGGCGGCGAGGCGCGCGTCTATGCCGCGACCGTGTGGCCGATCAACTGGAGCGAATCGCCGGTGTTTCAGAGGGTTTATGGCCGGGGCGAACGGGGCGCGGAACCGAGCTTTGCGCTCGAAGAGGCGCTTGAGCTGCTGCACGACGACTTCGCTTACGAGTTCCAGATCGGCTGGAGCCTGTGGGAACTGGAAGCTGGCGGCGGGCTCGATCCGCGCTGGACGAGGGAGCCGCGACTGGTGCGGGTGACAGGCTTTGGGCCGCTCTTCGATGAAGGCGCCTACGAGGCTGACGGGCATATCCGGCTGGACTTTGGTTCGGATACGCCGTTTTTGGAGGAAGAGTTGGATCTCGATTCAGTGGCCGCGCGGCATGTGGAGGAGAATGTGCGCCAGTTGGTGGAGTTGACCTCGGCCGTCGAGAAAGGTTCGGGAGCCACGGCGCGTCTGTTGTGGAGCGAACTGGGCGAAAGCCTTGCTCAGCGGCTGGCGGTACGGCTTGGGGGGTCGAACTGACCGTGCGACTGACCATTGAACGAATGCGGACGATGGTGCTCGGGGCAGGAGTTCTGCTGGTGATGGCGCTGCTGGTGTTTCTGGCTGTGGGCAAATGGAAGAATCCCTTCAATCATAGCGACCTGCCGAAGCGGCTGGGCATTGACGTTCAGCAGGAAGCCGGCGGATTCACTTATACGCAGTCGCACGGAGGCCGGACGCTGTTCAAGATTCATGCCTCAAAGGCGATCCAGCTGAAGGACAATCACGCCCAGTTGCATGACGTAAAGATCGAACTATACGGAGAAGATGGCAGCCGTGTGGATCGGATCGAAGGAGACGAGTTCGAGTACGACAAAAAGGCCGATATAGCGAAGGCCATGGGACCGGTGGAGATCACGCTCATGCGGCCAGGAGTGGCGCCGGCTGTTGCACTCAGGGCGACTCCAGACAAAGCGGTAGGTGACAGGCTGAAAGGCGCTCCAGTGGCCTCGGCTGCGGAAACTGCGGCGCGCGGCGAAATCCACGTGAAGACTAACGGGCTCATCTTCGACCTGAAAAGCCGAGTGGCCACAACTACGCAGCACGTGGATTTTTCAATGGTGCAGGGAACTGGCAGCTCAATGGGAGCTACCTATGATTCAGAGAGCGGCTTTTTGGCGCTGAACCGTGCGGTGGAATTGACGACAGAGCGCGGCGCTGAGACCGTCAAGATTCACGCCCAGCACGCGGAGTTTGAGCGCGTGAGCCAGGTTTGCCGTATGCACGCAGCCATGGCCGACTACCGGGGCGGGGAAGCTGCGGCCGGCGACGCGAAAATACTTTTCCGCGAGGATGGGTCGGCGGTGCGGCTGGATGCGATGAATGGCTTCACGCTGAAGACTGCGACTGGCGGCCATCTGAAGGCGCCAACTGGACAGATGGATTTTGACGAGCACAACCAGCCACGCCACGGACGCCTGGAGGGCGGAGTGACGATGGACTCCGCGAGCGAAACGGCAGGCCGGCGCCGGCAATTACACGGGACGGCACCGACGGCGGAGTTGGAGTTCAATGCGCAGGGTCAACTGCACCACGCGCACCTGGAGCGGGATGTGACGATGGACAGCGAGGAGTTCAGCTTGCAGGCTGGGCAGCCACAGCGCTTGAGCCGCCACTGGCGTTCACCCATTGCCGACGTGGAGTTCCGTAACTCCAGCCATGGACAGACCGAAGTGGGCGAGGTGCGGGGAAGCGGCGGCGTGCTGGTGACGGGCGAGAGTCAGCGCGGCAAGGGGGCGAGCGTGCCTTCCAGGCTTTCAGCCGACGAACTGACTGAGGAGTTTGGGCCCGGTTCGGTGTTGACCGCCATGGATGGTGTTGGACACGCGAGCATTGAAGAGACCACCGAGACTGGAACCAGGCAAACGACGAGCGGTGACCGGCTCGAAACACATTTTGCGACGCATTTTGCGGTTCCGGCGAAACCGGGCAAAACGCCGAACGCCAAGGGACACGGCACGGATGCGGGGACTGAGATTGAATCGGCCACGATTGAGGGGCATGTGGTGCTGACCCAGGAGGCAGCAGCCAAGCCGGGCGCGCCGCCGCCGGCGAGGATGCGAGCTACCTCAGGACGCGCCGACTACGAAGGCCAAGGCGAGTGGCTGCACCTGACTGCGAGCCCGCGCGTCGAGGACGGCGCTTTGCAACTTACTGCCGACAAAGTGGATGTTTCGCGGGCTTCGGGCAATGCTTTTGCGCGGGGCAACGTGAAGGCAAGTTGGACCGATTCCGGCGGGGTACAAGGAAGGGCCTCGTCTGGCCAGGGCGGCGTGGCATTGGGTGGGCAGGGACCGGCGCATGCGATCTCCGCCGAGGCTGAGTTGCATCAGGCTACCAATGAGATCATCTTCCACGGCAAGGCGCGGTTGTGGCAGCAGGCTAACTCGGTTGCCGCGCCGGTGATTGTGCTCGACCGGACGCGGCAAACGATGATGGCCCACACAACGGATGCGGCAGAGCCGGTGCGGGCTGTGCTGGTGACGGCGGGCGGATCGACGACGGGTAAATCGAATCAACCATCGGTGATTCGTGTGCGCGGGGGCGATTTGAAGTACTCCGATGTGGAACGCGAGGCGGTGATGAGCAGCGGCGTGATGGGCTCGGTGGTTGCTGAAACTGGAACAGCGACTTCGGTCTCGAATGAAGTTGAGGTGACGCTGCTGCCGGTGGGAAAAGCTGCTGGACAAGTAGCCCAAGGTCAGGCACAGGTGGACCACATGACGGCGCGAGGACATGTTGTGTTGACCTCGGAGGGCAGGCGCGGAACGGGCGAGCAGTTAGTTTATACCGGCACTACCGGCGAGTACGTTCTGACAGGAACTGCGGCTGTGCCGCCCAAAATGTCCGATCCGGTGCGGGGGACGGTGACTGGCGAGGCTTTGATCTTCCATGGGAGCGATGACAGAGTCAGCGTGGAATCTGGAGGCGGGGGACGGAAGACTACTACGGAGACTACGGCGCCGAAGTGAGGGATCGCTAGGAGCAGTGCAGAGACAGTGACAGGAGAACGTCATGGAATTCAGCTACAAGATCAGTGAAGCGGAGTACTTGAGCGCTCAAAGACCTAAGTTCAAAGGTAGAGGTGGCGCTATTCTCAAAACCATTCTCTTCTGGGTCGTCGTCCTAGCGTTGTTGATGATTGTTTTCACTGTATTTCAGTTTAAGCCAGGTCACTCCTCTGGTGTTTCCGGTATGTCGGCTTTTGTCTTGCAGGCCTACCTAATCATTTTGTTGCTGCAGCCAATTCTTCTGCGCCGCCAGTATCGCAAAGATCCTTCTATGCAGCAGGGGCAATTTACTGTTGAGATTACGCCGGAGTCGATCTCGATTCGGAATACAGTTGGCTTATCTTCACAATCCGGGTGGAATGTTTTTCGTTTTTGGTACGAGGTCACAGGTGTGATCGTATTGATCACTCGGACTGGAACAAAGCAATTGCTTAGCTTAGCGGGTCTGTCAGATGCGCAGCGGAGCGAATTGCGCAGCATCCTCGCTACGGCGCTCCCGAAGAAGTGACAGGCGATCCAGCATCTTCATGCTGAGGATGGTAGATTTAGCTTTTAGAGAATTGACTGGACGACTGACTTGATGGAAACACTGATCGCTGAAGGAATCGGCAAGACTTACAAGGGACGGCAGGTGGTTCGCGGAGTCGATCTGAAGATCTCCCGCGGCGAGGTGGTGGGCCTGTTGGGGCCGAATGGCGCGGGCAAGACCACTTGTTTCTATATGATTGTGGGACTGGTGGTGCCCGATGCAGGACGCGTGCTGGTGGATGAGACAGAGATTACGCAGACGCCGATGTACCTGCGCGCGCGCAATTTTGGCATCAGCTATTTGCCGCAGGAGCCTTCGGTCTTTCGCAAGTTGACCGTCGAGGAGAACATTCAGGCGGTGCTCGAGGCGCAGCCGCTGGGCAACCGGGAGCGTCGCACACGCACCGAGCGGCTGATTCACCAACTCAACCTGGGCCACATTCGCACTACGCGGGGCTACGCGCTTTCTGGCGGCGAACGGCGCCGGGTGGAGATTGCGCGCTCGCTGTGCATCCAGCCTAATTTTATTCTGCTCGACGAACCGTTTAGCGGTATCGATCCCATCGCCGTGCTGGAACTGCAAAAAATTATCTTCGATCTGAAGGCCGGCGGCATCGGGGTTCTGATCACCGACCATAACGTGCGCGAGACGTTGAGCGTAACCGACAGGGCCTATATCATCGCCGAAGGGAGGATTTTCCGCGCCGGAACCCCGCATGAGCTGGGAAACGACGTGGAGGTGCGACGGGTTTATCTGGGAGAAGGTTTTACACTGGGTTAATACAGGCTAATGGAAGGCAGGCGCAGAAGCCGGTGGAGAGCAAGCTGGCTTCCGTCAATCCCTTTGAAGGTCTGTAGCTTGCAGAAATTCCAGAGAGAGATTCCCGGATTGCGTACAGCCCAATCTGGGACAGCTGGGTCGACAAACGGCATTTTGTCCTTTAGTCTTTTTCTCACCAAAGTAAACTGACGGTGAGTCCAAACGGGAATCGAGCCCCTACTATGGCGCTGCTGCAACCCAAATTGAGCCTGAAGGTCGCGCAACGCCAGGTCCTGACTCCGGGCCTGATGCAGATGGTGAGCGTGCTTGCGCTCAACAAGCTCGAACTGAAGGAGATGATCGATGCCGAGATGGTGGAAAATCCCGTCCTGGAAGAGATTGACGAGACGGTTCCAATGTTGGATCAGGTTGCCGGTCGCGAGGAACGCCTGGAGCGCGGGGTCGAGGAGCAGCGCATCGAGCGCATCGTCGAAGAGCCCGCGACTCCGCCCAAGGACCCGTTCAACGAAGTTGACTTCGGAACGTACTTCCAAGAGTATCTGGACCCCGGCTACCGTACACAGCCGGAGTATGAGGAGAACGAAAAACCCTCGTTCGAGAACTTTCTCTCCCAGCCTACCACTCTCACCGATCACCTGGCGTGGCAGCTGGGAGCGCTGACGCTGGTTCCAAGTTTGCACCAGGCGGCGGAGTTCATCATTGGCAACCTGGACGGAGACGGATATGTGGCCGGCAGCGAAGAAGAATTGGCAGCGGCCTTCGGAATCAATCCCCAGGAGGAATCGGAAAAGGAAGCGACGCTTGAGTTGCTGCGCCGCGGCATCGACCTGGTGCAGCATCTTGACCCAGCCGGCATAGGCGCCCGCGACTTGCGCGAGTGCCTGCTGATCCAGATTGCGGCCCAGCAGCACGAGTTTGCCCAGTTGTTTGCCCGCCAGGAAGCCGACCCAGACGAAGATATTCATCGCAGCTTCCGCGCCGAGGCGGAAGCACGGCTTGAGGAGCGGCGACGCAGCATGGAGGTGGCGACGCTGATCGTGGATCGGCACCTGCACCTGTTGCAGAAGCGGGACGTGAAAGACCTGGCGCGGGTCACACAGATTACCGTCGAAGAGGCGCATGCCGGGGTGGAATTCATCCGCACGCTCGACCCGCGACCTGGCCGCCAGTATAACCGCGAGCAGACGCGGCTGATCGAGCCGGACGTGGTGTTTATCAAGCGGGGCGACACATGGGTGGTCTCGATGAACGAAGAAGACATGCCCAGCCTGCGGCTCAGTCAACGCTACCGGCGGATGCTGGTCTCTGAAGGCACCGATAAAGAAGTAAAAGATTACGTGAAGGAGCGCTTCCGCTCCGCGTTGCAATTGATGCGCAATATTGCCCAGCGCAAGAGTACGATCCTGCGGACTTGCGAAGTGATTGTGCGCCGCCAGCAGGACTTTCTCGATCAGGGCATCGAGGCGCTGCGACCGATGATGATCAAGGAGGTGGCTGAAGAGATCGGCGTTCACCCTTCGACAGTGAGCCGCGCTGTGGCCAACAAGTATGCGCACACGCCGCAAGGGGTCATCGAACTGCGCTTCTTCTTCTCCGAGGGGTCGAACGGGCCTGAGGGCGCCGACACGCCGCTGCTGGTGTTGAAGCGCAAGGTCCGGAAGCTGATCGACGAGGAGAACCCGCGCCATCCGCTGACCGACGATCAGCTTGCCGCCATGCTCCAGGCACAAGGCATTCAGCTGACCCGCAGAACTGTGGCCAAGTATCGCGAAGACATGAACATTCCCTCGACTCACCAGCGCCGCAAACGCGAGGGGTGAAAGATGCGGAGAACAGTGAGGAGTTCTCACAACGAACAATCGGTGATCGCCAAGCAGAGGATTTTCATGCAGGAATCTGCGAAATGATTATGCAACGTTAGAGCCTTCTGTTCTTCTTTCCCTTTCCCTACTGCCTGCCTTGCGACCATTCTCCTTACATCTGCGGGGGAAATGCTATAGAATCCGAAGTTCTCCTGCCAACAAACCGGGACGAGAACCGAGACGAGAAAGCGGAGGCTGACCATGGAAGTGGAGTTCACCGCCAGACAAGTGAAAATCTCCAAGGCGCTGCGTACGCAGGCCGAGGAGGGGATGGAACGGATTGCCCGGATTTTGGGCAAGAGCGCGCGCGCCAGCATCACTTTTGGTGCGCAGAAGCGTCTGCAGATAGCCGAAGTGACCATACAGGCCCGGCTGCAGACAATTGTTGCCGCCGGCAAGGGCGAGACGCTGGAGTCGGCGCTGCGCCAGGCCCTGGTGAACGCTGAAAACCAAGCGCGACGTCACCGCGATCGGCGCATGGAGAGTAATCGCTTGCCCAAGGAGGAAAAAGTGCTTACGGCACCCCCAGTGGCGCGGCCCAAGTCCCGTGCCGCCCAGCCGGAGCCAGACGATGCTGAGGGCAAACCTGTCCGTGCTCGCAAAAAGGCCAGCGCTGTGATCGCCGTGCATTCGTTTCCGGCTCGCAAGACAGTCGTTGAACCGCACATCGTCTCCGGCGGCGAGGCCTTTGCCATGAAACCCATGACCATCGAGGAGGCCGTAAAGGACGCCGAGTTTCGCGACCGCGATCTGCTGGTCTTCCACAATCTATCCGGAGACCTGTTTGTGCTTCACCGCCGTCGCGACGGTCAGATGGAGCTGGTGGAGATTCCTTAAAGCATCTCCCTGAACCGCCGGTGCTGAGGACGGCCCTTGCGCGTTCTTCACGATATGATTCTGATCTACGGAGGATCGCGCGCTTGAGTCTTCCGGAAAACCACGACCTGACTCAACAGCGGCGGATAGAGGATATGCTGGCCAGCATTCCCGATGCTGTGGCCGTGGTGGGCGGCGACCGAGTGCTCTACGCCAATGCGGATTTCACGCGGATCTTCGGCTATCCCGTCGAGGAAGTGATCGGCGCCAGCCTGCAGGAATTGATTGTGCCCCGGACGCGCTGGCAGGAAAGCACGCAGGTCACCAAGACCGTGGACGAGTCTGGGCACGCATCGCTCGAAACAGTGCGCAAGAACAAGGAAGGGAAGCTGGTGGACGTGGCTCTTGAAGCCGGACCGCTGGTTATAAGTGGCGAGAAAGCCGGCTACGTCTTCAGTTATCGCGACATTGGCGACCGTAAGCGGATGGAAGCCAAGTTGCAACACGGCGCACTGCACGACGCGCTGACCGGATTACCCAATCGCGCGCTCTTCCTGGACCGGCTGAGCCTGGCGTTTACGCGCAGGTTGCGGCGCAGCGACCAGAACTGCGGCGTGCTCTTTCTGGACCTGGACCATTTCAAAGAAATCAACGACACGCTGGGACATGCGGCGGGCGATCAGCTGCTAAAGTTGGTCGCCGAGCGGCTGCGTACTGCGCTACGCCCGCAGGATACGGCGGCGCGGCTGGGCGGCGACGAGTTTGCCATTCTGGTTGAGAATATCCTGTCTATCTCCGACATTGAAATTGTGGCTGGACGCGTCTTGAGGGAAATGCAGCGCGAGTTTGAGGTGTGCGGCCGCTCGATTCACTCCGGCGCTTCAATTGGCGTGGCGATGGCTGGGCCGGAACATGCAGCCCCCGAGATGCTGATCCGCGATGCCGACTTTGCCATGTATCGCGCCAAGCAGGAGGGCGGAGGACGGTTCGAGATTTTCGACAAGCAATTGGAGGTGCGCGTTGCAAGCCTGCAAGAGCATGAACGGGAGCTGCGCCAAGTGCTGGACCAAAGCCGGTTTGAAATTTGGTATCAGCCGATCTGCAAGCTCCAGTCGGGCAAGCTTGAGGGCTTCGAGTCCGTGCTCTGCTGGCGCCGGGGAGACGGCGAGGTGGTGAGCTTCAGCGACTTGCTTCCTATAGCTGAAGATACTGGGCTTTCGATCAGCTTGGGCCGCGAGACGATGGAAGCGGTCTCAAAACGGTTGCGCAGTTGGACAGAGGCGCTGCCGCAATCGGAGTTGATTCTGGCCATTAATCTGACCGAGCGCCATTTCTATCACCCTGACCTGATTGCGCAGGTGAAACGGACGCTGTCAGCGAGCGGGGCCGATCCGGCGCGGCTTCTCTTCGAGGTGGGAGAGACGGCATTGAGCGAGAATCCGGAAGCGGCCCACGCCATTCTGCGCTGCCTGCTTGACTGCAATGTTCGCCTCGCGGTGGACGACTTTGGCTCGGGCCTGGCGCCGTTGAACCTTCTCACTCGGCTGCCCATCGACGTGCTCAAGCTGGACCCCAGCTTTACCCAGGCCGCAATCGAGTGCGGTCCGCGAACAGCTGTTCTGGAGTCGTTGATTCACTTGGGGGCCAAACTCGGCGTGCAAGTGGTGGCGCAAGGCATCGAGACCCCGGAACAGATGGAGGCACTCGGCCGCATGGGTTGTGAACTGGGCCAGGGCCCGCTGCTGTCGCCTCCCCTGGAGCCTTCGCAGGCGCAAAAATTTGCCGAGCGGAGCCTCTGAACAATCGCGGCCGGAGTCATCGTGCGCCCCAAGTCATTAGAAGCGGCATCTCCGGCAGGCGCACAACGCTGTGGGCATAGAGCGCAAGGGCTTCTCTTGGTGTAGGATGTGCCCATGACGCCTTCAAACCATGGGTCCCGCGCAACCTCCATGCGACGGACTGTCAAACCCGCCAAGAGAGCTGACGGACCTATCCCGGCGGACAAGGAGTTGGTCATCGTCACGGGCGTCTCTGGCTCGGGCAAGGCCTCTGCGCTTAAGGCATTCGAGGATTTGGGCTTTCATGCCGTGGATAACCTGCCTCTTGAGTTACTGCCTGATTTTGCCGGACTGGTGAAAAAATCCACAGAAATCCAAAACGCGGCAATTGTGGTGGATGTTCGCGAGGGCCTGACCCTCGATCAGCTCCCGGAGATTCTCAAACGGGTGAAGAGACTTTTGCGCACGCGCGTGGTCTTTCTGGACGCGGAGGACGCTGTGCTGGTGAGGCGCTACTCCGAGACGCGGCGACCGCATCCTCTGGGCCACCAGGAGACGGTCTCGCGCTCCATTGTTGAAGAGCGGCAACTGCTGGACCCGATCCGCAACGTGGCCGATACGCTGATCGACACTTCGAGTTTCAATGTGCATGAACTGCGCGCTCACATTCAGGACCGGTTTGGCCATGAGGATCAAATCAAGCGCTTGCTGGTTTCCTGTCTCAGCTTCGGTTTCAAGAACGGCGTGCCGCTGGACGCTGATATGGTCTTCGATGTGCGCTTCCTGCCCAACCCCCACTTTGTGCCGGAGTTTCGCAAGCTGACCGGCCTGGACCCCGAGGTCGCCGCTTATGTGCGCGGCTTTCCGCAGACCAAAGAGTTTCTGAAAAGGGTCACGGACCTGATGCTTTATCTTCTGCCGCACTACGTGGAAGAAGGCAAGAGCTATCTGACAGTAGCTTTCGGCTGCACTGGCGGCCAGCACCGCAGCGTGATGATGGTAGAGGAGATTGCGGCTGAACTCAAGCGCGCCGGCTATCAAGTGAAGGCGTTGCACCGGGATACGCTGAGGTGACCAACAATCTCATTCTGATTACTCTGCTGGTCAAGCTGGGTGTGGTTGCCTCAGTGGCCAGCGTATTGGCGCGAGTGAGCACTTTTCGGCGGCTGTTCTTTGCCGAGAAGCGCAGCCGGCGGCAGACCTTGGCGTTGCTGGCGTTTTTTCTGGTTCCGCTTACTCTCGGAGTTTTGATCCGCTTCTGGGTGCCGAACTTTCTGGCTGCCGACATCTCCTTTGAGACAGTCATTCTGCTCGGTCTGCTGCTGGGGCCGGAGTGGGCGATGCTGGGCGGTGCGGTGCTCTCAACGCCAGCGGTTTACCACCACGAGTTTCTCGCCATGCCCTTCAACATCGCGCTGGGACTGGCGGCGGGCCTACTAAGTCGCTTTGTCGAAAAAGAGGAGATCTGGTCGTTCACGCCTTTTATCGATCTGAGCCTCTATCGCTGGATACGACGCAACCTGCGCCAGCCGCGCATTGACCGCCAGTTCCTGATGCTCTTTCTCATCGCCGCGATGGAGATGAGCCGCGACTGGATCGCCCACGCCTTTCCGCATCGGCTTTTCGCGCTGCTTGCCAGCCAGTGGTGGCTACAGACGCTGGTGTGGCTTTCTGCGCCCATCGCGGTGGGCGTTGCGATCAAGGTGTGGAATGCGCTGCGCATTGAGATGAAACTCGAAGAGCAGAAGCGCTTGCTGCTTGAAGCCCGCCTTGATGCCTTGCAACGGCAGATCAATCCGCATTTTCTCTTCAACACGCTGAACTCCATTGCCTCGCTGGTGCGTATGAAGCCCGAGATGGCCCGGCAGATGACCGTGAAGCTGGCCAACATTCTCCGCGCGCTGCTTAAAGACCATGACAGCTACGTGCCGCTGAGCGAGGAGTTGAGCTTTACTGACGACTATCTCGATATCGAGGTGGTCCGCTTCGGCGCTGACAAGCTGCGCGTTGAAAAAGAGATTGACCCGCGGACGCTGGGGATTTTGGTGCCCAGCATCCTGCTGCAGCCGCTGATCGAAAACAGCATCAAGCATGGACTGGAGCCGCGCATCCATGGCGGGACGGTTACTTTGCGCAGCCGCCTGGATGGCGACCGAGTGTTGATCGAAGTGGCAGACGATGGTGTTGGCATGGGCAACCGGCCGCCCTCGGCGCTCGCTCGAACCGGCGCCGGCATCGGCATGAAGAATGTGCAGGAGAGACTGGAAGTGCTCTATGGAAATCAGGCGCGCTTCGAGGTGGTCAGCAATCCTGGGCGCGGTACGCTGGTGTCGATCGAGATTCCGGCGAGTTTGCCGGATACGCGTTAGGCTGGGGAACTCTCGGAAGCAGCAGCGGCTTTTTTCTTGGCGCGGGCAATCATGAATTGCGCATATTCATCTCTAACAGAGGTGCCTGGTTTTCTGGAAGCGGCGCTTCGATGTGAGAGATGCTGGATCCACGCCTCGTAATCTTCGCCGCTGACGTCATCGGTGGCGGCTGCAGCTTCGGCTGTGACAATGGGCTCTATCTTTATCTTTTTCTTACCACCGCTAAAAAGCCAATCGCGTTCAAAGATCGCCATCACGACGACACCGGTACGCAAGAGCCCGAAGAATGGAATATGGCCGCCTCCCGTTGCGATGGCGATGATGAGCACCAGGCAGGCCGCATGGGTCAGAATTGTGGAAATAATGGATAGGGAAATACTTGCTCTTTTGTCAGAGTCGACTACCAGCCACACAAGGAAGAGGTGATACGAGACGAGAATAAAGCCATAGTTGGCCCATGCGCCTGGAGGCAAAAGGGATGCCACAAATAGTCCGATAAAAACTGAGACGAAGAAAACAATCAGGTCTGCTGGTTTGGCAAGTTTGGTGAGCAATCTCACCAGAGACATAACACCCATCACGTCCTCCGAGTATCAGCGTTCACGTTAAATCTAGTTGTGCTGAAGAGTTGCGATAATGATTCCATCTTGAGCATGGCTTGTCAATTGTGACTGCAATCGAGGCAATCTATCTGGTTACCTGCCGTTTTTGTCGCGTTGCTGCGCTGACAAAAGTTCCATGGAACTCGCTGATAGTGGATTTGTTAGGGTTTGATTCGGAGTTTTATGGTGTTGACGAGTTAATTATCTGCAGGTTTTCGAAAATATAAAAAGGGGGGAGGGGGCACCCGGAGGGTTAGGGATCAGAGTTTAGGGGTTGGTGAAGGCCCACTCCTCTGACTACATCTATTGTGCGCCGGCGGCAGGCTATCTTCTGCAACCACCTGCGGTACGGCCAACCACCTGCGGTGTGGCCAACCACCTGCGGTGTGGCCAACCACCTGCGGTGGGGCCAACTGCCCTTCGGGCCTCGTGGTTTTGGAATACCGGATGTGATCGCGGTTTCTCTGGTCCCAAAAGTTGGATCTGGGAAACCCGGGCATGCGGCGCTTCCAGCGTCTTACAAGCTCGACACGCGTTGGCGATTTGGCGTCATCCCAAAATGTCACGAGACCCTGCGGCGTTTGCCGGGGCAGATCCTGCTAGACCGCGGGCTCCTTCCAGCTGCTAGTTCAGGTCCGGAGTCTCCCCGGTCCCCAAGAGCGAGGGAGCACCCACGATGTGGTTTTTGGGGTGTCGAGATCGAGGCCACGCGCCAAAGAGGCGGAGTGTGCCTTATTGCAATCCCTTGACCAGGTAAAGATCTGAAAGCAGACGCGTGTATCCGTAAACATAGGAACGGCCGTTCGCGCTCAGAATGATATGGTTGAGGCCACAAAGTCCGGTCACGTCCGTAGGGATCACTTCTTTGAAGAGCTGTCTTTGACCCGTAACGATATTCAGCCGATAGATCTTCCACGAGGTCTGTCCGCCTTGGCTCGCATACATAAACTTCGGATCAGAGGTCCAGGCGAAATTCTCCCCAGGCAACAAACCAGGGACCGCGTGCGGCTCACCTCCATCCACTGGATATAATCGGCCCTGTTTGCTCGCCATATCCCTGGCCGCAATCCACTTCCCATCGGGAGAGGGCTGGCACCCGGTGACTCCTTCCGGAGTTACAGCGCGTGGTTTGCCGACCTCGATATTTTGTATGAAACACTGTGCGGCACGCCCGGCCAGTTCCCCGGAGAAGACGAGTTGCTTGCCGTCCGGTAGCCATAAAATCGGGTGTCCGTATTGTTGAATGCCGCCTGAATCGACTCGCCTGGATGTGCCCGCGCCGCTTGGCAACAGCACAAGTTGACCATAGTTAATCGTCGCAGCCACCCATTTCCCATTGGGAGAAAATCCGCCTGCCATCCCTCCGCCCAAAGGAACTGGCGGCGAGCCGCGCAGGTCCCTCACGGCGACCGTGTAGGTTGGGCCTCCCTGGTCACCCTGTTCGTCGAAAACCATTTCGTTGCCGTCGGGTGACAGAGCGATCGGAAGCGACCAATCCAACCATGAAAGGTCTTGCTCTCGCATTGCTCCCGGTGTCGAAGCCATGATTCCTGCGCGTTGTTCGTCACGAGTCAGCAGGAGCCGGCCATCCGGCGCGATATCCTGCAGGGTTACCCCGCCAGGCGCGCTGAAACTCTGGCGCAGATGGCCCAGCAGGTCCACGGCGTATATGCGACGCTGTAGTCCGGTTTCAGTGGCCGAGAACCATACCTCGTTTCCGAGCGGAAACCAGGCCAGACCTTCTTCGCTCTCCCATCCTTTGGAAAGAACCCTCTTTTGCCCGGCAAGATCTACCACCGAAACCACGCCACGGTCGTCCATGTAAGTCGGGTGGTCAAGGAAAGCAACCTGGTCGCCTTTGGGCGAAATGCGGGGGTGACTGATCCAACCGGTGGTTTGGTACAGAACGTGACCAACGGGATACTCAAGACGCTGCCTCCCCGCCATGTCGCGGACGATGGCCAGGGATCCTCCATCTGGAGCCCAATCAGCCCAATCAACATTCTCCGCAATCTGACGAGGCGACCCTCCCGTAAGAGGAACCTGGCCGAGAGTGCCCCGAAGGGTCGTTATGAATTCAGGGGTGGCTGCCTGCGCGACCGCCATTTCGCCGGTTGAAGAAACCGCAAGCAGAGCAGTCCCCTGTAATCCAACGCTTCGTGTGCCGGGAAAACTCACGTCGGTTGAGAATATTTCTACCGGCGCGCCATCCCACGAGGCGGTGTAAACCACATTGTGTCCATCCGGCGCAAACCTGGCCGAATACACGGTGCCGTGCCGGGCCGTTAGACGCTGAAACTCTGGCGCAGACGGCTTGGCGGTGCGCCGTCCCAGTAGCACACCCGCTGCCAGCAGGATGCCCGCAGCGGCAACTGCGATCGTCGCCAGCAGCACCCGCCCGCGGCCGATCTTGCCTCCGGAGGCCCGACCACTGGTTGCCGGAGGCTTGGCCGGCTTTGTCTCTGCCAGCGAACCCTCCAGCGGGGCAACGAAGCGATAACCGCGGCGTGGAATTGTTTCGATGAAGCATGGATTGTCGGCTGAATCCCCAAGAGCGGTCCGCAGCTTGCCCACCGCGACGTTCACCGCATGGTCAAAATCGCCATAGCTCTCGTCCGGCCATATTCGGGAGCGCAGTTCCTCACGGGTGACCAGCACCCCCGGACGCTCCAGCAGAACCTGCAGTACCTTGAAGGGCTGTTCTTGGAGCTTGACGCGGCTTCCCGATTTACGTATCTCTCCGGAGAAGAGATCAGCCTCAAACGCACCAAATCTGACCGTCCCGTTTCCATTCGACACCTGGGATACCCGACCATTCGGATAGTCTGACATTCGCCCTCCGTTCTTTTGATGCCACAGACAGCCCGTGTTTTCAACTATTTTGCGAGGAGAGCTGACTCTCCCGGACCTCTCCGACTTCTCTCCCGGCCCATTACCAACTCTGGATTTACAAGCTAGGTCCAATGAATTGAGGTCCCAGCCGGCAGAACCCAACATGGCTCCCAATGAGGTGAGAGTCATGCGGGGAAGTTACTTTTGCCAGTTAGTCGTTTTGACGGGTTTGGCGGTGGTAGGTCAGCCGGCGGGGTGGGCAAATCAGAAACCCGACCGTCCGGCGAAAACCAATATCGGATTCCAACTTTATCGAGACTACCTGATCGTTGTGCAAGGTTCGGTGGGCCCGCTGAAAGGTCTCCACTTTGTGTTGGACACCGGGTCGAACCCCACCATCCTTGATCCGCAACTCGCGCGAAAGCTTCACCTCGATGTTACGCCGTCCGCAGTTGCGGTTCTGAGCGGTGACGTAAAAGGCGGAATCACAACCGTGCCGAGCCTGGAATTGGGGCCAATCCGGAGGGACAACTTTCCTGTAGCCATCCAGGATCTGTCTTTCGTTCAGGATGTACTCCCATTCCGGATTGACGGAATAGTTGGTCTTGACGTACTGGGGCAAAGCCCCTTTGAGATCGACTACTCGTCGCGTAAGATCCGCTTCGGCCCCACCCCCTCGATGCCGGACTCGGTTCAGTTGCAAGTGAAAGATGGACTGGCATTTGTCGATGCGGTGTTCAATCACAATCAAGTTCGTCTGCTTGTGGATACTGGGGCCTTTTCGCTGGTCATATTCAAGGAACTGCCGAATTCGACCTCTGACCAGAAACGCGACGTCGCTCAGCTATTGCCCAAGAGGATCGGCGATTCCAATCGCGAGCGGGTACAACAGACCAGCCTCCGGCTCGGCGAAGCGGAGTTCGGACATGGGTCTGTATTTGTAGTCCCTAACCACAAGGATTCAGACCACGATTTCGACGGGTTGATGAGTCCAGTAGCGCTCGGCATTACGAGAATAGCGATCGATCTCACTCAGGGAACACTGGCATTTGCCCGATAATAGCAAGTCCTTTACGATCCGCCGGACAAAGAATGCCTCATGATGCGAAATCATGAGGCAGTCTTGACAGCATCCGGAGGCATTTTCTGCAGCCTGCGACTAAGTTCGTCGTTTGCATTGCACTAAGCCGATTGCCGGCTTGAATCTAAACCTATCTCGGAGAGAGCCATCTCGATCGCGAAATCAATATGTGGTAAATCGCCATAAGCGTTCGCCGAGACCCCAACTGAGCTCGCATTGGTCGCCGTCGTGAAGATTCTCGCGAAGTAAGCCGTAGCGCCAATTTGCTCAACGAGGGCACGATTAGTATCCGCAAGTCGCCTATCGTATATAGATTCTCGCAGAGAACAACCTCGGTTGACGACCATAGGCCTTCGTATGAACCGAGGGTCTACTCTTGGTGCTTTCAATACTTGAGACCCCTGCGTGAATGGCGCTCCTGCCCCTCCGGGGCGGATACATCTTTATGGAACGCGTTCCCAGGGTTTCACCCTGAGCTATTCTCATCGCCTCCTGCTGGGAGGCGCGCGGCGGGCTGGCTGCTTTCACGACGCGGCTTGGTACCTATCCGTGAATTGGGAAAGGAATGTAGCGTCGGTCTCCAGACCGGCTGTACTGGCGGTGTCCACGCCGCCAGACGTTGACTGTGGGTCTGGAGACCCACAGGACAGCCGACCGGAAGGTCGGCGCTACTAATTTACGGATAGGCTCTTAGTACTACAGCTGTATTTCGCTCGATTCGGGGAATAGAGGCAACGGCTCCGGGCCTTCTTCTATGAGACGGCTGGTGCTGTCAAGGTTTTTGTTTTTGCATTTGTTTTTTCCTTAGTGGCGTTTTTGCCTTTGCTTTTGCTGGTTCTCGTGTTTTGCATTCATCTCGGGCTTC
>JBEKRS010000087.1:0-18165 GCA_049518535.1 Occallatibacter sp. | reverse complement strand
TTGTTCTCCGGTGTTCCAGTTCGCTGTGTTGGTTACATCTTTATACGGACTGAAAAAGATCTGCGCGGAAGCGGTTGCGCTGCACAGCGTAACCAGGACAACAGCTAAAATCGCAGCTGCGCGGGAGAGGAAACAAAACCGCATTCGCAGTTGCTTGCCAAAGACTGTCATACAGCTCTCCTAACATTGGGGTGAGGTTTTTTGTGAAGCAAGAGAAAGCGAGTGCTTTCTCTTGCGAGTGTCTGCTTGGAGATGGATCGCGTTTTCAGAAAAAATCAACAATTCAATGATTGAATTCATCAAAAATGGTCATTCAGTGGTAGGCAGAGAAGCTAGCGCATGAAGCTACCACCGGTGGCTACGACATCCGGAGGCAGAAGAACAACTACGGCATCGGCCTCTATTGAGCCGTGTAATACCGGACATAGTCCACCATCATCGGCTGAGGACTGGACAGGTTGGCAGTAGAACCACCGAGTGTGCCACCGACAGCAACATTCAAGAGCAGGAAGAGATTCGCGTTGAATGGCCAGGTATCCCCGGACGGAAGGCTGCTGGGTGTAACTGTGAAGAAGGGCGTTGCCGGGTTATCAACGAAGAACTGCATCTCATTGGCGGTCCAGATAATTCCGTAAGTGTGGAAGGCTGTGTCCGTCGCTTGTCCGCTGGGGAAGCTATAGGCGCCTCCGACTCCATCACCTCCGGTAAGAGCGGTATGAATGGTGGACTTGATTGCATTGGGACCCGGACCGCTGTCGACTTGGGTGGACCAGTCCTCCATGAAGTCAGCCTCGCCGCTGGTTGGCCACCCAACGGAACCGATGTTACTGCCCAAAGACCAAAATGCGGGCCAGAGGCCTTGGCTGGTTGTGTTAGGAACCTGGATGCTGGCTTCGATAATGCCGTACTGGAAGTCTTCCAAGTTTTCGGTATTCATGCGGCCAGAGATCCAGGTTCCATTCACATTGATTGGCTGGATGACGAGGTGTCCGTTGCCATCGACGTAGACAGGAGCAGTGGAAGCGCTGAAGGTGGTGGGGCACTGAGATGGATTGCCAGCGTATCCGGCAGGTCCGCAGTAAACTTCAACTTCGTTGTTACCCCAGCCGCTGTTATTCCCAAGGTCGAAATTCCAAGCGGTAGTATCGGGAGAACCCGCGGCGCCGTTGAATTCCTGGCACCATTGCGGGGTGTAGGTCGCGGGGCCGACAGTAATGGCGGAGACGGTGCTGCAATTACCTGTTCCGGTGACGGTGCCTGAAGCAAGCGAAAACCAGTTAATATTCCAACCGGCAGTGTCCTGATTAAAGGTCAACGTCTGCTGGCCGGCTGGAAGCGTTACGGTAGCTGTCACGTTGGTCCAAGTTTGCCAACCGCCGGTAGCAGGAACGGCAACCGGGCCGCTGAGGTTAGTTCCCGATGAGTTAGAGATATGGAAGGCATCGCTGACCGCACTGGGCGCGGCGACGCGGAAGGTGACCGTGTAAGTTCCAGCCGTGGCCACATTGACGGTGTATTTGAACCACTGCCCTGTAGCTGTCCAGCCGAGGTCGTCGCCGCCGCCTGTATCTGTAGTCGCTTCCAGATCGACGCCGTCTGAGCGGTAGCTGTTGGCTGAGCCATTGGTTGATGTAACGTTGTATGCAACGGCCTGGCCACCGGTGTCGTAATTCTCCGCCTGCACGGTGCCGGGAATGGCAGCGGCTGTGCCGTTGTACGGAGCTTCGCCGGTGGGCGTCGTCCCGCTCCCGCTACCGCGTGTCCAGGTGTAAGTAGTCGTTGGTCCGAATTGGGCTCTGGTCGACTGAACATAGGTGAAATAGTAGCTTAGAGTTTCCGCGGCGCCCGCAGTGATCCCAGGGATGGTGTAACTAAAGTTGCCGCCGGAGCTCGTCATCTGGACATTGAGCTGGGCTCCGCTGTTGAGAACATAACTTAGGATCGCGCTTTCGCAGGTGGGAGTTCCCGTAAACGAGACAACGAGCGACGTTGAATCGTCGGTAACGCCATACGTGTAGGATGTGCTTCCGCCCGAGCCCGAGCCGCTCGACGTTCCACCGCCGCCAGAAGAAGTAGAGGTAGAGGCAAATTGAATCGAGTAGATGTTCCAGCCGGCGTTGTCCTGGTTAAGGACCAACGTCTGCTTGCCTGCCGGCAGAGTTACGGTGGCCGTCACCGCCGTCCATGACTGCCAGGCACCGGTCGCCGGAACGTTAACCGCTCCGCTCAGGTTGGTTCCCGATGAGTTGGAAAGATGGAAGGCATCGGTCACAGTGCTGGGAGCGGCAACCTCAAAGGTAACTGTGTACGCGCCTGCCGTCGCCACGTTCACTGTGTAATTGAACCATTGTCCGCCAGTCGTCCAACCGACGTCATTACCGCCGCCGGTGGCTGAGGTTGTTTCCAAATCAACGCCGTCGGAGCGATAAGCGTTATCTGACCCATTGACTGAAGCGACACTATAGCCGATTCCTTGTCCACCGAGATCGTAGTTCTCAGCCAGCACCGTACCGGGGATGGCCGCTGCTGTTCCACCATAGGGTGACCCGGTTGTCCCTGTGGTGCTGCCGTTCGTGGTGCCGCTTCCCTCCGCCGAGACTGCGGATGAACCGTCTCCGTTAGCCGCTTGCACCGCGTAGTAGTAGATTGCCCCGGAAGCGAGCCCTGAATCGACAAACGATGCTGTCGTCAGGTCAGAAGCAATCATATTGCTCGACGAGGGTGTAAACCCGGCGGTTGTGCTGCGGAATAGGTTGTAGCTCAACGTGCAGCTCGAGCCTTCAGAACTGGCGCTCCAGGCTACGCTGATTGTGCTGGTAGAAGTTCCTGTAACGGAGGGCGTTCCTGGAGTGCTCGGAACTGCGGTACAAGCGCCGCTTGTTCCTCCCCATGAACCTACATCGCTGATGCTGTTTCCCGTATCGACCGTCGTGCCGGCATTATCGACCGTACTGTTGTTCGAGGCGATCGTGTTAGTGATCTGACCGCTTCCCGTCAAGAATACAGTTACCGCATCGGTAAAGTTTACGCCGACGGAAACCGGGGCGACGATGCCGCTGTTTGCGATAATATCCACTCCCTGATCAAAGTAGGAGTAAACGCCAAGCCCGTACGCCGTATGGTTCGTGACCCCAGGCGCAACATTATAGGAAGCGTAACCATCAACGCTGCCATTCATCCATGCAGCCTGGCTGGGAACGTCATAGGGCATTTCGCTTTGATAAAAAATTGTTTCCCCATTTTCGCCGTTCCATAGCACCTGCTGTGCTTCAAAGTGTTCGACGGCCAGACCCAATGCGGTGACGTTGTCGCCGTTCACAATCAACCCGTGCATGGCGACATTGCCAGTCCAAGTGGCGTCCGTTCCGTGATCCGCACGCCACGCCCAGATGTTGTCCAGGATGACGTTGTCGCTGTCGATTTCCATAGCGGTCGTTGCAGTACCTGCTGTTGCTCCACCGATACGGAAGTAGACATCACTGATAGAGGTCGGATTGCTTGCGTGGCTGACGCGCGGTGCGCCATTTACGCCTATTTGGAGAAGCACCGGAGAGTTAACGGGGCCCGCGTCGATGAGGAATCCGGCGAGCTGCACTCCGTCCACATCGGGCACCGTAAGTGCGGCCGTTCCCGTTTGCGGAACAAGATCCGCATATCCAATGCCAAGCACGACGGTATTGGCGTTGGTGACGTTGATGGACCCGCTGTACTGGTAGATGCCGGGGGTTAGAATGAGATTTTCACCCGAAGCCAGTGCGGCATTGATCGCAGCCAGCGTGCTCGATGGCGTAGCGATGTAGAAGTTGCTGATGGGCAAAGAGGTGCCAGCACCAAGACCACCATTAGTCCTGTCCGCACCCGTCGAGTTAGTCCTCAAGGACGGCGAGAAGACCCAATAGTTGCTGCTGCTGTCCATATAGAGGTAGGGCTTTTCACGCACCACCGGGGTCGTGGCCAGCACGGTATTCTGCACATTCTCCGCATCGTTACCGAATGGGTTGCTTTGCGCCGGGGCGCCGGCGACGCCGGAAAAGACGTAGTTCCATACGAACCCCGTAAAACTCCCAATCGAGCTGTTGCGGGTATACCATTGCTGCTGAGAGCAGGCATTGAGAACCCCAGTGATCACTGAATCACCGATGAATCCGCCACTTGACTCACCACAGTCTGTGTTCGCTAATTCCACTCCACCATTGATATCCATGCGCCGGAAGGCCGCCCCTTGCGAGACACCCCATTGCAACGTGCTCCCGTCGGCCGTCGGAACCACCATGGACATGTTCTCAAGGGAGCGCCAAAAATTTGTCGTTAGATTTCCATTGGAATCCATCTGGTTTGAGGTCAGATAACCTTGATTGATGTTGACAGCGCTGGGAGTCTCACCGAGTCCGGCAACCGACTCATAAAAGCCTACCTCGGCCTCAACGCCGGTGTAGGTGCCCGGCTCGAAAAGCACCGCGACACGACCGGTATCAAACTGCGCGTAACTGGCCAGCGCGGAGAGCGTCGAATTAATCGAAGGCACCGAATCGCTAGGAGTAAATACGTACACGTTGGAGCCAAAGATCGTGTTGTTCTGGGCGAAAGCCCACGATCCTCTAGCCAGCAGCGCAACAAACATCAGAACAATACACTGTCCGATCGCTATGGTGATTCTGGACGCGCGATTTTTCACTTCAAAGCCTCTTTCGACTCAAACCTTGAACCTGTTGTTTTCTACATCCATACCCTGCGAAATTTGGATCTAGAAAGTTAATCTGCGCGCAAGACGAATCATGCACGAAAAAGGAGAATGGCACAATGCCTCAACAATGAAGCATAATGTTCTAGTTAATTGCCCGGAGTTGGCTCGTGCCTCCGGTGCAGGCCGTAACTTGCAGCTGCGTGAAAATTCGATATACCTGGAACGTCGAAGTGCTTGTAAACCATTTCACCGGGCACCACGAAGACATTTCTGTCCGTGTGGGTCAGATCTCCAGGGAGCGGGACCACATGGCAGGTTCCCCTTGAAGCAGCATCCGGTTGCAGCCCGAGAACGCAGAAGGTCAGAGCTGACACCAGTCCGGTAGAAGTGAGCCGGAGAACACTCTCAACAACTCTCGTGACAAGTCGTTTCATGCTCGACCTCATTTGTATGCGCAGGTCAGTCGTTGCTGATTTAAATTCTGTGTAAGGCCCGTCATGATCGTTGCAGCTCTCGCGCTGTCCAGCTACGTAACAGAGGGATAAATTTACCCTGCGATTGGGGTAAATTGACGCTGGGTCAAACCACAGAAGGGAAAAAGGTGCAGATTCGGGATTTCTTGGCGAGCAAATTTCATATTCACCTAGACTATTTCTAGTCAAAGTAACGGGCTGATATCGTCAGTTGGAATTCGGGGTTCTGGTCAATAACCCTCCGTCGCAGTGGAAACATCAGCTGCCTGATACTCCCGACCAAAATCGGCACGAGTGCTCACTAAAGCATGCGGCTCTTATTTCGGATGATTGGCGGAGGAGCGTTGCGCGGGATAAAGGCGGAACACGCTTGGGGAAGGAAGCTGAAGAATCGAAAAACAGTGATGTAATCGTTTGTGGGTTCGGATGCGGCTCGGACTGACGAGATTACGACGCCGCGAGGTCAAAAGTAATCCATCTCAATCATGATTTTATAACGGCAGACACGACTGGATTCAAAGCAGCGATCTCCTTCGTGTCCAATAGAAGAAAACCGTAACTCATTGATTTTAAAGAGAAATGATGGCTAAGAAAGCGCACAAAAACACTCCCAAATACCCTTCAGCACCCTAATCGAACCCTAAATTTGCGAAGAAAGAAGAGGGCCGAACGGACGTAGCTTGAGGCTCTATGAATCCTGGCACGTCAGGAGTGTCCCCTGTCAAGCGGGCCGGCACCATCGACGAGGGTTGGCAGGACCGGGACGGCTGAGAGTTACATCGTCATGAGTAAGTTCGCTGATTATCTTCGCCTTTATCGGCTGGATGACAGCTTTAAATGCCAGAGATTCGAGATCCCGGCTCCATGCAGTCGGTCTGTTGCGGCAATACGGCCGATTTGGTTGAGCCGTTATACGACCTGATGGCCGAGCGGGTGTGCATCTCGCATCTAGTGGCCACCGACGACACGGCCTTTCCGATGCAGGCAAAGGTCAAAGTTGCTAATGCATGCATCGTGGGTCTACATCGGAGACGACAGCATCCCTACAACTTCTTCGACTTTACGCTTGATCGCGGACGCGACGCCCGATGCGCTTCCTTGCGATTACGGCGGCGTGATGTTGGCCGACGGCTATGCCGGTTACGACGGGGTGGTCGCCGGCAACCAGATTACAAGCGCAGGGTGTTGGGGTCGTCTGAAAGAAAGTTCTTCGATACGGAGAAGGCTGCGCCGGAGATCGCGCGAAGCAGTCGAACGCGTGCGCGCGCTTTATGCCGTCGAGGCGAAAATGTCGCAGCGAAAATAGTCTGGCGAGACGTCGCGATCAGTCGGCACCGCTGGTCGCCGAGTTCTGTCTGCGGCCACTTGCTTGAAGGAGTAACCGCTGCCCAAGCATCCCATGGCCGAGGCTATCAACTACGCTCTTGCTCAGTGGAGCGAACTAACCGCGTTCCTCGCCGATTGCGGCGCTTCCATCGGTAGAGTCGAGAACGGACGCAGTGGCGTTAGCTTTCCGGTGGCTGCTTGGCGAAGCTTTTGCTACGCCGCCTCATTCCGACTTGGCATGATCCTGTTTCCTGTTCCCGCTTGTCAAACCGGACGTGCAGGTTTTCCGCATCCGGCTTTCTCTTATCCTCAGACCTTCGCTCTCGGCAGGTCGGCCTGGCGCAGTGAAATGTCGTATAACCGAGATTTTGATACAGATACTCGTCCGGAAACCGACGATATCCGGTGCCTCGGCCTCCTTTCCGCTTCACCAACCATCGTCGGACTCGCCGCTCCGTGTAACTGCGGATGAAGCCATAAACCTTCATGACCGGCCCCTAGTCGAAGTATCCGCACCAGCCGCGCAACTGCCGGTTGATGTCGGAAACCACAACCGCGAGGTTGTCCTCGTATCGTTGCGAGGACGTCTGTTCATGAATTCTTGTAAGCAGGCTCTTGATCGCTTTTCTGGAGGGACGAGTCGCTAACCAACTAATCGCAGGTGCGCAAAAAAGCGATCTACTAAACTGGCTCCCGGACCAATAGAAACAGCTTAAGGCGATACCCACGACTTCTTCGCACCTGTACTTCACATACTTTCATTTAATGGGATGGTCCGCCGCCTTTATTTCACAGCCAGTGAAGTATAAGGGGTGAACGGAGGAGATATCCCATTAAATGAATGCTCCATATAGCGCCACCATGCTTCAAGTTTATTCAAGAACGACGCGGATCGCGGGCTTGTGCAGAGGCTCCCTATTAGATGAGGCCCTGCTAATACGCGGTACCAGAGTGGAGCAACTTCGGTTGGCAGCGTGGCGCGGTCAGCGTCTCTGAGAGCATTCATGATTCCGCAGTCAGTTGATCAAGCTGCAACGTTTTGCGCTGGGTACCTCATGGGTCATAGGGACGTCGCATATTCCTCCAAACTGACGCCGGGCAGGACCAGGCCTGATCTCCCGTCCTATTACTGGAATTGTGCTTTCAGGAATGTCAGTGCGTTTTTGGGACACCGATCGGAAATAGTATGACTTTCTATTCGCTATATCAGCATTGCTCCGATGGAATGAACACAATACATCTGTAGCTGCGAATTTAGCCACTATCCAACGGATTTCAAGAGTAGATGGGGACGGATCTTCGGTTTATCTATTCAGAGTGGCCGCAAGAAGAAGGGCTATTCCGTCGAGGAAGCAGCCCGCCTGGCCGGGATGGAACCGTCCGCATGGCTGGCCGTTGAGGCCGGTCGTGTTCCAGAGACGGCGGTGCAGTTGCGTTCGATGGCCGGCGCCCTCCTGTTCAGCAAAACGCAGCTGGGAACGTTAGTCTGCCTCTGCCAGAGCGCCTGGAAGGTCTAAACGCCTCTTGCCAGTGCCCCGGATTGCCGAGGCACTGGCGGCGTGTACTCAAACCCGTATAAGCTCATCTCCAGAGGAAGGAGGTGAGACCGATCAAGAAGAAGGAAGGAACAGGAATAAAACGAGTGAACATCAACCTTGAAGTCAGCTTGCACAATGCCTTCAAGGCCGCAAGCGCGGCCCAAGGCGTGGATATGACGACCGTGCTTCAGCAATTCATCGAAAGCTATGTGGCCAAGTATGGATCTGTCACTCCGAAGCAGAAGAGCAGGCGCGCATGAAGCGCGCCGCCCTTTACCTGCGGGTGAGCACTGTCGATCAGCATCCTGAGACGCAACTGCTCGACCTGCGCCAGATGGCCGCTCAGCGCGGCTACCAGATCATCCACGAGTACACAGACCGAATCAGCGGTACGAAGGTCAGGCGACCGGGGCTCGATCAGATGATGGCCGACGCCCGGCATGGCCGCTTCGACGTTGTTCTGGTCTGGGCGTGCGATCGCATCGCACGTTCGACTCGTCACTTCCTCGCAGTGCTCGACGAACTCCGCCGTCTCAACATCGAATACATCAGCTTCAGGGAAAACATCGATACCGGTGGACCGCTGGGCCGCGCCATCGTCATCATCATCGGCGCCATCGCCGAACTCGAGCGCAGCCTGATTATCGAACGGGTGCGCGCCGGCATGCGGCGGGCCCGCCTCGAAGGCCGGCACATCGGTCGCAATCCGCTTGAGCTGGATCATGCCGGAATCCAGCGCGATCGCTGCCAAGGCCAGAGCCTTCGCCAGATCGCCAAGAGCCATCGTGTCTCGACGGCGACCATCCAACGCGTGCTGCGCGAGCACGCCACAACCACACAGGAGCACGTTGCATGACCGAACACTCTGTTGTCCTGCTTGTCTGCCTCGCCGCCATTGCGGCGCTGGCTATCCTTATATATGTTGCTGGCCGTGTCTATGCCGCCTGTCGCACATACCTGGCCGGCTGCGGTCAGACTGCCGTCATCACCGCCGCCTACGAACTACGCCAGACTCTCGACCAGATCCTTGCCAACACGCTGCTGATCGACAAGTCGCTACACGGCTAGCGCCGCGTTCTCAACGACATCCACAAACGCATCTGCCCAGTGACAAAAGGGGTCGAAAAAGCTGCCTCCTAAACCCAACCTAATCAGTGGCCGGATCTGCCCGATCCGGCCACTGATTAGGTATGGATTCTGGCACGCCAGGCACCGCAGAACCGGCCAACGACAGCGAATGGCATCCAAGTTTTCCTACCAAAATTGATACCTCCATAGCACACATTCGGTCGAGCATTGGAACTGCAAAATCATAACAACTCTATCTGTACAGGAGAGCGGCAAACCAGCTTGTTTGCCGCATCTTTGTCATTTCTTGTGTCGCAAACTCCCAACACAGCTAACGCACCGATCGAATAGCCTGTGAGATGAGATCAATCATTGCATCTCGCCGGCCATGATGCGCGCCAATGAGAGCGCGTTAAGGGAGAGTTCGCATCTGCGTCCGTTTTTCCGTCGGAAAGCAGAACGCATGATTGGCCGTAAGAGCGGAAGCGGTTCTCCGCAGTGAAAATGAAAAACAGCTTCCGCATCCAGTATCGCTTTCGACAGACAACTCCGTGCCGTGGCGTTCCGCAATCCATTTGGCGAGAGCAAGGCCCAGGCCGGAGCCAGTTGTAGCAGCTACGGCCGCCGGCGCCACACGGTAGAAACGATCGAAGATTCGGTGTCTGTGTTCGGGAGCGATTCCAATGCCGGTATCGTGTACGGAAAGAACAATGTGTTCCCCGTCCACTGTGGCGTTCAACTTCACCGTCCCTCCAGGAGGCGTGTACTTGATCGCGTTCTCAAGCAGAATCGACAGCAAGCGTGAGATATCGTGCGAGTCGCCCAAGAGCAGCAGATCGTCGTCCGCTATCTGCACCTGAAAGTCGAGTAGCGCCTGGTTCATTACGTTTGTCCATGTCTTAGCAATCTGACTAAAAAGGAATTTGACCCGAATGGGAGTAAGGACGCTGGTGTCAGCGCATCCATCGGCCCGCGCCAAAGAAAGAAGATTTTCAACCAGTCTCGTCATCCGCACGGTCTCCTCATGCAGGCGACCGAGAATGGCGCGATACTCCTCGGAATCTCGGGGACGATAGAGGGCTACCTCAATCTCAGTACGCAATAGCGAGATTGGAGTCCGCAATTCATGCGATGCATTGCCTGTGAACGTGCGGACACTGCTGAATGCTTTGTCGATACGCCCGAGCATTTGATTCAAGGTTTGGGAGAGATCGGAAATTTCATCCTTTGCGGCGGACACTGGCAGCCGGATGTCAAGATTGCGATCGTTTATGCGGCGCGCTTCGGCCGCTAATGCGGCTACGGGACTAAGCGCCTTGCGGCTCATTAAGTGCCCGCCCACGGCGGCCAGCAGAATCACCAAAGGCGTCATGAGCAGCAGGTCGGCACGGAAGCTAGCCAGCAAAGCCATTGGCTTATTCATCGCGATGCCCGTTTGTACCGAATAACGCTTTTCCCGTGCGATGACCGCGCATTCAAGAATGCGCACGTAGCGAGTGCCTTGGTGAAACTCCGCAATCAGACCTGTTTTGGGAATTCGATCCGGCGCCGGCAGATCGGGGTTCTGCGCGATCATACGCTTCGAGCGGAAGATCCAATTGCCCTCGTCGTCTCGCACCTGGAGATATTTGCCATCGTCTTTGAAGTTATAGACTACGGCAAAGTCGCTATTCACTTGGTCAAGGCTTCGCGCGGGGTCTTCGTGACTCAGGAGTTCCTGCACATCGTCGGCGCGCTCTTGCAGTTCGTGAAATTCTGCTGCATCCATGCTGCGCTGCAACATCCACAAACTCGCTAAACTTAGCAATATCGCGGCCGAAGCGAACATCGCAAAGTACCAGAGCGTTAGTCGAATCCGGATGGGCAGAGAACTCATCGCGATTCCTTTTCCTCAGCTGTGTCGCATTTGAAGATATAGCCCGAGCCGCGTACGGTTTCGATAAGCTTCGTACGGTAAGGCCAGTCGATTTTGGTGCGCAAAGCGTTTATCAGTACATCGAGAGCATTTGGTCCGACCTTATGATCTTTACCCCAGATGAACTCCGTCAGCGCCCGTCTAGTCACACATTGGCCGGCATCGCGCACGAGGCACGTGAGCAACAGAAACTCGATGCGCGTGAGATCGATGCTCTCATTGCTACGGGTGACCGAGTGCCGCGTTGTACTGAGTACGAGATCGCCGACCCTTATCGCGCTGTCCCCTTCCTCGCGGTGAAGTCGTGTGATGGATTGCAAACGCGCAACGAGTTCGGGGAAAGAAAAGGGTTTGGTCAGGTAGTCGTCTGCGCCCACATCGAAACCGCGAATGATGTCATCCTCCGTGTCGCGGGCGGTCAACATCAGCACCGGCGTCATTCGCGCCCTCTTCCGCAAGGCTTGCATCAGCGCGTACCCATTCAGCTTCGGCAACCCGATATCCAGCACAATGGCGTCGAGTTCGTGCACAGTTGCAATCTCCAGCCCTGCTTCGCCATCGGTGGCTGTCATCACGGTAAACCCGTGCTCATAGAGCCCCTTGCGCAGCAACTCCAGCATACGAGGCTCGTCTTCGACAATAAGGGTTCGCATTTTCCGCCGTATTCCCTAGCCTAATCGCGAAGTGCATGGAAAGCTTGCTGCGCCTCCGGCTAATTCATCACAGATTCATAATTACGCAAAAATGCGCACTCCAACCTTAGGAAAGATTCACCGAATTGTTAACGGAGCTTTAATAAGGCCGCCTACAGTCCTGCATAGAGCCAGCCAAGGGTAATAGCTCAGATTGCGAAGCAGTTCCCTCGACTGCGCAAGGAGACCAACATGAGACGTTTGTCATATTTGTTTATTCTGTGGTTGTTGCTTATCGCGCATGGTGGGCTAAGCCAGTCAACCAAAGGTACTCTTGTTGGACGTGTAACCGACAAGTCCGGCGCCATCATCCAGAATGCTGCTGTACTGCTCACGCCATTGAGTTTGTCGACTAGCTCTGACTCGCTGGGTGAATACATTCTCACGGCCGTTCCCTCCGGCAGCTATAGCTTGAAGGTAACCAGCGTGGGTTTCTCATCATCGACGAAAAGCATTGCGGTGGCGGCAGGGCAGACCCTTCGCGTGGATGTGAGCTTGGCCGTAGCTTCCAACAGCGAACAGGTCGTGGTTTCCGCGGAGAGCGGACAGAGCGAATTGCAGGCGATCAATCAAGTTATTGAGTCCCCCAACATTCTCCAGGTGATGCCCGCAACTCAAATTCTTTCGCTTCCCAACGCAAATATGGCGGACGCAATTGGGCGCATGCCCAGCGTGACTCTGCAGCGCGATGAAGGCGAGGGAGTTTATATTCAGGTGCGCGGACTGGATCCGCGCTTAACTAACCTCACCATCGATGGTGTAACGATTCCGTCTCCCGAGGCTGCCGTCCGCCAGATCAATCTGGCGGCCATCCCCTCCGATATGATTCAATCGATCGAGCTCAATAAGACGTTATCGGCTAATCAGGATGCGGATGGAATCGGCGGATCGGTAAATCTTGTTACTAAAATGGCCGGTGAGTCACCAACTTTCACTCTTGGCACAGACTTGGGCTACACCCCGATAGAAAATGGTCGCTACGTGGGCAAGGTGGACACTACGCTCGGCAAGCGTTTTGGCGCAACCAAGCGGTGGGGCATGATTTTCGGCGCCGGATACGACTACAATGGACGCGGCATCAACGATATCGAACCAGACCCCCAGCCTAATCCTGATGGCACGACCACCCCCTACTACGACAAAATCACTTTGCGTGAGTACCGTTACCAGCGCCTCCGCTGGGGCGGAACAGCGGGAGCGGATTACAAACTCAACGACCACTCCAGCCTGTTTGCGCACTTTCTTTTGTCAGATTTCAAGGACTGGGGAGACAAGTGGTATTACGAACTCAAGAGCAATGATAAGCAAAGCGAAACCTTCTACGAGTCGACCCGCCGTCCGGATTTTGCTATCGGCAGTCTTTCGGTGGGAGGGAACCACATCTTTAATAATAAGTGGGTTACATGGGGATCGTCCGTCTCGCGCTCTCGCGAGCTGAACTCAGGCGGCAATCCGGAGATCGACTGGAGCCCGACCTCACTTGCTCAGAGCAATAGCAATCCCCAGGCTCTTCCCGAATGCACCTATGCGGGCACTCCCCAGAGTACTTACCGCCCCCAGTGGTCGCCGGCTTGCATGACGGCTTCATCTCCCGTCTATGACCTTGATAACTATGGGATGACTGACTTTATAACCACCTCCGGCCAGACGGTTCAGCTGAATTTGCAAGAGTGGGGCGCCATAGGGTTGAATTACCACGCCGGTAAACACTCCGCCACCTTGGAGTTTGGCGGCGAGTATCGCAATGCCCATAAATACCAGTACGCTTATACTCCGAACTACTACACTGCTTTGGATCCCAGCGGCAATCCGACCATTCTTGCCTCACAGTTCCAGAGCGGCTTTTCAGACCCGAATTACTACGACGGCAGTTATCACAACGGGCCCTTCACGGATTACTACAAGGAGGCAGCGTTCTTCAATGCCAACCCTGGTTTGTTCGCACTAGATACGGACATCACTCACGAGAGTTCTGACCCCAACAACTTCAACCTGTTGGAGCGTGTCGGCGCAGGTTACATCATGAACACCATCAACTGGGATCGCTTCCGTTTGCAGACTGGGCTTCGCATCGAGGGAACGACGGAGAATACGCTGGGCTATATCATCACAACCGCTGGCGTCGACTCCAACGGCAATCCAATTGTTAACGGTAACGGCAACCCCGTTTGGGTTGCAACGACTCCCTCGAAGACCACCCAAGGCTACTGGGATGCGCTTCCCAGCATTCAGGGGCGCTGGGCGGCGACGCCGTTAATGGCTATACGCGCAGTGTACGCGCGCGGCATCTCGCGACCCAACCAATACGATCTGGTTCCTTATCTCTTGGATAACGGAGCAGGCTCCGTCCCCCGCTATTCGATGGGCAATCCCAAGGAGCTGCCCACTCACGCCAACAACTATGACCTGCTGGTTGAGCAACAGTTGAAGCCCTTCGGTTTGATTCAGGTTGGATACTTCTACAAGCAGATGACCAACCCCATCGTTACCGCCTACACTCCGTACGGCACTGCGGCCCAGGGCACCTCTGGCGATGGCTACCCCGATATCGCGTCGCAGAACATCAACGCCGGGGGCGCCAACGTATCCGGTCTTGAGTTCGCCTGGGAACAGCGCTTCACATCTCTTCCACGCTTCCTTGGCGGTTTGGCGGCCCGCGCGAATTATGCTTACACCGAGTCGCACACTAACAATATTCCAGACCGCACTGACGCTCCGCCCCTGATTGGCCAAGCCAAACACGCCTTTAACCTGGAGCCCTATTACGAGCGGGGGCGCTATGCGGTTAACCTAGCCATCAGCTACAACGGCGCGAATGACCAAGCCTACCAGTATTTCAACAACTATCCCGATCCTACAGCGGACACTCCTGGCGGCACCAAGGGACCACTTGCCGATAACTACTTCTATCCGCACATGCAAGTGGACGCTCAAGCAAGCGCCCACCTATATCGAGGCCTGAAACTGGTGGTAGATGGATTGAACATGAACAATGAGGTCTTCGGATTTTACAACGGCAGCGAGCAGTACATGACACAGCGCGAGTACTACAAGCCCACCTACAGCGCCAGCCTACGCTGGACCTCGGGCTCGGAAAAGTAACTCAACCCGCGGGCGCAAGGGCAACTCCTTGCGCCCGTTCACTTTGCAATCGTGATTCTGGATACAAAATGCAAACTCTCTTCACGCTGTGCCTTCTTGCAAGCTGCGCGATCTTAAACGCCCAATCCTCAACACCTCTTTCACTCAGCCGGACCATACCACTTACCGGAATTACCGGTAAGTTCGACCACCTTGCTATCGACACGGCAGACAATCGTCTATTCATTTCTGCTACCGGCAATCATTCAGTGGAAGTGATCGACCTGAAGACGGACAAGGTGCGGCAAAGCCTTACAGACCTGGGCAAGCCGCATGGTCTTGTGTGGGTTGCTGCAACCGGCAGCCTTTATGTCGCGGATGGTTCACTCGCCGAACTCAGGGTGTATAGGGGAACGCCGCTCGCTCTCGCCGGTAAGATCAAACTCTCCGACGATGCCGACGATATGGTCTATGACGAGGCCCAGCGTCTGCTCTTTGTTGGCCATGGAGGCAAGGATGCAGCCAATCCCGCCAACGTCGCGATTGTGAACACTGTGGACTTTAGCCTGGTTGCGAATCTTCCCGTGGCAACCCACCCGGAGGCGCTGGACATCGATCCGCAGAGCGGGCGTGTTTTTGCGAACATCGCCGACTCCAATGAAGTCGCGGTTATCGGCACCGCTACGAAGGAGATCGCAGCGCACTGGAAGTTGACCAAAGCCGCAGACAATGTGCCGATGGTTTTCGATAGCGAGCACCAGTTGCTCTACGTTGCCTGCCGGACACCGGGAATGCTCATCTTTCTCGACGCTACAACCGGCAAAGAGATCGCCAGCGTGCCGACGGCGGGCGGGGCTGACGATCTTTTCTATGACCCTGCACTGCGCCGCGTGTATGTAATCAGCGGCGCTGGTGAAGTCGATTCGTACCAGGTAGACGAAGCAAAAAATCTGCATCCGCTCGAAGTCCTGCACACCGCTCCTGGAGCGAAGACGGCCTTGTTTGTTCCGGCGCAGAATTTACTCTATGTCGGCGTACCGGGAGTGGGCGGGAAATCGGCGGAGATTCGCGTCTATTCAACGGGCCACATGCAAACGCCAACTACCGATCCGATGAAGAGTGACGTCGACGATCACAGCGAACTGAAGTTTGTCGTCATAGTCAGCCGCCATGGTGTGCGTTCACCCACAGGCAAGACTGACCAACTTAATCAATACTCGGTCGAGCCGTGGCCTAAGTGGAGCGTGCCGCCAGGCTATCTAACTGAGCATGGCGCTCATCTGATGACGCTCTTCGGCGCTTATGATCGCGAGCAACTGGCAGCGCAGGGATTGCTTGCACCGAGCGGATGCGCGGATGCCTCGCAAATCAGGATTGTGGCCGACTCCGATCAGCGCACACGCGAGACCGGCAAGGCTCTTGCCGAAGGTCTTGCGCCGGGCTGCATGCTGGAGGTCAGCGCGCTTCCGGAGGGAACGCACGATCCGCTCTTTCATTCATTGGGCGCCGGAGTCGGGCATCTGGATAACTCTCTGGCCGCAGCTGCGGTTTCGGGCCGTATTGGAGCCAACCCGCAAGGATTGACCGAGGTCTATCGCGCGCAACTCGAAGTACTTGAAGAAGTCTTGCGCGGGTGCAAGTCTGTTGCGAACTGCCCAGGTTCCGGCACGGCCGCGCCTAAGTCCATCTTCGATATCCCCTCTTCGGCCGCGTCGAAAAACTCCGGTCGCATGGCCGAATCACACAGCTCTCTCGACCTGGCTTCCACGATGACGGAGAACCTGTTGCTCGAATACACAGAGGGTATGGATGCCGCGAATGTGGGCTGGGGCCGCGTGGATCCTCACAAGCTACGCGAACTGCTGCAGCTTCACACTGCCCATGAAGACATTGCGGACCGCACCAGTTATATTGCCCGCGCGCGGTCCTCGAACCTTTTGTCTCACATTCTTCAGTCGTTGCAACAGGCAGTCTCCACGCAGCCCGTTGCGGGCGCAATCGGCAAACCCGGCGACCGACTCCTCATTCTCGTTGGCCACGACACAAACCTCGCCACCATTGCCGGTGCACTGAACCTCAACTGGCTCATCGATGGCCGCCGCGATGATACTCCGCCCGGTGGAGCATTGGTCTTCGAGTTATGGAAGACGTCTGGCAAAGAGGAGTATTCCGTGCGGACTTATTACATGGCGCAGACCCTCGAACAGATGCGCGATGCCGCGCCGCTAAGCCTGCAGAACCCTCCCGAACGTGTTCCAGTCTTTGTGCCCGGCTGCAGCAAGGACGATTTCTCCTGTGAGTTGGATGCGTTCCAGCAGACACTCCACGCAGCAACCAACTCGATGTTCGTAAAGTAACCTAACTTGTCCTTTCTTTGCGTTATTGTTCCCGAGTGGCAAGTTAGAGATTACATCGAGGCATCGAGGTTTCGGAAGTGCACGGATCAGAAAGTATGCGTGTCTTACTCCTCAGAGCCTGCGAAAGATTAACAAGAATCTATCAGAAATCAATGATATGTGGTGCCCTTGTCGGATAGCTACAGGTAAACGTTAGGTTCCTATCGAAACTGAGCCGCAGGCGTTAGCGGCAGATACGGCGATCTACCTATGTACTTTCAATGGCACTTTTCCGCCGATTACGGCTACTGCGAGCACGGACTGCGCTAGCCGAGGAAGGAGAACCTCTTCGACGAGCAGAGTTGAGTGCTACAAGACGTGCGCGAATGCCGTGTAAGGGTGGGTGAGCAGCTTGCGGGCATAGGTCGTAACTTTCTTCGCTGCCGCCGAAACCAGCCCGCAAACTGTTTCTCACCCGCTTGTCACATCTTGCTTCAGCCCTTTTTCTGATGAGTCCGCTGCTGTGTTCCCTTCCGAAAAGCCTTGGGCAAAGCGCGCCCGCGGGGGGCACCTTCTCGTCCGGGTTGCTTGGCGCCTACCCTTTCGGAAGAATTGTGGAATTCAAGAGAGCCGTCTTCTGATTCGGATGCGTCTTTCTTTTCTTCCTCTCCAGTGAAGCAGGCGAATGATAGTCAGCGAGAGAACCACGATCAAGCTCACCCACAGAAAGGCCACGCGCATGTCACCACCCTCTACTGCGGAAAGATAGCGATCGGCATCGTCCGGGTGCGTCCGGGAATGTTGCTGGCCAGCATCAATGTTACGCCAAATTCGCTTATCGCTCGCGCAAAAGTCAGAACCGTACCTGCCAGCACGCCGGGCGCTGCCTGCGCTAGCAGAACTCTGCGAAAGACCCCCGCTCCGAAGCCTCAACAGTTCTCGAAGCATCGAGAAGATTGGGATTGATCTGCTCAAAGGCGCGAGAGTGGTTCGGTACATGAGCGGAAAAGCTACGACGGTCGCCGCGATCACCGTTGCCAGCCATGAAAAAA
>JBEKRS010000086.1:0-18741 GCA_049518535.1 Occallatibacter sp. | reverse complement strand
CTGGGCGGCTGGCAGCTCTCGCAAACCGCTTTCCTGCACAGCGGCTTGCCCTTCAGCGTTCTCAGCGCGCCCTACACGGCCAATAATAACGGCATCTTTCAAGGGAGCGGCCCGCAGTTTGCCAACCGTGTCCCCGGCGTTCCGCTCTATCGCAAGACTTCGGTTTCCGGAGTGACGCAGACCGGCAGCCGCCAATGGCTCAATCCCGATGCCTTCGCCTCGGTTGTCGATCCGAGCACCGGCACTTGCGCCGGCGGTGATTCACCCGCCAACTGCCAGTTTGGAAACTCGGGCCGGAACAATGTGCGCGGACCCCATTTCACTTACTCGGAGGTCTATCTGACGAAGAGGATTGCGATCACCGAACGCGTGAATCTCAGATTGGACACGCAGGTCTTCAACGTCTTCAACCATCCCAACTTCGCGCTGCCCAGCAATCAGGCTGGAACTCCGGGAAAACCCGCAACGCAGACGGGCTTTGGCGCGCTGACTAGCACCATTTCGCCGCCGACCGGCTTGCTGGGCGTCGGACTCGGCGGAGACAGTTCGCCCCGCATGATCGCGTTTCAGGGAAGAATCGAGTTCTAAAGCTCGAAGAGACATGCCGCATTAGCATGCAACGCTGTGAAACGGTCTGGGTCTGGTCTCATAGGAGCACCAGTAATCTGTGGGAAGATGGTCGGTCCTCTGAAGATCGAAGCCTGCAATCTCAGTGAACTCTTAGTCGTACTATGAATGGTGGTTGTCTGTGCACAAGGCCTTCACCCAGGCGATCAGATGAGAGCCTTTTCGGGATAGATCCTTGTAAACTCCGATCCCAACTCCGATCCTCAAAGCCCGGAACGACCACGGATTCCATTCGCAATGCCGACTTGACACTGCGATTGCTCGGGCTTCGGTCAGTTCTGACTACCCAATTCCTGCGTTCCCGCGGAGGCCTGTTGTTGGAAAACTTGACGTGAAACCACGCCCGGATTTCGGACGTGTTTTCAGAATGAGTCCCAGTCAAACCACATGTAAGTAACTTATTATCAATAGTTTATGGTGGAGGCGGCGGGAGTCGAACCCGCGTCCGAAATCGCTGTCAGCCAGGAGAATCCATGCTCAGTCCGGTTCCGAAGATTTCACGTCTGGCGCTCAGAACGGACAAGATGCGCCAGAAGCTAGTCCGATGATCTCGCGTAAAACGACACGGACCGAGCCGTTCACGCCAGCCTGCTGAATGACGTCCGCTCGCAGCCCACAGGCGAAGCCACGGAAGACGGCAGCTTAACTAATTAAGCTGCAAGTGCCAGATTATCGTTGGCAACTTTTGTTTTGCAGGCGATTACGGGTGCCCACACCCCGGCATGCCTCCTAAGCCGCAATCGATCCCGTCGAAACCGTGACGCCCCCACATATTGCACACCAGCGACATCGAGCTTTCGTCTGGATGGGTGCGAGCCGGACAACTGGCTCGTGCTGCAGACTCAATTCTACTCCAGATTTGATTCTCCATTTGACCTGACGACTCACGCCAAGCCTGAGCGCATATTCAGTGCTCGTGTCGAGCTGGCACCCAGCTGGTTCAGCCGAGCAGCTGAATTAATCTGCAAAGTTTTGAAAATATAAAAAGGGGGGAGGGGGGGGGCCCTGGTCGCCTGGAGGAGGCTTTGACTTCCATACTTCAGGTTAACTGGATACTTTAGTTAAATCTGCAAAGACGAGTAGCCGCGACTAAAAATGGTAGGCGATGCCCACGCCGGCACGAAAGTGGGAAGGGGCATTACTGGGGGAATAGCCCGTGGTAGGCGCGTTGGTGTTGCCCAGGTAGTCGCCTGTCATGCGCAACTTGAAGCCGCGGAACAAAGGCACGTCGGCGCCTCCGCCGAGAGCGTAGCTGGTAGCATCGTAAGAAGTCGAGGGAAAGGTGGTAACGGTTGCGCTCTCATGGGCAAGCCCGGCGAGGCCATGAGCAAAGGCGCTGAAGCCCTTAGCGCCGAATGTTAAGCGGGGGCCTACCATGGCCAATGTTACCTGCTCGGAGAAGCCACTCGGATTCTGGTTATAGTGCGAAACGTCGCCTTCGAAACCAATAAAATGAATCTGCTTGAAGTGCATCGCAAGCTGCCAGCCATTCATGCCAGGGGTATATACGTTATACAAATTAGCGCCGACGCGGCTGTAGCCGAAGTAAACATCCGCCTTCTCGGCCCGCGTCTGAACGGGGGAAACAAAAGAAATCAACAATATTACAAGAGATACTGTAAAACTACGCGACATCACAATTCGCCCTCGCTTGGCCGATTGGTCGGAAAATCAGTAGAGACAGAAAGAGAGAAGGGCTTCAAATAAAGAACCGATAGCGAGGCAGGGCGCAAATGGCCTACTGCTTCTCCAGATCAATGCTCTCGTATTCGTGGCGGGCGATGGCGGCGCGAATCTCGGCCGGTGTCTTACCCAACTTGGTCTGCTGGTAGGCGAAGAATCCTTCTTTGGCGCAGGTGTCGCACTCGGTCGAGTGTATGTTCTCATAGCAACTGCGCAGGCTGGTGTGACCTAGCGAGCGGTCGCAGCGACAATTACATGGAAGCTGGTAGAGGACGTTCCCAACCTTGGCTGCCTGCTGGTAAACATGTACCTGCCACGCGTATTTGAAGTGTTCGCCGGTGAGTTGGGTTCCGGACATGATCGGAGGCAAAGCGCTCACCTTGAGCGGCGCAGAGGGGTGATAGGCGGGAACGTCGTTGGCCGGGTTGGACCACTGTGCATAACTGGCCAATGTCGCGGCGCAAACGGCCAGTCCAAGAACCCAACGGCGCTTCATCCAGTTGTTCATCTCAACTCCTAGTTAGTCTTATTTTAGACTCGAACAATCGCGAATAGAAACCCGGAGTCATGTGGGACCTGTATAAAAGTTGGCGGAAGGGATGGGGCGGCACCGGCTCTTACGCAAAAAAAAGGCGGCACGAACGGTTTACTGTTCGTGCCGGGAGGCCAGTGACGCAAACTACTCCCAGCCTCGGAAGTGGTAGGTATTACCGCCTCCTCGACTGGAATATATACACCATAGCATAGATCGAGGAGAAAGCAAATACAAAAATCGAAATTATTTTGACCACTTGAAGACAGTCTTTTGATGCTGCACAGTTTCCAGAAATGGAAGACTTTCTGGCATCGGTCTATCTAAATTTGACTAGGAAGAAGTTACTAAGGCGATAACAAGATATTTGAAATCTATGGTTTCCCTACATTTGTAACTGCGCCAGAACATTTGCTCGGCTGGGATCAATGTGTGAGTGCTTGCAGCCGTTCCGGGATTCGCCAGTGAATTGGCGGTGGTAAAGTGTCGCCAAACGAGTCTTATGGCGCCTGCTGGCGAGATGCTGACTCACATATATCCGGATTTTCGGATTTCAGGGCAATCGATCCGGAAACCAAGCGCGGAGCCGAATGAACTGCCTCGACTGTCGTCAGGCCAGCTTGTCGGCTATGGCTGCAAGGTCAAAATCCTTGGCTGTGAGGCCCCCGGCGCTGTGAGTGACCAGGCTCAGGCGCACGCGGTTATAACGAATATCGATATCCGGGTGATGGTTGGCCTTTTCAGCCTGTTCACCTACCTTGTTGACGAAGGCCAGTGCGGCCGAAAAATCCTTGAAACTAAAGGTGCGCGTCAACTCACCACCTTCGATCTGCCAACCGTGGAGGGCGCTGAGATGGGAAGCGTCGCGTTGGGAAAGCTCGGAGAAGGGGGAACTGATGACGAGTTAGGGAAACCTTTTGATCCAGCCTAGCGGGTGCAAATCCCGCCTGACCAAAGTCGAGCAGACAGGTCAGTAGCGAGTGTTGCCATTCACCGGGCGACTGGTGGGTGCGAAGCGTACACAGCGAGGTAGCAGGCCGTGAGGATTAGCACCGAAATCATCCTAGTTCCGATGCCGACGTTTTCGCTTCGACGGAAGGCAGCATCCGGCAGCAACCGCTTTGCGAGGTTGTGCCGGGGTCGGCGGTGTCTCATGACCCAGGGCATGTTCCAAAGAGGCTGGCCGGGAACCCAAGAGGGCTCCCCATCTCCTTCACACCAGGAGGCAACCCCTCTGTATGGGTCGAAGGTACGTGCAACCCGAGGGTCGACCAAAGGCGGCACGGATGGATGGCGAGCAGTCTTACGAACCCATAGTACCGAGGAAGGCGGGGAACCGCAGGGCTCCGCAAGGAGCGGCCACGGGACCCGCTGGAGGGAAGGGGGAAACAAGCATACGAATCTGTTGAAAGGAGACATAACCGGGACTCAGAACCCGGAGCATTATGTGCACAGACATCGACAGAATAGCTGAACTGGCAAAGAAGTATCCGAAGCGAAAGTTCCACTCCATCGCTCACCTGATAACGGTTGAGGAGTTATGGACGGCATTCCAGAGCTTACGCAAGAACGCCAGTGCCGGTATCGACGGGGTTACGCACACAGAGTACGAATCCTCCGTCGAAGAAAATCTCCGCCAGCTACACCGGCGGCTCGTGGAAGGCAACTATCGGGTGCAACCGCTGCGGCGGGTCTATATCCCCAAGGACAACGGGCAACAGAGACCAATCTCCATACCCGCCCTTGAGGACAAGATCGTGCAGAAAGCGGTTGTCAACTTGCTAAACGCCATCTACGAGCATGATTTTCTGGACTGTTCGTACGGGTTTCGACCCGGACGCAATCCACACCAGGCACTGGACGAAGTGGGGCGGGTAATTTGCAGCTGCCGCACGACGTGGGTTCTTGAACTGGACATCCGTTCGTACTTCGATAGCATCGTTCGGGCCAACCTCATGGAGATGATGGAGAGGCGCGTCAGTGACGGCAGCGTACTCCGCCTAATTCAGAAATGGATCAAGGTCGGGGTCATCGAAGACGGGAGATTGCTCGTGAGCGAAACAGGTACGGGGCAGGGGCAACCAATCAGTCCGCTCCTCGCCAACGTCTATCTGCATTACGTCCTGGATGAGTGGTTCGAAAAAGTAGTGCGGCCACGAATGAAGGGGCAAGCGCACGAGATTCGCTACGCCGACGATGCCATCTTGTGTTTTGAATACAAAGAGGACGCAGAAAAGGTGCTGGAGGTCTTGCCGAAGCGGTTCGGAAAGTTCGGCCTGACTCTGCATCCGGAGAAGACACGGTTGATTGAGTTCGGGCGCAGTGCAGCAGGGAACGCGAAGAGACAGGGTAAGAAGCCTGCCACCTTCGACTTCCTGGGCTTCACGCACATATGCGCCCGCAGCCGGCAGGGAAAGTTCACCGTACACGTGAAGACGATCGGCAAACGGCTCCGCAGAGGGCTGAAGGCCATCGCCGACTGGTGCAAAAGGCACCAGCACGACCCGGTGAAGTTACAGCAGAAATCCCTGAATGCCAAGCTCCGCGGCCACTACCAATACTATGGGCGCCCAACGAACACACGATGTCTCCGGCAGTTCTACGAGCGCGTGTGTCGCATATGGCGGGTATGGCTGAGCCGTCGTTCACGCGGGCGGTTGATCCCGTGGGATCGGTACAAGGCAATCCTGCGTCAGCATCCGTTACAGCGGCCTCGGATTACGCACTTTTGGCCGGGCACAGTGAGTAACGCTTGAGGAACCGGTTGCGGGAATTCCGCACGACCGGGTCTGTGAGGGGGGAGACCTCGGCGAGTCATGGCGGACTTAAACGGGCACGAAGCTGGAAACGGCGGATACAGCCAAAGAAAGCCTACCACTCATCGAGGCTCCTCTACTCGGAACTTGCTGAGCTGAGAATACGGTCATGGGGTCTGCTCCGAAGATGGATTTGATTGCTTTGCCGCAGCCGATTGGTGCGCAACCTCACTTCTTCTCTTGCCGGGCGGCACGCCGGGCTGCGGCCCAGCCTTCCTTGACGACCTGGTGAGACCTTGCCACAGCCAACGATTCCGCAGGCACGTCTCTGGTGATGCAGGAGCCGGCCCCGACGTACGCTCCATCGCCCAAGGTTACCGGCGCGACAAGCGTAGAATCGCTGCCCACAAAGACGTCCTTGCCGATGCGCGTGAGGTGCTTGTGGACTCCGTCGTAATTGCAGGTGATGGTTCCAGCGCCGATATTGGTTCGTTCGCCCACCTCGGCATCGCCCAGATAAGTTAGGTGGTTGGCCTTGGCACCCTTGCCCAGTTTTGCCTTCTTAGTCTCTACAAAGTTGCCGACGTGGGCATCTTCGCCGATCTCGCAGCCCGGCCGCAGGTGCGCGAAGGGACCGATTTTGGCTCCGTTCGCTATCGTGCTCTCGGCCATCACGCAGCTTTGGCGAACCAGAACGCCCTCGCCCAGAGTGCAGTTTTCGATCACGGTATACGACCGGATCAGACAGCCGGAGCCGACTTTTGTTCGGCCCAGCAACTGGACAAAAGGCTCGATCACGGTATCGGCGACAACCTCGACTTCGGCGTCGATCACCGAGGTCTCGGGCCGGAAGATAGTGACGCCCTGAGCCATCAACCGGTTGGCCGTCTTCAAGCGTAGCGTTGCGTCGAGCGCTACTAATTCGGCGATAGTATTGGCGCCCAGCACTTCGATTGCATCGGCTGCCTTAACGGCGACAACATGCTCACCCGCGGCGCACAGCAGACCGGCCATATCGGTGAGGATCACTTCCTTATTGGCGTTGTTGGCGGTGAGTTGGTCTAGATGGGCGAGCAACGGCGCGGTCTTGAAGGCATAGATTCCGGAATTGATTTCGGCAAGGCTCTGCTGCTTGGGCGTGAGCGCTTTCTGCTCGACGATAGCCTCAACTTCGGTTGGGATCATGTCAGGCCATAGGGATGATTTGCGCACGATGCGACCGTAACCTGTGGGGTCGGTGGGCGCGGCGGTCAGAATGGTCATGGCGGCCTGCTCGGATTGATGGAAATTCCATAACTGCTCGATCGTCTCAGGGCGGATGAGTGGCACGTCTCCGGAAAGGACGAGAATATTTTCATAGCTCTTGATGGCCTCGCGCGCGCATTGAATGGCGTGGCCGGTGCCAAGTTGATCAGTCTGCTCGACGAAGCGGACGCCAGTCGCGGCTACGGCTGAGCGCACTTTCTCCGCCTGGTGGCCGACGACGACATATATCTCTGCCGGCGCGACAATCTTGCTGGCGGCGGCGATCACGTGAGCTACGAGCGGTTTTCCACCGATTTCGTGTAGGACCTTGGGCCGCTGCGACTTCAGCCGTGTACCTTTGCCCGCCGCCATGATGACGACGGCGAGTTTTGCTTTCGAATCCACTTGATTACTCCTCTTGAACGGACGCCGGTTGATATTCGTAGTTACCTAGCATAACTGTAAAGTTGGACGAGAAGCGGCTTCTTCGACTCCACGTTACTTCGCTCAGAATGACAGCGAGGGCGCAGCACCTTTCTTGTCTGAGTTACTGTTTTTGCTCTGCTGGTGGCTGCTTGGGCATCGGGATAGTGATGTCAATGGACTGCACCGGACCTAGTTTCAGTTCATCCAGGCCAGGCTTGATCTCCGGCCCGTTGCCTACTACCAGCACAGCCAGTTTGTCAGGGTGAATGTACTTCTTAGCTACTCGATTCAGGTCGGCCACACTTACCTTTTCAAGGGCCGCTTTGTAAGTCTCGAGATAGTTTGCCGGATAGCCGTAAAATTCGAGGCGCACACGCTCGGCGAGAACTTTGTCCCTGGTGTCGTAGCGGAAGAGAAACGAGTTGAGGATGTTCTCCTTGGCGCGCGCCAGTTCCTCGTCGGTGAAGGGTTGGGTGTTAAGCCCGGCAATCTCGGCCAACGCGGCTTTGGTCGCATCCACAGTGGTGGCGCTCTTGGTGAGCGCTGCGACGTGGAAGGTGGCCGGATGGTCGTATGCAAAGCTCATGCCGCCGCCCACAGAATAAGCCAGGCCCAGCTCGGTGCGGACTTTTTGGAAGAGGCGGCTGGCAAACCCGCCGCCCAGAATCTCGTTCATTATCGCGATGGCAGGAACGTCAGGATTGTGCCGGTCTGTGCCCAGCCCCACGATTTCGATGTCCGACTGGTTCACGTCCTCCTTGTCGATGAAGGAGAGGCCGGGCTTGGGTCCGGCAAAGCTATCGTGCCGCGGCGGCATGGGCTTCGCCGGTGGCAGTCCCTCGAAGGCAGTGCGCAGCTTGGCTTCCATCGCTGCCGGATTGAAGTCGCCGGCGATGGAGACGATCAGCTTGCCGCCGATGGTGCGGTCGTGCCAGGCCTTCAGATCGTCGACTGTTACTGCGCCGATAGTGGCTAACTCCGGTTGCCGTGTGTAAGGACTGTTGGCCCCGTAGACAAGTTTGGCTGACTCGCGCTCGGCAATCTCCCCCTCATCGTCGTTGCGCCGGACGATTCCGGTGGCCACTTGCTGCTGGGCCAGTTGGAGTTTCTCTGCGCTAAATTGGGGATGAAAGAGCAGGTCCATAGCGAGCCCGAAAACCTGGTCCGTATCGCCTTTCAGCGAGTCCCAGGAGAGTGAGGTTGAGTCTTCGTCGCCTTCGGTCTCGACGTGCGCGGCCTTGGCTTCGAGCAGATCGTCCATGGCGTCGCCGCTCATTTTTGCAGTGCCGCTGGTGCGCCACGCCTGCCCGTAGAGTCCCACCAGTCCTGCCTTGGCCGCATCCTCATCGCGTGCGCCGCCGGGAATCAGCACAGAGCCGGAGACGAAGGGTAGTTCGTGATCCTCTTGCAGGAAGAGGACTATGCCGTTTTTCAGCTCGATGCGCCGGGGCTGGTGCGGCTTGAACTCGTGCAACTTTGGGATGGGAATCTTTTCCCACGGCTTGGCTTGTTGGGCATGGATCGCGCCGGATGAAAAGACAAATGCGCAGGCAGCGAAAACAAGGGACGTTTGGATGATCCTCTTCATTGCGCGCCTCCATCTTTCCCGGCGGTCGCGGCTTGCCCGGCAGTTGCTGTGGGAGCCGCTGTTTCAATCCATGCGCTGGTGCGGTTGCTGGGAACAAAAACCTGATTGGCCACGCGGCGAATGTCTGCCTTGGTCACCTTGTCCACCTTGTCCAGTTGGAGGAAAAGCTCACGCCAATCACCGTAGCGGGTTTGGTACTCGGCCAGTGAGTTGGCCAGGCCCTGATTGTCAGCGAGGCCACGTAGCAGGTCGGCGCGAGTGCGCGTCTTGTACATTTGCAACTCTTCATCTGTTACGTCAGCGGCCTTCAGCTTCTCAATTTCTTTGTGGATGGCGTCGCGCATTTCCGCTGGCGTGTGCTCCGGCAATGGGTAGGCATAGAAGACGAACAAGCCGGGATATTTGTCGCCCGGATAGGGACTGAAGCCCGCAGACTCGGCGGCAATCTGTTGGTCACGGACGAGGCTGCGATAAAGCCTAGAAACCCGTCCGTTCGACATGATGTCGGCGATGGCGTCGTATACCGCGTCATCGGGATCGCGATAGTCCGGACGGTGATAACCTTCGACATACAGTGGCTGCGTTTGCTCACGGATGGTCACAGTTTTCTCTGCAAACTGCTTCGGTTCGACTGTCGTCATCTCTTCCGGTTTGGGACCGGCCGGAACTCGCCCGAAGTACTTTTCGAGCATCGGCATCGCGTCTGCTGCCTTCACGTCTCCGACCACGGCCACCACAATGTTCGCCCCAACGTAGTACTTCTTGTGGAAGTCCATGGCCTCGGTGGCCGTAATCTGGCTTACCTCGCTGGGCCAACCGATGCTGCTGCGGCCGTAGTTGTGCGCCACGTAGGCGGTGGCCACGAATTGCTCAAGGAGGCGACCGATGGGACTGGAGTCGGTGCGCATGCGACGCTCCTCGATGACCACGTTGCGCTCCTTGTAGAACTCGCGGGGCACTGTATCGACCAAGCGGCTGCTCTCCAGCCACGCCCACAGTTCGAGGCGATTTTCCGGCATCGACCAGAAGTACCGGGTGTCGTCGAGGCCGGTTTCAGCGTTCACTCCCTCGGCACCATTGCGCTCCGCCACGTCGGTGAATTGGTTGGGGACCACGTACTTGTGCGCCTCGGCCTGCGCCTCTTTGAAGTTTTGTTCGAGCACCGCCAACTTCTTTTCGTCGCGGCCCACGGCCTTAAGGTACTCGGCTTCATAGGCATTGTTGGCTGCCTCGACCTTGTCCAGCGCAACCTTCTCGTCGGCGTAATCTTTGGTGCCGATTTCGCTGGTTCCCTTGAAGGCCAGATGCTCGAACATGTGCGCTAAGCCGCTCTCGCCCGAGGGGTCGTTCACGTCGCCCGCATCGACGAAGGTGGTGTAGCTGAAGACTGGCGCCTCCGGCCGCTCGCAGATAAGGAGGGTCAGCCCATTGGGCAGGACTTTAGTTGTGATTCTTTGCTCGAAGCTCTTCAGGTCCTGCGCCTGCGTGACCACCACGGCCATTGCCATCAGCGTCAGTGCTAAAAAGCCTTTCCAAAACCAGGGGGAAACTTTTTTTTGCATCCGGTCTCTTTGCTCCAGGGGCGCGAAACCACAAAACCAGCGCACCCTTTCAAAGTATTGCCCTCGGCCGGGCAGGGTCAAACTGGACGCCCGATATTGAGACCTTCTACGAGTAGAGCTTCGCCATCAAACAGGAAGACGAGTTGTCAGCAATCCGGATGATCAGGGATGAAACTCACGATGCGCCCCTCCGCAGTGATCTTCGGCGATTCTATGAGTTCGCCCCTATTTAAGCCGGATGATTATCGGCTGCCGGTGGTTGTTCCGTTCACCTTGAAGCGATAGGTCAACCCGAAATACGCCAGCGTCAACGGAGCCCCATAATCTTTCCCCACCGCCAGCGAAGCACTGTCCTTCATCAGCGTTCCCGGCGCAAAGTGGCCCACGCCAACGTTCAGCGTCATGTTGTTGCGGAGGAAGGAATACTGGCCCGAAGCATCGAACTCTCTGCCGATGTCGTCGCTCAGGAACCCTCCTGTCGGCGGCTTTACCTTTGCTGACCCCGAGCCGGTGTAGACACTGTCGTGAGCAGTGGAGACCTGCATCCCCTCTTCCTGGATCAGCAGCGTCAAATGTTTGGCCGGCGCCAGGTCCAGATTGATTCTCTCTTCCTTGATGTTCTGAAAGCCGAACAAATCGGTCAGACCGAATACGTTATGGTTGCTGGGATACAACTGATCGAAGGTGCCGATACGCTGCAGGTTCGTCTTCGGATTTCCTGATGCATAATCGTACTCGCCTGCCAGACGTGGCTTCCACACGACCTTTTCCGCGCCATAGCCCGCCTTCACATACCCTGCGCCGGCCTGAATCGAATCGTTCGCATAGCTGCCGCGTTGAATCGCTCCCAGCGTGTCAAAGTAGAATCCTCCCAGAAACTTCGCCGAAACCTCCGCGCCCGGCGTCACCTCCGTCTCGGTGCCAAATGTACTCTGCTGACTTTCCACCCGCGGAAAGGCCTTGATATATACAAACGGCTGAACGACCGTGTGCGGCACCCAGGTCGTGATGGTTCCCACCGCGCCGTGGAAGGTCAAGCCAGCGCCGTGCTTATCCAGCGACGTGGCGTGAATCGCAACCACCGACGTGCTGAACAGATCCATCCGGTTCTTGTCCCCAATGCGCCCCAGAAATCCATCCCAGGTGCGGCTGGTATTCGTCCAGTTGCTGATACCGACCAACCTCTCGTCGCCGTACCTAAACTCCTGCCGTCCTGCGATGACCTGCACGTTCCTGGCATGGTACTCCAGAAACGCCTGACGGTCATCGAAGATGTCCCGTTGATTCGACGCGACGTAAAACAGCGGCAACCCAAGCGCGTGTGCGTCCACAAACTGGATATAGGCGGTAAGCGACTTGGCCGGCCGCAATTCCAGTCCGCCCCAGACGCGCGTCAGGACGTACACCGCGTTGTTGCCGGATGTATAGTCGTCGGAACTCTGGTTTTCCTCGCGCGCTCGCAGCTGCATATCCAGGGTTGCCCACTTGGGCAAGTTGGCCAATTGCAGTGGTTCTACCTTGCCCGAGGGCTGTGGGTAGTCCGAGTAAACCAGCGCCTGAGTGTTCAATGCTGATTGCTGAGCCAACGCACCATGGGCCAGAAACAAACAGCCCGCCAAACCTGAAAGGACTCTCAACCACCGCCTTGCATCTGCTGCTGCCGCCTGTGAATGCTCTCTGAAACGTTCGCTTATCATGTCTTCGTTCCTTTCAAGTAATCCTACTGCTCAGATCTGGTTGCGGATAGTAGATTTGAACCGCCGGCTTTGGGTCATCGGCCTTTGGGTTGAGGGCCGAAACAAACGGCGTTCGTTTCTGGTAAGTGTCGGGAGGCACCGTGCCGCACGGAAACCTGCGCGCTGCTACGACGTGTGCCCTTGAGCGCGCTGCCCGGCTGATCGTCTTTCTCGATGCGGAACTGGCGGATAATTCCGTCCAACTCCGTGGCCAGCTCGGAGAGATTCTTGCATGCCAGCGCAGATTCTTCGGCAGCGTGGGAGCTCTCCGTAGCCAGTACCGAGATGCGGTTAGCTCCTTCTGATATCTCGGCCGATGCAGAAGTCTGTTCGATGGCTGACGCAGCGATCATCTGAATCTGGCTTTCCACTTCTTTCGACGACCCTATGATCGCCTCGAGACTTGTGCGCGCACGCGCCGTTTCACTCAGCCCGGCTTCCACGTTGCCGCGGCTGCACGACATTACTTCGAGGGTTTCGCGGGTCTCTGTTTGGATGTTGCCAATGGTGCCGGCTATCTCCTGGGTTGCGCCTTTGGTGCGCTCGGCCAGCCGCCGCACTTCGCCCGCCACCACGGCAAAGCCGCGCCCGTGCTCGCCGGCACGGGCTGCTTCGATGGCTGCGTTCAACGCCAACAGGTTGGTCTGCTCGCTGATCTCCTGAATCGCGCGTACCACCTTGCCGATCTCTTCGGAGCGGTGCGCCAGCGAGGCCATCTTCTCTTCTACCGAGCCTGTGGCAGAGGCAATTTGTTCCATCGTCGTGGCGGCTGCCTTCATCACCGCTCCGCCCAGATTGGCGGCTTCAGCCGATTCGCGGCTGACGACGGCGGCGGTTTCGATATTCTTGCTGATCTCGCCGATGGTCGCTGTCATCTGCTGCGAGGCCGCGGCAATCTGGTTGATGTTGTGGGCCTGGCTCTGAACGTTGTCGCTGGACTCGGTTGAACGCGCGCTCAGTTCGGCGGCCGCCGCCGAAAGCGTTTCGGCTCCCTGGGCCACGGATCGCAAGATGCCCCGCATTGAGACCACAGTGGTATTCAAGGCGGCCGAAAGCCGTCCGACCTCATCCTCGCCTTGCACCTCGACGGCCACCGTCAGATTCTTCTCCGCAACCTGCTCCAGGGCCGCCGTGGCTAATTTCAGCGGAGGCACGATCATGCGGGTGAGGCTGACGCCGATCACCGCGCACAGCAACACCGTAATCGCCATCACGATACAGATCACGAGGAACGATGTGTGGATCAACTTGGCAGCGTTCACACCCTGCTCGACGCTCATCTTGTCGTTCAGCACCACATCCGCCTCAACAGCGTCGGCCACCGCGTTATAAACTTTTACGCCGTCCCCGAAGAGCAGCAGGTGGGAGGCATCTTCGGCCTTCCCCGAATCCGAAAGCTGCCTAGCTCGATCGCTCAACGCGATATACGCCGCGGCGTTCTTGCGAATGGTTTCATAGAGTTCCCGCTCTCCCGGATGAGAAACCATGGGTGCGTATTGGGCAATCGACTGGTTGTAGGAGGCAATGTAATTCGACCGTTTGGCTGCCAGCCGCGTCGTGCATGCGCTTGTATCGCAGAGCAACAACAACGCGTCCGTGCGGCGAATTGTGGCCACAGAATAGCGGATATCTTCCAACGCTTTTATGGAGGGCAGAGAGTTGGCTATGATGTCGTTGACGGCGGAACGGATTTTGAGAAGACCGGCCAACGAGGCCAGCCCCAGCAGGGTGCACAACAGGCAGACACCTCCAAAGGAATAACCGAACTTACGCGAGATGCGAAGATCTCGAAACACCGACATCGGAACTGTTTCCTTTCGCCGATCAATTCATTCCGGAATGAAAACGGCCACGGGCATCCATATTTGTATCGGCAGAATTCTGGAAGGCTACAAAAAAATCTTTGACTGCGGCGGGGAACGGGGCGTGGGATGGGGTTGGCTTCTGCCGGAGGTGTTCTTAGATATTTCCAACTTTCACTGCGCGGGCGTAAATCGATTCTTGATACCATTGAAATCTCATGCAGCGCGAACGGACAAATCGGCCTCCAACCGCATGGGCACGGGTCCGTTCCCTCACGCCAGCGAGCAAGGATCACTCGGCGGGGAGCCCGAACTCGTCGTGGCCTCGGCGGCTAATTCCATTCTTGCGGGCAGTCATCGAGATCAGCTTCATCGTTTTCTTGTTCTATTCCAATTTGCTGATGGGCGAGTTCACCGCCTCGAACGCCCGCGGCAAGACTCTGGCGTCTGCCTTGATTGACATTTTCACGGTCACGAACTTTGGAATTGCTCTCGTCTCGGCGCTCATCGGCTATTTGGTCTTTGAATATCTGCGCAAGAAGCTTTAGCGTAGATCCGGTCGAGAGCGTCTCAAGCAGCCGGCCGGAGCACGTTGCCTGGTTCTCTCAACCTTGACCTCGTGCCGCGTAGCTTCGTATTCTTCAATGGTTTCCGCATGGCGGATGGTTCTGAACGCCAAGCTGCTAGAGGAGATCCTCCATGAGTACTCAGTCCGAGGCCATAGCTCCAGTTTCCGCCTTTGACGTCCCGCCATTTCTGGTGCGTCGTGCCGCTGTGCTGGGCGCCGGAACGATGGGGTCCCGTATTGCCGCTCACCTGGCCAATGCTGGAATCCCGACCCTGCTTCTGGACCTTGTTCCGAAGGACAAAGAGGCTGAGCCCTTGGCCAAGGCGGCGCTTGGCATCCTGGCCAAGACCAAGCCCGCAGCTTTTTATGAGCCGACACTGGCCGCGCTGATCACTTCCGGCAACTTCGAGGACGATTTGCCGAAGCTGGCCAATTGCGATTGGGTGGTCGAGGCGGTGGCAGAAAACCTGGCCATCAAGAAAGACCTGCTGGCTCGCGTCGTGCCTCATTTGGCGCCTCATGCTCTGCTCACCACCAACACTTCCGGCTTACCGGTAAAGCAGATCGCAGCGGGTCTGGATGCGCATCGTGATCGCTTTTTCGGGACTCATTTCTTTAATCCGCCGCGCTACATGCGGCTGCTGGAAGTCATTCCAGCCGCTGAAACCGACCCGGCGGTCGTAGCCTCCTTTACCGCCTTCGCCGACCGCAACCTCGGCAAGCAAGTGGTCATCGCCAACGACACCCCCAACTTCATTGCTAACCGCATAGGCATCTCAGTGATGTTCACGGCGGCCTCGCTGATGCTGGAGCAGGGGCTGACGATCGAAGAGGTGGACGCGCTGACCGGCCAGGCGATCGGCTGGCCCCGCACCGGGACATTCCGTCTGGTGGATTTGGTGGGCCTCGACATTCCAGCTCATGTGGCCGCCAACTTTCCTCAAGGCGTGACGCAAGGCGGTTTTTCTCGCGTCCTGGATGAGATGGTCAAGCGCGGTTGGCTGGGCGACAAGACCGGCCAGGGTTTTTACAAGAAGGTCCGCGGTGAGGACGGCAAAGATATTCGCATGGTGCTCGATCTCAAAACTTACGAGTACCATCCCGCCGTCAAGCCTGCCCTGCCAGCTCTGGAAGTCGCCAAAAACACTGCAGCGCTGACAGAGCGGTTGCGCATGCTGCTTGAAAACCATCCTACAAGGGACAAGGCTTCGGCTTTCCTATGGCCGTTTCTCGCAGCGCTATGGAACTTTGCCGCCGACTGTATTGGAGAAGCGGCTGGCGACGCAGCATCCATCGATCAAGCCATGCGCGCCGGTTTTAACTGGGAACTGGGTCCTTTCGAGATGTGGGATGTGGTCGGGGTTGCCACGACAGTCAGCCGCATGAGGGGCCTTGGCCTGCCGGTAAGCGCGAAAGTCGAGGCGCTGCTGGTCGCAGGGCAAACGTCCTGGTATGCCCGCGACGGCGAAAGGGGCGCGCAACTCTGCTTTCAGCCGGAGAAGAAGCGGCTGGAGCCGGTTGCCTCATTTCCTGGCCACGCCAGCATTGCCGATTTCCGACGCACTCATGGGGTAGTTCGGCTCAACGCGGGTGCCTCTCTGGTCAATCTGGGCGACGGCATCGGTTGCATCGAACTACACTCGCTCAAGAACGCTATCGGCGGCGACGTGCTGGCGCTGGTGGCAGCGGTGCTCAATCCCGACTCTGACGCGGTGCGCGACTTTGCCGGCTTTGTGATTTCGAGCGACCGGGAAAACTTTTCGGTGGGCGCCAACCTGATGCAACTGCTGCTTGCCGCGCAAGAGGGCGAATGGGAGGAGTTGGCAGCGGTCATCAATGGCTTCCAGCAGATGACCTTGGCCATCAAGTACTGCCCGCGGCCGGTGGTCGCGGCACCCTTTGGCCTGACATTTGGTGGTGGTGCGGAGATCTGTCTGCACGCCATCCGCCGCCAAGCCCACGCGGAAACCTATATTGGATTGGTCGAAGCGGCTGTCGGTTTGATCCCCGCCGGCGGCGGAACAAAGGAGATGCTGCTGAGGGCTATTGACGCGGCCTCGCCATTGGTTCTGACGGTCCCGCCCGATCCGCGCGAGCCTTTGTCGCGCTTTGCCCAATCAGCCGAACTGGCTACGGCGCTGCGGCGATCGTTCGAGATCATTGCTCTCGCCAAGGTTTCCACTTCGGCCGCCGAGGCTCGTTCGCTGGGTTTGCTTGCCCCCGCTGACCGCATCACCCTCAACCGCGAGCGGCTGTTGCTGGACGCCAAAACACTGGCTGCAGCCTTGGCCGACTTTGGCTACGCCCCTCCCCCGCCGCGCACACAGATTCCCGCGCCAGGCGCCTCAGCATTGGCGACCCTGGAGACTGGCGTCTATCTGATGGGCGAGGCCGGCTACGTCTCCGAGCACGACCAGAAGGTCGCCCGTTGGGCCGCGTACATAATGGCCGGCGGCCGAGTGACGGCCGGAACCTTGGTCAGCGAACAGTACATCCTGGACCTGGAGCGCGAGGCGTTTCTTTCCCTTTGCGGCGAGAAAAAGACGCAGGAACGCATTGCCTTCACCCTCAAAACAGGCAAGCCGCTGCGGAACTAATTTTGACATACGTACGTATGTATGGGATGATGATTTGGTGAGGTAGATCGTCATGTACCATGATCCGAAGACAGTTTTGTCGCCAAAAGAGAGAGTCAAGTCTGTCGAGGTGATTTTTGACGCGGGACCAGTTGACTTCAGTTGGTCGGTCGCGCGCCTGAAATGGGATGATTCAAACGTTATTGGTATTCGTTGGAATGGAGACAGTAACAGCACCAAAGGACTGCCCCAAGCCCGTGGAAACCCAACATGGTTTGTTATTCCAGATGAGCTCAAGGGTGCCGTTTTGAATGCCGCTCAAGAATTAAGCCGGGCAAAGCAGAATGATTTGGCAGAAGGGTACCGGTTAATGGCGGCTGATCGGGAGCGAGAGGCCGAAGCCGACGAATGGACGGAGGCGCTGATTGGCGACGTCGATTGAGCGGGGCGAGGTATATTGGGTGAATTTTGAGCCCAGCCAGGGCGGAGAGATCAAGAAGACCCGCCCGGCTATCGTATTGTCGAACAACGCCGCAAATGCCTTCTTGAACAGAGTCCAGGTCATACCGATTACCTCGAATACGGAGCGCCTTTATCCCGGAGAGGCGTATGTAAAACTCAACGCTGAGAAGCGGAAAGCAATGGCCGATCAACTGACAACGATCAGTAAGCAAAGACTGGGTACCAAGATTGGGTTCCTCAGCAACGATGATCTTGGCAAGGTAGAAGTTGCGGTTCTGCTTCAACTGGGAATTGATCGCTCCTGAGAGTTTTCATGGTCCGCACCGGAGTGAGAAAGATCGGAATGTTCCTTGGTGCGCTTCTCTGCGCGTGCACTCTACTCCCGGCCCAACAGCAGGAACAGGTCCTCGCGCAACTGAACGAATCCGGCCATATCATGGTCGACGGCCGCTCGACACCGTATCTTATCCGCCGCCTGCCGGTCAGTTCTTTTCCCGGCCTGCCCGAAGAGTTCGTCAGCCTGCTCAATCGCCGCGGCTGCCTGATTCCGCAGACCTACGAGGCGCATCACCCGGAGAACGTCGTCCACGCCAGCTTGGAGCGCGCCGGTTCCTCCGATTGGGCTGTTCTTTGTTCGGCTGACGGAATGGTCTCGCTGCTCGTCTTCTTTCAGCACGCTCCGACGAGCGTGCTTGTGCTGACCGCTGCGCCTGAAACCGAGCGGCTGCAAGCCCACGACCCAAGCGGAGTTCTCGGTTTCAATTGGGGCATCGATCCCGCCTCACCCGAACAGATTCGCCAGGCCCAGATCGGCATGAAATATCGCCCGGCGCGGCTGGACCACGATGCCCTGGCCGATTCGATCGTTGAAGGTCGCACGGTTTACCATTTCTATGCGAAGAGTTCCTGGACCGTGCTGGAAATGCCGGATTACTAAACCGGCTCCGAATTAAGACTGAACGGTGTGCTCATTCGTTGCGTTTTGCTTTGGTGGCTAGAGTGGGAGTCGCCGCCCACAAAATCGTAGTCGCGGTAGGGATACGGATTTCTCCATACCCCCCCGCACGGATCCGGACGAGCGGATTTCCCGCATCCGGCTCTTACCTCAGGTAATGACGCCCATGCGGCGTAGAGGAAAAGGATGATACACGCGCACAGGAGGAAGCCAGCGGTCGATC
>JBEKRS010000085.1:0-19250 GCA_049518535.1 Occallatibacter sp. | reverse complement strand
AGAGGCTCCTGCCAAAACAATGGGCAACAGCAAAGCGGCAAGCAGTACACGTTGCGCGATCCGAAATAGATTCCAACAACGGGCTTTCATAACATCCTTCCTCAGTTCTGGCATACGACTAGATAGGCAAGCGCAATCTGTAGTGACACCACGTCCTGAATGCTGGACCACCTAGCCTGCGGCACCAACTCCGTATCGGCATTCGGGCCTCGCAGCAGACCAACGCTACCGCCGCTTCAATCTGATCCAGCAATAGTGAATTCGCATCCGAGTCGGGATCGCCCTTGATCTCGGCCATTTCCGTCTTGTCCGGCTCGATCGGATTATGATTCATCACGAACATCAGCCGGTTGTGGTTCAGGTACGTGATGCCGATTAGAGCCTAGGCTATCCCGCAGACCAGCAATCCTCTGTGTCACCTTAAGCTCCAGCGCCAGTTTTCTGAAGTCCGCGTAGCAGAGCTCGTGGATGAGCGCTTCCTTGTCGCGGAAGTGTTGATAGATCAGCGTGGGCGAGAATTCGATCTTCTTGGCAATCGCCCGCATCGCCCCGCTTCATAACTCTCGCCGGTAAACAGTTCTCGCGCAGCATCCGCGATCCGCGTTAAGACCAGGTCCGGTTCCCGTATTCTGCGTTTTGGTTCTCATGGCCTTAACAATGTTAGTAGTTTAGACGGCTGATCGCATCAAGTAGCGCAGTCTGCTTTAACAATCCGGAGGCAGGCGACTCCTTCGTAAGTTGCTCCACCTGTCGCTTTCAGCTATGCTTTTCATGGCCGCTTACCTTTGCTGACTTCACTATTTCATTGAACCTCAACCCCCAAAGACTAGTAAGGCCACCAATTGAAACAAATCCTGCTGCCACCAGCACCCCGGTGCGGGGTGCTGTATCGACCGATACCAGACGGAATACCATCGACATGCTGATTGGCCCGATGGTCTGGCCGATCAAACGCGCTGTTGCCTGCATGGCCCCAGCTGCTCCGCTACGTGCTTTGGGAGCCGAGAGCAGTAGGATTCGGTTGTTGGGAGGGAGAAATAGACCGAAGCCTATTCCGGCAAGAACCGTACCAACAAGAAAGGTTATAATTGTGTTGCTTGGCGGTCGTAGTGCAGTCAGTACAAGGCCGATGGCTAGAACGCCGCAGCCCCCAGCACACAATAGAGCGGTTTGCGTCCGGTTCGCGAGTCGGCCCGCCAGGGGTGCAGTGATCGCGACCGCAAGTGGGCAAGGCATCAGATAGAGGCCAGACATTATGAAATTCAAGTGGAATTCCTGCCGCAAATAAAAAGGTAGCGCGACGTAGCTCATCATCTGTCCAGAGAAGCAGGCAATCGAGCCAAGCACTGCAATGCGGAATGGGCGGTTACGAAAAAGATCGACCGGTATCAGTGGTGCTTTTATCTGCTTTTCGCGCCAGATGACGAAGACTAAACATACAATGGAAACGACGATCATCGCCACGCCTGATTGTGGAGCGATGGGTATCCTGTCAAAACCGCTGAAAAATAGCATTGCCGCGGCAGCGTTGACCGTAATGACGACAGGATCGAGATAACGAGCGACACCGGAGGGTGCCGGCAGTGATCGGGACAGCATTAGCACCAGAGCGCCTAGCGGTAAATTGACTGCAAACAGCCACGGCCAAGGGGCAATGGCTAGGAGAGCGCCAGCAATACCTGGGCCAGCGGCTGCTGAAATCGCAATTGTCATAGCGTTGAGGCCGATGATCGTTCCAAGCAGGCATTTCGGGCAGGCGTAACGCAAGATCATTGAATAAAGAGCCATTATAGCGCCCGCACCCAACCCTTGTACGAACCGTGCGGCAACCAACATGGCGAGGTTTACGGAGATTGCACAGGTGGCTGAGGCCAAGGTAAAAATAGCAACACCGTAGAGAAAAACCCGACGGCACCCGAGCTTTTCACCAAGTGCACCGCACGGTAAAAGCGAGATAATCACGGCCAATTGATAGCTGGAGACGACCCATATCGCTTGGTCAGGAGAGCACCTGAGCGTTGTTGCTATGGTTGAAAGTGCGAGATTGGCAACCGATCCGTCAAGCACAACCATAACAAGCGTCATCAGTACAATGACAATGACAAAATAGCGGCGCGGCACGGGTAATCCATCAAAGTCGATAGCAAGCGATTCCACACTTGCTATGACATCGATGGCAGGCGCTGCAGCCGGACGGGAATGAGTGAACACGCTTGCTTACTCCTTGTGAACAAGTTGTCGCACGAGACCTAGATTGCCATCAACCTCGACTTCTTCCCCGTCATGAAACAATCCAGTTGCATTCTGTATGCCGGAAACGCAAGGCTTACCATACTCGCGAGCCACTAAAGCACCATGTTGCAGCACCCCGCCGACTTCAAGTATGATCGCCGCCGCGTTAACAAAAAGTGGCGTCCAGCTTGGATCAGTAGCACGAGCAACGAGAATCTCGCCTAGCAATAACTCCTTTTCAGAAGGGCAAGCAAGCACCTTAATCCTTCCACGAGCGAGACCGGGAGAGACAGCGTAACCGGTCACATGGCCCTCCAGACTTTCCTGGGTCTGCGGTACGTAGAATCTCCCTCGCGAATCCATTACAGGGAACACGTTCTTGCGCATGGCAGATTGCGAGAGGTTCTGTCGGCCCGCTCTTACCAGTGGACCAAGATCCAACTCTGATTCTTTCGCGGCTCTTTCTACCTCCGCAAGATCGAGCATAAAGATATCGCCGACATCTCTGAGTCGGCCGCCTTCCACCCATTTACGACCAAGTTCCAACATATAGCTACGGACTCGATCGATCGCGTAGACCCCAACGAACTTATGCGTTTCGCGAAAACCGCCAAAGGTCTGGACTACGTCGTACCAATTCGCTAGCTTCTTCAGCTTGTTCGGAGCTAAACGGGCAAGTTGGTCGGCCAGAAAGGCATAAGCCTCTCGGCGCCGGCGCTGGCCTTCCTCCATCAAAGCAAAGGGGGCGGCAATGGGTGAGTCGGATTCGAGGTAGCTAGCCAATTCGCGGATGAGGTAATCGGGTTCCTCGCGGAAGCGTGGGGAGAAAACATCGATTTCTTTCGGTCCCCTATGACCATAGGTGGTTAAGAAGCTTCGCCAGGCATGCAAGACATCGGGCCGGGCGGAACCCTCCTCAAGCTGGCAACGCAGAGCGGTTGGATTTCGCGTCTCCTCTCGGGTCAACAGCGATGATATCTGATGCAATGCTATCCCCATTTCCACTGTTACATTGCCAGGCAGTGACTGATCCAGCGCATCGAGCCTAGAGAGCGTCTCCGTTGAAGCTTGAGGAAACAAATTACTGATCCTCTTCAAAGCTACTCGGCTGGCGACGAAAAGAACCAATTCTTCGCGTAAAACAAAACGAAGCATTTCCTGCATGATGGCACTCACATATGCTTCTGGTGAGCGCTCTTGCCTGCCGATTTCGTCGAGCTGATTGCGGAAGTATCGCCATCGGTTCTCCCATCGCGCCTTGGTCTCTTGGGGGCTCCTGAAGGCGCGGATGCCGTTCGCTATCCGCACTGGCATCCGCCAAAGCAATTGCAACAGCGGAAGAAACCGTGCGGCATGCCCCCGTGCCAACTGCTGAAAATCGAGATCCTGAATCGCTTGTGCTGCGAGAGTGTCCAACTTCTTCACGTGGCTAACTACCTTTGCTTTTCCGACGAGCCGAGCAAAATTGTTCAGATTAATATAAAGACGGCCACCAGCAATCACCGGCAACGTGTGATCGATATCAAGCCGACGGCCTCCTCCATATGCTTCGCGTCTGAGTTCCTCGACGAGGGCGTTAATGATCGAGCAGCCCAGAGGGCTCATGGGTTCATAACTGCCATGAATACTAATCGTTAAATCCCAGTAAAGTCGCTTAGCCTTCCCGGATGGTGTTGCCATGGCCGTCGGCACCGGCAAATGTGTGGTGATCGGGCGAGCTTGTAGTAGATAGACCTTGCCGCATTCAATAGCCCACTCGACATCGATAGGACATTGATAGAGAGCCTCGACCTGCTTTAGAAGGGATGTAATTTCAAGAACTTTATCATCACCAAGACAAGCATCGGCATGCCTGTCATGTGGATACTCCACGGTACCGCCCGAAGGCGCCAACCACAAAGAAGTCTCTTTCATGCCGATGTTCCGGTTGGTGATTAGCAAGTCGTGCTTGTTGACGATGAAACAATCGGGCGAAGACAAACCTGCAACCACCGTTTCACCTTGGCCCCAGTTTGCGTTTAACAGTACCTCGTCGTGGTCGTTGTTCAGAGGATTGATCGAGAAAGCGACTCCAGCCACCTCGCTATCAAGCTGTTTTTGGACAATGATGGCAATTCTAGGCTCGTCAACAGATAACCCCATCTGCCTTTTGTAGATTACGATCCGGGCATCAAGGAAGGACAGAAAACAGCTTCTGACCGCTTTTTCTAGTGCCGCTATTGGGACGCCTAGTTCAGTTTCGTACACACCAGCAAACGATGCGGAAGCCAGATCCTCATCCGGTGAAGACGACCGTACGGCAAAGAGAGTTTGGGGGGCGAATCCAGAAAGAGCTGGAGCCAAAGCTGATTTCTGATTGTCATTGAACCTCAATGCACAGCTGGCATTCTTCAGTTGGGCTGCCGCAGTCGTAAGATCTGCTCCGCCCGCCGAGATAAAGTCGGCCCACAGCGGCAGGGTTTTCAGCCAGTTTACCCACGGTGTGAAGAAAACAGTGGAAAGCACAAACCCGCCAGGCACACAAAATCCGGCTTTCATCAATTCGATCAGGCTGTGAGCCTTCGATCCGATTTCAGAACGCGAAGCGGTCGTAACCGGCGTAAGATGGTAGATGCTCTGCATGTGATTCTTCCTCATGGAAAACGTATGACCCCACACCAAATTCAGCGAAATGCTCGGATCGCGCTCGTCCGTAACAGTCTGCCCATCAGGTTCAACTGTCTCTTCGCTGTGTCGATACGCGATGGAGGTTGCAATTGTGCGATTACATCGGAAGCGGCCAATGTCTCTGCAGAAAGACGTCGAGCATGTATCAGCATGCAGTTATAGAAAAGACTCCCAATCAACATCGGTCCGATCCCGCCGAGAACGGGCGCAAAGTAGCCGGCCTTGCCCTTGATCGCTTTCGCGTCGACAGAGCCTTTCAACAGCGGAACTTTCTTGTCTGGATCAAGCGGGTGAGGACGTTCACCAACCATATTTGCTAGAAAATCAACGACGATAGCACCGGGCCGGATCCAGCTGTCGTCAAGCCAATTGGTCTCCCGGCTGGTTGCCAGAATGCCATCGGCGGATTGTGAGACCCGCTTGGCATCAGGATGATTGGGCGCGATAAGCGTCACGGTGGAATTCGGCGGTACGGCACCCACCAATGCCGCGCGCACGTTGGTGCCTGCGATAATGTCTGATTCGAGCAATTCCGTCTGTACGAGCAAAACCCAGTGCATACCAGACACATAGAGATCATACGCGCTCAACAGAAATTTCAGTGCTTGCGGTACACAGGTATCGAAATCGAAAGGACGAAGACTGGTGGGAAACATCCGGGCGAGATTCGCCGGATGAAGTCCCTCCGCCTCTTTTTCAGGTGCGATGGCATTGATCACTGTAGCAACATCGATTCCGTCCGGCAAGGGTTGGAGCACCATGATTGCGGTGATGTCTTCGCGGGAGTTCAGACCTGTGATCGTGTGGCACAATTCACTCTGAGAGGTATCTTTTGATAAGACGATATCTTCGACGTCGCAGCCGGCGCGTCCCGCGCACACCTTATGCAAATCGACCGCAGTTTCAGTCATCAGGTTGCCAGTGGCAACAGAAATCAGTGCAAGGCGGGGTCGCGAATGGAAACCGGCGCCGATCGCGTCAAGTTGTCGCTTGATCACCTGTAGCAGGTCGGATGCGATCTTGTTACCATCTAGAATGACAGTCATTTCTGGAAGATCCTTTCCTTTAGTCCAAACAAGAAATCAGAGATGAAGATGGCGCCACATGCCAACGGCATTTGAAGGACGGCACCGATGACAAAGGCCACCTCCGCCTGCTGAAACGTCAGGGTACCCATGGCGATCGCGTGCCAAGTGAGCAAACCACCAAGTGGTAGGACAAGTATCGCGGTACTCCAGAAGCCTGGCGGGATTTTCCCAAAATAAATCCAGGCGAGTACGTGAAAGAACCCGTTGGCAACAATGGCAGCAAAGGCAATGCCAAAAACGTGAAGAACAGTGGCACTGGTGCACCAGACCGCTAGCAACGCCATGACCGCATATGCGACCCACAACAGTGTGCAAGCGACAATGAACGACTTCTTGCGATAGCGCACTGCAATTGAGGGACGAAAGTTCTTAGCCATCCAGTCCTCAATGCCTAATGTCTCCTCGGCATTGTGGACAGCAAAAACAATAATCGACGTCAGTATCAACAAAGCGGAATACGTGTCGAGTGTCATGAAGCGTGCTCCATGTGAGAACCTGCTGCGAGTGGACGCCATAGCCACTCGTCTGACATCTGTTCATGGAACTTACGACTGACAATAGAGATATTCTCTGGATTCGTGAACGCCGTGTAGTGGTCGCCCGGAAGATACTCGATCCGTAGGTCGCCTGTGATATAGCGTTCCCAGGATTGGTGCGCAGGTGCAACCAATCCTAGGTTTTGCAGGATCAACGGGCATTCCGGCTCTTGGGCTTTAAATAGTAGCAAATTGGCCGGGATCTGATCGCGAAGCGTTGCGCCGCGTAGCATGAAGTGATTTGAAACCCAGATTCGGTAAAACCTAATAAGGTCGTCTGCTCGAAGCCCAACGGGTAGGCTCGCGTCGCGGAGCAGCCTTTCCACCGCTGCTTCAAGCGCTATTCCACGATAGAGTCTCGCAATATCCTCGGTCGCACATGCGAGGTCCTTGGAAGAAGACAGCGCTGAGTGGATGACCAAGCCAAACGTTTCCACCAGCTTTTCGTCACTGACAGTGGTGCTTGGGTAAGCGTCAGGCGGATGGCTATCGAACAGCACGAGATTAGGAGAGCGCCCATATCTTTCTGCAAGAATATGGCTCATTTCGTACGCCACATTTCCACCGAAGGAATAGCCGCCAAGCACTAGAGAATCGATACCGGTGGCTTCCTCTACTGCATCAACATATCGTCTGGCCAACTCGGCCAAGGGCAGGGCGCCAGGTTCTATGGTGAAAGACTTTGGAAATGGAATTCCATAAATACTGCACCCAGCTTTAACCGGGTCGCAGAGTTCAACAAAGGTAGAAATCGTTCCGCCAGCCGGATGCACCAGAACGACACTGCGGTTGGACTTGCTTCGGACGATGCAGATGAGTTTTGCCCGGGTTCCGTCTATCTTGTTGGAAGGATGCGTTTCTACAGACTCTGTTTCCGCACTTACTGCAGTTTGAGAGGCCTTTATTTCCATAAGCCTGTTGTTCAGGTCTTTCGCGAGGGCGGCAGGAGTGCGAAGATTGGCTGCGGTCGCAACAGGGATCACCACATCGAATCGTTTCTCCAGATCAAAAAGAAGATCGACGAGCATGATGGAATCTACTCCCTGATCGGCAAAATCGACATCCGACCGGATTTCATCGGTGCCAAGATAGTTTGCCATCAAGCGCATAATGACGGCCAATGCATCTGCGGAAGAAGTGAATTGCGATCGGGTATTGGAAATGGATTCGTCGCGTGCCAACTCAGCGGATTCTGGGTCGATCCAGTAGGATGTGCGATCGAAACCGTAACCTGGCAACGGAACACAAGCGATCGAACGACCAGCAAACATCGGCGCAAAATCAATGTTTTCGCCACCGCACCATCGGGTACCAAGGGCGGCGAGCGAGTTGTGCAATTCCTGATTCGATTGCGTCGAAAGCCGCGCAGTTTTCCGCAGCTGTGAAAGTAGATCACTAATATCGGAAGCAACGATCGCACAACGATGAGACCAAAAGCTGCGCCGACAGGCTAATGTATAGGCAATGCTGGCCAAACACCAGTTGGCCTTTTCGATTGCCACTGCAAGACGGTTGACGAGATTATTGAGCGCGGCTTCACTTTGCGCTGAGAGTAGGATCAGTTCGGGGCGGTAAGAAGCGGATAATTGTCGCCGAGGCGGAGGTGCCATCACGATGAACGCATTTGTGCCGCCAATGCCGAATGAACTCACACCGGCGTAGCGAAGGGGCCGCATTTGCGGAGTCGGGCTGTTGGCAATGCAGAATCGCTTAGCATCCAGGCCCAGATCCGGATTAGGTGTATCGAAACTAGCTGCGCCGGGAATAGCCTGATGGTTGAGCACAAGGGATGTTTTGATAACACCGGCGATGCCCGCGGCTACATCAAGATGGCCGATATTCGGCTTCAACGTGCCAAGCCAGACCACATGTTCATTTCGGCCGGATAATGCCGCAGTGAGGGCCTCGACCTCAACCATGTCACCAAGTTTTGTTCCCGTGCCGTGGGTTTCAACGTAGTCAAGTTCCTCGATATCTATTCCGGCGACATCAAGCGCCTCTCGGATTACTGAGGCTTGTCCGTGCATGGTTGGAGCCATGAAGTTGGCTTTTTCGCTTCCATCATTGTTGATGGCCGTAGACCGGATTACAGCAATGATCTGGTCAGCGTCAGCTTCGGCATCGTCGAGTGCCTTGAGAAGTATCACGCCACAACCGTTACCTTTGACGGTGCCAGCAGCAAATGCGTCAAACGCGCGGCAGCTTGGTTGATTCGAGAGAATACCACCCGGTTTGGAAACGTGACCGCCATCCTGCGGAATGCTGAGACTAACTCCACCCGCTAAAGCCATCTCACATTCGCCTGCGATAATACTTTGACACGCAAGATGAACCGCAACCAAAGAGCTTGAGCAGGCGGACTGAATTGAAAAGGCCGGTCCGCGCAAATCAAATTTGTAAGAAACCCGACTGGAGAGGAAATCCTTGTCGTTGTCAAGCAGGAGTTGATAACTGTCCCATCCCTCCTGAGCGCGACTCTTGAGAATATTATTAAGAAGGTAGGTACTGATGCTAGTTGAACCGAACACGCCGATCGCGCGACCAGCAGCGCAGCCCGCATAACCGCCATTTTCCAGCGCTCGATAAGCGCATTCAAGGAACAGCCGGTGCTGTGGATCTGTTAAGCGAGCTTCGGTGGGTGTCATCCGGAAGAACACTGCATCAAACTGGTCAATGTCGCGCACCGGCGTCTGAACATCCACAAAACCTGATGGCCGATGGTCGACACGACCGGTTGGGCGCATAACAGATTGTCGTTTTGCCAGAATATTCCATAGATCGTCGGTATCGTCGACCTCGGGAAATCTGCAACCGACGCCGATAATGGCGATGGCTAAGGTAGACCTGTTCATGGCGTGGGCTCCTCCCCTCACACTGTGATGACTTCATTTGAAGATTGCTGGCTCTGCAGTCGCTGTTGCGCCCGACTCCTGATCACAATAGGCTCTATCCGCGCGCCAGTTATCAGACTGCGAATGAATTGAGCTTGAGACTTAATAGTGGGTCGATCCAGGAGCGTTGGCACACTCAACTGCAGGGCAGTCCCTTCGGGCAGTAGGGACTTGAGCCTGATAGCCAGTTCGTTTACCATCAACGAGTCGCCTCCAGCATCGAAAAAACATGTGTCATGCGTAGGCACAGCATGGCCGAGCACGGTTGCCCAGGTTGCCTCAATTGACGCGGCCAGATCATCGACATTATCGGAGCTGGTGACGTGTACACTTTGGTTGAGACCGGCGAAAAAGTCAGCTTCTAGCCGCCCCTGATCAACCTTGCCGTTAACGGTCAACGGAAGCGCGTCTAGCGCGACGAAATGCGAGGGAACCATATAGGCAGGTAGCTTTTTCGCGATCACGTCGCGCAGAAAGCTTTGACCAAGTGCTCGGTCAGTAACGTAATAAGCGACCAATCTTTGTTCACCATTGTGGAACCTTGGGCAACCTACGCTGCACGCACGGATACCGTCGACTTGCAATAGCACCACCTCAATTTCCGAAAGTTCCACCCGATAGCCACGCAACTGCACCTGTTTGTCGCGCCGACCTAAATACTGCACCGTACCATCGGCCATGTAGCACGCCAGATCACCAGTGCGATACATTCGTCGAAACCGCGAAGGCTCAATTGGATTGGCGACAAATACCTTGGCGGCTTGCGCAGCATCAGCAAGGTATCCTTTGCTGACGCCACCTCCGGCCACCGCGATTTCACCAATCTGGCCAACCTGCGCAAGTACACCGGAATCGCTGAGGATATAAAGGCTGAGATCTTCGATTGGCCGACCAATGTTGCTGATCGTTTCCGTTATCTCTTTTTCTGTAATGTCGTGATGTGTAACATGGACGGTTGTCTCAGTGATTCCGTACATGTTGGTCAGACGTGTACGTTCAAGCGGAACGTGCGAGACCCAATCAGCCAGTGTTTGCGGATCTAATCGCTCTCCCCCAAAGATCACCCGTCTCAGAGCCATATGATCAATGCGTGGATGCGATAAAATGCTCTGCGAAAGACGCCCGAACGCGGTTGGAGTCTGATTCAGGACTGTTACGCCCTCCGCTATTACCAGATCGGCGATCTTATCGAAGTTCTTACAGTCCTCGTTGTCAGCGATGACTAGGCACCCCCCGCGCAATAGAGCGCCGAACATTTCCCATACCGAGAAATCGAAGGCACAGGAATGGAACAGGAGCCACACATCGGCTTCCCCGAAGCCGAAAAGGCGATCGGTCGCAGAGAATAGCCGCGTGACATTGCCGTGCGAAACCCATACACCTTTTGGACGACCGGAGGAACCAGAGGTGAAAATCACGTAGGCACTGTCTTCGGGATTTGTTGCAGATGGTACGAAAGTAGAGGCAGAATTTCCGGTAGAGACGTCGTCAAACAGCAGCACCTGATTCTGAGGAAGATGCGAGAATTTCTCTCGCCACTCCGCCCGCGTAACGATTGTTGGCGCACCCAAGTCTTCCACCACGAAATCAATTCGCCCGACCGGCGTTGCTGGTTCCAGCGGCACATAGGCTCTCCCGGTCTTTAGGATTCCGAGAATCGCGGCAATCAGTTCGGGGCCGCGATCCATGCACACGATTACTTCCTTTTGCGCAGGATCGAGCCTCGACGCCAACCCGGCCGCAAAGTTGGTGGCAAGTGTGTCGAGTTCGTTATAAGTGACGTTCCGATTTTGGTGCTTCACCGCGATAAGATCTGGCGATCTCTTGACCTGCAGCGCGAAATCAGCGTTGATGGTAGACGCGGACACTTCTGTTTGCGCGAAGAATTGACGGTGAAAAGCAGTTGTAGCGCCATGACGCAGTATCTCATCGATCGTTGTGCACGTGTCGAATGCGGCGGCTACAGCTCGAACATGGCCCTCCATGTCGGAAGTTTGGTATATCTCGCTGGAGGAGTTTATCTCGATGTGAATACTCTTGCCGAGATCCCAAGTCACCCAACCGATCGGATAGGCATAATTGGGTGAAGCCAGCGGGATCAATTCTGTTGTTACATGTGGAAGATTTGGGACCACTTCGTTTGAGTAATAGGTAAAAACGGCGTTGTATATCTGCCGCATCACACCCAGGGTTTCCATTCTGAACAGTTCGCCTGCGTGGTCTTCGATAGTCAGATCTTGATGCCGCATTAACAGAAATAGCTGCCGGTTGACATCAGCACAAAGGGCATCAATAGTGTGAAAGCGTTCGAGGTCTATAAACAAAGGCAGCACGTTGACAAAGCACCCTAGCAATTGCTTGTTAAATCTTGTGCGTCCACTTAACGGGAGCGTTATCACGAACTGCCGCTGCCCTCGAACTCTCGCGCGCACTAACGCGAAATGCACAAGGCTCAATGCACTCATGCGTAGATCGAGACGTTTGGCGCACCTCTGCAATGATTCCCTTTCAGCGTCGTTCATGACGATCACCGAACGGTAGCGCCAGGATGAGGAAGTTGCGTCCGTTGCGGCATTGAAGGCACCTTCGGGAGCCCCATCAATGAATCTCCGCAAAGCATTAAGTGAGGACTCGAGTTGACCGGACTCCGGCCGTGTCGCATTTGTCTCACTACCGATCGATGCATTAAGAGGAAGGCGCGACTGTAGCGCGTTATAGGCCTCAGCGATTTTTTGGAACTGCAGATATACGCTATATGCATCGCTAATGCCATGGTGTTGGGTAAAGAGCACATAGTTCTCGCTCGCACTGCACCGGTAGACTCGGGAGCGAACGAGAATATCATGCTGTAGGCTAAAAGCGGCGTTCAGACATGCCTGGGCATCTGCGGTCACGAACGATGCCAGATCGATTTTCTCTAGTTGCGAGACATCTTTCTCGTCGACCTGAAACTGAGAGCCGTCCGACCGCTCATACTGGACTATATCTTCGCCCGCGAGGCAAAAGTTCAGCCTGAAGATCGGAGATCCATTAATAGTCTTATTCACGGCTCTCTTGAATAGATCAACGTCGAGCGGCCCAAGAATATGTAAGCACAGACCCATATTGTAAGTTGGGTCATCATTATGCCTCAGTGAGTACTCAAGGATATTTCGCTGGACAGTTCTGGTATGCATGACGTTTGAAAATGCTCCTTTTCTGGCGATTTATAACTTGCAGTGTTAGCTTAGTCACTCAGCTCGTGCAGTGCAATGTGACTATCATCGTGGACGAATCAAGCTGTGGCACTAACCAGATTTTTACTTTACCTAGATGGGCACCAGAGGTGCGCAGAGTGTTCTTGACAAATTAAAAAGTTGCGGGTAATAGGTTAACCAGTACCGGTCATGTTTCCGTCATACAGACATGGGCGCAGGCCAGACAAATGGACGGTTCCACTTTAATGGATGCGTACCATAGTTGCTGCAATCTGCTCTGAGTTACTCCGGCAGCACGATCTTGCCCTTTATCGTGATGGACTGCGCAAGTACCTGAACGCCGGTATACGGCTGACCGCCTCCTACCGAAAAGTCATACCTTCCTTCGGCGACGATGGGAACGCCGTCCTCTGTTACCATGCTCAGGTCGCGCGGCTGTAACTCTAGGCGCAGCCGTTGCGAAGCGCCGGCTTCGAGATGCAACCTCTGAAAGGCACGCAAGGCTCGCAGCGGCGCGCCGGCCACGTGGGGAAATGTGAGGTAGAGCTGAGCTACTTCGTCTCCTGCGCTGTGGCCCGTGTTGGTAACAGTAACTTCGACTATTGCCGAGTTACCCGCGGTTATCGGGCCGCTTGGAACGGTAAGTTCACTATAGGTGAAGGTGGTATAACTCAAGCCGTAGCCAAAGGGATAGAGCGGCGTCCCTTCAAAGTAACGATAAGTTCGGCCCTTCATTGCGTAATCCTCGAAGGGAGGCAATTGAGTTACATCTTTGTAAAAGGTGACGGGCAGGCGTCCGGCTGGGTTGTTGCGGCCAGAGAGGGTTTCAGCCACGGCGGCGCCGCCTTCCTCGCCGGGATACCACGCTTCGAGGATGGCATTGGCGTGAGCCTGAACCCAATTGATGCCAAGGGCGCTGCCGTTAGTGAGCACCACCACCAGCGGCTTGCCGGTGCCAGCTAAGGCTTCCAGCAATTGCTGTTCTGGCTTGGGCAGGTCGAGGCTGGTGCGGTCACCGCGCTTGAAGCCCTCTTCATTCACCAACATCTCTTCGCCTTCCAACTCGCTGGTAATGCCCATCACGGCCACGACGACATCGGCGTTCCGGGCCGCGGCCACGGCCTCGGGCTGGGGTGTGAAATCAACCTTTGACCAGACCAGGCGAGCCGCCAAGGAGGACTTTTCACCAGGTGCGTACTCGACGCGCAATTGCGCCGGCTTGCCTGTCTCGAGATGAACGCGACCAAGTCTGGTCTCCACGCCATGAGTATTCGAGGCGGAAGTGACATCCTTGCCGTCGAGATGGATACGAAAATATCCGTCGGCTTCGAGGCCCAGGTTGTAGTCGCCAGACTCCTGCGGAGTGAGGGTTGCCTCCCATAGGATGGCGAACGGCTTGACCCCAGCTACTTCGATGGGCAGAGAGGTGGCGGATGCGTCGATGTTGGGCTCTATGCGAGTGGCCAGCAGCGCGGAGGCTGTGGGGCCGTTCTTGCCGGACAAGTCGAGCTTGACGTAGCTGGCCTTTACAGCGGGCTTGCCGTCAGTAGAGAGGACGGAGGCGGGGACCGGAGCGGCGTCATGGCTGAGAAACTGAGTGCCGGGGACGTAGTTGATGGCAGCGGCGGGAAACTCAGCGTGCAGGCCATCGAGCACCGAAACCGTGTGGGAAGGCGTGCCGCTGTAGTTGCCCAGCAGCACCTTGGTCTGCTCGGCCAGTGGGCCGACGACGGCGAGCTTGATGTTTGAGGTACGGAGCGGCAGTACGCCGTCGTTTTTCAATAGCACCATGGACTCATTGGCGATTTTGCGGGCCAGGGCGCGATGGGTGGCGCTGTCCAATAACTTTTCGTCCATTTTGGAGTAGGGCACGACCTCCGGCGGGTCAAACATTCCCAGCTTCATGCGCGCGGTGAGGAGGCGCGTAACTGCGGCATCGATCTCGCTCTCCTTGAGAAAACCCTGTTTGATGGCGTCGAGATAGGGCTTGTAATCGCGGTCGTCGTTCACCTTGAAATTGAAATCCACACACTCGTTGTCCATGCCGCGTTGCAGGCTGATCGCCGAGGCCTCAGCCTGAGTGGGTTTGAAGTGATGGCCATTGAAGATGTCGATCACCGCGAGGCAATCTGAAACCACGTAGCCCTTGAAACCCCACTTGCCCCGCAACTGGTCCTGAAGCAGGAACTGGTTGGCGCAGGCGGGCTGGCCGTTGATGCTGTTGTAGGCGCACATCACGGAGCCAGCCTTGGCTTCGACGACTGTGGCTCGGAAGGCGGGTAGATAAGTGTCCAACTCGTCGTGCTTGCTGATGGAAACGTCGGCGGTGTGGCGCGTGGACTCAGGGCCGCTGTGCACGGCAAAGTGCTTAGGTGTAGAAATGGCGCGGTAATAACGAGGGTCGTCGCCCTGCATGCCGGTGACAAAAGCCACGCCCATGCGCGCGGTCAGGAATGGGTCCTCGCCGTAGGTCTCCTGGCCGCGTCCCCAGCGGGGATCGCGAAAGATATTGATGTTAGGCGACCAGAAGTCGAGGCCCTCGTAGATGTTGCTATGGCCGTCGCGCACCGCTTGCGCGTGCTTGATGCGCCCCTCGGTGCTGATGACCACGGCCATCTGGTGGATGGCAGGCGCGTCGAAGGTGGCACCTAGGCCGATTGGCTCGGGAAACTCGGTGGTGCCGCTGAGCATCACGCCGTGAGACGAATCGCTCCACCAGTCATAGGCCGGAATGTTGAGGCGCGGTATAGCCCGCGATTGATTCACAAGCTGGCTGGCCTTCTCTTCCAGCGTCATTCGCCTTACCAAGTCTGCCGCTCGCTCTTCGGCGGGCATTCCGGGGTCCAAATATGCGGGCTTGGCGTCCTGCGCCCCGGCCATCCACGCAGTCGTGCCCAAAGCCAACGCAACTGCTATCCTCTGCATTCCAAGTCTCTTCATCTCAAACCTCTTTCCACCGGAATCATTCGGTGCCCCGCACCGGATAGGTTGTAGCAGCTGGCTTTGCTTCGATTACCGGGCTTATCAGCCTTTGCGGTTTGGGGCTCAGAAAGAAATACCATCGATCCTCCCTACCACTACCTGATGATGTTCATGACGCCGCCACCGCTGAAGGCCGGCGCAATACGATGAGGCCGAAAGAGAGTAGTTGAAAGGGAAGGCGAGAGTGATACCAATGCCTAATTGCGAATGCTGGTGCAGATGCAATCCGGCGCATCTGACGATTGCCAGGCTGGTCCAAGCGGGTCACACGGATCTGTGAGTCAAATTTATCGACGAGATGAACGGAGTTCCTCACCGTTCATTCAGGATGGAACTGAGCGGCGCGAGATAGAGTGTGCAAATACGGATTTGAGTTGTACAAATACATGCTTGTTCATCGTAGTCGGCTCGATTGCACTCTTTTCGCAGGCACAGAAGAGTACCAGCCCCCATCACTGCGTTTGGATATACGCGTCGACGCGGAGACCGACCGGCAGATGTACGCCTTGATCAAGATGGACAAGGGTTTCGAGGATCTTGGTGTCGGCCTTCTCGTTGGGCGCGTCGGTCAGTAGGTTCTTGTGCCCCAGTTTCCCGGCCACGCGAATTACGCGCCCCAAGAACTTCTGGTCGCCGTAGGCTTTCGCCGTGCAGTACACCTTCTGCCCGACGGCTACGCGGCTCACATCTGTCTCATCCACGTCCACGCGCACGCGCAGGCCCGCCACGTCGCCCATCGTGAACACCGGGTCCGGCGTCACGCTTGAGTTGGTGATGCTCTCACCTTTGCGGTGGTGCTTGCGCAGGATAACGCCATCGAATGGCGCATGCAAAAAGGTCTTGGCGTAGACAGCCTCCGCTTCGGAAAGCTGCGCGAGCGCGCCCCCAAGCTGTGCCTTCGCTACTGCAATGTCCTCATCGCGCGGCCGGTCATCGACAAGATGGAAGTGCTGCCTAGCCGCCTCATACTGTTGTTCGGCCACACTGAAATCGCGTCGATAGTGGTCGAGCTCCTCGCGTGAGATGATGCCTACTTCAAACAACTCTTGCCGCCGATCCCAGTCTTTCCGGGCGTTCGCCTCTGTGGCCTCTGCCTGGTACATTCTGGCGGCCGATTCGTCCCGCTCCTGCGGTCGCGAGCCGTTGAGTATCTTCTGGTAGGCGGCCTCGGCCTGGCGAACCTGCCATCGCGCCGTGTCCACCTGCGCCTTATAGTCATCATTGATGAGAACGGCCAGCACCTGGTCCTTTTTAACGTGGTCGCCTTCCTCGACTAGCACTTCCTTAAGTTTTCCTGCCAACTCGGAGCCCACTTTTACGTCCTCAGAATCGGGCTCGACGAGCCCCGGACCGGCCACGATGCTCTTCGTGATTGGTGCCTGCTCGGTGAATGCCGCCGCCGCCGCCGCAGGTTTCGCTCTGTGCGAGAGCATCGCCGCCCCACCCATCGTCGCCAGCAGCACTACCGCGACGATCGTCATCTGCGTATTGTTCGACTTCAACGTCATCGCTATCCCTTCTCGATTCAAGCTCCCAAAAACACTGCATGTTTTCCGAAAATGCTGCTAGGCTGCGGTCGCCACCCGGCCGTCTTCCAACTGAATCAACCGGTCGGCAAACTCAGCCAGCCTTCCGTCGTGCGTCACGATCACCACCGCGCGATTCTCTTGGTGCGCCAGCCGTGCCATCATCTCCACCACGGCCTTGGCTGTGTGCGTGTCCAGCGCCCCCGTTGGCTCATCGGCCAGAATCGACCCCGGCGAACCTGCCACCGCCCGCGCAATCGCCACGCGCTGTTTCTGCCCGCCACTGATGTCCGCCGGATAGGAGTTGAACCTCCCACCGATCCCCACCAGTTCCAACAACCGCCGCGCCTCGTCTTTTGCCGCCATTCTTTTGAGGCCCTTCAACTTCAGGCTGAGTTCCACGTTTTCGCCGGCGGTCAGCGTGGGGAACAGGTTGAATCCCTGAAAGACAAATCCGATGTGCTTGAGCCGCATGGATGGCAGGTCGCGCTCGTTCATCGCCGTTACGTCCGTTCCTTCCAGCAGTACCTGGCCTGAGGTTGGCCGCAGGATGCAGCCCATAATCGACAGCAGCGTGGTTTTGCCACTCCCCGATGGCCCCATCATCAGTACAACCTCGCCACGGCGAACCGTCAGGTCCACTCCGGCCAACGCCAGTGTTCCCGCCTCGCCCTCCACATACTGCTTGGTCACGCCCCGAATCTCGATCGCATTCGCCATGTCGTCCCGACTCCGCTGATACCGTCAGCCTTTGAACACCATCGCTGGGTCCAGCCCCAGAATTTTCTTTATTGAAACTACCGCCGCTATTCCGCACATGAAGATGGTCAGGAACTGCATCTCGATCGCCGTCTTCCATGTGAGCAGAATGTTGGCGCCGCCCTTCGATGCCGCATGCACCACAAACACACTCGCCGTCATGCCAATCACGTAGCCCAGCACTGCTGCAATTGCCGCCTGCTGCAGAATCACTCCGAGCACATAGCTGTTCGGCGCGCCCATGGCCTTTAGCGTCCCATACTCGCGGATGTGGTCCATGGTGCTTGCGTAGATCGTCTGCGTCACAACTGCAATGCCCACCACCAGTCCCAGTACCGCCGCCATCAGTACCGCGGTGCCCGCGCCTGTCTTGAACATCCAGTAGTGCTGCGTGCTCTTGCTGAACTCTGTGGTCAGAAACACATCGTTGTCCGGCAGCCGCGCCTGTAGATCGGCCTTCAAGGTCTTCGGGTCCACACCAAGCGCCGTCTTCACCAGAACAAAGTTCGTCTTGTCCGCCGGGATCGCCGCAAAGTCCAGCGCCCGCTTAAACGTCGTGAACACATAGGGGTTGGTCGTAAAGGCACGGATGCCGTCCGTGAACCCAACCACCTTGGCCTGGTAACCGTTGATCTCCACCATGTCGCCAATCTGGTGTGCGTCCAGCTTGTCGGCGTATATCTTGTCGATGATCACTGCGTTGGGTTGTTTGAGTTGCTGAGCGTCGCCCGCTACTAAGTGGAACGGCCCTCCCATAGCCGAGTCCGGGTCGCAGCCGATGATGGCAACGCCTTCCCACCGCCCACTCGGCTGCTTCCAGCCCGACCAACGCAAGATGAACTTCATCGCGCTGCCGACACCCGGCGTCGCCAGCACTTGGTAGTACTTGCGTTCGTTAAACGGCGCAGCCTGCTCAAGGTACACCGTGCCCTTGGCCGCTATCCAGATGTCAGCGCCGGAGTTGTCAATGATGCTCGTCGTTGACGAAGAAAAACCTTGGAAGAGCCCCCACTGCACGACTATTAGTACCACACTGAAGGCGATCCCGGTCAGCGTCACCGCCAGACGGATCTTGTCGTGGAACAGGTTACGCCGTGCTAGAGGTGGCATCAGTCGGCCTCCTTGAAAAGTCCCTCAGTCAGCAGGGTGGGCATGGTCCGCATTCGCTCCTCGAACAGCCGCCACGCCGTTCACTGTTCATTCTGCTTGTGCCCGTTGCATGATCCATCGCGCTGATCATGCGTTCGAAGAAGTTACATTGCCCGCTCGGGTGCGATCTCCAACAGAGATAGGGCGGGCATGGGGAGGTCGAATTGGATCATAATTTGCCCCGCAGAATCGGCAACTATGTCTTGAGGTGGTATGAGAGTAT
>JBEKRS010000084.1:0-19758 GCA_049518535.1 Occallatibacter sp. | reverse complement strand
TCCGGCTAAGCACGCGACTGCCGAGTTCGAGGCGCCGATTGAAGTCAAGCATATCTTTGAAAAGGACTGCTATAGTTGCCACTCGGACCAGCGGCGACTCTCCTGGTTCGATGAAATCGTACCCGCCTACTGGCTGGTGCGGCACGACATCTTGACCGCACGGGAGCATCTGAACTTCTCGACATTGGGCTTCAAATCTGCCGCTGCGCAGAAGGCGACGCTTTATGAAGCTATAAACATGATTCAGCTTGGAGCGATGCCCCTGCCGAGCTTCGTTAAGCTGCATCGTGAGGCGAAGGTGACACCCGAAGAGCTGACAATCTTGAAGATGTATCTCGCCCCGTGGACGCCCGCATTAACCTATTCCGGCACTTCGTCGGGAGGCAACGGAGCAAAGACCGCCGCTGCGCCGGCGATCATTTCCGGCGTGGTTCCTGCGTTTGCCTCTCTGGCGACTGTGCGGCCACCCTCGGCATTCGCCCGAACGTTGAAGGTATCCAGGAAATCACGGTTGAAACCAACAGCTATGCGCCCGAGGTTGGCCGCCCTGCTGGTGGCGTGGTCAACGTTGTGACCAAGTCCGGATCAAACCAGTTCCATGGATCGGCATATGAGTATTTTCGCAACGACAAGACCGACTCGTACACTCACTTCGCCAACAAGGTCGAGCCAAAGCCGGAAATGAGACATAATCAGTATGGCGTCAGCTTCGGCGGCCGCATCTTCAAGAACGAGACCTTCTTTTACGGCGACTGGGAAGGCCTTCGCGAGATACAGGGCGGCACCACCTACACCGAATCAGTTCCCGCCCAGGACCAGTACAACGCCATCCCCAGCCTGAACGGCTCCACGCCGCAGGATCTGGTAAACGCCGGTATCGGCACCGCTGGTTATACGTCCCATTCCGTTGAGCCCGTCACGTCGCTGGTTTTGTATAACTGGGGCAAATGCGCTCAAGTCTAAAGTTTCCGTCCGATTTGCATCGGTTGGGAAACGCTCGTGATTCAAGTTGAGATAGGCGACAATGTCTTGGAAATGCCGGTGTGAGTAATAGGCCGAGTATAGCTGTCATCGAGTCAGTGCAGAGCGAATTGTGACGATCGAGGGCTTTTTCCTCAAAAAGGAACCACCTTAAGGAAGGAAGTTAGAAGCTTTATTCTTACTGGACATTACTTTGAGGGTCGAGGATGGTATAAGTAACGTCTGGATGCATGAAGTATCATTCTGAAGGGAACGGGATATGGAGAAAGAGTACTCGCTAGCGCAGGAGAGCAGAGGACTCACCAGCTCCGACATCCTTCAGCAACTTGAGCGGATAGTCGCCGGCAAACATTTTCGCAACAGCAAACGCTATCCCGTGTTTCTGAGATTCGTTGTAGAGCAGGCGATTGCTTGTGAGTTCGATAGCCTTAAAGAACGTACCATTGGTATACAGGTATTTGCCCGATCCAACGACTACGACACCAATGAAGATCCGATCGTACGGGTTACTGCCGGCGAAATACGGAAGCGGCTTGCGCAGTATTATCAAGACCGAGGACATGAACAGGAACTGCGCATCGACCTCCCTTTGGGATCGTATGTTCCACAGTTTCTTCCCGCTGCTCATGGTTCGCAACTTGCCGGACGGGAGTTTCTGAAAGCGGAGATCGAGTCTTTGCTTGCGGAAGATAAACTGTTCGAACCAAAGTCAACGGCCGCCGCTCTTCCAGAACCGGTTACCAAATCCTCGGTTCACCGGCATTCGTGGTACAAAAGACTGCTCATTTTCGGGCTTGGAATCGTGCTTCTGTCGGGAGCCGGATGGTGGGAAAGACATCACCTTTTGGAAGGTTCGCGAGAGCGCGGCATCGATTCTCTTTGGAGGCCGATTCTTGTTTCCGGCACTCCGACGCTAATTGTTCTGGGCGTTCATACACTCGATTCCCACGGGCACGACTCTCCTACGGACAGCTCTGCAAACTCATCTCAAAGCTTGCAGCAAGATATGCTGAGCTCTATGATCCACTCCGACATGATCCCCATCAGCGATGTCGTGAGTTATAGCAGAATTACGGATGTTCTGACTATGCGATCGCACTCCTATCGGACCATAGGCTTCCCTGATACAACACTGGAAGACCTGCCTCAAGGGCCGATCATCTTGATGGGCGCTCTGGATAATATCTGCACGGAGCGGCTGACGGCAGGTCTCAGATACAGTTTCTTCGGAGGCAGCCTGTCCGCGGGTGGGATCCGCGACCGTGGGCATCCTTCTGACGTTCTGACCTTCAATAATCAGCAGCCTATTCTTGGAAATACCCGCGACTATGCCATTGTTGCGAGTTATTACGACCATACTAGCGAGCAGCCTGTGCTGGTCGTCGCTGGTCTGGGAAAGGCAGGAACGCAAGCTGCGGCAGAATTCCTTACCAGCAATCAGCGTCTGGAGGGCACGTTGGGAAAGGCGGTGCTGGAGAAAAACAAGAACATCGAGATCGTGTTATCGACAGAGATACAAGACGGCCATCCCGGGCCGCCACATGTGCTCGCAACTTTCGTCTGGTAGAGAGGCTCATCGTCGCAGCGTAGAGGTGAATGGTCACAGTCCGGTTCAACAACACGAGATCAGAATCCGCTTGTTTCCAAAATGCGGAAGATCATTCCGTACTTGCCCTGAGCGAAACCGAGATTGAGTATCAGGGCATTCTGGGTTCTTGGTCCCCGGATTTGGTTGTCGATCTCCGCGACACGACTGACGTCAGAAGCATTCTCCCTCGCATAGGTTCACCTTTTACCAGACTCTACGAACCCTCGCGGAAGCCAGCGGCAAGAATATCTCTGGATAAAATAGACCAACTCTCCGGTCACTGTTTGCGTCACCAGAATATCTGGGACTGGTTGGGTTATGGTCGCTCGTCTGCAAGGCGAGAGACGGGCAATTCGTGTACCCATGATGTTGAATTGCCATATTGCGAGAATTCACGATTGAGGGTTGAGCTGACCAGTAAGTCAGCGTTCACTCACGGATATTGCAGTAGCCCATTGGTCACCACCCGCTAACCCATCCGATACGTTATTCAACTTCCTCCACGCGAGCAGATCGGTTTAAATTATACATTTTCTGCTATTTACGAGAGAGACCAATCTGCTTTTCGGTTTTGCGCCAGTCCCGCAAGAATCGCCGTTAGTCCGGTTAATTGTTACGTTAACCACCCTGTCATACCCTGCGTTTAAAGGAATACAATTGTCCGGGAAGAAACGATCAAGGATATTTGGCCCCATGTCGTCTATACATTCAAAAATCGAAACAAGACAAGAGGAAGAACAGCAAGAACTGCAAATGGTCTTGCAGTCGGGCATTCTGGATAAGGCACCCAATTTGCTGAACTTCCTTAACTACGTAGCCGAGAGGCACTTCTCCGAAGCTTCCGACCAGATCAAGGAATACAGTATTGCCGTCCAAGCGCTTCATCGGCCCGAGCAGTTCGATCCGCAGTTCGACACCATTGTCCGGGTGACGGCGCATACGCTGAGGAAAAAACTGGAGCTGTACTATGCTAAGGAGGGCGCGGATCATGCAATCCAGATTCAGCTACCCCCTGGAAAATACGTGCTTTACTTTGTCCGCAAGGAGCAGCTGACGAAGGCGCAGGATTTTCTACCGCGCGAGGTGCCTGAGAAAAGTGAGGAACCTCCCCCCACGCCGCCTTTGGTCCATCGCAAGTGGTTGATCTGGTCTGGCCTGCCAACCGTGCTTCTGGCGATTGCCCTGGCTGGTGTGCTCTTGCAAAAGCATGGAGCCTTGCCCTTCCCCATCCCTCAACAGAATCATTCTGAAGCCGCCACAAACAGCAGCACGTTGCGCATTCATTTCGGCGGCGATCCGCATCCTTACGTAGATGTGGCCGGGCAAACCTGGAACAACGATCAATCCTGTACGGGTGGGACAGCCTTCTCTCATCCCGGTCACGACGTGCAGGGTACAGACGACTTACCCCTCTTTCAGAATGGGCGGGAAGGCAGGTTCCGATGCCGGGTTCCCGTTCCGCCGGGAACCTACCAACTTATGCTGCTCTTCGCCGACACCTCTAACGACAAGGAAGGAGCCCGCCAAGTCGCCTTCACCATCAATGACGCCGAGACAATAGCCATGGATGTCGTCGACGATGCGGGCGGCGAAGGACTGGTTGTCGGCAAGATTTGTCCCGGCGTTCATCCCAGTAGCGACGGCACCATCCACCTGGACTTCATCAACGATGAATCCTTTATCAATGCATTGGAAATCACGCCAGCGAACTCCGATGGTGGTGCGCCGTTGCGTATGCTGGCCGGCCCCGGCGTCTACAGCGATCACGCCGGCAATACATGGTTTCCCGAGCGCTTTTTCCAGGGAGGCAGAAGGGCCTTCCATCCAGACAAACTACCCCATGTGACCGATTCCCAGCTTTATGCCTGGGAACGCTACGGGCACTTCCACTATATGATTCCCGCCGTCGCAAACAAGAAATACCAGATACGCCTTTACTTCTCAGAAGGCTGGTTCGGCGTGGCCAATGGAGGACCTGGCGGCATCGGCACTCGCGTCTTTGACGTCTACTGCAATGGCACCACGCTGCTGAAGAACTTCGACATCCTGCGTGAGCAGAAAAATCCCGTAGTGATGGTCACCTCCGACCATGTGAAAGCCACCGCGCATGGCATTCTCGACCTGTCATTTTCTCCAGTAGAAAATTATCCGCTGATCAACGCCATTGAAGTAGTTCCCGAAAGTTAGCTGTATTCTCTTCCGTGGGAATCTTGTGATTATTGGCACGTGCCAGCCGCTCGGAGCGACGCTTAAATCGTGAGCCTCAATATGGAGCGGTTGTAGAAGTCTATTGCAGTTCTCAAGTTGCTGTAGAGGGAGGCTATTGCAGTTGAATGGCCTTCTCCTCAAGAAAAAGTCACCTTCCACGCCGCCAGACACTTCATGTGAACTGGAGAGCCGCTATAAAACCATCCAGTAACATCTTGTTACAAACGGCTCACGGCAACTGTTCGACTACTTCGGCAAACCCAAGCGATGAAAGTTACACGGAGTAGATCAAATTGACAATCTTGCTCTCATGATTGCAATCGGCCCCACTGCTATAACAAATAAATTCGTTGCTACCTTGTAAGTATTCGAGTCGAGAAGGCAAGTCCTTCGTCTTAGTGACGAAGGACTTGCCGTGGTGCCGTTCCTGCCGATTACCAGCCGACGGCTATAAGCAGAGTTTCCGGGTTTGCGCAGCCTATGTCGCTCGAATATCCACCTGCATCGTTGTATGGGAACGCATACTGCTGCATGTTGATGGCCTGGGCCTCAATCCACTGCGCGTAGTGGTCATAGGGCTCTTGCTGATAGAAGCTTGCAGGATTTCCCCACATCCCTTCGTTGGTTAAATCTCCGGCTGCATTGAACTCAGGCGTACCCGAAATTGGGGCGGTATGCCGGAAGATCGCGGCAGAAAGGTCCGGATTGGCACCTAAGCCGGCACCATTGGACGTTGCTTCGGTGATGGTAATACCGTTGAAGGACCAAATATCAGAGATGTAATTGGCATAGTAATTCTGGTATGGCCCACCAGCATTAAAACCGGCCGCGCCCGACTCAATGATCCGATACGGGCCATACGTTGTCTCGTCTGTCTGGAAGTCATATGGGGCGGCAGCGGTGAGGTTGTATGGAGCCGCAGTTAGATAGCGTTGGAGTGTAACAGACCGGTCTTCGGTAAAGGTCTCTTCATTTTCTCCGAGCGCTATATCGGTTCCATCTCCGCAAACCAGATTAAATGCAATCTTGACGCCGAGTGCGTCGACGCGCGTTGTATCCATGTTGATCGAGGTGGCACCGGCTGTAAACTCGATATAGTCCCAGTAGTCGGTGTTATCCTCGTCCAAAGTCGGGTCATTCAAGAAGAAATACATACGCCCCGACGAGTTGGGCGGCATAGCAAAGGTAGGCTGTTGCGCAAATGTGTACTGGCTCGCAACTCCATTGATGGTTGCGGTCCAGGTTATCTGATCGTCCGAAAACATCCCGTTCGTCCGATTCAGGAACTTCATCATCACGGTGTCCCCGGCGGGCAACGCGGGCATGTTGCTGGCATCCCAGAAGGGTGCGCCTCCCCAAAGATTAGAATTGAGTTCAGGCGTTGTCGCGGTCACCGTCGCGCTCGACGGTGACGTCCCTATCGAGTTGTTGGCCAAGACCTGGTAGTAATATTGAGTCGACGCCGCTAAGACAGCATCCTGGAACCAGTTACTCTTCGTGGTGCCAATCTCGTTGTTGGCCGCGGGCGTGAAGGTTGGCGTTGTGCTTCGGTAGATGTAATATGTCGTCGCCACCGTCCCGACCCCCGAGTTGGTCGAGTTCCATATCAGATCGATCTCGTTGGCATTTTCTGCCATTGCGGTCAATCCCGTAAGAGCGGCAGGAGCGGCGGCTGACGCTGTTGCCGGTAGTGATGTGGCTGAGGCCGTAGCAGCTGGCGAAATCCCCGACAAGGTGGAAGCCACGACCATATAGTAATACTTTGTCGAGGGCTGAATTCCAGGACCTGGGGGAATGGAGGATTCGCCCGCGGTAAGTGTGGCGGGATAGTTACTGTCCAAGTAGTTAGTGATTCCGACGGTGGTGCCCATCAGATTGGCAGCCGACGGTGTGAAGGGAGTGGTTGTGCTCCGGTATACCGAATAGTTCACTGGCGCAGTGTTTGGAGCAGGGGCTGTGCTCGCAACCCAGCGCAGATCGATCTGTTGGGAGGAAGAACCCACCGCCGTCAAACTGGTTGGAGGAGCAATTACACTATAGGCTGGCGTGGTAGCGGACGCCTGCGCCGAGGCCGCTGAGTCTCCTTCCGCGTCCACCGCTTTTACGACATAGTAGTACGTCGTCGAAGCCGTGAGACTAGTGTTGGAGTAAGTCGTGCCCGTCAGCCCGCTTGCAATCAACGTGGTCGGATTTGCAGTCGTTCCACCGTAGACGTTGTAGGAGCCAATGCTGCAATTGGCCGGAGGAGTGACCGTCGTCCATGTCAAGCTGATGACGCTGGGGTAAGACGCCGTCGCCGCCAGACCGGTCGGAGCCGAGGGAAGCGTGGTGCAAGGAGTGGCGTCAAGCACCTCGATACCATTGATCATGGGTTGATTGACGGCACCGTCGGCAAAGGCGATCAGAATATTGCCGTTGCTGTTGGCTGTTTCGGTGAACTGCTCAACCACAGCCGTGTATTGCGCGCCGGCCGTTGCGTAGATGTCGAAGTTGGTCAGCACAGCTGTGCCATTGATGGCCACATCGAATTCACGATTGCCGGCTGCGGAGAAATATAGCTCGGCAAAGTGCAGACGAATTATGTAACTGGTTCCAGCGGTTAGGCCAGGAATCGTATAAGTGACGACTCCTTGCCGTGCCGACTGGTAGACCGCCGCGGGAGCTGCGGTAGTAGAAACACCGGCGGGTATGGTGATTGCATTCGTCACCGAATAGGTGGTCCCGCCGGTGCTGTAGTCTTCGTCCGCAACAAAGGAATTGTCACCGCCGCCCGAGTTGCTCACAGCCGGACCGCCTGCGTTGATGGACACATAACCGGTGTTGGATACCGCTGATTGCGTGGTGGCGGATGTCTGCGCCGAGACCGCAGAGGTTCCGTCTACATCCACTGCTTCAACAACGTAGTAGTAGGTTGTCGAAGCCAACAGACCCGTGTTGGAGTAGCTCGTGCCCGTCACACTGTTTGATAACAGGGTGCTCGAGGACCGAGCGAAGCCGCTGGTGGTGCTACCGTACACACTGTAGGAGCTGATGGTGCAGTTAGCAGGTGGAGTGACTGCCGTCCAGCTCAATCCAATGGAACTCATGGAAGATGCTGTTGCATTGAGTCCGGTGGGAGCCGAAGGAACCGCAATGCAACTGCCGCTGGAAGTGCTGCGGATCTCAATTCCCATAATCAGAGGCTGGTTGGCCGCACCCAGCGTAAAAGCAATCACGATCTGGCCGCTGCTGTTTGCGGTTGCAGTAAAGGTCTCGAGCAACGCTACGTTTTCGCCGGCCGTGGCATACACGTCAAGGTTGGTCAGCACCGTCGTCCCGTTGATCGCAACGTTGAACTCCCTTTCACCCTTGGCAGTGAAGTAAGTCTCAGCAAAATGCAGTAGAACAGAGTACGAATTGCCCGCGGTGAGCCCCGGAATGGTATAAGTCGCAACTCCGGAGCGTCCGTGCTGATAGACCCCCATTGGCGCTGCGTTAGCGCCGGGCTGTGTTAGATTGATGGCGGCCGTGGTTGGGGAGTTATCTCCGCCGCCGCTGAAGTCTTCGTCGGCAACAAAGGAATAGTCGCCGCCTGCGGAATTACTTTCTGCTGGTCCACCTGCGGCGATGGCGACAACCTCGGTACCTGAGGCCGGTGCTTGCGTGGTGGCGCTGTCCTGCACTGAGGCCGCCGATGTGCCGTCCACGTCGAGCGCTTCTATAGCATAGTAGTAGGTTGTAGACGCGGTGAGGCCAGTATTAGAGTAACTGGTGGCAGATAACCCGCTCGCAAGCAGGTTATCTGAACTAGGCGTAAAACCGCTGGTCGTGCTGCCGTATACGTTGTAAGAACTGATGCTGCAGTTCGCAGGAGGAGTAACAGCCGACCAGCTTAATCCGATGGCGCTGGAGGAAGTTGCCGTCACCGTCAGCCCGGACGGCGCCGAGGGAACCGTCGTACAGGGCGGGGCCGAAGTCTCCGCGCTCGCCTGTGCCGAGGCCGCCGATGTACCCTCTGCATCGAGCGCTTCTACGACGTAATAGTAGGTTGTTGATGCCGTGAGACCGGTATTTGAATAAGTGGTAGCGGTAACTCCACTGGCGATCAGGTTTCCCGATTCCGGCGTGAACCCGCTGGTGTTGCTACCGTAAACGCTGTAAGAACTGATGGTGCAGTCTGTCGGGGGAGTAACCGCCGTCCAGCTTAAGCTAATGGCGCTCGACGAGGAGTCAGTTGCTCTCAGCCCCGTGGGCGCTGAAGGAGCTGTGCTGCAACTCACAGCGGTCCCTCGGATCTCAATTCCGCTGACGACAGGCTGATTTGCGGCGCCGGCAGTAAAGGCGATCACGATGTCGCCGCTGCTGTTAGCGGTGGCCGTAAACGACTCTAGCAGCGCTGCATTGACTCCGACAGTGCCATAGACATCAAGGTTGGTTAGTACCGATGTGCCGTTAATGGCAACGTTGAATTCGCGGCTCCCTTTGGTGGTGAAGTAGGTCTCGGCAAAGTGCAGAAGAACGGTGTATTGACTTCCCGCCGTCAGACCCGGAATCGTGTAAGTAAAAACTCCAGCCCGCGCATGTTGATACACTCCCATGGGCGCTGCATTCGTGCCCGGTTGGGTCAGATTAATGGTTGCGCCACTGACGGCATTGTCTCCTCCGCCACTGAAATCTTCGTCGGCGACAAAGGAGTAGTCTCCGCCGCTGGAATTACTTTGCGCAGGACCCCCTGCAGCTATGGCCACAACTTCTTGAGCGAAAGCACTTGAAGAGACGACAAGAATAAGAGCGCACACCACGACGAGCCCATACAAAACCCTAAGCGTAGCATTTCTTGAATGAGTCGAATCAACGGTCAACATACATTTCTCCTGTTTTGGACGCGGCACAGCCTGTGCCGCGGGTTGTCGCGTGATGGTGGATGCGTTTCCATGGAAGTGCGCGCTTCTCGACGCCACTCCGTGTGGGTACGTATTAGCGAATCTCAATGCCGCTGACGACGGGTTGGTTAGCGGCACCTGCGGTGAAAGCGATCACGATCTGACCGTTGCTGTTGGCAGTGGCCGTGAAAGTTTCGAGCAGCGCCGCATTTACTCCCACGGTGTCATAGATGTCCAGGTTGGTGAGCACGGATGTGCCGTTGATGGCCACGTTGAATTCACGGTCGCCGGCAACAGTGAAGTAAGTCTCGGCAAAGTGAAGCAGGACGGTATATTGGGTGCCTGCCGTCAAGCCAGGAATCGTATAGGTGGAGACTCCGGCACGTGCATGTTGATAGACCGCCATCGGTGCTGCATTGGCTCCGGGTTGAGTCAGGTTAATGGTGGTCGTACTAACACTGTTATCACCTCCGCCGCTGAAGTCCTCGTCGGCTACAAAAGAATAATCCCCGCCTCCCGAGTTACTTTCCGCCGGTCCGCCGCAGGAGATGGCGATTATCTCCGCGCTTGTCGGTTGCGTGGTGGCTGTCGCCTGCGTTGACGCCGCTGAGGTTCCATCCGAATCCACTGCTTCCACAACGTAGTAATACGCCGTTGAAGCCGCCAAGCCTGTGTTCGAGTAGGTTGTTCCAGTAATTTCGCTGGCAATCAAGTTGGTCAAGCTTGGTGTAAACCCACTGGTAGTGCTGCCGTAGACGTTGTAAGAGCTGATAGAGCAGTTAGCCGGAGGAGTGACTGCCGTCCAGCTAAGGCTAATGACGCCAAAGGATGAGGCAGTCGCCGTCACTCCAGTTGGTGCTGCCGGTACCGCACCGCAACCGGAGCCGGAAGCACTTCTGATCTCAATCCCGCTGACTACAGGCTGATTTGCGGCGCCTGAGGTGAAGGCGATCACTATAGCACCGCTGCTATTGGCGGTGGCCGTGAAGGTCTCAAGCAATGCGGCATTTGCGCCAACAGTGCCATAGATGTCAAGGTTGGTGAGCACTGTCGTGCCATTGATTGTCACATCGAACTCACGGTCCCCGACTGCGGTGAAATAGGTCTCGGCAAAATGCAGTAGTACAGTGTACTGACTGCCCGCGGTAAGTCCAGGGATCGTGTAAGTGGAGAGTCCAGATCGGGCGTGCTGATAGACACCCATCGGTGCTGCATTGGCGCCGGGCTGGGTCAGGTTAATGATAGCCGAGCTGACAGCGTTGTCTCCGCCGCCGCTGAAGTCTTCGTCGGCAACGAAAGAATAATCTCCTCCGGCCGAGTTGCTTTCCGCTGGGCCGCCCGCGGCGATTGCAACGATTTCAGTGCCGGAGGATGCCGGAGAAGTCTCTGCGTTGGCTTGCGTCGAGGCCGCCGAGGTGCCGTCCCCGTCCACCGCTTCTACAACGTAATAATAGGTGGTCGAGGGCTGTAGGCCTGTGTTTGAGTAACTCGTCGTGGTTAACCCGCTGGCTATCAGGTTGCTTGAGCCCGGAGTGAATCCACTGGTGGTGTTTCCGTAGATGCTGTAGGAGCTGATGGTGCAGTTAGCTGGTGGAGTCACAGCTGTCCAGCTCAAGCCGATGGCACTAGAAGAAGAGACCGTCGCAACCAGGCCTGTTGGCGCCGAAGGAACGGTAGTGCAACTGACGCCGCTGCTTTGCGTCTCCGCGCTGGCTTGATTCGACGCCGCCGATGTGCCGAACGAGTCAAGCGCCTCAACGACGTAGTAGTAAGTCGTCGAAGGCGCGAGACCGGTATTGGAGTAGCTTGTGCTCGTCACACCGCTTGCTATCAAGGTGCTCGCGGACGCCGTGAAGCCGTTGGTAGTGCTGCGGTAGACGCTGTAGGAAGTGATGGTGCATGGAGGGTTCGCGGGAGCCGCCGTCCAAGTCAAACCTATTACGCTGGAAGAAGACGCCGTCGCCGTCAGACCGGTTGGCCCCGTGGGGGGAACCGAGTCGCATGTCGAGGCGACCGAAGTTTCCGCGCTGGCTTGAGTTGAAGCCGCCGATGTGCCGTCCGCGTCAAGCGCTTCAACGACGTAGTAGTAAGTTGTCGATGCTGTAAGGCCGGTGTTGGAGTAGCTCGCAGTGGTCACGCCGCTCGCGATCAGGTTGCTCGAGGACGGAGTGAACCCGCTGGTGGTGCTCCCGTAGACGTTGTAGGAGCTGATGGTGCAGTTAGCCGGAGGGGTCACCGCCGTCCAGGTCAAACCGATGACGCTGGAGGAAGAGTCTGTTGCCGCCAACCCGGTTGGCGCAGTGGGAACCGTGATACAAGCAGAGGCTGCGCCAAACACCTCGATGCCCTCGACCATGGGTTGATTGACGGCGCCGTTGGTGAAGGCGATCACCATATCGCCACTGCTATTGGCTGTTTCGGTGAACTGCTCAACCACAGCCGTGTAGGCCGCACCAGCTGTTGCATAGATGTCGAAGTTGGTCAGCACCGATGTGCCGTTGATGGCCACATCGAATTCACGACTACCAACTGCTGTGAAATACAGCTCGGCAAAGTGCAGACGAACTATGTAATTGATCCCAGTGGTCAGGCCAGGAATCGTATAAGTCACGACTCCTTGCCGCGCTGTCTGATAGACTGCCACAGGTGCCGCGGTGGTACTGATACTGGCGGGTATGGTGATTGCGTTCGTGACCGAGTAAGTGGTTCCGCCAGTGCCGTAGTCTTCGTCCGCAACAAAGGAATTGTCACCGCCGCCCGAGTTGCTCACTGCCGGACCGCCGGCGTTGATGGATACGGATCCCGCTGCTTCCGTGATAGCGGTTGCCTGCGCCGAGGCCGCCGAGGTGCCGTCCGCGTCAACCGCTTTCACGACGAAGTAGTAGGTCGTCGAAGCCGCCAGGCCTGTGTCGGTGTAGCTCGGGGTGGTCACGCCGGTTGCGATCACGGTGGTTGGACTCGCCGTAGTTCCGCCGTACACGGTGTATGAGCTGATGGTGCAGTAGGCCGGTGGAGTCGGTGCCGTCCAAGTCAAACTGATAGCGCTAGAAGAAGACGCCTCCGCCGTCAGCCCGGTTGGCGTGGCAGGAAGTGTGGTGCAGGAGGGTGTGACCGGCGTGGTGGCGACAATCTGCGCCGAGGCCGCAGATGTACCGTCTGCGTCAACCGCTTCCACGATGAAGTAGTAAGTTGTCGAAGACGCTAGGCCGGTGGCGGAGTAGCTGGCGCTGGTCACGCCGCTCGCTATCTCGTTGCTCGAGGATGGAGTGAACCCGCTGGTGGTGCTGCTGTAGATGTTGTAGAAACCGATGGCGCAGTTGGCCGGTGGAGTCACCGCCGTCCAGGTCAAGCTGACGACGCCGGCATATGGCGCGACGGTGGAGGTAGATGCCGTCGCCCCTAGTCCGGTTGGCGCCGAAGGAGCCGTAGTGCAATTGTTGATCGCTGTACGAGGATCCGGCACCGCAACAATCGTATACGACGCTGAACCGCTCGTTAGCCCCGGAGCCGTGGCAGTCACCGTAACTGTTCCAGGAGTGAACTGGCTGCGGAGGGCGATTCTGGTCAAGCCGCCCTCAACCGCCAACTCAGGATCACCGGGCGCCATATAGTAAGCGTCAGGCACGCCGCTGATAACTGTAGAGTTGGCGTTAGAGTATGTGTCTGTATTCGTGGACACATATTGCTGGGTTCCGCCCATGTATGTGGCCGGACCGGTCACCGAAAACGTGAGTGTGTCGGAGGCGAGTGGTTCCCAATTCCCATTCGCGTCTTCGACCTCGGCCGTCACAAAGGCCGCGTCGGAACCATTTGCCGTAACTTGGAAGGTCGTGCCAGAGGTCCCCGGCTTGGTCAGCTCAGGAACAACAGAGAGCACGATCTTGTTTTCGGCTCCGGCTGTCGTCCTGCTGTCTGTCGCTTTCACAGTTCCGGACGCGTCCAAGCATTCCGCCGTCACCGTTCCTGAAGCCCAGGGTACAATCCAGGACGTCTGGAAGGGTATCATGGTGTCGGTTTCCGTCTCATTCGCTGTATCGTTCGAGTTCCAGGGGTTTGGCGTCTCAATAGCGCCCTGTTGTACGTTATTGAGCAGCAGTTCAACCGATGGACAGTTGCTGAAGGCGTTCACCTGGACATTCCCGGCGGAATAGTTCCAGTGACCCGCTAGGTGAACGACCGGCTTGATCGAGAAAGGTGTCCAGGCGGCCTCATAGGCGTAATACAACAACTTCGGGAAGCGGTTCTGGTCCATCGAGGAAGCGCCCAGCGAACGAACCGCATTCGAGTTCCCCGGAGCAGTGGTGCTGGCGCCGGCTTCTATATATTGACCTGTTTCGCCAGGTGTATCCGCAAGGTACCACTGCGCCATTCCCATGCAATCTGCCGCCTTACTCTGGCGCAAGTTGCTCAGAAAAGGAGCAACAAATTCAAGCTCGTAATTCCAAGCCAGGCCGCGCGCAGTGCCGGTGCCCCAATACTCCGCTCCCCACGCCGGGTTATTCGTGAGATTCTGACCGAGCGCAGAATCAGTCGTCTCCTTGACACCAACCTCGCAGCCTTCCAGGGTGCAGCCGAGCAAGTAGCCGTTGACATTGTCCGGCGTACGGTCGGCCGCAACGCGCGTATTGATCGGATCCCACTCCGAATTGATGGCCAAAAGGGCTGTGCCGACAGATTCTTCCATTGTGCCGTTATTCGACTCCCAGTCGAGAATGGACGGATGGCTGCGATCGCGAATGATCATGTCGCGATGCAGTTCTTCCTTCAGCGTTATCATGTCGGCCGTTGGATCGCCGGCGGCAGCGAAAGCTTCTTCGTTGTCTCCGCTCGGCTGGTCGATCATGACGCCATAGGCATCGGCCGCGTTCACAAACTCTTCGCTCGAGGTCGAGTGGCCCGGACGGTAAATATTTCCGCCCTCTGCGGCCAGCAGCGAGAGGTCGCGCCATTGCTGTTCTTCCGGAACGGACGATCCCAACCCCGGATAATCGTAGCGACCGGAGCCGCCCCACAAATTCATCGGATAGCCGTTGAAGATCGGGTAATCCGTATTCCAGGTGATCGTGCGGACACCGAGCGGAGTCTGCGCGACATCGACCACTACGCCACCGACGCTGACGATATGATTGACGGTGTACAAATATGGCGTACCGTAAATGGAATTGTTTGGATACCATAATGTCGGATTGGATACAGTTATCTGTTGACTGAACATTGGCGTCGCAGTGGACGGGAAATTGCCCGGAGTCATCGCGGCCACTGTTTGAGTGAGGGGCGCTCCGGTAGTTACTACGTTTCCGTTCTCATCCACGATCTGCGTAGTCAAGGTAATTGTCTGGGAAGTTGTAGTCTCGTTGACAACGTTCGTCTCAACTTGAATAACAGCGGAGGCAGCTTGCGCGGTACTGGTTGTAGAAGGAACCTCGGATACCGTTGCCACGTAGGTGCCCCAGGTTGCCTGATTGGAGTACACATTTACTGGAATATGCACCTTATTTGTAATGAACATCTTTACCGGCCGAAATAATCCGGCCATAGCCTGACCGAAGCGGAAGACTTCGGAAAATGCAGGATCTTCAAACCACGTACTCGCCCTGGAAACGCGCACTGCGAGTACATTGTCCGTAGCGCCATCGGCCGTTATGTAGGGGGTGAGGTCGACAATGAAGGGAATGAAACCCACGACATGAGACGCCTCCGCATCGGCAGCAATCGTGCTGTTGCCGGGCAGGAGTGTGCCATTGATGTAAACCTGAGCGCCGGTGTGTGCACCCTCGAACTCGACCATGATCTTACTGCTTGCATACGCCGGGTCAACCTTGAAGTGCAGACGATACCAGTTATTTTGTCCGCACAGAGATCCTTGGCCGCCACCCGATGCTTGATTGATAAACGTGCGCCAAATATTCGCGTCGTTCGGAATGCCCACTCGCGTCCAGTCGGGTGTGGAAAGGGTGCTGCCACAAGAGGTTGTGGTGTCGGCAGCGGGAGCCGCGACCTCAACATAGCTGGGGGCCGCGAAAGTCGTAGAATCCTGATTGTTCTCGTACCACCAATTGCTTTGCGGCAAAGCGGCGGTTGGATCCGTCGCTGCCGCATCCCCAACGAAATTGGGCACTCCCTGCGAGAGATTGATCGTGATCCGATTCGATGCCGGTGGCGCAGGCTGCGCACTCGCTCCGACCGAGGCCATTACCGCAACTAGGAGCAGGAGCATCACCAGGACTGGCCACCATCTGCGAGCCGCTTGCAAACCGTCGCTCATGGATCTGCTTGCAAGGTATTGAGGATCGAGTTGTGGGCTGGGAGGCTTGAGAATGCCGAGGCAGGCGAGGCTTTCAACGTGAATGTTTTGGCTATTCATGACGCTCCTTTTGATTAGTAATTTGACTCTCGGCGTATGCAAGAACTGGCGAATGCATTGCAATGAACGGCATCCACGCGCTGACGCAAACTTGAAACCAATGAGCTTTCACTGCACACAGTGGGCTGTCAGTTTGCGAAAACCAATTGCAGCAGGTTGGGAGTTCAGGCCGACGGCAGAAGTGGCGCTGGCCCGAATGCGTTGAGTTCGTCTTACCGGATTTCGATTCCCATGACGAGTGGTTGGTTAGCGGCGCCCGCAGTGAAGGCGATCACGATCTGGCCGCTGCTGTTGGCGGTTGCCGTGAAGGTCTCCAGCAGCGCCGCGTTCTTGCCGACCGTGGCATAGACATCAAGGTTGGTCAGAACGGTTGTGCCGTTGATAGCCACATTGAACTCACGGTCTCCCGTCGCGGTAAAGTAAGTCTCGGCGAAGTGCAGCAGAACAGTGTATTGAGTTCCCGCCGTAAGACCGGGAATCGTGTAAGTCGAGATTCCGGCCCGTCCATGTTGATAGACCCCCATCGGTGCTGCGTTGGCGCCCGGCTGAGTCAAATTGATGGTGGCCGTCGTGGGTGAGTTATCTCCGCCGCCGCTGAAGTCCTCGTCCGCGACAAAAGAGTAGTCTCCGCCGCCAGAATTACTCTGCGCAGGGCCGCCGGCGGCGATGGCTACGATCTCCGTGGTGGGTGACGAAGGCGAAGTCTTCGCGCTGGCTTGCGTCGATGCCGCCGACGTGCCATCGGAGTCCACCGCTTCCACAACATAGTAGTAAGTCGTCGAAGCGGTAAGGCCGGTGTTGGAGTACGTTGTGCCGCTCAGCCCGCTTGTTATCAGGTTGCCCGAGCCTGGAGTAAAACCGCTGGTGGTGCTGCCGTAGACACTGTAGGAACTGATGCTACAGTCAGCAGGTGGAGTTACCGCTGTCCAACTCAGACCGATGGCGCTAGAAGAAGACGCCGTCGCCGTCAGCCCGCTGGGAGCAGACGACACAGCGCTGCAAGACGCTGCTTGCGTAGTAGCGTTGACTTGCGTCGAGGCCGCCGACGTTCCATCCGCGTCGAGCGCTTCAACGACATAGTAGTAAGTTGTCGACGCTGCAAGTCCAGTGTTGGAATAGGTTGTTCCAGTTACCCCGCTCGCGACTAGATCACTTGAGGATGGAGTAAACCCGCTGGCGTTGCTGCGGTAGACGTTATAGGAACTGATGGTGCAGTTCGCAGGTGGAGTTACCGCCGACCAACTCAAGCCGATGACGCTGGAGGATGACGCGGTCGCGGTTAGCCCGGTGGGAGCGGACGGACCCGCGGTACAACTGCCACCTGTGCCTCCCCACTTAGTCACAAAGCTCGTAATGGAGGCGGAATTTGCTTCCGTACCAGCATTGTCGGCTGTGGAGCTGTCCGAGGCGATTGTATAGTTGATATCGCCGCTTCCAGCCAGGAACACAGTTACTGCATCGTTGAAGATGACTCCACTGGCGACTGGGGCGGAGATACCGCTGTTTGCAACGATCGCTACTCCCTGATCAAAATAGGAGTAAACACCGAGCCCGTAGGCGATATGCGAGGTAACCGACGGCGCGACATTGTAGGAGGCGTAACCGTCGACGCTGCCGTTCATCCATGCTGCCTGGCTGGGAACGTCATAGGGCATTTCGCTCTGGTAGAAGATGGTTTCGCCCCCTTCACCGTTCCACAGCACTTGCTCTGCTTCATAGTGCTCGACCGCAAGGCCGAGCGCTGTCACATTATCTCCGTTGACGACCAGGCCATTCATAGCGATATTGCCGGTCCATGAGGCATCGGCGCCGTGATCCGCCCGCCACGACCACATATTATCGATGATGACGTTGTCGCTGTCGATTTCCGTGGCTTCGGTGGCGGTTCCGGCGCTAGCTCCACCAATGCGGAAGTTTACATCGCTAATCGAAATTGGATTGCCGGCGTGGCTGACGCGCGATGCGCCCGCTACGCCGATCTGAAGAAGGACCGGCGAGTTAACCGGACCCGCATCAATCAGAAATCCTGCAAGCTGCACCCCGCTCACATCAGCCACGGTGAGCGCGGCTGTTCCCGTCTGCGGGATTATATCCGCGTATCCAAGGCCCAGAACGACGGTGTTGGGATTGGTGACATTGATGGAGCCGGAGTATTGGTAGATGCCGGGGGTCAGAATCAGATTTTTGCCGGAGGCGAGCGCGGCGTTGATCGCGGCCAGCGTGCTGGAGGGCGTGGCGATGTAGAAGGTGCTGATAGCCAGAGAAGTGCCAATCTCGCCGCTGCCGACGCCTCCATTTGCCCAGCTTGTTCCCGACGAGTTCGTCAGTAGGGAGGGCGAGAAGACCCAGTAGTTGCCGGCGCTATCCATATAGAGAAAAGGCTTTTCACGGACGACAGGAGTGGTGGCCAGCGTGGTATACGAATTGGTCCCGGCGCCGAATGGATTGCTTTGCGCTGGTGCGCCGATGACGCCAGAGAAGACAAAGTTCCAGACGTAGCCGTAGAAGCTCCCAATGTTGCTGTTGCGGGTATACCACTGTTGCTGGGAACAAGCGTTGATGGCACCGGCGACCTCGGAGTTGGCGATGAATCCCCCGCTGGCTTCGCCGCAGTCGGTATTCGTCAGCTCCATGCCGCCATTGGCAGCGTTATTCACATACATGCGCCGGAAGTCGGCTCCCTGCGAAACACCCCATTGCAGCACATCGCCTGACGGGGCGGTGATCTCCATGTTCTCCAAGGAACGCCAGAAGTTGGTGGTCAGATTGCCGTTGGAATCGGTCTGATTTGAGGTCAGATAGCCGTCGTCAATGTAAACGGCGCTGGGAGTTGTACCCAGTCCTGCAACGGATTCGTAGTATCCCACTTCGGCCTCGACGCCGGTGTATGTACCCGGCTCAAAAAACACCGCATAGCGATTGGTGCTGAACTGGGTGTTGACGTTCAGTGTATTGAGGGTCGCATTGATCGACGCCACTGAATCGCTGGGCGTGAAGACATAAACGTTGGGCCCAAAGATCGTTGCGTTTTGCGCATTTGCTATCCTGGTGCCTGTGAGCACCACAGCGATCAACGCCAGGCTGAACAAGAGAGTCACTGCATTGGTCGGCTTTTGAATGTGTGACCGGGGGGTCTCTGAAGCAAGGTTGTTTGGGGGTAGCATATGAACTCCTTGAGCCAGCAACATGATTTGCAACCTTCGCAGGGCCAGCTGTTTGACTTCACAACACTCTGACAACGATTGCTGTTCTGGCAAGTGAGTCGCAGTTCATTAACGGATAGCTTGGGTGATTGGCAAGAAGTGAGTTCTTGAGATCAACAGCCCATCGGAGCCGAGGCTTTCTCGGAAGTAAAACGCTAAATCGTTACAAACAATTTGGTTGATAGTCTTTGTTGTCCGATTATCGCAACCGCTAAAACACCAATCAAGGGGAAAATTATCCCCGTTAATGATGACGTTAACGCTCTATTCCATCCTCCGTTAAGTGGACTAGAAAGATCGCCGCTGAGAATGTGAAAGAGGGTTGAACGGAGGGCCTACCCCGCATACCGGGCAAAGGAAGAGGATCTTAGCGAATAGATAAAGCGGCACCCCGAGGAGGGCGATGGTCAGGGCAAACGCAAAGGCGGAGACACCTGCTACGGTTTCGGTTCGAGAAGCATAGATCGCATAAACGGTAAGAGCCGCGGGACAGATCCCAAGAAGAATGGGCACCCAGTCCGGGCCAGGGATGCGGAACGGTCTTGGAAGCAA
>JBEKRS010000083.1:0-20008 GCA_049518535.1 Occallatibacter sp. | reverse complement strand
CGACGAGCGTCAAAAAGTCTACGACCGCCTGCTGGCCTATATAGGCCAGGCCAAACTACCCAAACGAAGTAAAACGCGCACCTACCCGCGAGCCGTGTGGGGCTCCGGAAAATACTATCCAGCAAGACACTCGATTGCAACACAAGTGCAAAGTAAGTGACATTGGGCTTTAGCCCCCTGAAAAAGTGCAAATTCACGAGGCCTTCAGAAGTCCCGGGCCTCAATACTTCAGTTGTAAATCGAAGGTCCCAGTTCCGCATTCGATCAAGAAATTAAGAAGGCACCCTTGGAGCGTTTTCGCTTCACGTCTTGGGTAGTGGTGCAATCTCCGGTTAGCCGGTGATACAACCAGAGCTCGTGAGCAGACCTTTGACCTCGTCCCCTAGGGGCCCCGTTTAGCGGGATGGAGATTCTCAACCTCTTGGCCGCAGAAGTGTTGCCCCTCCGCAAAATTCGTTTCCACTCGTCTCATTTTCAGCTAAGAAAAGGTATAAATAGAGCAAGTCAGCGCGGAGGTGGCGAACCTAATGAAGATCGTCAATTCGTTTACGTTGAGATCGGCAATCCTTGGTGGGTTTAGCTTCTGGTTTCCAAACCTCCTCGCGCATGTATTTCGCAGAAATTCGTTTGACACCGCCGACCTTAGGATTGTCACTCTTGTATTGCCAATGATTCTGTTTATCGCATGCGCCGCTGGTGCGAGACTCGCTCACGTGAAAGTCGGCGCTATTGCAATCCGAATGCTTCTGGGAATCTGGCTTTTTGGCGGCATCTTTATGGACTTGGATGCATCTTTCTCGGGTGGAGGGTTCTCAAGAATTGGCCTGCTCGGATCGGTGTTTTTAATCGCGATATCTTGGGTGCCAATCTACACGTTCATAGCCGCGACCTACGATGGGAGTCTGGGCGCCTTGCTGTTGGCCACTACGGGTCTATTCCTTGCATGGATTCTTCCTTCAAGCGGCCTCAGACTCAACCTCAAAACGGATGCGCGCAAGGATGGTTCTTGAGCTGTTCGCCACTCCCGGAGAGAGTGGACGAAAATAGCCCAGGATGAAGCGCAGCGCAATCCTGGGACTCGAGTTCCACAAGAACTTGCGTCCCGTAGGGCCGCGACGAAACCCTTCCAACCTACCAATCGCTGTTCATTGTGAATAGCCCGCCCCGCGAGCAGTGGCAAAATAGACCTATGCCGCCAATGGAGCAAATCGTCCTCACCCTAGCCCAGGCCCGCGTGCTCGGCGCGCTGGTTGAAAAAGAAGTCACCACGCCGGACTACTATCCCATGTCTCTCAACGCGCTCATCAACGCCTGCAATCAGCGTTCGAACCGCGAGCCAGTAATGGATCTGGACGAGGAAGCAGTGCGTCAGGCCCTGCATGGCCTTGAAGACCTGCATCTGGCCGGCCGCGCGCGTGGGGCCGACGGCCGCGTCGCCAAATACGAGCACTGGCTGGGCGAGGCCTTCAACTTCAGCCGCGCGGAGACGGCCCTCATCTGCGTACTGCTCTTGCGCGGCCCGCAAACCCCCGGCGAGTTGCGCGGCCGGACAGAGAGGTTACACAGCTTCGACGAAATCGGCGAGGTGCTCGCCGGCCTGCAAAAGCTGATGGAGCGCGAGCCACCCCTGGCAGCCATCTTGCCCCGCCAGCCCGGAACCAAAGAGTCCCGCTACGCGCATCTGCTCTCCGGCGGCATTGAGTCGCTTGCGGCATCTTTTGCCGCCGAGCCAACATACGCGCGTCGCGAGCCCGGCCAATTCTCCGAGCAGGACGCAGGCCACGAAGAGCGCATCGCGCAGTTAGAATCAACCGTCGCCGAGTTACGCCAGCAAGTCGCATCCCTGCAACAGAAGATAGACGACTTATTCGGAGATGCATAGGTTGTGACCGCAATCCTGATCGGCGATAATTCTTGCGAATCAAAGTTAAAGGAAAAATCATGCTGAAAGTCAAGTTAGTTGTAGTGTCTCTCGGATTTGCGATGATGCTGCCGCTGGTCCCAGCTTTGCTCGCGCAGGCGCCAGCAGCGCCGCTGCCTTCGCAAATCGCCACCGCAAAGAAGGTCTTCATCTCCAACGCTGGCAGAGAATTCCTTCCGAACCTTTGGAGCGGAACGCCTGATCGAACCTACAACGAGTTTTACACGGCAGTCAAAACTTGGGGACGATACGACCTTGTGGGTGCTCCCGGCGAAGCTGATATGGTTCTCGAAATCAGTTTCTCCAACCCAATCACCACCGTTGGAGGCGGAGCTTCCACCAATACTCCGCATTTCTGGCTGGTGCTGCGCGACCCCAAGACGCATGTTGTGCTCTGGACGCTGGAAGAATATGTTCCTACAGTGGGTCTGCAAAAGGCCCGCGATAAGAAGTTCGATGACGCATTGAATACGCTAGTCGACGATCTGAAGGCACTGACCGCCCAGTCCGCTGCAACGAACTCTACCAAATAGCTCCATGTCCCCCAAGCCCTATCATCCTTCTATGAAAACGACCGCACCTGTCCGGTGGTATTTGCGAATAGTTGCCGATAGCCGACTCGCGAACCACCGGCGTCAATCCCGCATAGGCGGCGGGCGCTTGTTCTGAAACCGTTGCACATCGCCCAACTCGGCCAAGCCAGGCCAGGACACCCCTCCCCCTTTTTATATTCCCAGAACCTTGCGGATAGTCCTTTAGTCAATACATAATAAACACAAAATAAATGACTTCCATGCATATTTCGCAGAAAATTCCACCACCTGTGGAACTGTGGAACCGCTCAAGCGGTTGTCTTCACCTTCCGAACCTCCTTTTGCCTGAGCGAGATTAAGATCTATCTAAACTAGGATCTATCTAAAACCAAGGAGCCAAAAGCTGGAAGCTATTTCCCATCCGCGCTATCTCGCCCTCGATGTAGGCAATCGCCGCATCGGCGTGGCCGTCTCCGACGAGTTGGGCTTGACCGCGCAGCCGGTGCTGACGCTGGAGCGAAGGCACAATCGCAGAGAAGACCTGCGTTCGCTGGCTCGTCTCTGCCGACGATTTTCGGTAGTGGGCATCGTGGTGGGCAATCCGGTGCATCTCTCCGGCGAGATCAGCCCGCAAGCCGCCAAAACCCAAGTCTTCGCCGCCGAGCTAGGCGAGTTGACCGGCTTGCCGATCCACCTCTGGGACGAGCGACTGACCACCCGCGAGGCTCATCAAATCTTGTATGAAGCTGGCCACGCTCGCCAGCAGCACCGCCGGGTTGTCGATCAAGTAGCCGCCACGCTGATCTTGCAGTCGTTCCTGGACGAGCACGGGGCTGGATCAGGGCTTGCGGATTAGGGAGACTAAGTTCGTCTGCCAAGGTACCTTCTGCCCCGCGTATAATGAGAAGTCGAGTTCTTCCATCTCTCGCGGATTGAGTAGTCCCCGCTCGCCGCCACGGACCTTAAAAATGCCCGAACACATCAAAAAGCAGCTTTTAGCCGAGATCGCACTCCTTGAGCACGAACTCCAGCACGAGCTTCCCGCCGAAATCAAGAAGGCGGTAGCCATGGGAGACCTGTCGGAAAACGCCGAGTATCACATGGCCAAGCAGCGTCAGGACTTCGTGAATGCACGGCTGGGCCAACTGAACAGGCGCATGGCCGAGCTTTCACTGGTCAACCTCGCTAACATTCCCAGGGACAAAGCCGGCTTTGGTTCGACGGTGGTGGTCTACGACGCGACCAAAGACGTAGAGGTTGTCTATCGCCTTGTGACCAGCGAAGAGTCAGATGTGACCAAGGGTCTCATCTCGACAACATCACCCATCGGCCGTGGCCTGGTCGGCAAGCAGGTAGGCGACACGGTCACCATCGTCACGCCCAACGGCAAGCGCGAACTGGAAGTATTGAAGCTGACGACGATTCACGATGAAGCCGCCGCGGCCGAAGCCCAGGCTGGGACGGTGCAGAACTTGGAGCAAAAGTAAGCAAGATGGCAACGACCTGGACCAGTGCTTTTGGCCGCGCATGCGGATGGCTTCTCGACAAAATCGTTCACGGCCTGGCGCTGACCCGCATCTCGCCCAACGCTCTGACCTTCATCGGCCTGATCATCAATATCGGCGCCGCATTTCTGTTCGGCCACGCCAATGCCACCAATGCCGGCCGCATGTTCTTCTATGCGGGGATGGTGATTTTCGGCGCTGGCCTGTTCGACATGGTGGATGGCCGCGTGGCGCGACGCAACAACCAGGTCACAGTCTTCGGCTCCTTCTTTGATTCGGTCATCGACCGCTACTCCGACGTGGTGCTCTTTTTCGGATTGCTGGTTTACTACGGCCGCATTAATCGATTCAGATATGTGGTGCTGGTGGCCTTCGTCATGGTCACTTCGCTGATGGTCAGCTACACGCGCGCCCGCGCCGAGGCTCTCATCGGCCAATGCAAGGTCGGCTTCATGGAGCGCCCGGAGCGCATCGTACTGGTGATAATCGGCGCCCTGTTTAACCACTGGGGAGCAATGGCCCCGGTGTTGTGGATACTGGCCGTACTCTCCACCATCACCGTCGCCCACCGCATCATCTACACCTACCAGAACACCAAGCACCTGGCGCCGATGAGCTGATGTAGCGTGCTAGGTCCTCTGTTGCGTATGGCGCTGTTGGCCTTCCGGGCACTCTGCGGTACGAGTAGCTTCGCTTCCCCACGCGGTTGAGGTAAAGTGATACCGTACAAGCATTTTCCAGAAGAGAGGAGGCACAGTCATGGCCCAGCAACCGTTTCTCAAGTCGATTCGCCCGGTAAACCTGCTCTCCTTCGGGCCGAATACGGAAAAGATTGAGCTCAGCCCACAACTCAACATTCTTATTGGGCCGAACGGGTCAGGGAAGTCGAATCTGATTGAGATTATCGGATTGCTGAAGAGTTTGACGGGGAAAAAGCCTTGGGAGCATGTAACAAAAACAGGCGGACGCCTCGAATGGATTTGGAAGCATCAAAAGCAAGGTAACTCGTCTGACCTTCCATTCGGGCCAGCACTCGAAGTGGTCTCCTCTGTATATCCGGATCAGGGGATTGATTACATCTATCAGATCAAGCTCAACGCTTTCGATTGGTCGGCTACGTTTTCAATCGACCGCGAAGAAATCCAACCTCATCCAATTTCGTCTACTAACCTTAAACCACACTCGTCAATCACAAGAGAGAACGATAGGGTTGTTTATTGGCCATTGGCGGAAAACGGATCGAGTATTGATGGCCTAAATTCCCAATCCTCGCAAGTCACCGATCAAATTTCAATTCTTTCCCAGCCTTTTGGAATTGCAGGAGCTAACTCATTCGCCCAAGACCTTCTACAAAAGATTGCTCTTTATAGAGAGTGGACCTTCGGATTTAAGTCATCTCCAAGAACGCTAGAACAGGCAGGGAAGGAGACCACTTATCTCGAAGAGGACAACAGCAATCTAGCTCACGTGCTCAATTTTATATTGACACATCAGGACCATGAGCCTGGAGAAAAGTTGCGGAAGGCATTTCAGGCCCTCAGTGATGAAGCAAAGGATATTGAAACGCGCTTTAGGGAAGGATTCGTTGAGCTTCGTGTTCGTGAATCTTCCGGCATCAGCACCCCAGCCATTCGCCTTTCGGATGGAACTCTGCGCTGGCTTGCATTATTGACCATTTTGCTCAATCCAACGCCTCCGCCCATCACCTGTCTTGAAGAACCAGAGCTCGGCCTTCATCCTGACATCATTCCCACGCTCGCTGATCTGCTACGTGGCGCTTCGGGCAGGACGCAGTTGATAGTTACCACTCATTCTCAATCGCTTGTCGAATGCTTTTCCGACGATCCGGAGAGCGTGTGCGTCTGCGAGAAGTTTGAAGGCGCTACGAAGATTCAGCGGTTGGAAGCTGATCGCATGAAGGTTTGGCTTAAGGATTATTCTCTAGGGCATCTATGGGCGAGCGGTCAGATCGGGGGAAATCGCTGGTGATCGTGCAGATTTTCGTGGAAGGCGGAGGAGACGCGAGGACCACTCTTACGAAGTGCAGAGAAGGCTTTTCCACTTATTGTTCTAAGCTCGCGCCTGCGAACCACCGTCCCAGTATTGTTGCCTGTGGCGGCCGCCAACAGGCTTTTGACAGATTCAAAACTGCGGTACAAACAAGCCGCGGAAACGAAATCTGTGTTCTATTGGTTGATGCTGAAGATCGTGTAGCTGCTGCGACACCCGTCGAACATCTCCGATCTCGCGATAGGTGGGATTTTCCCGCGTTGCAGAACCACCGGGTCTTTTTAATGGTTCAAGCCATGGAGGCATGGTTTTTCGCCGACCGAAAGGTGCTGGCTGAGTTTTACGATGGCGGGTTCTTGGCGAATAGCCTTCCAGGCAGCCCAACCAACATCGAAGTCGTCCTCAAAGACGATTTGGAACCTAAATTGAAACACGCGTCGAGCCCGACCAAGACCAAAGGCGAATATCACAAGACGAAGCATGGATTTGAATTACTGGGCAAAATAGATCCCGTCAAAATCGAGGATGCTTCACCACACGCGAAGCAATTTAACGAGTTCCTGCGAGGGCTGTAGTTTCCGCTTCCTTCAGCAGTTCACCATCACTGCCGAGCAGCCGGGCTTGGCGGGCTTCCATTGGACAAGGAACTGGGTGACAGCCGACGACTCCATGCGGCGCATGGCTTCGAACTCGCCGCTTTTCTGGCTGTAGAGCAGCTTGCCGTGTTCGCTGAGGACAGCCAACGCGGGGACGCCTCTGCTCAGCGGAACCTCGTATTGCCTGGCGATGTCCAGGTTGGCGTCCATCTTGCCGATGTTCACGTCGACCAGCACGAAGTTTGCTTCGAGGATGGGCAAGTTGGCGGGGTCGTGGAAATAGAGGTCCAGCACCTGGCAATCGCCGCACCAGTTGCCGCCGAAATCCAGAAGGATGCGCTTGTGGGTGCTGGCAGCGGTCTTGAGGGCAGCGGCTATGTCGGCCTTGGCCTGCGCCGGGTCGGGGTATATATCGCGGCCGGCGGATCGGGCTTGGCTATAGCTGACCACCAGCAAGGCGGCAAGGGTGAAAAACTTGATGATCTTCAACGGGAGACCCTCCACAACTGTTCTCAGTCTGCCACAAACCTGGAGAACCTTGCCATTTTCATCCCCCAGGGCCGTTGACATGCCCCCTCGATGACGCGTAGACATGTACTCTTGAGATGGAATGAAAAAGCCTGCCGATCTGCGCAAAAGACTGGAGTCGTCGCCCTTCTCCGACCTGGGAGCGATGATGGAGGGCTATGCGCGGGCTGCGGCTGGGCGAGGAGCAAGCGAGTTCAAACAGACTCTGGACTTTACAGCCGATTCCATCGACGCGCTGGACGAGATTCTGGTGCTGGTGGGAGAGAGTCCGGAGCTGGATCTGGACTTCGAGGTGCGGCTGTGGGGCAGCTATCTCGGTGAGGTACTGCGTCTTCGCTATGCCGGTACCTGGGAGATGATCCAGTATCCTGGCGGCGTGTTGGCGGTTCCAGCTATCGAAGTGCGCGGCTCGCGGCTGTTCCCTTTGATGAAGGTCTACCGCCGGCTGACCGTGGGCGAAGAGGAGGACCTGCGCGCCTTTTATGCCATGGTCACGGAACGGCTAGGCCGGCCGGCGCAGGTGAATTGACCACCTTCAGTGTGGCCAGGCGCCGCTTACGCAGTAGAAGTGCGTAACTGTTCACAGGGCGTATCTCATGACTGGTCCAGCGCGGGCATCCGGCTTTGTGCGACAATAACAGTTGGTATTGCGCTGTGGCGAGGCCCGGCGCGTGGAGGGTGAAACCATGGGTGATTTTTTACAGCCGACGCACTTACTGGTGATTGGGGTTGTCTTGCTCGTGCTTTTCGGCGGCAGGCGGCTGCCGGAGCTGGGCAAGGGCTTAGGCGAAGGGTTGAGGGGCTTCAAGGAAGGACTCAAGGGAGTGAACGATCCTCCCCCCCCTGTGCAGCCCATACAGCAGCAGAACGTAGCACCCGCACCGCCCAGTTCAGCGCCGATCGAGCCCAAGTAAGGCGCTCGGCGTCACAACCGCCCCGGGCGGGGTTCAAGCCTGCCAGGCTGCTTCACCTAAGCCGCGTGAATAGATTCCTTCAAGCAGAAAGGCCTGTGCTCATGAGCATAGGCCTTTCGTGTCTTTGCCGGTCAGCCACATCAGTGGGAATCCTGCGCGGAGGGCCAATAACCTTGCTTGGCAATAACCTCCATGCCGGGCCGGTCGACGCGCACATCGATCTTGCGGAACTTGCCGTCGATTGTCGGCTCGTGGCTGTAGTAGCCCAGCGTGTATTGGTTGCGCGCCTCATCGGCGATCTTGGCGTAGCTCTTCTCGATGCCATTCAGGTCGCGCTCGGAATCCGGCGCGCCGCCAGTGGCCGCGATGTACTTATAGAGGATGTTGTCGTACATGGTGAAAGGCAGGTGGATGCGGCTCACGTAGCCCTCGCCCCAGCGGGCCGAATCGCCCACCAGCGTGCCATACACGGCGATCTTGTTCGTCTCCAGGTAGCGCAGCACTTCTTTGTAGGTGGCCTTGCTGCCGTACTCCTTGCCGTCGGAGATGACGTAGATGATACGGCGACGACCCTGAGGCCGAGTGGACAGCTCCTTGGCTGCGGCCAGGATTGCGTCGTTCAGAGTATGAATCTCCTTGGGGATCAACATTATGCCGCTGTTGGCCCCAGCCGAGCGTCCCGGTTGCAGGTTGGGGTCGACGCAGCTTCCGTTCTGGCGAATATTGCATCCAGACATCGGGCCCTCGTTGACGGGCACCAGCATCTCGCTGCCGGTCTCCTTGGTAAGGGCCAGCACGGCGGGGAGACGGCTGCTTTGCGCGCCGGTAAAGCCGGTCCGCTCCTGGGCGCCGTTGTTGTAAGAAAAGACGGCCACCTCGTCATAGGGCGTCAGCGCACCCTGAATCGCGCCCAACGAGTTGTTCACCTTGGCCATCACGTCGGAGGTCAGGCTCTGGTCGATCACAAAAGCGACTGAAAGCGGGTATGAAGACGTAGTGAAAAAGGCGATTGGCTCCCGTGTGTCGTTCTCGTAGATTTTGAAGTCCCGGAAGCCAAGTCCTGCCACCAGCTTTCCCTTCGAGTCCTTCACGGTGACTGGAACTTCGACGAAGTTCACGTGCAGGCGAATCAGGGTGCTGGTCCTTTCAACGGCTTCGCCGGGGGCGGGCTGCTCGGGCGGTGCAGTCTGGACATCGTCTTTCGCTGGGCTAGGCGGCGCCGCCTGCGGGACCGCCGGAGGATTCGAGGACGAAGTAGGCCCGGTCGAGGTGTCTCCGGCGCCCTTACCGGGGGTAATCGGGCCGTTCACGTCCGACGAAAGCGGCTGAGGCGCTCGGGGCGTAGGGGCATCCGGCACGGCAGATTGCTGATCTTGCGCCATAGCCGCCTGGCTCAAACTCAAGCTGGTATTCGGGTTAAAACTCAGGAGCGCGGCCAGCGCGATCGCCGTTAATCCTAGCTTCACAGGTATTCTCCCGTAAACAGTGCTGCAACCGTCAGAGTATCAGACGCGCGGGGGGCCCTGCTGGTTGCGCCCGAAGGGAAAGAGTTCGGGTATGCTGTCCTCGGAGTTCTAATTTCGTCTAAAGGATCAGAATGTGTAATCGATGGGGAGTTGCCGCTTTGCTCCTTGGCCTGCCGGTATTGGTTCCGACGGGATGGGCTCAACTTGCTCCTTCGCCGGATGCGCCCCCGGTCTCAACCGCGCCGGACACCGCACCAGAAGACCAGCCAGTGGCGACCTTCAAGTTGAATGTCAACCTGGTAGACGTCTTCTTCACCGTCAAGGACAAGTCGGGTGAGCTGGTTCCGCATCTGACTAAAGACGATTGCACGGTTTTGGAAGATAGGCAGCCGCAGAAGCTCAAGAGCTTTGTGGCCGAGACGCATCAGCCGCTGACTTTGGGGATTCTGCTGGACACCTCGGGCAGCCAATACCGTGTGTTGCCTTTGGAGCAGGATGTAGGCAGCCAGTTTCTTGAGCGCGTGCTCAAGCCGAAGGACGAAGCCTTTCTGCTCTCATTCGATGTGAACGTAGACCTTTTGCAGGATTACACCAACAATCCGCGATCCCTAGCCCATGCCATGGGCAAGGCCGAGATCAACACCGCTGGCGGCAATGGCGCAGCGGGCATTCCCGGCGCTGGCGGCGGAACGATCCCCACCATCGGTGCGCCCAAAGGAACTGTGCTCTATGACGCGGTCTATCTTGCAGCCAACCAGAAGATGAACCAGGAGTCGGGCCGCAAGGCGATGATCCTGCTGACCGACGGTGAAGACGAAGGCAGCCGCGTCAAGATCAACGATGCCATTGCCGCGGCGCAGAAATCCAACGTCATCGTCTACACGATTTTGATCGCCGACCGGAGCTTTTACGGAGATATTGGCTATACCGGCTACTCAGCCATGAAGAAGCTGACCGAAGAGACCGGCGGCCGGCTGATCGACGTGGGCAACAATGGCAAGAAGCTCGAAGCCGCTTTCCAGCAGATCGAGGACGAGCTGCGCACCCAGTACGTGGCCACCTACACGCCGTCGAACACCAAGCTGGACGGCAGTTTCCGCCATCTCTCCGTTGAGTGCCACGGCGACAGTATGAAGGTGCAAGTCCGCAAAGGCTATTTCGCCATAGCGCCAGATAGTCAGTGACCGGCAAAGCAATCCACGGCTAAAGAAATCCCCTCCTTACAAAGAAAGGCCCGTCACACCTTGGGGTGCGGCGGGTCGAGTTGTGCAAAAAGGCCTTGAAAAAGCGCCAAGCTGTCCGATTTCTGGACAGAAAATTACCTTCGTGCACTCAGCCAGTAATCTGGCGCATCACACGAATACTTATTAGGATCGGCAAAGGTTGAAAATACTTTAGCTCGCCTCGGAAATTATTTCCGCGGACGCAAGGATTTCTCCCGAGGAGCCTGCCATGATGATCAACTGCGCTACCAGCGAAGGTTTTGAAATTAGTCCCCGGTTTCGCCACACAGTCGAAGAACGGATTGCGCGGCTGGAAAAGGATGCCGCGTTCGATGAGACACAAGTGGAACGGCTGGTGGATGGCGATCACATTCGCAGGCACATGCGGCTGGTGGCCATGCAGCGCAGCGAAGCTCTGCGCATGAGGCTCTTCCTTGACAGCGCAAAGACTCGCCTGCCGCGGCCTATGATCGAGCTGTAGATAGAAACGACGGTCTGGGGATCGGAAGAGCAAGCTCTCTTCCGGCCCTCACTGCCTGACTCCCGGAAAAACGGGAACTATGGGCCGCTGCTCCGCCTCCGGAGTGCGGTTCTCTTTTCGATTTAAACTGAAAAACTCACCGCGTAAACTAAAGCTTGACGGGAGGCGCGTCAAGCAATGCTGGAACTGGACTATTTTGTCGTCGATGTTTTTACCGATAAAGTGCTGGCGGGCAATCCGCTGGCGGTGGTAAAGAACACCGCGAACCTCACAACCGAACGCATGCAAGCCATTGCACGCGAGTTCAATCTTTCTGAAACCACTTTTATTGAGCGCAGGACGCCAGCCGTCGAGCAGGCCGAAGGCGTGAGGGTGCGCGTCTTCACCACCCAGGAGGAGCTGAACTTTGCCGGCCATCCCACACTGGGCACAGCCAGCGTGCTCAAGCTCGACGCGGCGGAGACCGAGCAGGATGGCGTTGTGACACTCAGGCTCAACGTGGCCGCGGTGCCTGTGCGCTTTTCTAGCCAGCCCGACGATTCCGGGGGTCTGTTCGGCGAAATGACGCAGCCGGACCCGAAGTTTGGCGCGGAGCTCGACCCCAGAGAAGTGGCTCGTCTGACTGGGCTGGCCATCGATGACCTGGACCCCGGTCTGCCGCCCCAGATCGTCTCTACTGGCACGGCATTTGCCATTGTGGCGCTGCGCTCGCTCGATCCTCTGGCGCGGCTCAACGTGAGCCAGCGGGAGGCCACAGCGTGGCTACGAGAGCGCGGGGCTCGCTGGTTCTTTGTGCTTGCGCCGACGGGGAAAAAAGTGACCGGCGATGAACCAGCCTGGCGCGCCCGCATGCAGTTCAATGGTGGCGAGGACCCGGCCACAGGCTCAGCGGCTGGCTGCGCCATCAGCTATCTGGTCCATCGCAATGCTGTGGTTGCAGGCCAGCGGATTGCTCTGCGTCAGGGTGTGGAGATCGGCCGAACGAGTGATCTATTTCTTTCTGCGCAGATGACAAGGGCGAAGGTCACAGATGTGCGCGTCGCGGGCAGCACTGTTCTTGTAGCAAAAGGACAGCTTTTCCTGCCGTAATACACATACTTTCAACAGGTTTTCATAATCGCAAGTGACAGTGTGGGTTAAATCTAGCTCATATTCACCTGTTACCGACGTATTTTCACAATGAGTTTCGCCTGTCCTTCCCTCTTTCCAGCTGCATCCTTCGCTCGTACTCTTAGCTTTCATTGATGGAATTTACCCGGCACCTCGCCGGATTTGCCCCAGGCTTCATTCACAACCCGATTAGGAACAAAGACAGCCGACTGTGTATCGAATGCCGGTTGCCGCGTGACAGGCCGTTGCTCTCCCCAAGGCGGCGCGCATCACGCAAGGCAAGCCGCGTGCAAGATCAACCAGCAAATGCCTGCGCGTTCCCGGTCGAGAGCCTTGGAAATTCACGGCGCCAGCCTGCCGCTAGAGCGGGCATAGGCGAAGTGTGTTCCAGGCGACCGAAAAATCTGCAAGAGGAGTTTGTTCCCAGACCATGCGACCCAAAAAAATCATTCTCTGCGTAGACGATAATGAACAGGAGCTTTCCGTGCTCAAGTTCATGCTGGCGACCAACGGATACAAGGTGGTCTCGGCGACCAACGGGCAGGAGGCCATCGGCATCTTTGCCGAAACCTCTGTGGACCTGGTACTGGCCGACTTTGCCATGCCGCAGATGAATGGCAGCCAGTTGGTGGAGCGGCTGAAGCAGGTCGCGGCACACGTGCCCATGATCTTGCTGGGCGATCCGCAAAGAATGGCCGGCGAGATGCACGCCGCCGATGCCCTGTTGCCTAAAAAAAATTGCTCATCCCAGGAGTTATTGGAGCGCATCAAAATCATGAGTGCTCGCAAGCGCGGCCCTCGCAAGGGTTCGCAGCGGCTCATTCCGGCGGCCGAGCTGGCGGTCGCGTCGTAAAGAAACCAGGGGTCAGTGCCGGAGAGCCAGCAATGGGAGTAAAGGTTCAGGCTGGTATCCTGTAGCGCTTTGGCCTGCAAGTTGATCTGTGTTCCGTGACCCCTGTAACGTTTCCCTGCCTTGGCCCCTTGACGATTTCACGGGCGGGTGGAATACTCGCCAACGGTACCCATCTGGAATATTTTCTCCCAGCCAGTAGGGGTTGGCTTCATATGGATCTGATCGTTGTTCGTATTCTTTTTGTGGCTCTTCTTGCAGTCGTCTGTTCATTCCTTCATCCCTTCGGCATATCAGCACCGATCGGCGCGTTAGTGGGTGCAGGCGCGGCATGCGCAGTCATTGTCTTCGAGTTGCGCGTACGGGCACTCAGCCTGAAGCGGCTGATAGGCGCTGTTGCGGGCAGCGTGCTGGGCATCATCGGCGCGGCGCTGTTTTGCGTGGTGCTGCGGAGCGCCTTGCTGCCTGGACCCACCTCGGCCGTGCTGCAGATCTTCGTCCTGCTGCTGATGACCTACGTGGGGCTGCTGGTGGGCGCTAACAAGGGCGACTTGCTGAACCCGGCGGCGCTGGGCAACGTCTTCGCCTCCGACCGGCCTACGCGCCGAAGCGCCAAGGTGCTCGACACCAGCGTCATCATTGACGGCCGTATCGCTGACATCGCCGAGGCAGGATTCATCGATGGCATGATGGTGGTGCCGGAGTTCGTTTTGCGCGAGCTGCAAACCGTGGCCGACTCGACCGATGCCTCCAAACGTCAGCGCGGCCGCCGCGGCTTGGACATGCTGCAGCGCATGCAGTCCAACGCCAACATCCAGGTGCAGATCGTCCACGACGACTTTCCCTCCATCCGCGAGGTTGACCTGAAGCTGCTGGAACTGGCCAAGAAGTGGGAGGCCAAGGTCGTAACCAACGACTTCAACCTGAATAAGGTGGCTCATCTGCACCACGTCGAGGTGCTGAACATCAATGACCTCGCAAACGCCCTCAAGCCGGTCGTGCTGCCCGGCGAAAAGATGAACGTGCTCATCCTCAAAGAGGGTAAGGAGTACAACCAGGGCGTGGGCTATCTGGACGACGGAACCATGGTTGTGGTCGATCACGCTCGCAAGCTGATCGGCAAGCCGGTGGAGATTTCAGTCACCAGCGTGCTGCAAACCGCCAGCGGCAAGATGATCTTCGGCAAGATGGACGAGAACAACGCCTGAAGCGGCAAGTCCGTCACGCTGGATTGAGGAAAGTAGCCAGCCGCGACTTTACCTCCGGCCATTCTGCCGCAATGATCGAATAGCGTGCCGAGTCGCGGGCGATATAGTCGGCGGCCATCCGATGGGCCCGGAGGATACCTTCAAACTGCCCACCGATCCGCTCGATTGCGGCGCGCGAACGCTGGTTGCGAACGTCCGTATGCAGACAGACGCGGAGCACCTTCCAGGTTTCAAAGGCATAAGTCAGCATCAGCAGCTTGGCCTCTGTGTTGGCAGCGGTACGGATAGCGGAGCGGCTTAGCCAGGTGTAGCCGATCTCGCAAGCGTCCGGATGGTTGCGGCCGTGGCGCGCATGACCCAAAGGCCATGCCCAACGTTCGAGGTTGAAGAAGCGCGTGGACCCAACTATAACGCCGTCGCGAACGATAGCGAAAGGCAGAGCGGCGCCAGCGTCCTGCCCAGCCAGAGCATTCTCAATATAGGCGGCAGCCTCAGCGTCGCCCTGGGGAACTGGACTCCACTGGTAGAGCGAGGGGTCGATTGCCGAGGCCGTCGCCAGCCCGCCAGCGTGACTGCGATCGAGCGGTTCAAGACGAACGTGACTGCCCGCGAGCTCTGCGGCTTCCATACTTACGGCTCCCATTCTTCAATGAAAACTTGGCTGGCTCGACTGACGCATTTTCACTTTTTCCTGCAAACCAGCTCTCCGTTGCCGATGGGGACGATCAGAGCATCCACTCTCTCGTCTTCGAGCGCCCGATCGAGCATCGGTTGCAGGGTCGCCCGATGATTGATCGCGTTGTCGGCAACAAGAATGCCACCTGCAACCATGGCCGGCACAATGGCCTCATAACAGCGGTCGTAGATATCCTTCTCGGCGTCGAGAAAGCAGAAGGCGATCTCTTTCAACTCCGGCAAGCGATCGAGAACATTGCAGTGAACGAACTCGACAACATCCCAGACACCGGCGGCATCGAAGGTCTGGCGCGCAAGCGCTGCTTTCTCATCCAAAATCTCGTATGTCGTGATCTTTCTGATCGCAATCCGGCAAGCCAGAGCAAGCCATAGTGCTGAGTAGCCCGCGCTGGTTCCAATCTCGACCCAGCGGCCTGCCGGCGCAGCTGCTGCCAGGATGGCGATGAATCTTCCTACTTCCGGTGAAATCTGGCGAAGTCGCTCCAAGCGGGGTGTCCCGTCGGTGCGATCGCGGGCGTCGATCTGCTCCAACTCGTCCATCCGAGTCAACATCGTCTCAGGTATCTCGTGGAACATATTCTCCCTCAGTACTTCGGCACCTTGGGGTCGATCTCATTGCTCCAGGCGGTGATACCGCCGGCAAGGTTGGCAACGCGCGGGTAGCCGGATTGCTTCAGAAACTCCGCGATGCGCTGGCTGCGAACGCCCGCGTGGCAATGGACGATGACCTCGCGCTCGCGGTCGATCTCGGCCAGCCGCTGCGGCACTTCATTCAGCGGGATCAGCTTGCCTCCGATCTGCGCTATCTTGTATTCCCAGGGCTCGCGCACATCGAGGATGTATACGTCCTCTCCGGCATCCATGCGCCGCTTGAGTTCCTTTACGGTGAGTTGCGGAATTCCGTTCATCATGATCTTTCCCTTCCTGACTTTTGGTGGCACCAACGCGTTTTGTCTGTGAACCGGCGATCTCATGGGAATTGCGGTGAGCGCTCCCGGTATGCGAGATTGAGTATGCGAGGTTGGAGTTCAAAGAGAATTCCGCCGATACCTACTTCAGCATCCTCGCAGATTGGAAGGCGTCGTGAGCCGAAAATCCCCTAATCCGAACTTCGATCAGACTCTGGAGACGCTGCGTGTGCATTCTTTCGATGTCACGCCCTCAGCCGAAGTTGCAGGCGGCACGCTGGTGAGCAAATATGGAGTCGGAGCGGTTCTAGTGGCCTCAAAAGCCGAAAATGTGGGAGCGGCATTTGCCATTTCTCCGGGAGTGCTGGTTAAGGGGCAGGTGGCGCGGCTGCTGGATTGCGGCTATCAGAAGTTTATTAAAACGCTCCAATTTGAGATTCCTGCCTCGGCCAATCACTTGCATGCGATTCACATGTTTACCGAAGAGTTGAAGCAGTTGATCGGCTCGATCGATCTCTACAACGAGTCGTTGGGAACCACGAGCGACCTTTACGTGTATGACCGATTGAAGGGTCGTGAAGCTGCGCAGCCTGCCCCACTGCGCCCCTGGGAACTGGCCGCAGGACGCTGATTTCACCCGAACGTAGGCGGTGACGGCAATGGAATCGGAGAAAAAGGCGGAAGAGCTTGCGGCCGAACACGAGAGCCGCCGCGTCGTCCCTCGCTTCGGCGTGGATGGAGATGCCCGCCTCCTGCTGGTGCAGCATGGTTCTACAGTCCCTTGCCGCGTTGTCGATATCAGCATGAGTGGTTGCCGCCTGCGCACTCAGGAGCGGTTCAAGGCCGGAACCATGGTCCGTGTCGAAGTCACTTTCAAGGTTCGCGGATTTTCCTTCCGTTTCAGCGGCTCGACCCAATGGACCGATGGTCAGAATCTGGTCGGTATTCGCTTTGTGGATGTGCCCGCGCGGCGCAGGGAAGAATTAATCGAGGCGCTCTCCGAGGTCGAAGAAGAGCATATCGCCAAAGCCGCTAAGCTGGCCGCCGAGAAGCAGGCAGCCGAGGAAAAAATTGCCGCGGAAAGGGCAGCTAAGGAGCAGTCTGCAGAGCAGAGGGTCGCCGAAGAAAAGGCTGCCGCACTGAGAGCCGCGGGGGTTGCACTAGCGAAGCTGGCGGCGTCAGAGGCGCTGCGGAAACCTCAGCCCCCGGCGCAAACGATCCCAGCTCAGACGATCGCGCTAAAGACCCCGAGCACACCACCCGTCAAACTCAGCAAGCGCGACCGCCGCGAGGAGTTACGGGAAGAGGTCGATACCACGGCCGTCATTCATCTCATCAACATCGCGTCCCGGTTGCAAGGGCGCATTCTCGACTTGAGCATGAATGGCTGCCGCATTCGTACCGACGAGCGCTTTCCGGTGGGCATCTACACGCGGGTTGAAATCGAGTTTCGCCTGGATGGCCTGCCCTTCCGGCTTGGCGGCGTCATCCAGGCCATCCACGACCGGCAGATGGTGGGCATCCGCCTCCTGGACATGAGCGAGCGCAGGCGGGAGCAATTACAGCAGTTGATAGAAGATATTCATGATTCGCGAGAACAGGGGATCAGCGGATAAGTGACAGTCCGAGACTTACCGCCGCCGTGCCCGCTCCCGTTGCAGTTCGCGATAAACACCGCTCTTGGATTGACCTAGTTCACGCGCAATATGCTTGAGTGCTTGCTTCTCGTCCATGCCGCTCTCGGCCTGCAGGCGCGCGACGCTGTCGGCGATACTTTTTGAATTTCCCGGTGTAGCCTGACCTTCGGCGAGCGATCTAGGCCGCGCATCCACTAGAAGCGTAATCTCACCCCGCACTCGATCGCGGCTGGCCAACTCGCGGCGCGTCTCTGCCACCGTTCCGCGCAGAAATTCTTCGTGGATCTTAGTCAGCTCGCGAGCCAAAACCACGCGCAACTCCGCTCCCCAGACGGATTCCAAATCGGCCAGCGTTTCCAGAATCCGATGCGGCGCTTCGTAAAAAATCAATGTCCGTCCAAATCGCCCAAACTCGTTCTTTTGAATCTCGTCGGCCAGCGCTTCCAATCTGGTTCGCCGCGCCCCAGCCTTTTCCGGCAGGAATCCGATGAAGTGAAACTCGCCCGTGAGCAGCCCAGAGGCCACCAGCGCGCTAAGCGCAGCATTGGCTCCAGGAATTGGAAATACCGTCACCCCGGCCGCAATGGCCTCGGTAGTCAGCCAGCTTCCAGGGTCGCTGATGCCCGGCATCCCGGCGTCGGAGACCAGCGCGATGCGGCCGCCGGCCTTGAGCGCTTCTATCAATTCCTCGGCGCGCTGACGCTCGTTGTGCTCATGACAGCTTACGGTGGGAGTGGCAATCTGAAAGTGGTTGAGCAGCTTCTGCGTCTGACGAGTGTCTTCGCAGGCGATGCGGTCCACGCGTTTGAGGACGTCCAGTGCGCGGAGAGTAATGTCGCCCAGGTTGCCGATGGGCGTGGCCACCAGATAAAGGCCGCGTGGTAACTCAGGCTCAGTTACAGGTTGCATACCGTAATCACTCATTATTTCGTATCCGAATGATTGGCAGCGCAATCGAACTCAGAAGCGTCACTCCCCATAGAACGGTCTGGAGGTGCACACCGCGGCTCCTTTCTTCCAGCCACGAATGTGAAAATACAAGTGCAAAGCAGATACAACAAAATACTTGGACAATTACCGCCCAATGTTTCTTCATTCGTCCTCACAGAAGGGTGCGCTAGCTGGCATTCTCGCTGGCTTCTTCGCGTTCCATGCGGCGCTGCTCGGCCAATAGCGACATGGAGCTCATCAGGTTCTGCACGCTCACAATACCCACCACGCGTCCGCTGTCGGTAACCGGAATCAGCGAAAGCCCGCGCCCAGTCTGAATGCGGCGGATGGTTGTGCCCAGCGTATCTTCGGGCCGCGCCACCTGAAAGGCTTTGGACATGGCCGCTTGCACATAGCCGTTGCCGTCGCTGCGCAGGGCATCCACAATGCGCTGGCGGGAAATGATGCCCACCAGTTGCGGGCCGCGCACCACCGGGAAATCCTCCTGCAACGAATGCACGCAGCGCACCAGCGCATCGGCCAGCGTGTCAGAGGGTGACAGCGTTGCGAAGTCGGTGAGCATCACCTCGCGCATATGCACCGTGTCCACCACCGACTGGAAAAAGACTCCCTGATCCTCAATCTGCGCACCGATCATGATGAAGAAGCCGGCAATAATCATCCACGGACTATGCAGCAACCAGCCACCCACCATGGCGGCCAGCGCCAGCGCCTGTCCCAGTGCCGTGGCCATGCGGCTAGAAGGAGCGAAACCGTGCTTGCGGGCAAAGCCGCCTCGAAGAAGCCGTCCAAAGTCCAAGGGGTAGGCCGGCAAAAGATGCAGAATGCCGAGGCCAGCCTGTATCCATACCACGCTGCGCACCAGCCAGCCGGCCGAGACTAATGGCGGGGTGAGCAGCTTGAGGTCTCCGCTCGCACCCAGAAACACCGCGGCCAGAATCAGCGCCGTCGCCAGATTGGCCAAAGGACCGGCCAGCGCAATCGCAAATTGTGCTCCGCCTTGACTGGAGTTTTCCTGGCTCTCCGGATCGGCGTAGGCAAACAATCCGCCGATGGGTAACAGCAGAATGGCGCGCAACCGCAAACCCAGCCACGCCGCTACCAGCAGCCGCGCCGTTTCCCGCACGGCCACCGCCGCCGCCACCAACATAAACAGGCCCAGGCCGCGCAAAACGCCATCTGAGCCACTCAAACCCAGGCAAACGATAGCCAGAATTGGAAAGAAAGCGTGGACGCGCATCTCAACGCCCATCCAACGGCCCAGCGGTATTGACCAGCCACGCATACAGATTGATTGTAGAGGGTCAGCCCCCTGCTCCGATTTTCGGCCAGTGGTCCAATCTCCAGAGGACTCGTTCCAAGCCAACCGGCGGAAGCCGAGGTTCATGCAATTGTTGCTGGCGCGAGAACAAGTTAGATTGGTAACGGAAGACCTTCGCCTTCAAAATCAACCAGGCAATCCCCGCAAAGG
>JBEKRS010000082.1:0-20102 GCA_049518535.1 Occallatibacter sp. | reverse complement strand
AGTTACAACGGCAGCATCCCCGCCGGCGGCAGCCTCACCGGCATGGGCTTCAACGGCACCTGGAACAATGCGACTAACGCGATACCTACTTCATTCATGCTCAATGGTGTTACTTGCGGCGCGGCGTTGACAGCCACGACCACGGCGCTGGCTGTCTCGACCACCACGCCAACGGTTGGCGCCAGCGTCACGCTGACAGCCACGATTTCGCCTTCCGCGGCCACCGGCACAGTCACCTTTTTCTCGGGTACAACCGCGCTCGGAACTGGAACGCTGAGTGCGGGAGTAGCAACGCTTTCGACCTCGTTCGCGACAGCCGGAACTGACTCGCTGACGGCTGTTTACGCTGGATCGGCAACTTATGCAACCAGCAAATCGAGCGCAATTTCCGTGACGGTCGCTGCAGGGGCGTTGACCCCCACAACCACGGCGCTGGCTGTCTCGACCACCACACCAACGGTTGGAGCCAGCGTCGCGCTGACAGCCACGGTTTCGCCTTCCGCGGCCACCGGCACAGTCACTTTTTTCTCAGGTACAACTGCGCTCGGAACCGGAACACTGAGTTCGGGTGTGGCAAAGCTTTCGACCTCATTCGCAACAGCCGGAACTGACTCGCTGACGGCTGTTTATGGTGGATCAACGACCGACGCGACCAGTACTTCGAGCGGTATTTCAGTGACAGTCAGTGGAGCGGCGTTGACCCCGACGACCACCGCGCTGGCTGCATCGACCACCACGCCAAAGGTTGGCGCCAGCGTCACGCTGACAGCCACGGTTTCGCCTTCAGCAGCTACCGGCACAGTTACGTTCTTTTCGGGCACAACTTCGCTTGGAACTGGAACGTTGAGTGCAGGTGTGGCAACACTCTCGACCTCGTTCGCGACAGCCGGGACTGACTCGCTGACGGCTGTTTATGGTGGATCAACGACCGATGCGACCAGTACTTCGAGTGCCGTTTCAGTGGCGGTCAGTGCAGCGGGCGGCTTCACGCTAATTCCCGTATCGACCACTGAGACCATAGCTCCCGGCGCCAGCGTCACCGACGCTATCACGGTCACCGACACTGGCGGCTTCACTGGCGCAGTCACTCTGACCGCCACTAGCTCGAACACCGGCGTTACGGTCGCAGTTAGCGGCGACACGCTGACAATCGCCGCCAGCAGCACAGCCACCGGCTCGGCCACCATCACCATCACTGGAACCTCCGGCAGCACCACCGCGACCACCTCCATCGCCGTCACGGTGCCTTCGACGTCGGGCAGCTTTTCGCTTTGGGCTACGGTGACTGCTCTGTCGATCGCTCAGGATGCTAGCGTCAGCGACACCATCAACGTGCTCGACGTGAACGGATTCACCGGCGCTGTAACTCTGGCCGTCTCGGGTCTGCCCACCGGCGTTACTGCCACGCTCGATGCCAACCCCACAACCGGCACCAGTGGACTGATATTGACGGTAGCCAGTACGGCCATCGCGGCGACAAGCACCATCACCATCACAGGAACCTCCGGCACGCTGACCGCATCCACCACCATTGCGCTGACGGTGACGGCCTCGGCAGCAGGAAGCTTCTCGCTTACTCCTTCGGCAGCAACTCTGTCGATCGCGGCAGGCTCCAGCAGTGTTGAAACGATTAATATCACCGATGTGAGTCCATTTAGCGGCTCTGTAACGCTTGCCGCTTCGGGCCTGCCCACCGGCGTAACCGCGGCCTGGGCCTCTAACCCGTCCACTTCGATCGGCACTCTTACGCTTACGGCCGCCAGCACCGCCACCGCTGGGACATCGACGATCACCATCACCGGCACCTCCGGCTCGGTAACGGCAACCACCACGATCTCGCTCACTGTGACCGCGGCCACTGGCATGGCCTGCAAAATCGGCTGGGATGTTTCCGGGCAAAGCTCATCAGGAACTTCAGGTTCCTTTGGAGCTGTTCCGACCATCTACAACACGGGAACAATTCCCTGGACTAGTTGGACCCTGACCTGGACATGGGCCAATGGGCAGACCTTCCAGTCCTTATGGGGCGGCACGGTAACCCAGACCGGCGCCAACGTGACCATCACCAGCCTGAGCTACGACGGCGCCGTCCCCGCAGGCGGAAGTACTTCCGAAGTGGGATTCAACGCTAACTGGAACGGCGTCACCAACGCAATGCCTACCAACTTCGCGATCAACGGGACCACCTGCAGCGCCGTCGGCAGCGGCAGCGCCAGCGGTGGCAGCGGATTTACGTTGCTGGCTGCGGCATCCCCAGTGACCCTTGACCAAGGAAGCAGCAGCACCGACACCATTACGGTAGAGGACTTTGGCGGCTTCACCGGCAGCGTAACGCTTGCCGCCACAGGACTGCCGACCGGCGTGACTGCCACATTCGGCACCAGCCCCACCACCGGCTCCAGCGTAGTCACCTTCACCTCCGTGGCATCGCTTCCCGCCGCATTAACCTCGGTCACCATTACCGGGACGTCCGGCACCACGACCGCATCCGCCGTCGTCGGACTCAACGTCGCGGGATACACGGCCGTATCGGTGAACACAACCACCAAAGGCATAGCCGTAACCGATCAGCTTTTAGGCATGAACATGGCTGCCTGGTACGACATTGTCACCAACGGCGACGTCGTCGTGAATTCCTTCGAGAACGCCGGCATCAAGGCCGTTCGCTGGCCGGGCGGATCGTGGTCGGATGTGTATCACTGGGAGACTAATACGAACTGCCAGAACGCTCCCTTTGGTGGCGGAACGCCTGACACCAATGACACGTTTGCGAACTTCGTCAGCAACGTCGTAATTCCAGCTGGCCTCGATTTGGCCTTGACGGCGGATTACGGCACCAACCCAACTTGCAACGGAGGCGGTATACCAAGCGAGGCTGCCGCGTGGGCGACCGACGCGTTGAACATGGGCGTTACGGTGAGCCACATGACCATCGGCAACGAGGTCTACGGAGCCACCTGGGAGGAAGACCTGCACTCTCCCGCAAACAACCCCACGGAGTACGCCTCCACGATAGTGGGAAGCAGCGGCTTCTATGACACGATCAAGGCCGCTTCTCCTAACACGCTGGTCGGCATCGTTGTGGACGCGGATAACACGACCGGCGGGTGGGACAATACCGTGATGGCCAATGCGAAGGGCTCCTACGACTTCGTGGAATACCACAACTATCCTGAAACGCCGGGAGAGGAGGACGACGCCATCCTCATCAATCAGGATGCGCAGTTGCTGACCACCAACATCAACACCCTCAAGGCTGAACTGGCGGAGTGGGGGACTCCGGACACGCCCATTTATGTAGGCGAGATGGGCGGGCCCTATGGCAGTCCAGGCAAACAATCCATGTCCATTACTCAGGCCTTGTTTGCCGGCCAGGAGTTGGGCGAAATGATGAACGACGGCGTATCGCGCGCCACCTGGTGGATCGGCTTCGGCGGTTGCGCCGATGCCAGCTTCGGCGCGAACTTCTCCAGCTCACTCTATGGCTGGCAGAGTTTCGGCGGCTACATGATTTTCTCCGATGGGCTGACCGATTATTACGAGTGCACAGCGGAAACACTGGCGCCTGGAATTCTGCTGCCCACGGCGCGTGCCTTCCAACTCTTCAGTAACGTGGCCGTCACCGGGGAAAACGTGCTCACCGCGAGCGTATCCGGCGATACGGCAGATGTCGTTGCGTATGCGGCAACCCATAGTGGCGGCACGGCTCTGTTCCTGGTCAACCGCAACGAGACCGCCAGCCAGCAGGTTTCCGTCACGCTGTCGGGGCAAACCGCAGTTTCCACCGTCACAGTCGAAACCTACGACAAGGCCATCTATGACTTGTCCGGTTCGCCGACCGGAACGATTCCAGACCCGGCAGGGACGAGCACCTGGGCTCCGCCAACCACAACCACGGTCAGTTCGCCGACCTTGCCGCTGACTCTTACCCTCGCTCCTTGGAGTATGAATGTGGTAATCATCCACTAAGCGGTTTCACCTCTCTGGAGGCCGGCTTCCGGCCTCCAGAGGGGTTACATCCTTTGCTAGCTGCTGCCAACCTTCACTTCCACGTTGTAACCAAGCCAGCGGTCCTGATCCGGCCAATGAAGCGTCCATGACATCACACTGCCCGTCTCATCCAATGCTGAAGCAACGTCGACGCTATACCCTGCACTGCCAAAACTTCGGCTGGCTGAAGAGTGAACGGTCTGCCACCCATCTTTGGACCAAATCAGATCGAAGCGGTTTTCGTCCAAAATGCGCAGCGCATCCCCGGCGGCAATTCTCTGAATAGGTCGGCGTAGACTGTAAATCTCTAGATTTCGACGCATCCTGCTTCGTCCATCGGCCTCACTATATCGCGCGTACACCGCGTCGATTCGATCGAAAACTTTGCCTTCTGATGCCGATCGCAACAGCTTCAAGTATTCGGCGTGAGCCCACACCAGCGGAACCGCCGAGCCTGCCGGTTCGCCCAGCCGCAAACTGGTATCCGGCAAATCCGCTTCGTCCCAAACCTGCTCCGGCAGCATCTGTCCACAGGTGGCAAAGCGCTCGTATGTATTAATGAGAGCCGCTATATCTTTGCCCGCCGCTAGCTCATAGTGCGCGCGTTCGCCTGTCAGCAGCGGCCAAACGCGCCCCTGTCCCCATCCCTGAAAAGGTCCGCCATCCGGCCGCTGCCCATATCCGTCCCAGTTATAGCGTAACCATCCAGGCCCCTGCGGCAGTTCGCGTTTCAGCACCGCGTCCACAACCCGCAGCGAATCCACAATCAGCGGATCGTCTGCGCGGCGCACCCCATAGCGCACAAGTTCTAGAAAACCGGCATCCACAATCTCCCTCGCTGCAAATTCCGTGCGCGTACCAGGCGGCCGGTTATTAAGCCGGATCGTCTCCGTGCCGCAGCTTTCGCACGCATAGGCCTCGCCTCTCTCTGGCGGCCGGATGCGCATATAGTATCGCCTGATTTCTGGGTGCAACACTCCGTCATTGGTTACAGTCCAGTCTTCAAGGTGATGCTCGATCCAGTCAGCAAACTCCTCAAGAAACGTCGCTAACTCAACCGAGTCATGGGCGCGAACAATCTCCGCCGCGCAGAGCAGCCCAGCGATTGCTGCCGCCAAGGTGGAAGGCGAATAACCCGCATTCTCTTCCCACCGCTCCTGATATGTGATAGGTGCATGACGCACCAGGAATCCAGCCGCCTTCTCCACAAACGGGTAAATGTCCATCTCGCCCAGCCCACCCGCCTTCCACAATCGCCAGGCAAGAATCAGTGGATATGCCACCTCGTCCAGTTGCATGCCAGACCAATAGGGCCTACCGTCTAGCCAAAAATTCTGCGCAAAGCCGCCGCTTGGCTGCTGCGTGCAAGCCAGGTAAACCAGTGCCCGCCGCGCCGTCTCCGCCCGCCCGCAGGCTAACAAAGCCGTAGCCGTTTGAACCATGTCGCGCGTCCAAACCAAGTGATAGCCGCCCAGATCATCGTCGCCCATCACCTGCCCCCACGGAATCGAAGCTGAAGCGACAAACGCTCCCGAGAATGTCTTGTCTTCGTGAGCAAGAAGGACGTTGTGGCTGGCCCGCATCAGCTTGCCGCCATCACTGGCCTTCGCCGCCAGCCACTCAGGATTCGCGGCGCGCTGCCACTGAGCGATAAACCTGCTGCGATGCTCATCAAATGGTGTGGCTAACGCTCCCACCGTTTTCTGTAGCGCCGTATGATGCCCTTCGCCAAGGCCGATGGCCAGCGTGAACTCCAGTCCATCATCCGCGAGTTTCTCTCGCAGATCCAACTCCCCCATCACCGCGATATTTCCATCTGTGGCCGAACCAAACTCCCAATCCATGCGAAAGCTTTCCATGAGGTCGCGCCAGCCATCGCTCGCGCCCACAAATCCGCAACTCACCCGTGAAAAGCCACAACTGGCCGCCATGGCCAGCGACCATCGGTTCTTCCATGCCAGCAACATCCGGCGTCCAGCAATTTCCAGTGCGCGCGCCGTATTATTCGCCCCGCCTCCGTCCAGATGGGGCGCTAAAAGTGCATAGACTTTCAGCCGCGGTAACAGGCCTTCGTGTCCTACGAGGTGGACCCGCGTTAGCACAACCGAGTGGTGCGGATCGCAAAGAATCTCCTTGGTGAGCGTGTACCGGCCCTCGGGGTCGCGATTCACATAACGAACACCAAGCGCCTCCGGGTGAATGTACTCGAAGCTCGACAGCAGATCGCGTTTTTCTTCATGGATAAAGGTCTCCCCGTCAGTCACCAGGAACTCCATGTCCCGCACCTGAGCGCTGTCGATTGTAGGATGGTAGATTTCGTTCAGTATCCCGTGCGAGGCGGTAAACCACACCCTGCTCGAAGCGGAATAGGCAGTCCCCACCGCATCCTTTACGCTTGAGGTCCACCGCGGTTCCATGCCCGGCGCACCGAAAGCCTCGCCCTGCTGGTCAAGCCAGCGATAATTGGACCAAGCGAACTGGGGCTGCTCTCTCATCTTTTGTAACTGGCAAGTTAAATGGGGAATGGAGGCGTATTCATTCGTTTCTAATTCGATGCTGTCGAAAGTAAAAAGTTTCTCTCGCCTTATTCGCTTGGATGTCGCCTTTCCAAACTTATTTTCGCCCGGTACATTAGCCTCACTGTGGGGGATTAACGATAAATGCAACATACATTTGCTTCTTCTACGATTCTCCGGCATCACATTGCTGAGGTATTGTTATGGCCAACATTTTGCCTGCCGGAACCAAGGCGCCGGAGTTCAGCCTTCACATCACGCCTGACCAGAAACTTTCTCTGAGCGAGTTGCGTGAAAAACCGGTTATTCTGGCGTTCTATCCGGCCGACTGGAGCCCTGTCTGCGGCGACCAGATGGCTCTTTACAACGAGATTCTGCCCGAGTTTCAGAAGTATGGAGCGGAACTGGTGGGAATTTCCGTCGATGGCGTTTGGTGTCACGCTGCGTTCGCCGAAGCTCGACACTTGCATTTCCCGTTGGCGGCAGACTTCGAACCGAAGGGCGAGATTGCAAAATCTTACGGGGCCTACCGGGAAGAAGACGGTGTTACTGAGCGTGCGCTTTTTGTCATTGATCGCAGCGGAGTCATAGCTTGGAGTTACTGCTCACCAATTGCAATCAATCCCGGAGCCGAAGGCATCCTGGAAGCTTTGGAAGCTCTTCCGAAATAGGAGGTGTCAATGAGTAAGCTTTCGATTGCGGTCAGCATAAAAGATCACATGCAGGGAGACCCTGCCGCGGAATGCAGTTTGGTCGAGTATGGCGACTATGAGTGCCCCCACTGTGGAACTGCCTATCCGATTGTCAAGAGACTACAAGAACATTTCGCAAAACGCCTTTCGTTTGTCTTCCGCAATTTTCCTCTGAGCCAGATCCATCCGTGGGCTGAGCCGGCTGCTGAGGTGGCCGAATTCGCAGGTGCGCATAGCAAATTTTGGGAAATGCACGATATGCTTTTCGAAAATCAGGAGAGTTTGAGCAATGCTCTGTTCTTGGATCTGGCCGACAGGCTTGACCTGTCTCCTTCGCAGCTGCAAACCGCTGTTACAGAGCAGACATACCGCGCCCGTGTGCGTGCCGACTTTTCCGGCGGCGCCCGCAGTGGGGTGAACGGAACTCCAACGTTCTTTATTAATGGCCAACGTCACAACGGGGCTTTCGACTTCGACGCTCTTAGCAACGCAATTGAGCAGACACTAAGAGTGGGCAAACCTGCACGACGTGATTAGAGGCCACCAGCTCAAGTCATGTTCCAGTCTTACCAAATTATCGGAAGAAGCGCGAGAACAAATAGAAGATGCCAGACAACAGGATGCTGATCAGGATGGACGTGCCCAGAGGAAAATATACGGAGGCATGTTTGCCCTTGTAGGCAATGTCGCCCGGCAGCCGGCCCAGAGGCAGGCCAATGCGTCCCGCAAGTAGCACGATAGATCCGACAAGGATCAGTAGCAGTCCAAGCCCCACGAGAGTTTTACCAAGTTCATTCATAGACAGCCATTTTGTATACCCATCATCGACTAGGGTACCTTAAATAGGCGGAGCGCAAGCTTTCATTGCGCGCTCCGCTAGAAGGAGGATCGATGCGGATCTTCACTTTAGTTGCCGGTATCGTTTGCCTCTTTGCCGTGCTACTCGATGCCTTCCAGACCATCATACTTCCGCGCCGCGCCTCTGGCCGTTTTCGGCTCACGCGAATTTTCTATGTTATTACATGGAGACCTTGGGCGTTCTTCGCCCGTCGGCTTCGTGATCCGCGTAAGAGAGAGTCGGCCTTCAGCTACTACGGGCCACTGTCGCTGATTTTTCTGTTAGTAGTTTGGGCCAGCGTCATGGTGGTCGGTTTTGCGCTCATTTTCTATTCCCTGGGTAGCCCCTTCAACGACAGTGCTCAAGGGCCCGGCTTTCGTTCCGACCTTTATGTGAGCGGAACCACCATCTTTACGCTTGGATTGGGCGACGTAACACCGCACGGCGCCTGGTCGCGTGAACTCATCATTCTGGAGGCTGGTACAGGGTTCGGCTTTCTGGCAGTAGTGATGGGATACTTTCCTGTTCTCTATAGCGCGTTTTCGCGTCGCGAAGTGAACATTTCCCTACTGGATGCGCGAGCTGGATCTCCACCCACAGCCGCGGAACTGATGCGCCGCCATTCCTATGAAGGCGGGGACAACGCTCTTTCGCTGCTGCTATTGGAGTGGGAGCGCTGGTCGGCAGAGCTATTGGAGAGCCATATCTCCTATCCGCTGCTCTGCTATTTTCGCTCTCAGCATAACAACCAGAGTTGGATTAGCGCCCTCACTGCGGTGCTCGACACTTCGGCTCTACTGATAGCCGGCGTGCAGGGACATGAGGCGCGCCAGGCTCAGTTGACCTTTGCCATGGCGCGCCACGCGATGGTTGACCTTTCGCAGATATTCTCTCTAGCCCCGGTCAACGATGCTCCAGACCGGCTTCCCCCCGAGCGTTATGAACAGCTTTACAGCCTGCTCTGCCAGAGCGGCGTCAAGGTCTGCCGAGACGGCCACTCGATCGAAAGGCTTCGCGACATGCGCGCGCTTTACGAAGGCTATGCTGCAGCGCTGGCAAACTATCTCCGCATGCCGTTGCCACCGTGGATCGCCGACCGGCCGCACAAGGACAACTGGCTGGCCGTGGCTCGACTGCGCGCCCAAACCGAAGCGGCTAACTCGACCTCGGGCAAGGAGACACCAGTTAGAGGTTCGTCACAAACCATCGCCGCTTTGGTAGACGATCATCACGAATTCTGAGGCAAAGTTCTCCAACCGCGCCAAGGTTTTCTCCGGCGGCAAACAGGAAAGGACCCATCATGCAGTACGCCTGGATCGCTATCCCCGACACTGCAATTCCGCGCGCGGCCGTTCCCATATTCCAGCACCTTCTGGATACCTACGTCAGCGAATCGAACAAGGTCGCGTCCACGTGGAAGGAGTTCAAAGATTCCGATCTCGACTTCAAACCGCACCCCCGCTCCAGTAGTGTGAGTGAGATATTACGTCATCAGCTCCTCTCCGAACGGCGTTTCTTCGGTGAATTCCTTCACACGCCCGAGCCCGCTCCTGATAAAGTTCTACCTACATCCTTCACCGTCGAAACCGCGTGCACACGTTTCATCGAGCTGGTTCTCGCAAGGCTCGACTTCCTCTGCAGGCAGAATGAATCTTGGTGGATGGAAACCGTTCCGTTCTTCGACGTCGAGCGCCAGCGCATTTGGATATTCTGGCGTCGAGTGCTGCACACTGCCCACCATCGCACACAGCTTACGGTCATTCTGCGCATGCTCGGCCGGAATGTTCCGCCTACATACGGCCCCACCGCGGATGTCAAATGGTCGGGCGCCGATCCCACTAACTCTGTTGCAGCCGCCGGGCGATGTTAGAATCTGCCTTCTGCGACAGATTCTAACCAGCCGCTATTCCCACGTGAGACACAGCAGAGAGACAGATTCGTGCGGAAGGCCAGTGGTGATTTTAACCCGGCCTTCATGCACGTCGAGCCACTGAGGCGACGTGAGAGGTTGAAGCTGCCCCGCCGCTCGGAGGCGAGCGTACTGTTCGGCATCAGGATACTCGATCGAACCCATCGCCTGCCACTCGGAGTAGGAATTGCTGTGGGTTTCATCAATGCGGAAATGTTGAAGCAGTATGCGGTGAACGCTTTCGGGCAGCCCTTGAACGGAAATCACTGTGGGCTTCGCCGGCGCAGGGATACTGACGTCATCATAGTTCCAGACAAGCACCGCAGCTGAGTGCATGTCGCGTGTTGCCAAAGCATCGATGTCGGCCCCTTGGCGAACGCCTGTGCTGATCAGCGTATCGAGCGGGACTGCGCTTGTACTGCTGACGCGAACCCGATCGCCAGACATAAGACCGAGCATTCGGAATAGGTTGAGGATTGGCTTGTCTATACCGTTAGTTGCGAGCGATCGAAATCCCTCGAAGTAATCCTTGTCTTCAAACTCGAACGACCAGCTAAGCATCGAAATGAGATTGATAGCATGGCGATCCCGAAGTTCAAGGAGGGCTTTGATCGCTGCCGCCGTATATGCGGGGTAGAGGGTGCCATTGCGGTAGTTGTTCGCTGGGTTCACGCGTGAAGAGCAAGCAGCACACCCTTCGGGATCGGCCTCGCTCAGAATGATGGGTAGGTGGCGGAATTGCGGAAAGGAAGCTATCAGCGAGAACCCGTGATCTACGTCCATCAGTTCGCGATTCAGTCCCATGGTGACACTGCCGCCCTGAAACGAAGGTGAACCTTTCGCATGGAAAGAGATGAAGTCGAGTGGCACGGGGCCGTCGGTCGCTGCATTCGGCCCAGATTGCACATGCTGGAGAAAGTCGCGCAGAAAGGCATACGCCTTTTCGCTCCTCGGGCTGGTTGTTGCAGGACCACCCACGCGCGCGCCCGGAAGCGCTGCACGCACACCGGCAACGGAGTAATCGTACAGCCGGAAGTAATCCTCGGGCGTCGAATGCCAGTAGTCGATGTCGGGCTCATTCCATACTTCGAAATACCAGCGGAGAACTTCGTCGCGGCCGTAACGCTGAACCAGATGCTCGGTAAGTACGCGGCAAAGCTCCTGCCATCGGGCGTAGTCCTTGGGCGGGTTGTTCGAGGCTCCGGAGATAGTCGATTCTGGATAGTGAGCCTGGTATGGCTCGTGGCGATTCGGCAGTTGAGCGGCAAGGTCGCGAGGCATGAAGCCGAGTTCGACCATAGGACGCACCCCGGCCGTGCGCCAGGAATCGAAGATGCCGTCGATGATTGTGAAATCATAGACGGGATGGCCATTCGAATCTTCCGAGTAGATGTTCGTCGAACTGAACTTGAGCTCCGCCTGGCCGTTGCCTGAAGTGAGCAAGTGATGGACACGGATATAAACAGGCACGGGGCTGAGATCATGAAGCTCTTGAAGAAGCTCCCGTCCGTGCGGCATGGTGGTGTAGTTAGCTTCGTCGTAGCCGAACCACGAGTAAATGGGATTGAAAGGTCCTGTGCGGGCATTGAGATCGACCAGAATCTGGACCGGTTTCTCCGCAGGTTGCGCAGAGTTGGCCTGTGCTACCGCGAAAGGGGCCAGCACAGCCAGACAGATGAGGACACGAATAATAAGGGAAAGAGACTCGCGCATCTGATTCTCGACCAGAATCTTAGCAGAAGCTTGCATCCAAACCCCGGAAAGATCGGCCGTGTACACCTGAAAACGGAATATCGAGAAACCCACTCGGCCCGCTCGTTAACGTTGCATAAAATTACCTTTCACCGGCGCACAATGTGAGAAGGAGTTTCGTGAGGGGGAGAGATGGCAAACTGTGGTCGAGCGCCGAAAGTGGTTGCGAGGGGAACTGGAAAGCTTCAACTCCTTCCGGTACCCCCTCCCCCCTATTTGCTGTGGAACTGTGAGACTGTGGACGCTACCGGCGCATCTGGTTCATGTCGCTTTCGGTCCGTGTACAACCAACCAGGAAATGCCACAAACATAATTGAAGGCCGTTTCTGTCGCCAAATCACTAACAATGCGCATAACTTTCCAGCGCCGTCCTGTTGGGAATGGTAAGTGAAGAACCGTGGAACATCACCAGTTTGCGGCTCCGAAACGCGCTCAAGGTCCGCGTAACGGTTTCGCGTGATGCTCCAATGAATTCGCCAATCTCGCCGTGAGTCAGCGAAAAACGAAAGCGCACTCCAGATTCTGTAGACTGGCCGTGCTCGCTCCAATCCAGCAACAACCGGGCCAACTTTTCAGGAGCCGAGGCCGATAACCCTACATTGCGCAACTGCTCGCAAGCCATGGTGTACTGGCGGCTGAGTTCCTCGGTCAGTAGCTGGTAAGCTTCAGAATGGTGCAGGAGAAAGTTGAGAAACTCACGCCGACCAATTGGAGCGAGCTTCGACGGATAAAGCGTTTCGGCGGTCATTTCGTGAGGACTGCCTGAGAGTACCGAAGCAATTCCCACAATCTCGCCCTTCTTTGCGATGGAGAGAATAAGACGCTTGCCATCGCTCGAGTTGATAGACATCTTCACTTCGCCTTCAAGGACCACGAAGACACGCGCCGGCGTCTCCTTCTCCGAAAACAGCATGACATTGGCCGGATAGGAGGATGGATATGCGATCGAAGTTAGATCCTTCAATGCCCGAGGTGTCAGCTTATCCAAGAAACTGCCGGTCCACTGGTCCTGTTCTTTACAACCATTAGCTACTTCAGTCATTGCCTTCATTTCCAGCCTCCATTTCGATCCGGTCCGCATTGTTGCTGGTTACTTCCCCAGCAAGGAATTGAGTCCACGGCGTGCTGGCGATAAGCCTAGCCCCGGTTTGGGCGTAGATGTCCCGAAGGACGTGCTTGCCACTGACATCCGCATAAGTCACATTGTGTAAGTCGAGCGATAGCTTTCTTGACGCCAGACGCGGCGCCGCTTCAGCCCATGCTTGACCAAGCTCGGCCACCCATGGTCCAGCGATCCTTCCTTCCAACTTGATCGCCATTGCCTCGTCAGTTTCTTGAATTGTGATTCGTAACATCAGCAGGCCCATCCAGCGCCACGCCTTGTCTATGGCATCTTTCATGCCAAACTTTTCGCCTGGCGACAGGTCTCTGCTTGAACATTGAATAATAGGTATTTACCTTGAATATCAAGAAAACGGAAAGCCGTGACCAAAGCCCAAGTGACGAAGGAGCAATGACGAAATTCCGTCATCGAGACTAGATATAGTCACTTCGTTCTATGGCGAGCTTCTTCAACTTGGAATTCAGCGTAGTACGCTTCAGCCCCAAGCGAGCCGCTGCCCCATCAGGACCGCCGATTTGTCCGCCTGTTTCGCGCAGTACTCTCAAGATGTGCTCCCGATCTGCGGTCTCCAGAGTGGAAGTTTGCGGCGTTGCATCCTCATCCTCCGCTTCATTTTCCAGTTCTGCCAGGGGAACATATAAGACGGGCCCACGCGTCAGAATCACAGCCCGCTCGAGAAAGTTTTCCAACTCCCGAATATTCCCCGGCCACTTCCAACGCGTCAAGGCCTCCATGACCTCGTCAGTGATCGTCTCAATCGTCTTGCCCATGCGCCGGCTGTGCGTGGAAACAAAATGACGCACTAGAACCGGGATGTCGCTGGCGCGCTCGCGCAGTGGTGGCGCGAAGACAGGAAATACTTTAAGCCGGTAAAAGAGATCGCTCCGAAACTCCTTATCGGCAACCATCTTGGCCAAATCGCGGTTGGTCGCCGCAATCAGACGCACATTTACTGAGATGGGCCGGTTGCCACCCAGCCGCTCGATCTCCCGCTCTTGCAAGGCTCGCAGCAGCTTGGGTTGCAAGTCGAGAGGCATTTCGCCTACTTCGTCCAGGAAGAGCGTGCCTTCGTGGGCCAGTTCGAGGCGACCCATCTTGCGTGCAATAGCGCCAGTGAATGCCCCTTTCTCGTGGCCGAACAACTCGCTCTCCAGCAGTCCCGCTGGAATCGCCGCGCAGTTGAGTTTGATAAAGGTCCGATCGTTGCGGGGGCTCAAACAGTGAATCGCGCGCGCCAGTAGCTCCTTGCCCGTCCCCGTTTCGCCCTGGATCAAAACTGTAGCATCGGTGGGCGCCACCGTTTCGATCTCCTTCAGCACATGGCGCAGTCCTTCGCTCTCACCCACAATATCCTCGAAGCGGTTCTCAAGGTTGATCTCCTCTTCAAGGTACTGTTTCTCCTGGCTCAACCGGTCACGCAACTCGGCTATCTGACGGAATACCTGCGCATTGTTCACTGCCATCGCGACCTGGCCGGCTACTTCAGCCAGGATCTTGCCTTCGCGCTGAGTGAACGCAGCCTGCATTCGACTGGCCACCATCATGGTTCCAATGGCCTCGCCACGGTGGATGAGCGGAACCCAGCACCCCGACTGCATCCCCAACTCGGTCAGGTTCTTCATAGTCTGTTGAGAAAAGGGCGAATCCTGCATCCGCTCCAGCAGAACCGGCTCCCGGCTACGAAATGCCTCGCCATGCGGTGAGCCTTCCAAGGGCACCCGAAGCTCGCCGCGCCGAGGCCCACTCTCATCCCCTCCAAGAAATTGCACCATCAATCCGCCCGTCGCCGGATCATAAATCCCGAGCGTCGCGCAGTCGTGGGGAACTACCTCGTCGATGCTGGCCGAGATCGCTCCCAGCAGCTTGCGCACGTCCATATTCGCAAGCAAGGCACCGCTCAACTGCAGCATTACCGCCTCTTCGGCACGCTTGCGGTCAGTAAAATCCCGTGTCACCTTGGCGAAGCCCGTCAGCTCGCCCGCTGAATCGCGGATGGCTGTAAGGCTGACGTCAGCCCAGAAGCGCGACCCGTCCTTGCGAACCCGCCATCCTTCCTGCTCCACACGGCCTCGCTCAGCGGCCAGACGCAGTAACTCTGCCGGTCTGCCCCGTTCCACGTCCTCTTGAACAAAGAAGCGCGAGAAATGCAGGCCCACTATCTCATCGGTCGAATAGCCCTTGATGCGCTCCGCGCCGGGGTTCCATGTGCTCACGAAACCGTCGCGATCAAGCAGATAGATCGCGTACTCTCGCACGCTCTCGACCAACGATCGAAGTTGCAGATCATTGCGCCGAAGCGCCTCCTGCGCGGCCCTTTGCTCAGTTATATCGCGCACAAAGCTCAACACGACCAGACCGGAGAATGTCTCGACCGGTTTAAGCATGATGTCTACAGGAAACTCGGTTCCATCCTTACGCAATGCGAACAAATTCATGGCTGCGCCCATCTGGCGCGCGCTGGGGTGAGCATTGTAGTTTTCGCGATGGTCGGGGTGGTGCGCCCGGAAGCGCTGAGGGATCAGATTCTCGATAGGCAGGCCGAACAACTCCGCCTGCGTGTGACCAAATAATTCCGCCGCACGCGGATTAGCCCCACGGATCACCCCTTCGGCATCCGTGACAAAAATTGCATCTGGAGAAACGTCGAACAAGTTCTCCAGTGCAGAATGAGCGAACTCGGCCCGCTCGTGCCCAGCCATAGCCGCTACGTCCCTCTCGGGGAAGTCGGACGGGCGCATGATAGGCTCCAACTATTGAGTGTGAAGGTACGCTATTTGCACGCCAGTTGCAACAGTGGAACCCACACTGGTTCGCCACACGACATGATGGCTTCCGTTTGTAAGCTGACTGCTTGCTGAAAATACACGCTCCAACTACATCTCTGTAGTCAGTCGATGATCATCCCGGAGGCGGCCAGATACCCGGTGAGGAGCATCTGCTCAACAGTCGCATCCACACCATCGCATCGCAGCGCCCCTCCGAGGAATGAAACACCGCGTGACGGTATAGATGTCCTATCATACCAACTGCAACTTCACAGCGAGACTATTGCGACAATTATCAGCGACATGTGTCAAGCGTTTTATTGCCCTTACAAACTATCGACCTAAAAAACACGTGGCACCTATGTCAGCGCATTCTTAGTGAACCATGTTTGGTACGCCACAACGCGAGGTCTCGAACAAAAATTTCCGGATGGGTCGCGATAGATTTCTGAAATACCGATCCCAATAATCCCAGATCGTTGTTCCGCACACCTCCAGCCCGCAGATGATGCGTGTGCGGCGAACGGAGAAAACCGGGGGTGAATGGGGAAGGTCGGGCAGCGGGAAGGCCTCGCATGGTCCCGCTAGGTCGTTTTGTATCATTGAAATCCCGTCCATTGGAGCGCAAACGAGATTGCGCAGAACGGCAACCTGCGCGAGCCGGGCATCCATCTGAATCCCTCAGATCAGTGCCTGCCGCATGGAAAGTCGGACGAACGATGCGGTATCGCAACAGACTGGCAGGGTCCGTAAGAGAGAAGCCAAATTCCCCGAATCAATTTGAACCCACTGAGCAACCCAATGAGATTTTCGATCGTCGCAAGTCTGCTTTTGATTGCCACCAGTTTGATCGCCCAACCCAGTACAGTCACATACAATCGCTTCATCTACGTCAATAACCAAAGCCTGCCCAATACCATCTCCGCATATCGGATTGAATCCGGCGGTGCGCTCACCCAACTTACCGGGTCTCCGTTCTCAACCGGCGGCAACGGCAACGAAGGGCCCATCGAATCGATGGCCTTCGCCGTTACTCACGCCGTCTCAATTCTCTATGCTGCCAACGACGCCGACCCTCGATCAGCGCGTTCGTCGTCAACCCGCACACCGGCAACATTGTGCCTATCACTGGCTCACCCTTTGCGGTGAACGACAACGTTGGCATGGGCCCATACGATATGGCTGTGAGTCCCGACAACCGTTTTCTCTTCGTCACCAATGGTGGAAACACAGTCATCCATGTCTACGCCATTGCTTTGGCAACGGGCAAACTCTCTGAAATTGAGGGCTCGTCCTTCGTCAACAGCGCCTACCTCTCGGGCCTTTGGGTCACTGCCAAGGGTAGGTTCCTTCTCGGCGCCAGCAGTTCCATCAACGCGATTCTGGTCTTTGCCGTCGACAGCTCGGGCGCCATCACCCAAGTGCCAGGCTCGCCTTTCGCTGCCAACTCCATCGTTTCTGACGTTCGCAGCAATTGCGCCAACGACCGCGTCTTCGACGCCGATAACGGATCCGACCTTATTGACACATATACCATATCGTCCAGTGGAACCCTTACCCCTGTGCCCGGCTCACCTTTCTACAACGGCGCCACCGGAGACGGACCCAACAGCATCGATCTCGCCATCACTCCCAATGGACGCTTCCTCTATACCACCGATAGTTTTGCTGATGGCTTTTCATTGTTTGCGATCGCAGCCGATGGCGCGCTTTCGCTGGTGCCTGGCTCACCTTTCGAAGACTTTGGCGCGTTGGGAGGCATGACCATCACAGACCAGGGCGATTATCTGTATTCGGTCGCTTTTGAAACCGCCACTGTGGTCGCAGAAGCTGTCCAATCCGACGGCACGCTTACCTTCGTCGGCGGTTACACTGACGGCCAGATCTCAGGGGGCGGCGAACCAAATAGCGTTATCGCGTACCCGCCTCCGGTATGCGCAAACGCTGCTGCACAGTAAATTCAGCCAACTTTCTCCAGACGCCGTTTTTCTCAGCCCACACCTCCGGGGGCCAGAGGCCCCAGAGTCGGGGGGAAGGTCACCACGATGTTTTCGCACGCTATTCGCTACGAATAAGCATCAACCAACTTCATAACGGCGGTTCGTTCCTCAATCAAACGCCCGCAGACTCCCGACATTATTTCCGCCGAGGAGTTTCGGGCACTTTGGGCAGCACCACCTCACCGGGAACGGATCATGGATCTTTTGGCAACTAACACCGGATTCCGTCGGCGTGAACTGTTTGCCGTGCGCTAGTATGACATCGATTTGAGGCCGGGCAGTCGGACATGACGCGTTTCAATGGCACTACATCGTGGGGCACCAAGACAGCGGCATGCCGGAGGCGGGTGCCGCTCCATCCAGCGATCCTGAATGAACTGAAGCAGTGGAGAGAGAAGGCGATGTATGGGACAACGGAAGATTACCTGTTTCCTTCAACACCGCACGAAGACAAACATCCGGTTCAGCCCGGTAGCGTCCTTGAGGGTTCGGTTCATGCGCTCGACTTGCCGATTTGTCCAAGGATGCTTTGGTTTGATCCGGCGATGTTCTATATTGTGCTGCTCGCAGGCCCAGGCAAAAACATGAACCCTGAAGAGCAGAAGCAGCTCCGGCTCAATGTCTTTCTGGGTCGAGGCCTGTGTCTAGGCCGGTTGCGGTGTGTTGTCTACAAAGTGCGTTCCATTATCAGTGAGTACGGGGTGGATGGTGTAGGGAACGGCAACGATCAGAGCTCTGAGAAAATCGACCGAGATTCGTCGCGCGGCGCGTTCGTGGAGTTGGGCAAAGGTGAATTTGCTGGTCCTGTCGATGGCAACGAACAGATAGAGCTTGCCGTGTTCAATTCGCACCTCCGCGATATAAACATGGAAATAGCCGATGGGGTACAGCCGGAACTTTTTCTTTGCGGGCTTGTCGCCTTCAATATCGGGCAGCCGGCTGATACCGTGCCGTTGAAAAAGATCAGTGCAGCGCCGAGCGGGTCAGCCTAGGGATCGTGGCTTGGAGAGTGTAAAGGCAATCGTCGAGGCAGCAGCGTCTGCAGGCCACAAACACTTCTATCAAGTTCTGGAAGCTGCATGCGAATAGCAAAGGCGGCAGGCGCATTCCACTCATTGTCCTTTGGCCAAAAGGGATCAAGGACAAAGGAGAAATTTACAACCAGTGCAGCCATGTCATTGATCTTCTTCCGACGACGCTCGATCTGGTGAGCATCAACGCGCCTGACGAGATCGTGGGAATCAAGCTGTAGCCCATTGAGGGCACTTCGTTGGCATATTCGATTGACAATGCCAAAACGCCTACCCATCACACAGTGCAGTATTACTACATTTTTGGTTCGAGATCGATTTGTCGCGACGGGTGAAAGCAGAATCGGCTATCCCTTTATCACCGGAAATGCGCGAAGCAAGCGGGCCTTTTGATGAAAACTCCTGGGAGATTTACAACCTAAATGAGGACTACGCGGAGCGAATTGACTTAGCCAAAAACTACCCTGAGAAACTGGCTGAACTAGGGCCTGTCCACACTAACAGCGATATAGTTACAATTAATGGAGATTACTGCTGAGCAGTACGAAAAGATCCGAGCTAGCCTGCCGATTCGGCGCGGAAATGTGCGTCTGAGCAATCTTCAAGTGCTCAACGCCATTTTGTTTGTGGCCGAGCAGGGATGCAAATAGCGTGGGCTTCCCAGGCGATTTAGCAACTGACACACCATCTATGCGGATGAATCGCTGGGCAAAAAGCGGCGCCTTGGACCGCGTCTTCGAGAACTTACAATTGGAGCTGATCGTGCGCATCAAGATCGAGGCCTTCAGCCTGGGCTCGACCTCGGTGAAGGTGCACCCAGACGGAACTGGCACATTAAGAAAAACGGACCACAGGCCGTTAGAAAGTCTCGCGGCAGGAATACTAAGATTCATCTGGTTGCCGCTGATGCTCGAACGGCTATAGCTTTTCGCTTTCGCCGGGCAATGATCGCGATGCTTCACTGGGATGATTGCTGCTTGAAGGAATTGGGCGAGATGCCAGAAGGCCTGCCATTGTTGATGGATCGCGCCTATGAAGGTGATCAAACCGGACAACATGTTCTTGACATGGGCATGATTCCTGTGGTTCCACCCAAGTCCAACCGGCTCAATCCATGGCAATATAATCGCCAACTTTACAAGAAGAGTAACGAAGTCAAAGACTTTTCCGGCGACTCAAAGGATTTCGCCGCATCTTCTCACGCTTCGAAAAACTGGACGTCGTCTTCATCGCATTCCTTCACTTCGCCTTAATCGTCGAGGATCTAAGAACGGCGTGAACCCGCCCTAAAAAGCTTTATTTGAAGAGCAGGCCAAGGCTTATATCATCTCTATCCCTATAACTCTTGGGACGATGTATTGAAGTCAGTGCTGTCCGGCAATTAGTCGAATAGCTTCAATTGGTTAGAGGGCGCTGGATTTAGTTCTAGCAGGGTGGTGTCGCTAAGTAGCTGATCCAGAGGGGTTTTCTTGAAAAGCGTCAGGCT
>JBEKRS010000081.1:0-20118 GCA_049518535.1 Occallatibacter sp. | reverse complement strand
CTCCAAACAAGCCCTCGACCAGGCCATCACCCAAATGCTCCCATGCATTACTCCTCAAGACGCTCAGGCGTGGTTCAGACTCCGCTTTGGCACATTATAGTAACGATGCTATTGCTCTAGTATTCGCTAACCTTGTGTCACTGATATTATCCATAAATCTCTATATCGCTAATGGGGATCGTGGGCCCAGTAGCTTCCCATGAGGCAGGCATTCCGCACTACCGGGATGAGAAAGATTCAACAGGCACGAGAACCCTGATTGGTGGCGATCTTCGCTCCGGGGTTGGCTTTCGAGCGGGAAGCCAGCCCCGGAGGGCGATGTCACTGTGGTGTTGGCAGATTCGCGGTCAGATCGCCGGAGGGTACTGTAGTCAATACTTCGACCGCAGCGGGCAACGCCGTCGGCAGCGGGCCTTCCAGAGCCAGCGCCAGCACCTCGTCCATCTGATCGACGAAGTGGAGCTTGATAGAGTTCTTGATGTTATCGGGTAACTCGGCCAAGTCTTTTTCATTGGCGCGGGGCAGGATAACTTCAAAGATGCCGGCTCTCAAGGCGGCGAGCAGCTTTTCCTTCAATCCGCCAATGGCCAGCACCTTGCCGCGGAGGGTAATTTCGCCGGTCATGGCGATGTCACGCCGGACTGGAATCTTAGCCAGAGCGCTGGCGAGAGCAGTGGCCATGGTGATACCAGCCGAGGGGCCGTCCTTGGGAATAGCGCCTTCGGGCACGTGCAGATGAAGATCTACGTTGCGATAAAACTCGCGGCTGAGACCGAGTGCCTGCGCGCGTCCACGGATGTAACTCAGAGCGGCTTGCGCCGACTCCTGCATCACGTCGCCTAACTGGCCGGTGATGGTGAGTTTGCCTTTGCCGTCGAGCACCTGCACTTCAGTTGTAAGAATGCTGCCGCCCACCTCGGTCCAGGCCAGGCCGGTGACCAAGCCGACCTCGCTCTTTTCGTGCACCTCGGAGTCGCGGTATTTGGCCACGCCGAGGAATTCGCCGATGTTAGCCGCTGTTAGCTCTTCCTTGTGCTTGGAGCCGCTCTTGACCACCTTGCGCGCCACCTTGCGACAGACGTTGCCGATTTCGCGCTCGAGATTACGCACGCCGGCTTCGCGCGTATAGTTGCGGATGATTTCGACAATGGCGTTGTCCTTGAATACGATGTTCTTCTCGCTCAGTCCGGTCTGCTCGCGCTGCTTCTTCACGAGATACTGGCGGGCTATCTCAAGCTTCTCCTGCTCGGTGTAGCCTTGCAGACGAAGAACTTCCATGCGATCCTGCAAGGCCGCTGGAACGGTGTGCATTACATTGGCCGTGGCGACAAAGAGCACCTGCGAAAGGTCGTAGTCCACGTCGAGATAGTGGTCCTGGAAGGTGGAGTTTTGCTCCGGGTCCAGTACTTCCAATAGAGCCGAGGCGGGATCGCCGCGAAAGTCCGAAGCCATCTTATCTACTTCATCGAGCAGGAAAACGGGGTTCTTGGTTCCGGCCCGCTTCATGTGCTGAATGATCTGGCCGGGCAGCGCGCCGATGTAAGTGCGGCGATGGCCGCGAATCTCAGCTTCGTCGCGCACGCCGCCCAGGGAGAGCCGCACGAATTTGCGGCCAGTCGCCTTCGCGATCGACATGCCCAGCGAAGTTTTGCCCACGCCTGGAGGTCCGGCGAAACAGAGGATCGAGCCTTTGGGATTTTTTACAAGCTGGCGCACGGCGAGAAATTCCAGAATGCGTTCCTTGATTTTTTCCAGGCCGTAATGGTCCGTGTTGAGCACCTTTTCGGCGTATTCGATGGAGCGGGTTTCCTTGGAGCGTTTCTTCCATGGCACGGCGAGCAGCCAGTCGATGTAGTTGCGGCTGACGGTGGACTCGGCCGACATGGGCGGCATGGCTTCGAGCTTCTTCAGCTCCTGGATGGACTTTTCGAGTACATCTTTGGGCATTCCAGCGGATTCGATCTTCTTGCGCAGCTCGTCGAATTCGCTCTTTTCGCCGCGTCCCAATTCCTTTTGGATAGCCTTGATCTTCTCGTTGAGGTAGTACTCTTTTTGCGCGCGCTCCATCTGCCGCTTAACGCGGGACTGGATGTTGCGGTCAAGATCGAGCTTTTCGATTTCGATGTCCAGCACATCGGCGATGCGCGCCAGGCGGATGGCGGGATCGAATAGGCCGAGCAGTTCCTGCTTTTCCTCGATGCCTAATTGCAGGTTGGCGGCGATGGTGTCGGAGAGCTTGGCCGGCTCGTCCATGCGCACCGAGGCGATGATGGTCTCGTAGTTGAGCGACTGCTGCAGCTTGACGTACTGCTCGAATAGGCCGGTGACGCGCTGCATCAACTGCTCGACGGCCGGCGTCATCTCGAACTGGCTTTTGCCGACGCGCACCGTGGCCACGAAGAAGCCGTCGCGGTCATTGACCTCGATGGATTTGGCGCGCTCGACGCCTTCGACGAGAACTTTGATGTTGCCGTCAGGCATTTTGACGCTCTGCACGATGTTACAAATCGAGCCCACCTGGTAAATTTCTTTTGCTTTGGGCTCGTCGATGGAGGCGTCGTGCTGGGTGGCGAGAAATATCTTGCGGTCGCCAGTGAGAGCCTCTTCAAGGGCGCGCACGCTGGACTCGCGGCCCACCACGAAAGGCGTCATCATGTAAGGAAAGATCACCATGTCCCGGATGGGCATCATGGGCAGCTTGCGCGCTTCAGTCTTTTCGCGGGATGCGGTCATTGGGACACCATGGGTATTGGACGCGCGGGGGAAGTTCCGGTTGCGGGAAAGGTTGCGCAGGGCATGTAGGAATTGTACAGGGGAAAAAGGATACGGCGCCCGCATGACTGCCAAATTCCACTTGACAGAAATTGGGAACTGGCTAACTTTCTTTGAATTTATGATTTGCGGATGCCGATTGCCCCGCAACCGAGATGAGCTGCGGGGCAATCATATGTCTTTGTTGCCTGTGCGACGGCTATCTGATGTCGAGATCCCTGGGGCTGCCGAGTCCTGTGCATTGATCCCAACCGATGCTGGCGAATGTGCCTGAGTAAAGGCCGCAGGCGCCAAAGACGATGTCGTTGAAGGTGCCGAGTCCGCTGAAGTCATAGAAGGCGGTGAGTTCGGCGGTGCTTGACGGTGCGAATTGGCTGGTCGCATTGACGATGCTGGCAAGCAAGGGCGACGCCACGCTGGTTCCTCCCACGATGTACCAGCCGGGGCCGGGAACGGGATTGGTGTCCAGGATCCAAACGCCGGTGTTGGGGTTGGAGTCGGCGGAAATATCGGGCACGCCACGGAACCCACCTAACTCCCGGCGAAGACCTGCCTGATAGGAAGGAGTGGGCTCAACGGCGCTGATGCCTCCGCCTGCGTCCTGCCAGGTGATTTCTGCGATGAAGTTATCGGTATTCTCGTTCCGTGCCGTGGAGGTTCCTCCGGCACAAACTACGTTGGGAGAAGAACAGGGATAACTTACGCCGGGGTTATCGCCCGCGGCGGCAAAATAGACTACGCCGGGAGTTGTGAAGAAGGAATCGAGGGAAGTCTCTTGCGCGAACTCTGGGCCGCCCCAGCTCATGGAGACTTCGCCCTTGCCCTTGCTGTTTGCTGGGCAGGTGGTTGTCTGTCCGCATGCCACCAAATTGCTTGCCACCTGGACGCCGGCAAAGAGATCAACGAGTTGGTTCGAGTTTGCCTCGACCAGGAAGATTGTGGCGCCGGGCGCCATGGCGTGGGCATATTCGATATCGAGAGACTCCTCGATTTCCCAGCCGCCGGTCGGATCGACCCCCGGATTGGCGCCGGTCGCAAAAACCACCTGGAATTGACTCGCGGTCAAGGGCAATCCGAACTGTGCGGAGAAAGCCGCGAGATCAGCAGGCGCGGTGGGATCGTCGAAAGCATCGACAATGGCGATGGTCTGGCTTCCACCTGAGGGGGTGTTGGTGGTCACATTGGGATTGCACCCTGGGATCGACCTCACGACATGATAGAGACAGGCGAGAGAAGCTGGCGTTTCAAAGGCCAAGCCGGGGAAGGGTGGCGCTTCGTCAGGAGAAGCGAGGCCCGGATCGATGTAGCGCACGTTGGTGTGGGCGCGAACGCCCTCGTCGCCGGCCTTGGCAAGGCTGGAGGAAGGGATGACGAGGGTTTTGTGTGTCCGGGCCTGGACGGGCTCCTCAGCTTGTGCGTAATTACCCACAGTGAGAAGAAATGCCGCCAGGGCAATGGCTTCGATCGCGGGTGCAACTTTGACATGGCGAAGACAGTTCGAGGCAGGGACAAATCTCAGTGGAAATTTGAGCATAACGGAACCTCCTTAGAAGGTTTGGGGTTTAAAGCGAGGAGGCCGGGTTCAAACAGACAGCATGATCGGCTCCCAGGGGGAACGGGCGCGGGCTAAATTGCAGGCGGTCCAAACGATGGGGAAGTGCCACCAGTGTAGTGAGCGTCTTCAGATGGCGGAGAAATACCGATTCCCCAGAGACGGAGCCGACACGATGCAATACTCAATCCAGAATTTACGGCACGAGGGAAGTACAGATCCGGGAAGCGAATCAAACTCCGGATGGAGGTAACATAGGCGGGTCCAGGCAGAAAAGTCAAGACGGGAATCTGATCGCTCGTTCTAAAAACAAAACCCTCATGCTCGAAGTTGGGCAATGAGGGTTTTGCATACAGCAGTTTGTAAGCCGGCGAATCAGCCTGCTTTTTCGAGCAAACACAACGACAAATCACGCCGCTCGACCATATCGCTGGTGATTTCAAGATCGCGGACACGCTTGTTGTTGGGCAGGTGATACATCAGATCGAGCATCAATTCTTCGAGAATCATGCGCAGGCCGCGCGCACCCACCTTGCGGGCCAGGGCTTCGCGGGCCACGGCGCCGATGGCTTCCTGGGTGAAGTGCAGGCGAACGTTTTCAAATTCAAACAGCCGTTGGTACTGCTTGAGGATGGCGTTGCGCGGCTTGGTGAGAATGTCGATCAGCGCCGGCTCGTCCAGTTCGTCCAGAATGCCCATGACAGGCAGGCGACCGACGAACTCTGGAATCAGGCCATACTTGATCAGGTCCTGCGGCTCGGTGCGGCGCAGCAACTCGGTATCGCGATGGGAGCGGGTGGTAGCGGCATCGGCATCGGTGTCGACGGCCTTGAAGCCCAGCGCCTTCTTGCCCACGCGGCGACCCACCACGCGCTCCAAGCCCACGAACGCCCCGCCGCAAATGAACAGGATGTTGGTGGTATCGACGGCGGTGAACTCCTGGTGGGGATGCTTGCGTCCACCCTGCGGCGGAACGTTGGCCACGGTGCCTTCGAGAATCTTGAGGAGGGCCTGCTGCACACCTTCGCCGCTGACATCGCGGGTGATGGAGGGATTCTCGTCCTTGCGGCCGATCTTGTCGATCTCGTCGATGTAGATGATGCCTTGCTGGGCGCGGGTTACATCGCCCTCGGCGGCCTGAAGCAGCTTGAGGATGATGTTCTCGACATCCTCGCCGACGTAGCCGGCCTCGGTGAGAGTCGTAGCGTCCACGATGGCAAAGGGCACATCGAGCATCTTGGCCAGCGTATGGGCGAGCAGCGTCTTGCCTGAGCCGGTGGGACCGATGAGCAGGATGTTGGACTTGGCCAGCTCGACTTCATTGTTGCGCATACGATTCATCTGGATGCGCTTGTAGTGGTTGTAGACCGCGACGGCGAGCTTCTTCTTGGTCTGATCCTGGCCGATCACGTAGTCGTCGAGAAAGCCCTTTACCTCCTGCGGCTTGGGCAGGTGGCCGGCGGGGTTGGCGGGATGGCCGGCTTCGGCTCCGCGGTCGTCCTCGAGGATCGAGTTGCAAACGGCCACGCACTCGTCGCAGATGTAGGCGCGAGGGTAGTCGCTGGGCGACGAGATCAGCTTGGCGACGGCGTCCTGTGATTTGTGACAGAACGAGCAGCGCAATGCTTCTTCGGGTCCCATGCGCGTTTTCATTTTCCTGCTCCCTTTGGACGAGCTTTGACAATCTTGGCGAGTTTGCGGAACCGGCAACGAGCCGGCTCTGCCGTCTACGTGCGCGGCCGGTCGATGATTTCGTCGACGATGCCGTATTCCTTGGCCTGTTGCGCGTTCATGATGAAGTCCCGCTCGACGTCACGTTCGATGCGGTCCAGGGGTTGGCCGGTGTGCCTGGCGATGAGGTTATTGGTAATCTCGCGGATGCGCAGAATCTCGCGCGCGTGAATGTCGATGTCTGTGGCCTGGCCGCTCAATCCGCCCATGGATGGCTGATGGATGAGAATGCGCGAGTTGGGCAGGGCAAAACGTTTACCCTTGGTGCCCGCCAGCAGCAGAAACGCACCCATGCTGGCCGCCTGGCCTATGCAATAAGTCACCACGTTGTTCTTGATGAACTGCATGGTGTCATAGATGGCCAGCCCGGCGCTGATCGAACCACCGGGGGAGTTGATATAGAGCTGCACGTCCTTCTCCGGATCCTCTCCAGAGAGGAATAGCATCTGCGCCACGATCAGGTTGGCTATTTGATCGTCGATGGGCGTGCCAAGAAAGATGATGTTGTCGCGAAGCAGACGGGAATAAATGTCGTAGGCGCGCTCGCCCCGACTCGTCTGCTCAACCACCATGGGAACCAGTGCCATTGAACCTTCTTTTCGCTCTTTCTCCGGGGCTCTTGCTCCCCATTTTTTGCTTACCGCGCTTCCGGAAACGCAATCCGGAGCTTACGCGCCGATTTTCGCCCAAATTCGGGCAATTACCCCGTCTACGAAGACTTATCGCCGGTGATCCCAGGTAGCCGTTCGTACAACAGACTCGCGGTTTTCTCATGCCGCAGTTGTTCCCGGATTTTAGCTAGTCTGCCGTCTTCAGTCAAACGCGAACGTAACGTCTCGACAGGTTCCCCCCCTTGAAGGGCTGCAAGTTGCAACTCACGGTCCAGTTCCTCGTCGCTGACACTGATGTTTTCCTCATGAGAGATGCGGTCCAACAGGATCGCGGTTTTTACCTCGGCAATGGCGCCGTCGCGCTGGGCTGCGCGGAGGCGACCAAAGTCCAATTTGCGCATCTGCTCGGTGGCCATGCCCTGAGCGGCCAGGGCGCGCATGCCGCGCTCCAGACGCGTGTCAATCTGCTGCTGCACCAGCGACTCAGGCACCGCAAACGGGTAACGCTCGATCAGCGCGGCCGAGAGCCGGTTCTTGGTCTCGCCTTCCACGCTGTGGCGCTTGCGGTTGGCTATGTGATCGCGGACACGGGTTTCCAGCTCCGCCAGGTTCTCGTAGCGGCCCAGTTCCTTGGCAAAATCGTCGGTCAGCTCCGGCACGGTGCGCTTCTTGATGGCCTTGACCTCGACGTCGTAAGTCACGGTCTTGCCAGCCAGCTTGGGCTCGGCATAGTCGGCCGGGTAGATGACCTCGGCTTTCAGCTCCTGGCCAGCCTTGGCGCCGCGCAGGGCAGCCGAAAAAGCCTCGACTGTATCCTTGCCGCCGATTTCGAGCAATGTATCTTCACCGGCAATCGGAGGAGCCTCGGATTCACCCTCAATTTCGCCCTTGTAGGTGATCTGCGCCCAATCGCCATCAACCAGGGCGCGGTCTTCTTCGACTGGCTCGATTACAGCGCGCGACTCGCGTAACTGCTTGAGTTCGTTCTGATACTCCTCGTCGGTGACCTCGACCGAGGGCTTGTCGACGGTGACCGATTGGTAGCCCTCGATGGAGAACTCCGGGACGAACTCGAAGACCGCCTTCACGTGCAGAGGCTGTCCGTCCTCGACGGTCAATTCGACCACCTGCGGCTCTCCGACGGGCTTGACACCCAGCTCGACAACCGCCTTGTTGAATCTTTCCGGCAGCAGGCCGTCGATCACATCTTTGCGAATCTCGGTAGCAAAACGGCTCCGGATGACCGACGCGGGCACTTTGCCGGCACGGAAGCCGGGAATTTTGGCGTATTTCTGATAGTTGCGGGCCACGGTCCCATAGGCTTTGGAGACCTCTTCGGCGGGGATGTCGAGCACCAACTCGCGGGTGCACTCCGGGTTCAGGACGGGACCATGCTGGTGGCTGTGGTCGTGCTCGTGGTGTGCAGCCTCAGCGGATTCAGGTTGGGAGTTGTCTTCGAGGGTATCGGTAGGGCTCAACGTTTTGCCTTCCATGCGCAATGCGCGCCAAACAAACTGCCAGACCGGAGTGGAAACCGTTTGTTTCGGTTCCCAGACTGCCAGATTTTATGGCAGATAGCTGCCTTTGGACACAGTTCGGGACGAAACCAACCCGTGCGGCCAGAGGACTCCTTCATCTCATGTTAAGTGGGTTTGCTGGCAGGGTCAAACACTTCGGACAGACTTTGGCACCGAAGGCACCGCGAAAGGCACGTTACTGCTCAGTCAACTGGGGTTTTCGAACGTAGGGTAGAAATCTGGGGTGAGCCGCGCCACAGCGAGCGTAGTGCGCGCGGGCCTCATCCAAGCTGAGCGCGCCATTGACTGTTAGACGGACCTCGGAGGCGTCGCTGTCTTCCTGCCCATCGTCCTCCCACCAGCAGACCGGGCATAGCGCCAGTGCGCCAGGCATCTCCAGCGTCTTGCAACCGCAACATGGGCAGCGAAAATGAGCCTCCACTTCCAATTGTCCCCCCTTGGATTGGACGGGGACCGAGGCTTTCAGGTTTACGAGAAAGGCAGTAGACAGCGGTCAAAGACCGCTGTCTACTGCTCGTTGTTCACTTCTGGGGCACAAAGACGCGCAGGCGAACGTGCCATTTGGAGCTTTCGCCGGGCTTGAGCGTGACCATGCCGGTGTCGGTCTTGCCCCACTCCTTGCCGAACGGATCGGCCAGGTTGTACTGGTGCTCGATGGCCGCGAAGCTTTTGTCCGGTGGCGCATACATTTGGATGGCCTTGATCTCCGGGGAGAGACCTTCGATCTTCAAGCCGTAGTGCGCGGCCGGGTCGATGACCTCGACGGTGACTGCGCCGCCCTTCCAGTCCAGAGTGTTCCAGTTGTCGTCGTAGAAGTTGGTCCCCAGAGCCACGCCGCCGGGCGCGTTGAAGTCGTAGCGAGTTCCCTTGACAGGCAACAGCTTGCCGGTGGGGAAGACGTTGTCGTAGTTGTCCACTTCGGCGGTGGTGGATGCGGGAATGCGCACCTTGGCCTGGGCACGGTTGCCGGAGGGAAAGTTGAAGTAGGGATGCCAGGCTATGGCCATCGGTTCGGCCTCACCGCCAACGTTACGCGCCACTATCGAGGCATCGACGGTCTCGGCGGCGAGCGTAACGGTGATGACCAGGTCGGTCTTTGAAAGCCAGTGGCCGCCGAAGTCGCCGGCGTGGATGACTCCGATTGCCTGCTCGCCGCCGGGGACTTTTTTAACGCTAACATCGTCGGTTTTGGCCTTGAGAATAAGCCCGTGCATGGCGTGGCGCTCAGCGGTGGGCAGGTGGCCGATGTTGTTGGCGGGCAGGGTGAGGGTGTGGCCCTGCCACTCAGTGGTCAGGGTTTTGCCGTCGGCCGAGAGCTTGCCGCGAATCCGGTTGGGGTATGGAACGAGGAAGGCATCGCCGAGCCGGTAACCGAGGTTGCCAAAGACGTCGTCGTCCACGTCGAGCTTTTTCTTTGCCGCGTCGAGAGTGATGGGGTCGAGGACATCGACGCTGCCCTTGCCGGGGAAGTTGGCCTTGATCTGGATGATTTCCATGCCGCGGCCGGGCGCCAGGGTGATGCTGGTGAACTCCGGCTGGGTGGTGCTGACAGCGGTGCGAGTAAGGGTGACGACCTTCTGGCCGCCGATCTCGGTAACGGTCTGGGCATGGCTGGTGAGGGCGGACGAAGCCGCCAGCAGAGCCGGGAGGGCAAAGGCTAGCAGAAAAGGTGTGCGCATCAGGGTCTTCATCTCAATTCATTCCTGGAGGTGCGATGGGATATTCCGAAATGGCCCCGCCGACGGAGGAAATCTCACAACGCCGGCGAGTTCGTTCCGGGGGCAGCGTCATTCTACGCCATGCAGCCTGCCAGGTGCGCTGGAGACGGGCTCCCGATATGGCGATTGCTCCATTGTTCCAGCGTGTGATAAAACGGTGGGCAATGAAGCCTGAATCAGCGCTGATCCTGCTCGCGGCATTTGCACTTGTTCCGTCCGCCATGGCTCTTCGCCTGGAGCCGGTAAGAAACGACACAAATTACCCGCTTCCGGTGGTGGACATTGAGAGCGAAGATCACGTAACGGTCGCCCAGCTCTTTGTGATGCCTGGCGAAACCATGAAGCTTGATTCCAAGGAAAATCCGGCTGCGGGAGCCGGTTATTATCAGGCGCTGCCGGGAGATGACTACTATGTGATCATTACGCCGCAGTTCCAGTTGCCACGCCTGAGGAAATATCCCTGTCCGTGCGTGTTGCACGTGGACAAGATTGGGTGGAATCGAGCAGGTGACCTGACAACTATTGTGGGGCTTCGTCCATATCTCGAGACAGCCTCAGGCGCAAAGATTGCAATGGCTGTCGATGCCAAGCACCCCACCCGATTGGCCAAAGGCAAACTGTATTTCAGACTTCAGGGTTATGGATCGGGCGAATACTGGGTGCTGACTAAATTCGGACAGATTGTTCAAGTGGGAGGTCCGTGGGGAATATTGGAGACGACGCTTTTCTTTCTCGAATACATTCTCCCGTGGACGCTCGCCATTCTGCTTGCGTATTCGATTGTGGGGGCGATTCGTCTTTGGCGCGAGGAAGCGCTCTCGGAAAAATCTCTGACTCAACTCATGCTAATGAGCTTTAAGCGCTCGCCTTTTTCCTGGGGAAGAGAGCCCGAGATGGAAGAGGAAGAATGAGGACGGCGGGCGGCGCGAAAACATTGTGGGCTGAATCACATTTACTCGCCGGGTGCGCGGGTGTACACTGCCCTTCGTTATTCCGAAACTAAGAGCCATGCCTGTCGAAGAAGACCTTTGTACCTTGAGTTACTCCCGCGGTCCCAGCCGCACCCTCCTCGAACTGACGATTGGGGGTCTGCTGGATCGCACCGCCAGCCGCTTTCCCGACCGCTTGGCCGTGGCTTCCTGTCATCAATCTAAACGCCTGACCTGGGCCGAGTTGAGCGTCGAGGCCGACCGCGTGGCGCGAGGACTTTGGGCGCTGGGCATTCGCCGGGGTGACCGGGTGGGCCTGTGGTCGACCAACTGCATCGAGTGGATCGTGATGCACATGGGTTGCGCGCGGGCCGGAGCGGCGCTGGTGAATGTGAACCCTGCCTACCGCTCGCACGAGCTGCAATACACGCTGCAAAAATCGCGCATGAAGGCGCTGTTCCTTTGGCACCGGGACAAGCGGGCGGACTACGAGGAGATTTTTGGCCGGGCGCGGCATGGGCTGACGCTTGAGCTCGAACATACCACTTATTTTGATTCGCCGGAGTGGCCGGCGCTGCTCGACGCCGAGGGCCGGCTTCCGGACATCGTGGCTGTGGACGATGTGGCCAATATCCAGTACACCAGCGGCACCACGGGGCTGCCCAAGGGTGTGTTGCTGACCCACCACAACATAGTGAACAACGGGCAGTTTCTTGCGCAGGGCTTTCACTATACCGAGCAGGACAAGATCGTTGTGCCGGTACCGCTGTTCCATTGCTATGGATGCGTGATCGGCACCATGACGGCGCTGAATACCGGCGCAGCCATCATTCTGCCGAATTGGACCTACGACGCTCGCGCCACTCTGAAGGCTGTTCACGACGAGCGGGCGACGTCGGTGTACGGGGTTCCGGCGATGTACGTGGCGGAGATGGCGCTGCCTGACTTTGCCAGCTTCGACCTGACCAGCCTGCGCACCGGTATGATGAGCGGCGCGCCCTGCCCCGTGGAGTTGATGAAGCGGGTGCTGAACGAGATGCACTGCGGCGAACTGGTAATTGCCTATGGCCAGACGGAGACCTCGCCGGTGGTGACGATGAGCGACGCCGCCGACACGATCGAGATCAGAGTTTCGACTGTCGGCAGAGCGATGCCGCAGACCGAGATTCAGATCGCTTCGACGATCACCGGCCAGACGCTGCCGGTGGGCGAGCAAGGCGAGGTTTGTGTGCGCGGCTACGCGCTAATGAAGGGTTACGATGACGACCCCGCGGAGACGGCCGAGGTCATCCACGCCGACGGCTGGCTGCATACCGGCGACCTGGGCATTATGCACGAGGACGGCTGCATTCACCTGACCGGACGCTCGAGAGACGTGATTATCCGCGGCGGCGAAAACATCTATCCGCGCGAGGTGGAGGAGTTTCTCTACACCCACCCGAAGGTGGACGAGGTGCAGGTGGTGGGCATTCCCAATGCGAGGCTGGGCGAGATTGTGATGGCTTGGGTGCGGCTGCGGCCGGGCGTCGAGGCTACCGAAGAGGAGATTCGCGAGTTCTGCCAGGGGCAGATCGCTTACTTCAAGGTTCCTGAGCATGTGCGCTTTGTGGACGATTTCCCGGCCACGCTCTCCGGCAAGATTCAGAAGTACAAGATTCGCGAGTTTGAAATCGAAGCGCGGGGATTGCAAAACGTGGCCAACGCAGCGACGGCGTAGGCGGCCACGCAGCAGAATTAACTGGGCGACTCGCGGACAATCTTATTGGACGAGTTATACGTCCGGACTTACTTTGCTTGTAACTCAGTCTTTCAGTTTCGGGTTAGTGGCGCCTGTTCCGGCAGGACGCCGAAGAATGCTAAAATCTGATCGAATCAATGCTGAAACAAAGGAGATAACTGTGAATACGAACACTTTCCATGGCTGTCTACTTCACTTCGGCGTGCCCCGCCGATTCACCCCTGCGCTGCTGCTGTTGGCTGCGCTGGCTTGGAGCTCTCCCGGCTTCTGCGGACCGATTCATGAGGCAGCTCGGGACGGGGACGTCAAGAAGGTGGAGTTACTGCTAAAAGACCATCCAGATCTGGTTGCCAGTAAGGATGAAAAATACGGCCAGACTCCCCTGCACATCGCGGCGTTTGATGACCACTTGGACGTGGCAAAACTTCTGCTGGCGAACAAGGCAGATGTCAACGCCAAGGCTAAGAATGGATCGACGCCCTTACACCTGGCAGCGGCTAAAGGTAACAAGGACATGGTGGAATTGCTGCTGGCGAGCAAGGCAGATATCAACGCCGTGGACAATGATGGATGGTCAGCTTTGCACTCGGCAATTACATGGGGGCACAAAGATATTGAAGAATTGTTGCGCCAACACGGCGGGCAGGACCTTCCTGCTCCCAAGCCGCCTCCGCCGCCCTCTACTGCCGAAAAGGGTCCGCCCAAGGAGACTGGCAAGGACGGTCGTTTCACGGCCTACGATGACGGAACAGTATTGGATACGAAGACAAACCTGATGTGGACGGCGAGAGACAACGGAACCGCTGTAAGCTGGCCGGGCGCTAAGTCTTATGCCGGTAGTTATCACGGGGGCGGCTATACAGACTGGCGTTTGCCTACGCCGGGCGAGTTAGCGGAGTTATACGATAAGGCCAAGACAACTAAGTCGTACTGTCCGGCTGCCGTTGACGAAATGGGCGTGGCTGCGAACGAGGTCCATATCACTGAGATGATCCATCTTTCCTGCACTCGTGAATGGACTTCGCAAGAACGCAGCGACAAACCGGGGTCGGTGACCATCTACGATTTTCACTCCGGCAACGATGCTTCGCGTCCGAATTCGCAGGACTTCATCGACACTGCGAGCCGGGTATTGCTGGTACGCGCTGCCAAAAAGTAGAGGCTTACGCCAAGAGGAACCGGGACTTATCGATTGATTGGTCCCGGTTGCACTTCATTTTCGTAAATTCCATTGCGACTGACAGGGATTCCCAGGTTTCGTGAGCGAGGCCTGGGAATCTCTGTCTTAGCTCGCCAGTTCTTTCTTTACCAAATCGCTGACTACGCGGCCATCGGCGCGGAGGCTTGCGGCTTGTAACTTGGCTTGGACGGCCTTCATCACTGCGCCCATTTCTTTCGGAGTTGGTTTCTGGCCAGAGGCGGCGGCAACTTCGGCGATGGCTTCGGCTATTAAGGCTCTAAGGCTGGCATCGTCGAGGGCCTTAGGTAGAAACTCCTCAATGACGATAATCTCAGCGGCTTCGGCGGCGGCGAGTTCGGGACGATTGCCCTTGGTGAATTGCTCGATGGAGTCGCGGCGCTGCTTGATCATGGTTGCCAAGGCCTGCTGCTCCTCGGCTGCTGTAAGAACCTCGCGCTTGGCAATGGATTGATTTTTGAGGGCGTTCTTGATGAGGCGCAGCGTGGTGGTGCGGACCGCGTCGTGGGCCTTCATGGCAATAGTGATTTGCTGGTTAACCTGGATTTCGATTGCGCCTGGTTCGCTCATATCTTTCATTCTAATTCGTTGAATTGTCGTCGATGCATTGGGAAAGCAAGGGACATTTTCCACAGCTTCGAAATAATCTGCAAGGTTTTGAAAATATAAATTGGGGGGGAGGGGGTACCGGCAGGAGCGATCAGCTTTCAGCTGTCAGCAATCAGCAAAAAAAACACCATTGGTCGTTGTTCATGCTTTAATTGTGCGCCGAGTGAGGGATATTTTCAGCAACGGGGAGTGATTACGACCTCGCGGGTGAGACCAGCAATCTTCTCACCCGATTTTTGCCGGATCAGAAAGCGAGGAGGCGATCAAAAAGTGCTCGGTAGCGTTTGAGGGCTTGGCGAAGATTTTCAGTATCGACGTTTTCGCCGCGGTCCCACTGCTTCTCCAACTGTTGGCGCTCAGCGGCAAATTGCTCGGCAATGCGCTTGACGATGTTGGCGACGAGGCTGTCTGCCTGTTCGACAGAGGTGCGGGGCTCATCGACGAAAGAGATTTGCACTGCACTCCAACGCGAACGAAAGCTCTGCAACTCGTCCTGGGGGAACAGCGGGTTAGGCTGCGCCGAATGACTGACGACGGCAACAGATTGAAGATCGCGCGGATCTGTGATGCTATCTAAGCCACGCTCTGAAGGCAATGACGTGGCCGCTTCAGGAATGGCCGGTTCTGTTACACCAGCTGCAGAGCGCGAAGGATTGACGAGGTCGGCCGTCGAGAGTTTTTCGTCATTAAGAAGCTCGTTCATGGAGGACCCCTTTCGATGCGGCGACGAAAGTGGGCGCGCCTAACAGTTCGTCGAAAAGAGAACGGTAATGCACCATGGACTGGCGCAGGTCTTCTGTTCCGGCTTCGCCACGCCCATAGCGCTGCAAGATGAGGCGGGCGGCGCGGTAATTCTGCACGAGGGCAGGATAGGTGACGGAAACATCGGCCGTGCGCTGCTCGAAGTCGGCCATGGGATAACCGCGCGCGGCCATCACACGGTTCACGAGGGAGTCGGCTTCGTTGACGGCTATGACCGGGTCATCGACAAAGCGGCCCTGAATCAGAATCCATTCGTCTGCAAATCGATCGCGGGCGGAGGGAGTAAGTGGTTTGATCGAGAAGCTGTGCACGCGCTTCTCGCGATTGATGAGTTCCATCTCGGCTTTGGCGGGGTTGCCGCGCTCAAGGACGGCTCGATCATACTCCGCACCGAAATGCTGTTTGAGGTACAAGCTTCTGCGCTTGCGGCTGGTAATGATAACGGCGAGGGCGATTGCCACAGCCGCGACAACTATCACAACAGTGATCAGGGTTCTTTGATCCATGGGTCATCCCCTTTCAGCTGTTGTGATGCCGTGGGGAAGTCTGGAGTTGTCGACCGAAAGAGATGTTGTGTGCGCAAAAAAGGAAAACGAGGGTTTGCCGCGGTTCTGTTTGCGCATCTTGTTGGCGTGCTTTTTTTGCGCGCACATGTGGAGGGAACCTCGGAGAGGAAGACGCTACTCGGCATTATGGATTCTGTAAAGGGCAGAATCGAAAACGCTGTAACGCCTTGGCTGCCTACCAACAGATGACGGCTGCCGGTCAAGACAATCATTAGTTTCTCCTACGCGAGCGTGTTGATCTCGTCAGGGTGTGACTGCTTTCCCTTGTTTATCCATGACTTTAGACTGAATGCGTAGATGCAAATGCAAAACACGTTTGCCGGGATGAAGCCGTACTGAGCTGTATGGACACCTATTACGCAAACTATCAAGCTGTTAACACCCGAGACAACAAGGCCGGTCCAATTTTTTCGTCCGACAAGGATCGTCGCAACGATGGTGAGAACACAAGAAAGATAGTCCAACCGGAACATTTCCACAGCGCGCCTCCAAATCAAATGGCTAACAGAAGAGAAGAAATTAATTGCAACTCTTATATCTTGCCGCCGCACTTTGTCAGGCAAATGGCGCGCCAAACTGCCTCGGTTGGATATGCAGATAGTTCACCGATTGAGATCAATCAGTTAGCGGCTATGAGTCCAATTTGCGGGTTGCCAATAAATTGGAAGTGGCGATATTATGATGACGATATTTCGTCTTGGTGGCTTCAGGTCGTCACGGGCTCATGAGCCGGCTGCTTCCGCGGCAATAAATTGGAACTTGATTTTCACGTTGAAGGGCGATTCGGCGATTATGTAATTGACTAATATCAGTTCTTTGTGCTGTCGCGTTTATGGAGAATTCTCACTGACATAATCCATCCTGTGCGAGCCTAGCCAGAAGGCGCTGTCAGCGGCCAGAGACGGATGGTTCAGCGATGGCAATTTCAGCTGTCTGGCGATCGAATCTGGATTTGGTGCTGGAGTCAGAAGGCCCGTAACAAGGTTGTGAATCGCGGTGAGAGTCGATCCCATTGTCCTGTTGCGGAATGCGGAGCCGGCGACGTACCGTTGAACAGTCGCTTCGAAGGGTTCCGCTTCCGCGCCACTCACATCAAGCACCGCACTGGTCGGCGCCCCGATCCCAAAGGAGTTTCGCTGATAGTCGTGCAAAAGAGGTCTGCAATCTCGATTCGCTCCCTCATTACCGTTCCGCTGTTGTGTACAATCGGCATTGCGACCGCGCTTTCAAGCACGCTGATGTTCGCCTACTGGGGATTGTTCAACTGGGTGCCGGCCTATCTCTCCTCTCCGCGGGAAAACGGCGGGGCAGGGATGTCGATTGTCCAGTCCGTCTCGTGGATCGTTCCAATGCAGACTGGCGCGTTCCTCGGTTATACCTGCTTCGGATTTCTTGCAGACCGCTTTGGCAGACGGCCAACCTTCCTGGGCTTCGTGCTGTGCGCTGCGCTCTGCGTGCCGGTCTACGGCCTGTTCGCGACCTCGCCCACAATCCTGCTGCTGACCGGACCCCTGGTGGGATTCTTCGGACACGGATACTTCAGCGTATTCGGCGCGATGCTGGCCGAACTTTTCCCTACCGGCATACGCGCCACGGCGCAGGGATTCTGCTATAACACGGGGCGTGGCATCAGCGCCCTGGCGCCGATGACCATTGGCGCCATCGCCGGACGCAACGGGATCGGAATCGCGCTCGCCTGCACATCGGTTTTTATCTGGTTGGCGCCATGCTGATTTACCTGTTACCGGAGACCATGGGACGGGAGTTGCAATGAGCGCGACAGGCATAGATCTGAATGCGGATCTGGGCTAAAATCCGGAGGCCTGCGAAACCGACGACTCACTGATGCGCTCGATTACCTCGGCAAACATCGCGTGCGGCGGACATTCCGGGGATAGAGAGAGCGTCCGCCGGGCAGTTGCTGCCGCCAGTTCCCTCGGAGTCAATGTCGGAGCGCATCCGGGTTATCCGGACCGGGCCAACTTTGGCCGAGTGGCGATGCAGATAACTCCCGCCGAGCTTCGACACGCGCTCGAAGTGCAGATTCGCCTGGTCATCGACGCTGCCGCGCAATGCGGTGTCCGCGTTACACACGTCAAACCCCATGGAGCACTTTATCACGCGGTCAACCTCGACACGGAGGTGGCGCGAACAGTAGCCGATACGGTGCGCAAGGTAGATTCCTCCATGATCGTGGTCGTGCAATACGGCACGCTCGCCGCGTCCTTCTTTCGCGAAGAGGGCTTATTGACGGCAACGGAAGCCTTTGTCGGCCGCGCTTACGAAGCGGATGGCGGTTTGCGCAACCGGACGCTGCCGGGCGCGCTGCTGGACGAGGAGCGCGCCATCGCACAGGCGCTCGGCATCGTACTGCATCACCGGGCAACTGCATGGGACGGATCGCTGCTGACGATTGTTCCCGATACGCTCTGCTTGCACTCCGATACTCCGAACGCGGCCGCGATAGCCAAGCGAGTGCGAGGCGCGCTGGAGCAGGCGGGAGTCCGAATGACTCCGGTTCGCAAGGCTATTTGATAAGCGAATTCGGGTAAGAGGAAACCAGCGCCCCGGCGCATCCAGTCAGCTATCGGCGTTTGCCGATACCTATTCCAATCCATCTATTTACGTCCGATTCACAAAATGCGGGGCCGTGAACATCGCCGATGATATCGATCGGCATTCGCTGTCAGGCCTCCTCATTCAATTTAAGCACGCTCGTAGCCGTAATCTTGTGGCGTACCGAGTGGGAGCCCCATTGTCGGCTCCAATACTCTGAAAGGATGTAACGATTGTGCTTATCGTCGTCGCGGAGTTCGAGAAGAAAGCCGCCCATCAGACCGGGGCTGGCGAAATAGCGTTCTTTTTCCGAGGTTGATGCGGTCAGCAGCCTTAGGTCTGGAAGTGGATACGGCATTTGAGTTCCGAGGCAAGTGACCGTACACCTCATAAACCCGAGCAACATGGCCCGGAGTGCGCGCATATCCTGATCTTACTCCGTCAGGAGAGCCTTCTGAATGTCCGGAATCCGCAGGGCTTCCGGAAGCAGGTTAGAAGATTTCTCGTAAAGACCAGCCAGAAATTCAATAGCGGCGAAGAACTGTTCAAACTCGGGTGGCTGTGCATCAAGGGAGAAATCCGCGACTTTGGGCACACGAATCTGAAACGCACACTTGGTTTTGCCGACGGCGACAACTTCAATTCCAAGCAGTGGTTGGTGCGGGAACCAAGCCCCCCCATTGCTCCACCACGGCGCGGAGAGGAGTCGGATCGGACGAAGGCAGAATTAGGTCAATACGGCCAGTTCTTGCTTGATGCCTTATCTGGACACCTTTGGGCCAGGCAGTGCCTCGAAAATAGAACCAAGTGTCATCCCACCAGGCGTCCCTTGCCTTGTCATACTCCCATTGTCCGGGTTGAAGCGACCTCGCGCACTCAGACGCATACATAGAGCGAAAGCGCGTCATGCCAGGATCGATTATTTGGATCCCGGTAGCTTCGTATTTTCGGATGGTTTGCTCTAAGATGCGCGCGCGGAAACGGCTGCGCTCATCAGTCTTGCTGGCAAAATATTCCTGGATTGATTCGAGGCTTAGAACCGCGTCAAAATCCTCCCCGTCAGTGGAATACTTCGTATGCGCCACTAGGCAAGTCCAATACTCAGACCACTCTTTCCCCTTACCTCCATCGCCTCTCTCACGATACCGCTTTGGTTGGTTAGGTTGGAAGCCCGCCCTGATTTTGTCTTCAATCAGAATTGCTATCGGCAAGGTGCGGTCGGTGGCGCCGTATTTGACGAGGAGGTCAGTTTCTCCTTTTTCAGTAGTCGCGGAGCGTACTGCTATACACTCGCCATCTTGCATGCACCCCACAATACGACTCTTATCGTTCGCATTGAGGCGAGCCTGCTGCAGAAAAAATGAAAGGAACTCCGAACTTACCGAAAACTCTTCTTCAAGGATATAGTCGATGTGACGCTCTTCGACGGGCGACACAAGTTTGCCGTGCTTGTTACTATCTTCCTTTGGCACTGGCATGATTCGTAATTATAGAGGCCCAATTATAGAGGTCGCCCACAGAGTCGTCTTTGCAGGAAAAAATGGAAACCGGTGGAGTTGTCATGAGACTGGTCGCTTCATCCGATGCCTCTTAAGTATCTCGTTGCGACGCAAGACGGCTACTCTTACAGCGAGCGGTTCTGACACGCACGGTGTGTCGTGAACTCATGGACAGACCTGAAAAGGGGCCCTGTCGATCGCCTCGGGCCGACGCCGCTCTAGGGTCTGTCATCAAATTGGTAATATGCAGGATGGCATAATGCTTTTAGTTTTGCATTATGAGCTTGCATCGCTACGGATTACGGGACGATCAGTGGGAGCGGATCGAAGCTGTTCTTC
>JBEKRS010000080.1:0-20738 GCA_049518535.1 Occallatibacter sp. | reverse complement strand
AGATCGCTCCATCCGCGAGTTGGCCAGCCTCACGCCCACAGCCTACGCCGACAACTTGGCAAAGTAACTTATCCCCGACTCGCCGCAGCCGTCAACCATGCGGTTGCCCGAATGCATACGGTTTTCACACCTTCCTATTTCAAGAACCGGCGGGCAACACTACATGCCCGTAGGACCTCTAAAATGACGGTCGAAATCGCCGAGGTGTTCCTGCCGTAAACGAGGCTTCAACCGCCGGGTGGATTTTCCCTCATGCGGAATTCTACCCGGCACGATCTATTTGCCGGTAAAAGCTATATCTTTGCGGTCCCCGCCGCGGAATTGCCAACTACTTCCACACCAAGCCCGGCGGCCACGACTGGGCGAATGGGACTGCCAGATTCCTGGCGACTTCGAGAGCCTGCTGCAGAATATTTCGGCAACACGATAAACGTTTCTGCTGTTCCCTGTACCTTCATTCACCATCCAACTTCCTTGAGGGCAGGTTGACGTTGGCTTCGCAGGAGGCGGGTCGATGCTCTAATCTTGCCAGGGAGGCGCATGGCCCGTTTTTTTGCCCATCTACGAAAAGCTCTGTGGCTGGCGCTTGAGCACGACGTGCTCAACACGGCCAAGGCCGCTGCGTATTCGGGAATGCTGACGCTGTTTCCGGCGCTGGTGGTTATGACCGCGCTGCTGGCGCAGGTGCCGGAGGGAACCACACTAGTGGGCGAGATTCGTGGCGCTTTCGAGCAGTTTCTGCCCGCCGATTCGATGACGCTGCTGCGTTCGGCGATGGAGACCCAGCGGCTGCACCCGGCACAGTTGATCGATTCAGCCGCCAGCCTCTCGGTCTTTGCGGGCCTAGGGCTGATGCTGTCGCTAATGGAGGGCTTTCGCCGCGCGTACCGGCTGCCGCACGGCCATTGGAGTTTCTGGCAGCGACGATTCAGGGCCCTGCTGCTGGTACCGATCGTGCTGGTTCCGCTCGCTTTGGCCACGCTGGTGCTGGTCTTCGGGCATCAGTTCGAGGCGTGGATGATCGTAAATGCCGGCCATGAACTGCGGCATTTTGTTCTGTTCCTCTGGCGGATGTTACGCTGGGCGATCGTGCTGATGACCAGCATCAACGTTCTGGGCGCGCTCTATTACTTCGGCACGAGGCATGAGGAGCACTGGGCCTGGGTGCTGCCTGGTGCCTTGGCCGCCACTCTGCTCTGGTTTCCGACGACGCTGGCCTTTGGCTGGTATGTCACGCGGATTGCCGACTACTCGATGTTCTACGGGTCGTTTGGCGCCGGCATCGCCACACTGGTCTGGCTCTATATCACCATGTTCAGCGCGCTTCTTGGGGCGGAGCTGAACGGGGTTCTGTATCGGGAACGCCAGGAACAGGCTTCCGCACCATGCGACTCCGATCCTATCTGCTCCAGTCTGTGATCTGACTCACCGACTATCGCACCTTGTCTCCTGCATAATAAATAAAGCGATGTTGTGGTCCTGTAACCCCGCGCGACGAAGCGGGCCGTATGTATTTACGGTCCTTTAACCCGATATTAGTGTTCCCTGGAGCAAGCCCATGTCGTTCGTAGAAACGAGCCTGACCGACTCTACCGCTCAACGCAGCGCAAAAATCGTTGCCACTCTCGGCCCGGCTTCCAACACCGAGCCTGTTTTTCGGAATCTGGTTCGCGCAGGCGTCGATGTAGTGCGTCTCAACTTTTCTCATGGCACCCACGAGGAAAAACTGGCGCTGATCCAGATGATCCGAAAGGTAAGTCGCGAGGAGCGCAAGCCTCTGTGCATTCTGGGCGACCTGCAGGGGCCAAAGATTCGCACCTCAACGCTGAAAGACCACCAGCCAGTGCTGCTGAAGGCGGGCGGACAGCTGGTCATCACACCGCGCGAGGTTCCGGGGACAGCGTCACTGGTGGGCACCACCTTCAAGACGCTGGCGGAGAATGTGGAGCAAGGCTCGCGCATTCTGCTCTCCGACGGCCTGATCGAATTGCGCGTTCATGAAGTGGTGGATGGCGACGTGGTGTGCGAGATCGTGAACGGCGGACTGCTGGGCGAGAAGAAGGGCATTAACTTGCCCGGCATCCCGGTACGCGTTCCTTCGCTGACGGAAAAGGACTCCGACGATCTGGAATTCGCGCTCAAGAACGGGGTGGACGCTATCGCAGTGTCCTTTGTGCGCACCGCCGAGGATGTCTGCTTGGTACGCAATCGCGTCTTGGCCCTGGGCGGCGAAACCTGGATCGTCGCCAAGCTGGAAAAGCCTCAGGCCATCGAGCATCTGGATGACATTCTGAACGCAGCCGATGCCATCATGGTGGCCCGCGGCGATCTGGGCGTGGAACTACCGCCGGAGCAGGTTCCCGCTATTCAGAAGCGCATCATCCGTCGTGCTGCCGAATTTCGCAAACCGGTAATCACGGCCACGCAGATGCTGGAGTCGATGATCGAGAACCCGCGGCCGACGCGCGCAGAGGTCTCTGACGTGGCCAACGCGGTCTACGACGGCACTGACGCCGTAATGCTGAGCGGCGAATCGGCGGTAGGTGAGTACCCGGTAGAGGCCGTGTCCATGATGGCTCGCATCGTAATCGATGCCGAACACAACATCAAGGAGATGGAATATGCCGAATGCCGTAAGCAGAGGCGGTCTCGATTGTCGGTCGCGGAGACCATCTGCGAGGCCACGGCGCACGCTGCCGACGACCTGGACCTGCACGCCATTGCGTTGTTCACCGAGTCGGGTATGACCGCGCGCCAGCTCTCGAAGTATCACCCTTCGGCGCGAATCTACGCCCTCAGCCCGGTCGAGATCACCATCAACCGCCTCAACCTGCTGTGGGGCACGACTCCCATCCGTTGCAACAAAGTCAATTCCACCGAGGCGTTGGTCGAGTGCGCTGAGAGCTTACTTGAACAGGGCGGCTACGTGCGGCCCCGCGAGGTCATCGCCATCGTGGCTGGCACGCGCACCAAATCTGGCTCGACCAACTTCCTGCGTTTGCATGTGTTGGGCGAACCCCACGAAGGCGAGCGTTTTTTTGTCCCCCACGAAAAGCAGCCGGTCCCGGAACCTGTCGTCGATGAACCCGAAGTGAAGGAGACAGAGGATGCGCCGGCAGCCAAGGCCAAGCGTCCCGCTGCAAAGTCCGCAAAAGTGTTCGCTAAGCGCAGATAAGCGGCTGCGACTGTGTGCAAAAAGCGCCACTTCTATCAAGGAGTGGCGCTTTTGCTGCATCTGGCTTTACAAAGGACTGTCACTTCGCCGTTAATTGCCGCAGAACGTACTGCAAGATTCCGCCGTGCTCGAAGTACTCGATCTCCTGCGGCGTGTCGATGCGGATTATGGCAATGAATTCCTTCGCTGTGCCGCTGGCGGCTGTGGCTTTCGCCGTGAGCGTACGGCCTGAGGAAAAGCGGCTCGCCAAAAGCTCGGAGAGCCCGGCGAAGTCGAAGACCTCTTCGCCGGTTAGACTGAGCGAATCAACATTCTCTCCGTCGGCAAACTGCAACGGCAAAATCCCCATCCCAACCAAATTGGACCGGTGAATGCGCTCGAAGCTCTCGGCGATGACCGCGCGCACGCCGAGCAGCTTTGGTCCCTTGGCTGCCCAGTCGCGTGAGCTGCCGGAACCATACTCCTTGCCAGCCAAAATAATCAGCGGTGCGCAACGCTCGACGTACTTCACGCTGGCGTCGAAGATAGACATTTGCTCGCCCTCGGGCAAAAGGCGCGTGACGCCGCCCTCGGTGCCAGGAGCGAGTTTGTTTCTCAGTCGCACATTGGCGAAGGTGCCGCGAACCATGACTTCATGGTTGCCTCGGCGCGAACCATACGAGTTGAAGTCGGAAGCCTTAACACCGCGGGCGGCAAGATATTTTCCCGCCGGCCCGTTGGCCTTGATGTTACCGGCCGGGGAGATATGATCGGTAGTTACTGAGTCGCCCAATACGGCCAGCACACGCGCACCGAGGATATCTGTAATTGGCGCAGGAGTTGGAGTTATGCCGTCAAAGTAAGGGGCTTTGCGGATATAAGTCGAGTCCGGCTCCCATTGGTAGACTTCGCCAGTGGGGAAACGCAACCCTTGCCAGTTAGCGTCGCCCAGGCTGACGGTCGCATACTCCCGGCGGAAGCTCTCACTAGACAGTCCCTTTTCAATGGCCTCTGCCACCTCAGCTTGAGTGGGCCAGATGTCCTTGAGATAAACCGGATGCCCGGCTTGGTCTGTGCCCAGTGGATCGGTTTCGAAGTTATGGCCGATCTTTCCGGCCAGCGCGTAGGCTACCACCAGTGGCGGGCTCATCAGGTAGTTAGCCCGCACGTCTACATTCACGCGGCCTTCAAAGTTACGGTTACCGCTCAACACGCTGACGGCAACTAATCCGTGCTCGTCAATACTCTTTGACACGTCGGCGGGCAGAGGGCCAGAGTTACCGATGCAGGTGGTGCAGCCATAACCCACCACGTTGAAGCGCAGCTTCTCAAGATACGGCAGCAGGCCCGCCTTGGCGTAGTAGTCGGTAACTACGCGCGAGCCGGGAGCGAGCGAGGTCTTTACCCATGGCGGCACAGTCAGGCCTTTCTCAACGGCCTTCTTCGCCAAGATGCCCGCCGCCACCATAACCGAGGGATTCGAGGTGTTAGTACAACTGGTGATGGCCGCGATCACCACCGACCCGTGATCCAGATATTTGTCCGGATCGATGCCAAAACGCTCGCTCACGGTCGTCGTTAAGTGTATAGGAACCTTCTCGGCGACGGCGCTGTCCGCGACAACCTTACGTTCCCAAGCAGCAGCGGTGCGCGTTCCGAGCGGCTTTGCCGTGGGCGCGAGCAGTGCGGGGAGTTGTTGCTGGAAGCTGGCCGCTGCATTCTTCAGGAGCACCCGGTCCTGCGGGCGCTTGGGTCCGGCAACACTGGGCTCGACGGAAGCCAGATTCAGTTCCAAGGTTTGTGTGTACTCGGCCTCCGGTGAATTAGCGGTGTGGAAGAGCCCCTGCTCCTTGTAATAGGCCTCGACCAGCGCGATCTGTTCCTCGCTCCGTCCCGTCAGGTGCAGATAACGCAGCGTCTCTGCATCCACAGGGAAGATGCCGCAGGTGGCGCCATACTCCGGAGCCATATTGCCGATGGTCGCGCGGTCAGCCAGCGGTAACTCGGCCACGCCGGGTCCGTAGAACTCGACAAACTTCCCTACTACGCCTAACTTGCGCAGTGTCTGAGTTACGGTCAGCACTAAGTCGGTTGCTGTCGCGCCTTCACGCAGCTTGCCGGTCAGCTTGTAACCTACAACCCGCGGAATCAGCATGGAAACAGCTTGGCCGAGCATGGCCGCCTCAGCCTCGATGCCGCCCACACCCCAGCCGAGAACGCCCAGTCCATTGATCATGGTGGTATGCGAGTCAGTGCCAACTACCGTATCCGGATATGCAACTAACTCACCGTCTAACTCGGTCGTGAAGACTACGCGTGCAAGGTATTCGAGATTCACCTGATGACAGATACCCGTCCCTGGCGGCACAGCGCTGAAGTTGCGAAAGGCCGTCTGGCCCCACTTGAGAAACGCATAACGTTCGCGATTGCGATCAAATTCCAAAAGCGCGTTCGCATCATACGCTCCTGAAGTTCCATACTCGTCGACCTGAACCGAATGGTCGATGACTAACTCAGCGGGAACCAACGGATTCACCCGCTCTGGGTCGCCGCCCAGGGTCCGGATGGCATCGCGCATGGCGGCAAGGTCGACTACAGCGGGCACGCCGGTAAAATCTTGCATCAGCACGCGCGCCGGCATGTAGGCGATCTCCCGGCTTGGCTCAGCCTTGGCGTCCCAGTTGGCTAGAAACTCGATGTCGGCGGCGGTCACATTCACACCATCCTCGCGGCGCAGAAGGTTCTCAAGTAATATCTTCAAGCTGATGGGAAGCTGGCTCAAGTTGAAGCCGCGCGCGGTGAGCGCCGGTAGGCGATAGATCGTATAGGAGCGATTGCCGGAGTGAAGCGTGGCCCGGCTGGCAAAGCTATTCATCGTGGGAAGCCTCTCTCTCCGCGCTCAGGCGGAGGGGTTCTGAATTTCAGCGGTGGACTCTGCGATCTGGCCTCAATTCGGAGAGCCGGTGGACCGCGATTCAACGAAAACAGATTACTCAGCGGGAGGGCCGGCGTCCACGGTCGGGCCTGCCTCGGCGAAAACGCTTTAGCAAGGGCGATTCTTGAACCGGATTGGGGGAGCTGCTGCGCATTGGATACGAATCGATTTTACGGCAATTTCGGGCCTAAGATGCTGTAACGGGGATCCTAAATGATGGCTTTTTCTTGAGAAGAGATCCGCGATCTTCTTTACATTAACCCTGAAATTGTCATAGAGCGGATCGGCGGCTTGGATAAATAGCCGATAGTTCGCGATTGAAAGTGGATGGAAAGGCCTCCGGCGTGGCGGTAGACATGGGAGAAGAAAGCAAGAAAGGAAGCCCGAAAAATTAGCTTTTGCAAATAATTCTTGCGAATAGGCGCAACTTCCGGCAAAAGGCGGTGTTCTCTCTACACAGCAACAGGCGGGGGCTTGAAATGCGCACTGACCACAGAGTCAGGTGGCCTTCGATGAGGCTCGACTTGAACCGCGGCAATGAATCCCTCACACGCAAACTTCAGAAAGAATGAGAGGCATCTGACATGAATTCCAGGAAGCATGGCAAGTATTTGCCGATCGCATTAGTGTCCTTGGCAGCCGCGGCGTTGGTGGCCGTGGGTTGCAATAGCGGATCCACTCTAACCAACTCCCCTCAAACAGCAACAGGTTCATCCTATGTAGTGGGCACCGACGCTCCCATGGCAAGCGTGACTTCGTTTGCCGTGCAGGTCGAAAACGTCTGCGCAGTCAGTACCGTGTCAACTACCGGCGTTTCCAGTTGCACGCCCTTGCTCAGCGGCACGCCCACGGTCGATTTTGCGCGATTTAACGGCCTCCAAACCTTGCTGGACATGAATAGTATTCCGGTGGGGACTTATACACAGATTCAGGTTACGCTGGGCGCAGCAACCATAGGCTACCTGAATGTGCCGGCTAGCGGCGCGCCGACCATCGCGACCGAAGCGGCTACCTATCCTTCAAGCGCATCCACTTACACCTATACGGCAAATTTGGCATCGCCGCTCGTAGTTACCGAGACGGGAGAACCGGGTGGCCTGCGGGTGGACTTCGATTTGCTTAAGTCCATCGGAGTTGATTCTAATGGCAACATCACCGGCGCTGTGACGCCGACCTTCAACATCAATGCGGTGGGAACGGGCGATGCCGGCGGATACATCGACACGCTTGTCGCGGCCGTAGTTAGCGTGGGCACGCAGTCGTTCGTTGTGCAGGGGCCGCACGGCGAGCAGTTCACCATCAATGTCAGCGGGACAACGGAGTGGGAGAACAACGAGAGTATCAGCGATCTGACTACCAGCAGCATCGTTGAGGTCTCCGGGACGATCGACAAGGCCGATCAAACCCTGGACGCCGACGATGTGGCGATTCTTTCGCAGAGCGGCTTCTATGCAGGCGGATTGGTGACCTACGTTGAGCCCTCAACTACCACTGTGGTGCCAGCACCCGCCCCCGGCTTCGACCTGTATGTGCGCGGCCTTCTGCCCACCACAACGGGGATCAACCTGGGCGATATTGCCACAATAGACTTGGCCAACAGCAACAACCCGACGTTCTTCATCCGCTGGATGCACACCCCTCTGACACAGCTTCTCTTTAACTCCAGCGAGTTGATGCCGGGTCAGCACGTATCGGTGGGTGGACCGACGAGCGGCGCAGCTAGTGAAAGCGATGTGACCGTAAAACGGGTCGTGTTGAGGCTATGGGGTTATAACGGCACGGTTACCGCTGCCAGCGTCACCCCGAATGCCACCGGCGTGACCGCCTTCCAGATGCAGGTCAATGGCTTTGCGGGTGTGTTGGTGCCGGAGACGGTAACGGTCTACTGCCTGCCCGCTATCCAGTGGCGCAACGGTCTGACCGCAATGAGCGACCTGCAAGTGGGCTCCAAGGTGCGCGTGGTTGGACTGTTATTGAATGTCAATGGTCAACCTGTGATCGTGGGACATTACGTGGACTCCCTCGACTGAAACGGTTAGTTTCAAAGCCTTCCATACGCCGGAGCCGCGATTCATAGGCTCCGGCGCTTTTTTTTTGCGCCTGCGGACCGGCGGCATCTCATGGATGCAAGCTCCTGGAATTCGTTGCAATAGGCAGCCACCTCTCGGGTCGATCTGCTATCTTCATAGGCTGCGTCTTTTCGCTTCAAAATCGCTGGTGCCGCCGCGCCCTGAGGATCATCGCATTCATGGCTGACCCGTCACGCCATCCACCGCCGCCGCTCTACCGTTGGGCTGTACTCGTTTTCGCCGCTTTGGCCATGTTCGGCAACTACTACGTGTACGATTGCGTCGAGCCGATCGCCGACCTGCTTTCGAAACAGCTTCACTTTTCCGATTCCAACATCGAGCTGCTCCAGGCGATCTATCGCTTCCCGAATATTTTTATGGTGCTGGTCGGCGGTTATCTTGTGGACCGCATCGGTGCGCGCAAGTCGATCTTCCTCTTCGGAGCAACCTGTCTGATGGGAGCGATCATCACGGCTCTCTCGGGTCACCTGGTGGTGATGGCGACCGGGCGGCTGATCTTCGACTTGGGCGCTGAGTCTCTGATTGTCGCCATCACCACCGGCATCGCCAAATGGTTCCGCGGCAATGAACTGAGTTTTGCTTTCGGCATCAATCTGATGATTGGGCGCGCCGGGACATGGCTGGCGCAGAGGTCGCCTACGTGGGCTAGCTCCGCGTACTCCAATTGGCATACGCTGCTATTGATCTCTGTGGTTTTCGCAACATTCTGCGTGACTGGGCTCTCATTTATTGGGCGATGGAGGTCTACGCAGAAAAGAACTTTGAATTAGCTCAAGCCGGGCCTACCGACAAGGTCGTCTTCAGCGATCTCTTCCACTTTGGAGTTTCTTACTGGTATATCGTTGCGCTGTGCGTGGCCTTCTATTCGGCGATCTTTCCCTTTGAGACTTTCGCCTACAAGTTTTTCCTCGATGCTCACGGTACCGCGCTCGCGGACGGCGGTAAGTTGATAGGCAGCCTGACCCTTTGGACTATGTTCGGGACGCCATTGCTGGGATTGGTTGTGGACAAATTCGGCAAGCGAGCCCTGTTCATGATGATCGGGTCTATATTGCTGATTCCCGTATATCTCATCATGGCTTATACCCGTACCCAGACGTCGCTCTATCTCCCTATGGCGATGATGGGCTTGGCTTTCTCGCTGATTCCGGCGGTGATATGGCCTTCGGTGGCGTACATCGTGGGCCAGAACAAGCTGGGCACGGCCTTGGGGCTGATGACCATGATTGAGAACATTGGTTTGCTCGTCTCCAATCTTCTCATTGGCTGGGCCAACGATCATAGCAACGCCAGCGCTGCCAATCCCACGGGGTACCGGTTGGGCATGTGGCTCTTCTCAATCCTGAGCCTGCTGGGACTTCTCTTCGCTATTCTGTTGCGGCAACGAGAGTTGGGCGCGCACGGGCATGGCTTGGAGACCATCACAGCCGGCTAGCATCAGCGCTTAGTCGAGGCGTTCTTTGTTTCATCTTCCCTTTTCCGGCGAAGACGCCTATTGTAAATTAATCAAACCTGAACGCGAGTCCCAACACAATCTTGAAAAGCGGCCCAGCGAGCAGCCACGCCATGAAGGCCATAAGATTTCCCACCATCGCCGACATAGAACAATGGCCATGGGCTGTGCGCGGTTTGCTGGGATGCGGAGCGGCCTGCGCTGCCGAGTTGTTGACCTATACGGTGATGCCGTTCCGTGCCTTTCCAGTGCTTCTTGCATTTCCAGCCATTGTTCTGAGCTTCTGGTTTCTGGGCATATCGGGCGGTGTGTTCTGCGCACTTAGCGAAGCAATTTTAGTCAACTCGATTCTGTCCAGAACACACATGGGATTCCCCAACACGAACGTGCCTGAGAGTCTGAGACTCTTCGTATTCTTTTTCTTTTCGATCATTTTCGGCTGGGCATTCAGGCAGTTGGGGCAGCAACGCACTCAATTGCGGACTCAGGAACTGCAACAGCGGTTGATCCTGGTGCAGGGCGAGCGCCGGCTGGCAGAGGAGCGCGCGGGCGTCAGCGAGGCATTGCGGGAACGCGATGAGATGCTCAAGATTGCGCTCGAGGTCAACGGCATGGGGCTGTGGGTGTGGGATGTGGTGGATGGAACGGTTTACGGCTCTGACGCGGTAATGCGAATGACCGGCCGCAGACCTGCGTCAACCTACCAAGCCTCTGAAGAGTGGCTGAGGCTGGTTCACCCGGAGGACACAGAGAGCATCAAGAGAGCAATGGCCGAGACCCGCAGTAGCGGCAAGGACTACCGCCAGCAATATCGCATAGTGTTGCCTGATGGATCGTTGCGCTGGATGGAAACGCAAGGCAAGTGCCAACGAAACAGCGAGAGCCAGGTGACGCGGGTAGTGGGCGTGATGGCCGACATAACGCATCGCAAGCTGACCGAAGAGGCGATGCTGCGCACGGAGAAGCTGGCGGTCGCTGGGCGGCTGGCGGCCTCTGTGGCGCACGAGATCAATAACCCGCTTGAGGCGGTTAGCAATCTGCTTTATCTAATCTCCACGGCCGAAAGCGCTGAGGCCGCGCGGTCGCACGCCAGCCAGGCGCTCGACGAACTGATGCGCGTCTCTCTGATAACGCAACAGACATTGAAGTTTCACCGCCAGCTAGGCGCGCCGGCAATCACGCGGTTGTCAGAGGTTGTAGCCGGGGTGCTGGCGCTGTTTCGCGGCAGGCTGCGGGATTCCGGAGTCACGGCCGAGTTGCTGGCGGAGCGAGAAACAGGCATCACATGTATGCCGAGCGAGATGCACCAGATCTTCGCCAACTTGGTGTCGAACGCAATCGATGCCATGCCGCATGGCGGACGATTGACGGTTCGGCTGCGCCCCTCTCTCGACTGGCGTGACGGCGAGACGCCTGGAATGCGGGTGACCTTTCGCGATACCGGTATGGGCATGAACCGCGCTACGGTGCGACGAAGCTCCGAACCGTTTTTCACTACCAAGATGGAGACCGGAACCGGACTTGGACTGTGGGTTGTGGCGCAGTTGGTGGAGCGGCGGCACGGCCATTTGCGGGTGTGGAGCACACAGCGAGCGCCAGGCAACGGGACAGCATTTTCCGTCTTCCTGCCCTTTGTGGACACGTTGGCGATTGCCGCCGCCAGCTACTCCGAGCCCATACTGGCATCCCCAGGCACTCCGTGAGTACGATGAACGCAACCACGGCGAGTCTAGTGAGCGCGCTAATTTCCTAGTTGCCGGTTCGCAGACTCTCTGATGGACCCTTACTGCGGCGGCTTCATGTTGTAGAGAAAGAGCGCCCGCAACTCGAGATACGGCCCGTGAAACTCTTCTGGCAATGGCGGGTAGTTCGAGCCGGTGAGAGCTTTCCAAGCCGCACGATCCAGAGCCACGTCGCCGGAACGCCCCTCCAACACCATGCTCTGGTCCAGCAATCGCCCGTTGGGAAGAACCTTGAAGCGAATCATGACCTGCCCCTTTTTCAGCATAGGCGGGTTGACCTCGTCGGGAATCAGCGGATTCCATGTGCGCTCCGTCTCCCGGCGCCAGCGCGCCAGCCAGGGCTTGAAGTCCACGCCTTGCGTATCAGAGAGGATTTCAACCCCTTCAGGAGGCAATTGCGGCTTGGCTTTATCAGCCTCTGTCGATCCCGAAGCAGAATTTGCGGAGCCGGCCGGGGCGGTTTGCGAACGCATAGATTGGGTAGCCAGCAGAACGGAACAAGCAAGAATCACAGTAGAAATTCGCACGGAGGCCACCTTTTACGCAAGATTGTCAACCGGCCATTCTAGCGCGGCGGTTCCATATTGTAGAGGAAGAGGGCGCGCAGTTCGAGGTACGGCCCGTGGAATTCTCTGGGCAAAGGGGGATAGTTTGAACCGGTCAGCGCACCCCATGCCGCGCGGTCGAGGGCCACATCGCCCGAGCTACCTTCCAACTGCATGCTGCCGTCCATCAGGCGCCCGTTGGGCAGCACTTTGAAGCGAATCATCAACTGTCCTGATTTCAAGATCGGAGGATTGACTTCGTCGGGAATCAGCGGATCCCACGTCCGCATCGTCTCCCGATGCCAGCGCTGCAGCCAGGTGCTGAAATCTACGCCCTGGGTGTCAGAGAGAATCTCAATGCCGCCCGAACCTGCGCCGGGATGCATTGCCAGGCCACTGTCGGAGGGGAGGTTGCCCGTGCCTGCGCCGGGATTACGCGATGCGCCCTTCATGGCGTCGCGCAACTGATCGGCGGGGTTTTGCGAGCCCATGGCAAAGTTGGGACGGGCGGGCACGGCTGCCGGGCGAGGCGACTCAATCTGCGATTGCTGGCTCGGCGGAGTGGGCGGAGGCGTTTGCTGAAGGGGGGCCTGTGCGGCTGCCTGCGGCGTGGGTTCGGGAACGGGTGCCGGCGGAGTTGATCGCTTCATCGCATCCATCGTCTGCTTGTCGATCAGAGGCTGATGCGGGGTAAGCGACTTGACCACCACTTTAGGCGGCAATTGCCATGGTGTGTCGAGATAAGTAAAGTCCTTGTGCTGCTTAAGCACGTCACTCCGATCGACCACCTGCGGCACCTTGAAGACATATTTGGGAATCCATGTAACCGCAGAAAGCACCAACAGGTGGATGAGGACAGCGAGCCAAATGCCCTCACGCAGCCGCGCCCAGCGCCGCTCATCCTCGAGCTCGGTGATCATCTGCAGCAGTTCGTGGGTGTCGTAATCGACCCATCGCGAACCCCGCACCACGGCAGAGGCGGATTGAGGCTCTTGTACCCGCGCGTCGGTCGGCGCAGCGTCCGGGGCGAGGCTCGCCTGGGAGGGATTCGTTTCCGCTGGCCCTTGGGGTTCGTTCACATCGATAGGCGCTTCGTCGGTGGGCATTCGTTCTTCAGGAGCCTCCATGGGCGCACACTCACCCGTCGCTCCGTTTCGAGTCCTTTCCCTCTATTCTCTCATTTCGTAGAAATCTGTGCCCAATCCCCGGCTCGTACAATGGTTCCTGAAGGTAAGACGGGTGAGCAGGCGGAAGGGGACTCTGTTTGAAGTCGTTTTTTGCTCGATTGATGGCCAAATGGAAGTTTGTGCTGCTGCCCGCGTTGGCCAAGCTGGGCTTTTGGGGCGTAGGCGCGGCGGCCATGCTGGATTCCTCCACCATTCCCATTCCCATGGATGCACTTCTGGCTGTCTACGTGTGGAACGACAAGGGCCACTTCTGGCTCTATTGCCTGCTGGGCGCGGTGGGCTCGGCGCTGGGCGGACTGTTGCCTTATGGGTTGGGCCGGGCGGGCGGCGAAATGTTTCTGTTGAAACGCGTCAACCGCGAGCGCTACGAACAGATGCGTGCCCGCTTCGAGCGCCAGGAATTCCTGGCTATGATGATTCCCTCGATGATGCCACCGCCTACACCATGGAAGGCGTTTGTCTTTGCCGCGGGCGTCTTTGAGATGCGCATCGCACCGTTCATGTTGTCGGTCTTTTGCGGAAGGATGGTGCGCTGGCTGGTGCTCTCTCTGCTGGTGCTCAAGCTGGGTCCCGGTGCGGTGGATATTGTGGCGCATCACGGGCTGGTGCTGCTGGCTGTCGTTGGCGGCTTGGCGATAGCGGGTTTTGCCTGGTGGTGGATGCGGAAAAAACGGGCAGGGAAACTGGAAGACTAGAAAGACGTGGTGCAGACGTCAGGAGAAAGACAGGATGACCGCAGATAAGAATACCGACACAAAACGGCATGAGTACCGCAAGAGATTTGGTCCGCGAGTGGGTTACACAATTCTCGGAGTGTTCTCCGTGGCAACTGAGTCCGTATTCGGCTTCATGGTGAGCTTAGGAACGGACCAGATTTTCGCTGGACTCGCAGTTGCCGTTTTCTTACTGCTTGGCGGAGCTTCCGTAATTGCATATGGAATTCGGACCCGTGTGGTTATCGAAGGTACTCGGATCGAGGTCACGGGACCTTTCCGAACTCGTGGAGCCGATTTGATCGAGATCGAGGGCTTTCGTACAGTCCCCACAAAGAACTCTTTCACGCAGCGGATTTACCTCAAGGGAAATGGCAGGACAATTCTTGTGGAAACGGAACTTGCAACCGATGATTATTTTCGCGATTGGTTTAAACAAATCCCAGATTTGACCCTGCAAAATCAATAAGCGGTTTGTATTCCCGGGTCTCGGAAGCGAGACCCGGGAATACAAACCGAATCGCATAACTACTTAGTGGCGAGCACCGCCAGCGACGCGTTCATCCGCCGCACCATCACCGGAACGCCGAAGGCCAGTCCGGCAACGATGGCCGTCGAGAACAAGTCATTGCGATAGAACGGGAACCCGGCGGCGTAACAGGCGATCAGGCCGTCCGATGTGTGGGGATACATCCAGCCGCTCGCCCAGACAGCATAATTCGAGACGACGAAGAAGGATGTCGGACCCAGCAGCGCGCCGGCGGCCACGCGTACAAAGGTCGTCCGGCTTGCAAGCAAAATCTGGCCCAGCGCCATCGCCATCAGATACCACGCCCAAGTGATCACGTAGCCCTGCCAGCGGAAGCTGTAGTGATAAGTGTAAACGGTGAGGAAGTAATCGGTGGCCATGAGCGCGGCCAGCGGAGCCAGCATCTCCCGCCACGGACGCCGCGCGCCAAAGTAGAGCACAGCGCCCGTCACAGCGGTAAAGTTGAACCACCCTGCGTGGGGTAGGATACGGCTCAATACAGCAACAACCAGCAGGAGATAAGCAGGCATGAACACCTCGGATTTCAGGATTCTGGCGCCGGCTTCCGGCGTGGGGAAGAACGCCCCGGGCAAGCCAACCAGACTCCTTTCATTTTGCGGGTCAAAGTCCGCTGGGTCAACCCCGTAACCTTCACGGCACGAATAAATTTTTCCATTCCAGGCAAACCGGCCTCTACCGCTGCTCCCGCCCGTTCATCGCCTCGCCGGCGTCGTCGCGGCCATCCACAATATAGACCCAGCCGCTCAGGGGCAACCGGTTAGGAGTTTTGGGTGCGCTCATTCCAGGACCCAGAAAGGGATAGGCAAAGCGGAGATCGGTGAACTCGACCGTGGTCCATTGGCGGTTGGGAGGCAGTTGCGGCGGTGCCAAACCAGGTGCGGTCACCTGGCCCACGTCGCGCACCACGGCCCAGGTGCCCCAGTCAAGATAAACCTGCCCCAGCAACGTGCGCTTTGCCGCTTCGGTGGCAGCGGTTGCGGGCGGCTTGAAGATTACATCCCGGTGAGGATCGCTCACGATCTCCCCGGTGCGGGTGTCGATCTCGGCGGTCTGGTAATAATCAGCTGTCTCCAGAATGGCGTGCCAGCGAAAAGGGTTGATGGGATAAGGCTCGAGCGTCATGCGCTTCACCGGCGCGGTTGCGACCTGAGTATTGTCGAGCAGCATCCGCGCGCGTCCCTGCTCCGCCCAGCGCCAGCAACCCAGCAGCAGCATCCCTGCGAGGGTGAAGATCGCCCAGCTGCGTCCACGAAATGGCTGACGACGCGCGCCGATCTCGCCAGAAACCAAGCCAAGCAACCAGGGCACAATCAGCGCGCCGAACAGCAGCGCCCACTCGGCCGGCTCGGCAATAAAAACAATGCTGCCCGCATACCAGTGTGGATTGAAAGGGAAAAACGGGCGCAGGCCGTAGTTATTGGTCCAGTCCAGCAGCAGGTGGCTCAACGCAGAAAGCAACGCTGCCAGATAAAGCCAGCCCCAGAGAAGCGGCGGTGCTTTTGCGTTGTGGTTGACAGCGTGAATGCTTCGGCTGCGCCACGCACGCAGCCAGCGATCGAGTAGCCAGACCGCGCCCACCGCAGCGGCTGCCACCACCGGCACAGCAAGGAAGGTGTGCGTAATGCCGCGATGATGCTTCAGTTCTTCAACTGGGCCGCGCAGCCCCCATATCACGTCCAAGTCCGCGGCCTCGGCGGCCAGAACAGCAGCCAGGGTGGCGTAGGCCGTCTTACGGTTTAACCCGGCGCGGCCGATGCAGGCGCCGGTTAGAAAGTGAGTTACTGGCTCCATAACGTTCTGCAAACCATACTACCCTGCCTCACCTCCTATAATTCTCCCCATGGGTGAACGAACGAACCCAGACTCACCGGCTCAACGCGCCGAGCAACTACGCGCCGAACTGCGCCGCCACGAACACTTGTATTACGTTTTGGATGCACCAGAGATCAGCGACGCCCAATACGACGTGCTGATGGATGAGCTGAAAGGCATTGAGGCCGCGTACCCTGAATTGCTCACGCCCGACTCTCCGACGCAACGTGTGGGCGGAAAACCGGCTGAAGGTTTTCGGAAGGTGCGGCATTCGCGGCCCATGCTCTCGCTGGACAACGCCTACTCGGTCGAGGAACTGGCCGCCTGGGATAGGCACGTCCGCGAATTCGCCGATGGCCTGCCGGTCGAGTACGTGGCTGAATTCAAAATGGACGGGCTGAGCGTTGCGCTACGTTATGAGCTGACGAGCGACGGCGCCTCAAGGCTAGCTTCCGGAATTACACGCGGCAATGGCCAGACCGGCGAGGATGTTACGTCGAATATCCGGACCATCCGCAGTGTGCCTCTCACCATCCAGGCAGCAAAGCTGACGGCGCTTGGCCTACCGCAGGAATTCGAGGTGCGCGGCGAGGCTGTGATGTCCGAGGCCGCATTTTTGCGATTGAACGAAGAACGCGAGCAGCAGGGTCTTGCGCCGGCCGTCAATCCGCGGAACGCTGCCGCAGGGACCCTGCGGACGCTGGAACCGAAGATCGTCGCCAATCGCCGGCTGGACTTCTACGCCTACTTCCTCTTGATTGAGGGTGAGTACTGGCAGCGTGGGCAGCGCGCCACCCTCGATGCGTTGACTGCCCTCGGTTTCCGCGTGAATCCACACCACAACTTGCTCACCTCGATTGAGGAGATGACTCGCTTCATTGACCAAGCCGAGGCCAGACGGTCCACTCTTGGCTACGAGATCGATGGCGTGGTCCTGAAGGTTGATGCGCACGCAACGCAGCAACGGCTGGGCTACACCGGCCGCGCGCCACGCTGGGCCATCGCATACAAGTTTACTGCTCGCTCGGGCATCACGCAGGTCAACGCTATCACCGTACAGGTCGGCCGCACCGGCAAGCTGACGCCGGTGGCCGAGTTGGCTCCGGCCTTCATCGGCGGAACTACGGTGAGCCGCGCCACGCTGCACAACGCGGACTTCATCGAGAGGCTGGGGTTGATGATCGGCGATTGGGTGAAGGTCGAGCGCGGCGGCGACGTGATCCCCAAGGTCGTCGAAGTGATTGATGATGCCGATCACCCACGCGGGAAGGATCGCTTCGCTTTTCCGACGACTTGCCCGGAGTGCGGCAGCGCTGTCGTCCGAGCGGAGGGTGAAGCGGACTTTCGCTGCGTGAACGCCGACTGCCCGGCGAAGCTGCGTGAGAGCCTGCTTCACTTCGCGTCGCGCGGGGTGATGAACATTGAAGGGCTGGGCGAGGCGGTGGTGCAGCAACTTGTCGATCGGCAACTTGTGAAAAGTGTGGCCGATCTCTATGCGCTGACCGAGGAGCAATTGACCGGCCTCGACCGCTTTGCCAAGAAGTCCGCGAAGGCACTGCTGGCTGAGATTGAAAGCTCAAAGCGCGCAGGACTGGCACGCGTGCTGATGGGCTTAGGCATACGCTTCGTGGGCGAGCGCACCGCCCAACTGCTGGCAGAGGAGTTTGGCTCCATTGACGCGCTCAAGGCAGCTGGCGTTGAAGAACTGGAGCGCGTAGAAGAGGTCGGCCCGCGCATTTCGCAAGCAATCCTAGAGTTCTTTGCACAGCCCGCGAATTTGGCCCTTGTTGAGACTCTCAAAGCCGCCGGGGTGAAGATGACGGCCGAAAAGCGGCAGCGTTCGGCGCAGCTAGCGGGGCTGACCTTTGTGCTTACCGGTACTTTGCCCACGCTGACTCGCGACGAGGCCAAGCGAAGAATCGAGGCCGCCGGAGGCAAGACCACCGGCTCGGTCAGCAAGAAGACCAGCTATGTGGTGGCTGGCGAAGAGGCCGGCTCGAAGCTCGACAAGGCGCGTGAACTCAAGGTCCCGGTACTGGATGAGGGCGGCTTACTCGCGTTGCTCGAAGGCGAGCCGACCACGAACTGAGCTGGGCTTCATTCCGGCATGGAGACAAGTTTCCGGAGTTTCGCAAGAGAGAACTTGCAGAACGCATCAACGGCGAGACGGCCAGGAGAATCAGCAACAAGTCGAACCACATGGCACCCTCACATTCTGAACTGCTATGAGCTATAGCGCCGGCGAGAGGCTTTGGCCGGATGGCGATCGACGGTGCGCAGTTCGCGCTCCCGCTCGCGCTCCCGTTCCCAGGCAGCGGCGCGCCAATTGCGCGAAGCATAGCGGGGAGGCTCATCGGCTGAAACTGCGGCCTCATCGACGCGCGGCTTTGCCGGCATGGAAACCACTTCCGTCGGCATGCGCAAAGGGGGTCGCGCGGGCGCGAGTGGCGTAGACGAAGCTATCGGCCCAGCGGCAGCAATTGGCGCAGGTTTGGCGATCTGCCGCGCAGGTGCAACCGGCTCGGGTTTGGTGATAAGTCGCGCGGAAGACTCAAAATCCTGATAGGCCGCGTCCGAGGTCAGGCTGGTGTCAGCCGCCACTGCTCGTTCCACAACTTCATCTTCGGCATCGTTTTGGGCAGTCTGCGGCGGGCGCGCAGTCAAAGCCTTGGCCATGAAGTCATCCACCAGCTTATGCAGGCAGGTTTGCCCACAAAGATGCTTGGAGCCCTGGCGAAGCCGGTTACGCGAGGCCCACCCGCTGACCCGCAGTTCGCCTCCTTGGTCATAAGCCACAAACCAATGGTTGGTCTGCTTCTTTTCCGATCCACAGATGTCGCATGATATTGCCTGCCGGATCACCCTGTTTCCCCCTGTCCGCACAGCCTTTCCGCGGTCTGACCGATTGCAGTCATTCTCTTCCAACCAATGCGGCAGACAACCCCAGACAACCGCAAGCCGCGCAGGCAAGCCCCATGGTGAACTGTTGGAGCGCCCACCTCTATTTCATCGCTTATCCGGCGCAATGAGTGAGAAAAGAACGGAAAGAATACGGGATTGAAGCAATCGGGAACAGCAGGAGACGGAATTTTCCTGAAACGGAACGCGGAGCGAGCCGCTATTCAAAAATCGGAAGAAGCGATCACTCTAAATAGATGATAATCGCAACATACTTAAAATGTGATACTTAGGATTCGACAACAACATACAATAGGGTACCAAATCCCATTTTATTTTGGTGATCTCCCGCTCACCCGTTTCCGAATTGAGCCGGATCACGGGCTGGAAGGTCTGTGGCGCCACATTGTAGGTCGGAGCAAGTTCGGGATCATCGAACACATTGGTATTGTGGGTGCGAAACCATTCCGCAATTCGCTGCTTGTCCGCCCGCCGTCCATACCTGCCGCACATGGAATCATGCTACTTCTCGAGCGCCGCCAGAATCCAGCTGAGATTTTTCTTTTTCGCTGAAATTGAATGACTTAACCACCAGTTGCACCAGTCTAGGTGCAAAGCGGAGTTGACTAGGAAGCATGGAGGAAAGCGAAAATAAGGCGAAGACACGCAGATGCCCTCCGCCGCCACAATCCGGCTCCAGATCGAAACCGCGCTTGCGAATCGCATTCCGTCTGCGCTCACACCGCGGCCAAGGATCGTTCGCCCTGTCGCGCCCACCGGAGTCGCTGCATTGGATGACCTGCTGGAGGGTGGTCTGCCGCTCGGAGCCATCTCCGAGATGACTGGCCCCGAGTGCAGCGGACGCAGCGCCGCAGCGCTTTCTTTTGTGAGCAGCGGTACTCGCGCAGGGAGCGTGTGTGCATGGGTGGACGCTTCCGACAATTTCGATCCTCAATCGGCGGCAGCGGCGGGTGTTGATCTCTCCCGTCTTCTTTGGGTGCGATGCGCGGCTCCTGCGGAGCGAGCGCAGCCCTCCGCCGAGTACAAATTTGCGCTTCCCGAGAAGTACTTCGTGGCTGCACCGGTGAAGCATGGCCTGCACGGTGCCATTGCACAGAGCCGCTGTTGGGGGTTGCGTCGCTGGCGCTCAGTTCGAGCACGTAGGTTCCAGCATGGCTGAAGGAAGAGGTGACTTGCTCGGCATAAGTACCGTTGGTGACCGTCTGCTGCTGATTCGTAAACGTGACAGTGCCGGGTCCGGATGACTGGCTCCAGGCAATCGTAGGTGAGCTACCTGCAGACAAACTGCTATCGGAAACCGCTCCACTCAGTTGCAGCGTGTTCGGCAGGGTAACCACACTTGGCGCGGTTATGCTGATGCTGATAGTTCCACTCCCACCGCTTGTTGTCGTTGGAAGTGTCCAAGGAACACTGACAATGTCGGAGTAGGTGATAAGCCCATCGATAAATCCGGACACGATAACCGAGGCAACTCCCGGATTGACGTCCTGATATACAAAGCTCGCATGACTGGTGAAATCAGTGGTTCCCAATAGGTTAAAATTGTCAACTCCAGAGATCGACATCTCCAGATTGACATTTGCAGCAGCATTTCCTGCGGCATCGGTTGCATAAACCGTAAACGCTTGTTGGCCACCT
>JBEKRS010000079.1:0-21060 GCA_049518535.1 Occallatibacter sp. | reverse complement strand
CTCCAAACAAGCCCTCGACCAGGCCATCACCCAAATGCTCCCATGCATTACTCCTCAAGACGCTCAGGCGTGGTTCAGACTCCGCTTTGGCACATTATAGTAACGATGCTATTGCTCTAGATTAGCTCGCTAAGAGATATGTTTTGCGTGGACAAGGTCATCTGCAATCTTTGCAATGCGTTTTTGGGCTGAAAGAGGACCCGAAACTACCAACCGGAAATCTGCCAGTTTCCTTCAGAGTTCTTGGTGAAGCGAAAGGTTTTTTGACTGTTAACCACTTGGGTGTCACCATCTTTCGGATTGATTGCGAGGCTCTCGGAACACGTGAGGGTTGGAGCATCTGGTGAACCGCCTACCTGAGTGCATTGTTCACTCACCTCGAAGCCTTTGGCAGAATCGCACCATCTTGCAAGCGCTTGCAATTTGCCTTGATAAGCACCAGTGAGAACCGTCTTGCAATTCTTGCTGTTCTTTCCAGGAGCCTTGGCAATGAGGTTTTTATAAGCAATGATGGCGGGTTCGAGAGATGCCCGATTCGGTCCAGCGGATTGGGCGGACGTGGATATATTTGCAGCCATCGCCTGCGGTTTCAGTTCTCGCACATCCACATACTGCTCTGCTAGCGGGGTCGATCCATTCACGACCAATTCAAACTTTGTCGATTTCTCTGGATTGACCGTCCTGCTGCCTTGAGGAGCGACGGCGCCCAATTCGCTGATCGAGACAGAGGATGCATTATTGACTTGCCAGGTTAGTGTGACGGATTGCCCGCGTTCAATGGAGTTTGTACTGACCGAAAGGTAGCCTGTTGGATGAGCTGGAGCGGCGTTCACTACTGCCTGGAGTTGCATAGAGAGGGTTTGCGTCTGGCCCGCTGTGATCGAAATTTGTCGACTTGCGGATTGAAAGTTGTCGAGCGATATGTCGATCGAGTGCTGCCCCCTACTCAACCCTTGAACGGTGTAACTGCCGCTAACATTCGCGGCCCCCATGCGATGTCCATCCACGGAAACTTGCGCCCCCGGGCTTGTTTGGATAATCAAGTTGCCTGTTCCCCGCGCCATGTCAGTGGCTTGCGGTTTAGGCGTTACGGATTTGAGGAAAAAGCCATCTGGCGTAGTCTGGTTGGCCACGATTTGAACGGTGTGTTCCTGAGAGTCTGAATCATCCAGCGCTGAATATTTGACCTTGTGGATGCCAACTCCGAGTGCGATAGCCCCGCCAACCCGATGCAGCCCCAAATTTCTTCCGTCTATGCCAAGTTTAAACTCTGCAACATTGCCGCTCGGAGAAAGCATCCCTGAAGCTCCGGATGGCAAGAGCTTTGTTAGCGAAACGTCATCCTGGACCGTCTCTCCTGAACTCACTTCAAGTTTGTCAGTAAATGATTCAAAGCCTTCTTGAGAGACTTGAAGCTGATGCAGGCCAGGCTGCACTTGAACCGTGAGCTCTCCTCTGGCGTTCGCTTGCGAAGGCGGACCGTTATCGATCGTGACCAGAGCGCCGGGGGGAGCCTTGGCGATCTTGATGTGAGCAACAGAAGGTGGTGGGAGCGGCCGCATCCTCCACATAACGAAAATCGCAGTTGCCGCCAACGCCACGCACGCGAAAAGGATGATCCAAATTGGTTTACTGCGGGATCTTGCTGCCGCAATCTCAGACAATTTCTGCTCGAATTCACCCCCTGGAGCAGCGGTTCCGGATTGCTCGAGCGCCTTTTTGACCGACTCCCCAATACGCTGCCAATCCGTCTGTTTTTTTGGATCAGCAAACTCGATTAATTGCGCCGCTTCTTTCAAGGCCGACAATGCACCTTGAAGATTTTTCTCTAGCAGCGCGGCTCGTGCCGAGATGATGGATTTTCCGACAACCTCTTGGGCATAGGAAGCGCGCGCCGTTTCTACTTCCTTGACTGCACCAGTTAGCTCCGTAGATTCCCCATAGGCTCTAAAAACCGCCTGCAACGACTCCAGACCGGCGGAGAATTCCTTTTTCTGGATCGCATCCCGTGCCCCCGCGATCGCTTTATTCGTTACCTGTTTTATCTCTTGTTCGGCTAGTAAGTTTGCGAGAAGTTCTTGAAGTGCGGTGTTGCCGGGAGTTGCGGCAAGTTGTTGCTGTAGCAGTTGGATCGCCTCGTCAAGAGCCCCGCCATCCCTTAAAAGTGTAATTCGCTTCTGCAACAACTCTATCTTGCGTGCAAGGGCCACCTGCTGTTCGCGAACCTCTTCCAAAAGCCTTGACAACGACGCATCGCCCGTCTCCCGAGCGCCAGTGTCCAACAGCTGAATGGCCTCATCAAGGCGTCCATCCCGGATGCAATTTCGTCCTTCGACGATGCAGCGATCGACAATCGCTTTATGTCGTAGGCTTGCCAGTTCATCCCGCGCGAAAACCAGGAGATCGTCAACATCCGTGTGATGGCCAAATTCAAAGAGAAACGACTCGAGAACTGCTACGGCCTTATCGAACTGCTTTTCGGCCATCATCTCCCGCACTCTGAGCAATGTGTCAGCTTGCAACTTCTCGACGCGAAGAGAATCTAGCTGCTGGCGCAGTGACTGTTCGTAAGCAAGCAATCTCTCTTCGTCGGGTCTTTCATCTAAAGCCTTCTGGAGGACTGCCAATGCTTCGAGCGGTGAGACGGCGAAAAGGTCTCTGGCTTGCGCTATCGTGACATCCACGAAATGCTTCGCCTCGGATTTACGGACCTCCGCATCCACCTCGGCCGTCAAGCGATGTAGAATCGCCTCGTTAGGTAATTTTTCGATGGCACGATTAAGCAGCTCTGTCGCTTGATCGTAAGACTCGGATCTTAGAAACTCACTGACTCGAATCTGAATCTCATTTAAAGCATTTCGACGTAGCTCCAGTTCTTTGGCCTTCGCCAACTCCCGGCACAGTTTGTCGACTTCGAGGTCTGTGGAATCAATGCCATTGGCTTCACCAAGGAGCTTTTCTGTGGCCGCGAGCCTGTTCGCCGCTAGCTCCATCCGGGCATTCTCCAGTAATTCGAGCAGAATGGCCCGTTGAGCTTCACTCTCTATGTGCTTGGTCAAGTATCCGCTCAGCGCGAGCAGTTTGTTGTTTTCCGGATCATTCTGAAGAGCCTTTGTCACAATGGATAATGCGCCGGTAATATCGCCTCTGCTCTTCGATGCTTCAGCGTCCGCTAGCGCCTTCATACTCATTTCACTGCGGCGCTTCTTTTCCTCCAGCGACTGAATTCTTGATTTGATATCCTCGGAGGAGGGATCAAGGCTTTGCGCATCCTTCAGTTGGGCGAGCGCTGCTCCATAATTGCCGGACGAAAGGGCTTGTTCGGCGCGAATAATGCACGCACGAAGCTGCTCTGCGCGCCGAATACGCTCCCGATGTTCACGAACGAACTTGCGCAGCTTTCTCACCTGAGTGTTGGCGGGATCCAGCTTGATCGCTTCGTCCAGAAGTTCGAGTGCGGGCACAAACCGTTTTTCTGTCGTGAGCCGCTCAGCATCGTTAAAGAGAGTTAAGATGCGATTGCGTTTAAGACTTTCGATTACTTCGTGGAGGTCATCGGCAAAGTCCTCGCCGCTCAAGTAGCGGTCTTCGGGGTTCTTCGCCAAGGATTTCGCAATGATTTCGTCGAGCACGGGAGGATAATCTTGGAGATAAGCTGAGAGAGCGGAGTGAGCTTCGTTGACAATCTTGTAGGATGCGGTTGTCTCGCCGCCGGTGAAGGGTTCCTCGCCTGTGAGCAGCTTAAAGAGTGTGACACCCGCGGAAAAAATATCTACCCTACCGTCAATTGGCCCGCCCTTGAATCTCTCGGGCGCTATGTAAAGCAGCGATCCGATGACGGCGCTGGTTTGTGTAAGTCCGGCCTTCGAATCCTCTCCCTGGATCTTGGCGATACCAAAGTCAATAATTTTCGCCACTCCGTCCGGTTGTACGATCACATTGGCCGGTTTGATGTCTCGATGGATGATTCCATTCTCGTGGGCGTAACTCAGCGCAGAACAAACTTGCTCCATGATGCCAAGTTTGGTAATCAGATCGAGTTGATTGCCAGCTGCAATGAGTTTATCGAGCGTTTCACCCTCGACAAACTCCATAGCAATGAATGGTAAGCCGTCTTCCATGCCCATTTCATATACAGCTGGAATATTCGGATGGCGAAGGGTTGCAGCCTTGGCTTCTACCTGAAAACGAGCGAGACCATCACCTTGCGCCGATCGGAATGGTCTCTTGATGGCCACCCGGCGCCCAAGATCTTCATCCTGGGCGAGCAGCACTTCGCCCATGCCGCCGCGCCCAAGGATCTTTATAATCTGGTATTTACCGATTTTTCCGGCGGATACTTCGTCCATTGTTGATCGAACCTTTGTCAAAGGAGAAGAGGCACGGAATCGACTCGCGCTCACAAAACTTCTACTCTAGATGCTGCATGAGGCGCCTGGTCAGTGACACTGACACTATACCATCCAAAGTGGATTTTTGGGAATTAATGCACACACCTCAAGTTTCAATGAGGCGACATGTTTGCCCGAAAAGTAGTGAGACAACGCAGCAGTAGCTATGGTATAAAGGATCACTCAAATCTTTGAGCCAATTGGAGTAGCCTATGGATCGACTTGTCCTCACCAAGGCTGTTGGTAAACGGAAACCCAATTGTCCTTCTGATGTCCTCAAGGTTCAAGCCTGTCTGAACAAGCATTCCTATGTAACCCGCCTTAAGATCAATGAAAATGGCCTTTTCGATACGAGTACTCAACGCGCACTCTTGAGATTTCAACTTGTGGCGATGGGGATGATTCCTCCCGATGGCATTGTCGATGTTTCTGGCGCTACAAATGTATGCCTTCGAAATCTAACTCTCTATCAGTATTGTTGTCCCTTTCCGGTGCCTCCTGCGGGCGAAGCCAAATCGGGCGTCCTGACTCAGGCTGACTATCAGCAGGCTGCGACGACGCTCAACTGCGAAGTTCCCGCTATCAAAGCTGTCGCAATGGTAGAAGCGGGAAGGATTACAAAAAGAGTCGGGAATAAAACGGTAATGACGGATGAGCTGAGAGCATTTGACAGCGAGGGTAGACCAACAATTCTATACGAGCGCAAAATTTTTCAAGATTTGACCCAGCATCTTTATGATGTTACCCATCACGACCTTTCTGCCCCGCACGAAAAAGGTGAGTACAATACCCCCTCTTACCCGAAGCTTGAACGGGCTTATAGGCTGGATCAGGATGCTGCGCTAAAATCCGCTTCCTGGGGCGCGTTCCAGATCATGGGTGCTAACCACAAGGCTGCTGGCTTCAGCTCTGTGCAGATAATGGTGGCCGCCATGCGGCAGTCGGCCCGAGAACACCTAAACGCATTTGTTAATTTCATTAACAATGATTCCAATCTTGTAAACGCGATTACAAAGAAGAACTGGGCGGCGTTTGCAGCTAGCTACAATGGAAAAGGCTACAAGGCGAATGATTATGACACCAAACTTGCAAATGCATACGCCGAAGCAAGCAAGCCAACTAAGAAATAAAAAGAAGGGAATCAACACATGAAGTATCGTTTAAGTGGCGCATTGTTTTTAGCGGTTTTCCTGACGATTGGTTCTGCCTGGGCTCAAACAAAGATGCGCTTGTTGAGTAGCGATGAGGTTGCTGCCTCTGCGGCCAAACTTTCGTCCTCTTTGATACCGGGCATTGTTGATTCTCCGCACGCAATTGAAGATCAGTCATTTTCTGTTGAAGGCAGTGGCTTTCAAAGCTTTCTATTGTTGCCTGTGAAATACGAGTGGAGCAACCAAGCTAATTCTGCTAATCCAGCTGACCGATGCGGAGTTTTTGTTGAGTATTCAGCAGGCGCATCTCAGTTTCTTCCCATAGACGAAGGACTGTGGACGTGTTTCAGTTTTGACGCGGTGGGATTTGTGGCAGCTACCAATCCTGCGCCTCCGCGACTGCTTATACTCTACTCGGTACTCTTGGCAACCCACGATGAACAATATGCTTCCATCATGGACTGGAATGCATCCTCGAAGAAATATGTTTGGAATCAGAAGCTGTCGAATCGCCTCACATTGAGCGGTAAGGCAACGAGCATTGCTGAAATTAAACGACTATTGAAGGGCTACGAGGGTACTAAGTCAAAATGATTCCCTGCAAGCGACGCTCGACGTTGCCAATCCAAGGCATGCTCCCGGAACTGCCAAACTTTAGGAGTCTTCCTGGCAGAGCCGGGCGATTACCCATTTGATTAATTATTGACTCAGCCCGCCAGAGCGTGCAGGAGAATGCAGGTAATGTTATCCTGGCCACCACGGCGTTTGGCTAGATCAATCAGGTTGGCACAGGCGGATTCAAAAGCTGAGTCGCGCAGGACGACGGTTATCTCATCCGGATTGAGATAGCGGCTGAGACCATCGGTAACTAATAAAATTGCGGTGTCTAGTTTGAGATCGACCGAAAAGAAATCGGGCTGAACTTCCTCTGCCACGCCAACAGCGCGGGTAATGACAGAGTCATAGCCGCGAAGATCCATAGTATGTGCGTTCTCGATGGTCACCACACCATTGCGAATCAGCTCATTTATATAGGAATGGTCGACCGTGAGTTGCTTACACTGACCATCACAGATTATGTAGGCGCGACTATCGCCGACGTTGCATAAGATCAACCTGTTTCCATCGAGCGCGGCTGCGACCGCAGTGGTTCCCATACCCTTATTTTCTGGAACCTGTCCATGAATCCACACATCCTTATTTGCGCTATTTATGGCGTGAAGAAGTCTGGCGCTGACTGGAGCAGAAGAAGGTGCGGAATCCGCAAAGGTATTTACGATGGCTGCCACTGCGCGGGAGCTGGCGACTTCACCACTGGCCATTCCCCCCATGCCGTCACAAACGACATAAATGCCAATTTCACCGTCGTAACCGAAAGAGTCCTCATTGTTTGTGCGAACGCAACCTACGTCGCTGAGGGCTGAAACTGCGATCCGAAGAGGCACCGACGCGCCGCTAGCTGGTGCCTGTACCAATGAGTCGAAAGATCCGGGATTAAAGGACGAAGGTACACCCGTCAACTCCGGCAAACAATTGGTTGGTTGCGCCGCTCCAGAATGCTGGCTGGAAAGCGCGTGAAATTGCGAATTCCCACTTGATAAGTCTTCCATCACGGCTTCGCCTTGAAGTTAAGAGATTTAATGCCCTTTCGCCGAGTTCAAGGTTATTTAAAACAGGTGTTAGCGAGCTACACTCGAGACGCATTGGAATGTCTTCATGAATTCCGGATTCAACAATGAAACTCCGTTACCGGATGCCTCGAACAAGACTACTCCATTCGTTTGACTGTTTAGCTGGAGACTATATTTGAGACGATGTGAATTGAGATGAGTCGCAGCAAACCCAAGGTGGAAAACAGACCAAGCCCCAGGGGTCGGCGCAGCAGAATTCTGTTGCATGGAGAGGCTGGTCCGACTGCCTGGTTGAGAAATCCAGTGGAACACCGTTGTCTGACCGGCGGTTGTGATTTGCTGCCCGTCGATGTTCAACACTGCGTCGGCAACACCAGGTGATTTGACCTCGGTGAGCGTGAAGTTGAGTGAGGGTTGTGTTCCGCCATAAGGAAATAGCGCAGAGGAGATAGTTTGTGCGTTATCCAAGAACGTTATGAACGCGGGATTGATGCGAATCGCGGAGCCGGGAGCCGCAACATATTGAGCTCCCTGCTGGGTAATCAACGCGCGCAGGGACGTATTGTAAAACTGCGCAAACGATCCCTGCCCAGGCGAGAAGACCTGGGCAACCTCTTCGGTTGAAGCCTCCGTTGAGGCTTGCGGGTTGAAGGGAAACTTGTCTAGCAGAGGTTTAATCTGATTACAGAAATTCTTTGCTGCTGCTCCCGCCGCGGTGGCGGGGGCTCGTGACGCTAGGTTCTTCACAGACTCAATAGGCGCCTCGAGCAGGGCGAAGCTTGCTTTATCGACTCCCCGGGCTAGGTCAGGGACAAAGCTGTTGCGAAGGTTTTCTGTGGCCTGTTCGGCAGTAACTGCTGCTTGAGTAACTGGCGCGGCTGCGCTAGGATCATTCGCGCTCGTCGTATTGAGGGTAAGGTTCTTTACTGCACCTTCGAGCGCTTGTAAGGATTGAATGTAAGCCTGATTAGACGAACCTATCAGGCGGGTATCTGTACTCGATGGTGAAACGACCGTCTGCGGCGCCTGAAAAGCAATTGAAATTTCGGAGGCGGTCACGCCAGTATTGACGGAAACAAGCGAGAAGAACTCAAGCATTGCCGAGGCATTCGAGTCCAGCATACTGAGCTTGTTCCCTGCATCGGCGAAGCTTCTGTAGGGAACAAATTGCGCTTTTGCGATATAGGTTTGCCAAGCTAGGATGTAGTCAGAGACGTAGGCTTTCTTTAACTGCTCAGAGAGAGCTAACCGATCAATCGCTGGACCAGACGAAGGGCCGAGGACCCACTCCTCTCCTCTGAAGTATGGATCGGGATGCAGGATTGCGTCTTGCATGAAGGAGAATCCTTCTTTACTGAAGGATCCAGGGACGGAATAACTATCTACGATGTGCTGTACTGAACCTGCAAATCTGCTATTGAAATTCATCGCAGGAATTTTGCGGTTGGCAACAGCGAGCATGCTCTGGTAGACATGCTGAAATCCCTGGAATCCGTTAAGATATGCGCGAGCATGAGCGACGACGATATCGTTGGGAGAGCCTCCAGCGCTATTCAGGCAGGAGGAGGATTCGGAAAGCTGGCTGGCATAAAACGCAAATTGCGTTTGCGCCAGGTTAGCGCGGCCAGAGTCCGGTGCGGCATTCCCTTCCCACTCGCTAAAAAGAATGGACGGAAGGAAATCAATTGTATCCTGAGGTGAGTCCGGATTGGGGGTTGAGGTCGTAATCATATAGGCCTTTAGTGGCCGATAGATTGCGCCATAGTCCGAGTCTGGAGCTGGAGAAGAGGGCACGGCTCGAAGCTTGGCGAGAATGCTCCCCTGAATTGGAGACAGCAGCAGACTCCGAAATTTGACCGAGTAGGCGCGACAGGCGACGGGATAAAGAGCGTCGCCGCGGTAAAGACCCATGCGGCTCATAAACGGCGGACCCTCTTTGCGGTCGCGACTCAACTCATTGAGCACAATTCTGAGCTGATCGAGCGTCTCGAGGTCGCTCTGTGAAGCAAACCCAGCGGCGATAACGGGGGAAACCGACGCACTGGCGGCGGCAGCAACTCGCCTTTCGAGAGATCTATTTCTGAAGAACGAAATGGTTATCAAAGTCAGCAAGAGGAGCATCACAGCGCTGGCGACCACCAACAGCGAACGCTTGAGAAAACTTGTTCTGGTGCTTGCGCGGCTGATTTCGATAGCGGACTTATCTACAAGAAGAATGTTTGAAAAAAGGTGTGGAAGAAAGACCCATTGAGGAATCTTCCGTGTAGCTCCGCGCCTGGCCTGCGGCGTGGGCAATTGCTGTAGCTTGGCAGCGGCAAGCGAAAAGATGCGAGTGGCTCCAGCGTTGACGGGCGCGGCGGATTGCGTTTGGACTGGACCGATATCCAAAACGTCCTCGACGATCTGGGCGCGCATGCCGGCAAAGAAGAATCCGCGCAGGAAAGGGTTTACGCCGATCTGGCTGGGACGCGCAACCTCGGCAAGGAAGGAAACAATTCCTCCTCGCAACTTGCGCAGATCGCGCGGAAATTCATAGGCTTTGGCCAACTCATCGAGTTCGCCGCCGCGAGAGAGGATATCGAGGCGAAACTCCGAGAGAGCATAGAATAGCTGATCGAAGCGGCTACCAATAAGGGCAATTGCCCGCTCCGTATAAAGCCCCAATCCAGCGTCTGGCGAAGAGAGCAAGGAACCAATCGGACACTTTACTTCAGTCTCTGAGAGCCGGCCAACATAACTGGCAAAAGGAGCGATGTTATCAAGTTTGGTGAAGAGCACATAAATGGGAAGGGAGGTACCCAGCGTCTGCGAAAGTTGACGAAGACGCTCGTTGAGAGTCTGCGCCAGTGCGCGGATCTGCTCTGCGGTATTGGGCGCAAAAATTCGCTCGATACTGACGCATACAACTACGGAGCGCGCGGGGAGACTGCTGTTCTTCGAAAAAATTGATCCAAGTCGCGCGGGCAACGTGGCCTTGACAAGTTTCAGCCAGAGAGCCGGTTGACGCAGCAAAGCACCACCGGCTTCTACTAGGACATAGTTGCCAGCCAACCAAAAATTCGCCAATTGGGTAGGAACGATGGTGCTATCCTGATAGACATTTCCCGCGAGTAACTCGGGGTCAAGGCCGGACTGAAGAACTGTTTGCGTCTTGGCGGAATTTTCATCCCCAATAACATAGATAAGTGGTAAGGAAGCAAGTGACTTGACGCCTGCGCGGCTGGCTTGGCGGACCTTGTCATTCGCTTCGCGGAGCAAGGTATTGAGATTTGTCGCGTCGGGGCCGTGGTATGCGCCAGTTAAAGCGGGATCGCTGTTCAGTTTGTGTAAATACCAAAGCACAAAAGCAACAGCCGAAGCTCCAAGAAGACCAAGGATCAAGCAAAACAGCACCAGCTTCATGCTCTCAAAATGGAGAGCAATCGCCCCTGCAATGACCAAAGCCAAATAAAGAATAAGTATCAGGATCCCGATCAGGATGCGTTTCATAGAGAAATCTCCAGAGAGTCAAAAGCATAAATCGACCCTGGAATGGCTGACGCCGAAATCGCTGGAAAGATGGTGCTCCCCTGTCCGCTCAAGGGTAAAGATTGGCTGAGGAGCAATACATACCCACCATATGCCAAGAGTGTGAAAGCAGCGAGTACCAGGGCAGCGATCGCCAGACGTCGCACCCACGGATCCCGCTTTGGAGCGGCGGGCACAGGGGGAGCATCTGCTTGTCGGAACAGCGAAAAGGAGCCTCGAATTCGGAGAATCTTATCGCGGATACGGCTGAGAATCGTATGAATCTCCGACGCATCTCCAAAGGCGAATCGGCCGCGATAACCCAGCAAGAGGCAGAGCGCATGGAGTTCCAACACATCGGCAATCTCCGCGCTCTCGGGGCGATTCAGCAGCTCTGTCACATTGCGAAAAAAGTATTCACCAGCAAAGTGTCCACCGAACATCTCCTCCTGTAGCGGACATCTTGCCCAGTCGGCAAACGCGGGATCCTTGGAATTGAGAACGCTTTCATCAAGGAACCCGATCACGGCGTAGATCGCCATCTTAGAGGCTTCATCGCTATATCCGACTGCGGAGGACTCTTTTACCGCGGCGGAAATCATCTTGCGCAAAGTCGCGCGAAAGGTTTCTGCGTTTTCAACGCGCTGAACAAAAAAGCGAGTGCGAAGAATAACTGTGAAAACTTCCTGGAAGGCGAGTGCAAGGCTGGTTGTCTTCATTTCTTGAAAAGAAAAAGCTGGAGAAGAAGTCATTCCGAGGTCTCCAAGATCACAGTCAGGTCAAAGCTTGCCTCACCGAGTTCGCCGGGAAGATACACGCCTACCTGTTTGGTCTGTAGTATATGCTGCCAACATGCACCACTCAGCGATACCGAAAAGTAATGCATATCTGCCTGTGCATGGAGCGCGGAAGGCGGGACTGGAAGGTGCATCAGTTCAAGACCAGGAAGTGCGCGCTGGACCAGCTTGACGACGCCCTCGGCCGAGCAGATTTTAATCAGGGCCGGTACCTGGCGGAGAATCATCGAGTCGGTATGCGAAGAACGGAAGCCGAAGATCCATCGTGATCGACGAAGACAACGCTCATCTTTCAATTCTGCAAAATAGACGTATTGGTCAGCCTTGCGGAATTGAAGAGAGACGCTGTTAGAAGGGACCACGATCTCAAGGTAGCGGCGAATCAGAGAATCCAACCCCTTGAAGGTCGATGTTAGATCCTGGTGGTGATATTGCGGAATCTCGCCTAGGGATGTTTCCAGGGAAAAGGTGCTCAACGCTCCCGCCAGCCGGATGAGATCCTGATAGACATCTTCAGGGTGACTGCGCCGATTCTGGAGGTGATGGCGCAATACCGGGAGGGCCGAACATAGCGCGTGAAGAAACCAGTAGTTCGCGACATCGAGCGCGGATGTGCCTAGCTCGAAGTGGCCGGAACTGAGCCGCATGCTGCGTGTGGAGGTGATCTTTTCCTCGATTGCCTGCGCAAGACGGTGGAGGAGCAAAACCAATCTTTCGCTTGCACCAATACGTAGACAGGGTGGAATAAATTCGGGGTCGCATGCAAACCCCCCATGGCCATCGCGAACAACCCTGGCAATCGGAAAAAATACAGTATCTTCACCGAGCTGAGACTTACTTAGAAGTGCGAGATTCTTGCGCGCAAAGGAGACATTGAATTCCCCCTGACCAACTGAATCATCTCGCCGGTTGCGCTGAACCGGGCTGTAACGCGTGCTGAAGCTGTCCGTCGCCACGTCGCAGTCTAAACCCTCGTCGTGGCGTGGCGGGATTGCCAGGTAGAGGATAATTTCACTGTCCGTGGCCGAAAAAAGCTTGCTCAGTTGTGCCGGTTCAGGAGCCGAGTCACAGTCGGGAAGATCAAAGATCAGACCGTCCGGAAGGATACCAGATGCGTCGCTTAGGACGGCGAGTCCATTTCGCATGGCCTCGGTATCGAGGCCGAAATGAAGAAATCCCCACGGTTCCTGGCGCATGTTGGAATTGAGGAACCAGAGGGTATCTTCAAAGTATCGGCTCTGCGTCTGGAAGTGATGCGGACCGAGATGCATTCCTTCAGACCAGACAACCCGCGAAAGAAATTTCATAGCAGTGTAACCGCCATGGAAGAAGATTGAAGACCATACTCGTTTTCGGAGCGACGTGAGGCCAATCTCCAGCAACTGCGGTCTGACATTGACGAATCGAGCATTCTGTCTATCCGAACTGAAAACAGATATTCTGCGATGAGTTTATCCGTCCTGTATGGCAATATGCAACCTCATTCTATGCAAAAGCAGGTTATGTACTCTCATAGGTATCTATCACATTTGGCAGCCTTCGAGACGTACTGTGCAGATCAGAATTCTTTCAACATTCCGAAACCATATCCACTGCCGAGCGTGATGGCATTCTCTCCGCTATCCGCCATTTTGTGACACGAGATGTCGACAAAATCCTCCGGCATTTCAACAAGCGCTTTTAAGTTATCTCTCTGCCGATCAAGTAACCTCGCCCCCAGAATGCGTATCTCCTAATCGGCCGGTTTTGAGGATTAAATTTATCCTCGTCGTTGTTGTGGCGGTGGAGATTTGGGAATCGGTTCCATCGATTTGCCGCCTTTCCAGATACCGTTATTTCCACGGCCTGCTTCGATCATCTTGAACTTTCAGGCGGCGATCTTCATCGTAGTATCAGTCCAGTCTCGCGAGAACTGCACCGGACTGAGGTAGTTTAGCGTCGAGTACATCCGCATTCGGTTATACCAGAGCGGCCAAGATGTGGTTTAATCCTGGGCCCTTGCGGATGATTTCAAAGCGCTGGCCATGCTGTCGTTTCACCTTGAGCGAACCCAACAACGTTTCCGAACAGGTACTGCCCCGGCAGTTGCCCTTGCGGCTCATCGATGGCGTAATGCCATGCTCTTTGAGTACATCACTGAAGTCCTTGCTGGCGTCTTCCACCCTGCGAACAGGTCTTCGTCGATGGGGTAGGACGCTGTCGCGCTCCATCGTTACACGCGCTAACTCAGCCCGTTTGCGGCAGTTCTCCATTTACTTGGTAGTTATCCGTGGCTTGCTGCTGGTGCGCTTCAGTGTGCCGGTGCGGTGCTCTCGACTCAGTTGCCCGGAGTCTGTTCAACCATTCCCAGACTGCGAGTCGGTGCCTGATTCTGGCCCGATTCAACGAGCCACGCCGCCTCTATATTAAATTCATGCTTGTGGCGTTTCAGTTTCCCATTTCTCATCTTCGCTACCTTTTCGCGTTAGAAAAGTTTGCTAAAAAAACGTTTTGCGGGGTAGCTTCAGAAAGCCTTGCCTGAAAACCGGTGCCAGGCCAAGGTGTTCGATTCCTCTAGCTCACCGGCCGGTCCGGGCAACACAATTACACCCCCAGCATCAATTCGGCCGGCCTTAAGTCGCCCAAAACACTTTCTGCCCAGTATTTAATGAATAATGCAGGTTAGAATGATGGATGCTACCCGAATCGTCGAGGAGGCCGGATTAAATGAACGAACCAGCACCAGACGCCGCAAAGTCTTCCATGTCGAATGATTCCGCTATTGATCGGGACTTCGGGGCAACAGGTGTATTCAAGATCGCTCAGCCGCCCACCGATTCGTCAACCTCGGGTTTCGCTCTTGGTATCGAAACGACCGAGGATGCAAAGCCACAGCCAGTGTTCGCAGAGCAGGCTAATGTGGGGCAATCGCCAGACGGTATATCTGGCAGCACAAGTACCACAGGCGAGCCTCCTGTAACGGGAAGCGGCGGATTTACGCAATTGCTGCGCACTCTCGGAAGCAAATCGCCATCTTATGCGATTCCCGCCGCAAAGCCTCCTACACCGGATGTGCAGCCTCTCGCAACGAATTCCGGATTCACCTCCTTGCTTCAAAAGCTGGATATGCCAGTCCCTGCGGAATTGTTGCGAGACGAACCGGATAGGGTTTCTGTATCTGACAGTCAGCAGATACAAATACAGAACCCTCGCGAACCGGAGAACAAGCCCGGTGGATTCACGCAACTGTTCGGAACCTTCGGAGGCGCAGCTGCTGCTCAGTCAGAGCAGACACCGAGCCGCGACGAAAGGGAGAATTCTCGTCATATAACTCCGGGATCGTTCACGCAAATGCTATCCCTTGTGCCGCAATCTGGTGCAGCCAACCCACCTTCTTACGAAGAGCGCAAGCCCGGGGCAGGAAGCGTTGATTATGCCCATATCCCAGATGAGGCGGGACTGCAACGGGAAAGCCGCAGTTCATTTTCTCTGTCGGGGTCACCGGAGGCAAAGCCTCCCCAGAATACGCCGCCAGAATCCAGAGTTGGCATTACGCGACTGATACAAATGCTGGACAGTCCTTCCAAAGCTTCAGATTCCCCCGTAGATGCGCTGCCGCCGAGTCCTTCAACAGGCGCGGGTGTCTGGACGCAAACCTTTGCCTCCTTGTCCACAACGAATGAGCCTGTTGCGCCCTCGGCAGCCCCATTGCCGCCACAATCGGTCTCGTCTCCCGTGCGAAACGAAGCCGCGACCTCTGCTGAAACTCAGCTTTCTGTGCCGATGACACAGCCCGGAACGGTTTCTTCAACCTCGGGGCAGAGCGAGTTTACGCGCATCCTCGACGCGTCAAGGATGCGAGAGCATGCCATTAAAAGTGAACTGGCCACAGGCACGGGAAATCCAGGCTCAGCGGCGCCCCCACCGAACCATGCCGCTCTTCCCTCCCCCGTTACCCAGGTGGCCTCAATGCCGGTTTATCCGCAGATTGCCACACTCCCCCCTGGAATGCATTATCCGAGCGGGCATGCTGCCGCGCGGCCGCCTATGCCCGGTGTTGGAATGAACTATGGAACTCCGGCAGGAATGATTTCCCCGCAAGGCACGAATATGGCCCATCAGCCTGGCGCACAAGCATTGCCGGCGATGGCCACCACTCCGCCTGTCCCCTCACTTAAGTCGGCTCAACCGCCAATGGGAAAGTTACAGCAGTATGTTCCCATGATGCTCGTTCTGATTATCGCTTTATTGATTGCGCTGCTGGTGACGGTTATTTTCCTAATGAAGCATAACTGATGGGGCGCCGTAATTAGAACTCCAACCGGCTTAATCCCTGGTAATAAGACCGCGAACCTTCCAAGATACGCAACGAAGTGGAATCACTTTTCCTCACGCTAAAAGACTTTCGCCGCTTTTTCCCCAGATTCGAAAAGCTATATGTCGTTCTCCTCGCCTTTATCCACTTCGTGCCGATCGTCGAAGCTTTTAGATATGCTGCCTGACAGCATTGCTTCAGAGGCGGTTCTCAAAGCATTGAACGAGCATAACCGCGCTCATGTCAGCCTACCTTCCGCAATATGAAGGATGGGTAAAGACTCGTATACGGCGCTTTTTTCAGCTATAAATGCCTTCGCTGACGCAGCAAAAGAAGAACTGTCGGGCGGCGACAGTGATACCGGGCTGACCGACAATAGCCTAGCAATTATCAAGTTACTTTTGTCTAACGGCATTAAGATTGAGGTCGGGAGATTCGACTCAGGTGCGACAGCCCTGATTGAGGCGTCTTATGATCTGGAAATTCCCATACTGAGGTTGTTGTTAGCGCACGGTGCAAAGTGAGCGCTACGCTAACTGCATATTGCGGAACTCTGTCCATAGCATGATCATCATGCTATGGACCGTTACCGGGAGCAGACCTTTCGCGGAAACGAGGCCTTATCGGAGCAAGCGGCAAGAGCATAGCAGCGTTCTGTCGTGATCGCGGTCTACGCGCTCGGCAGTTCTGCGAGAAGATGAAGCATTTGCGCAAGGCCGAAGCAGCGCCATTTGTCGCTGTCAAGGTGACATCATCCGCAGCACCCGGGTCGCGTATGCCGGTAAGTAACTTCCTTGAACTGGAATACTGAACTCTCAGTTACCAAAATAAATAAGCCATATAAGTAAGCCCGGAGTCCGATGACGTAAGATCTACGTCATCAGGCTCCGAGAGTTAGAGAAAAGAACAATTGAAGCGTTAGAAGGTGACTCTCCCCGAGAATTGGAAGTCACGGTTGCCGCTGGCAGTCGTCGCCTCACCGAAGGTACTCGTCGCCGACGACGACCATTGTGTATTGATTCCACCAAACGTAACCTTGTTGGTCACGTTGCTGCAGTCTGCCTGGAAGATGAATTTTACACGTTCCGGGGTAATGTTGAAGCTGCGGCTTACGCCCGCGTTCAAGTTATAGTGGCTCGGAGACCAAAGGTTTAAACCCGAGCGTGGAGAATCGCCGATCATGGTAGTAGCTACTGGGCACTTTACCGTCGCGCTCGGCGTACACGGCGGCAGTGGAAACGCGTTTGGCAGTGTGAATGCCGCCGAGTTCAGATAAGAGACAGCACCAACATTTGCACCGGTGACCCCCTTGCCCCAGCTCCCGTTCTGGCGAATCTTATTCTTCATGCCGGGGACCAGGTCAGGCATGCAAGTACCCGAAGAGGGTGTCGTGCAGCCTGAAGCGGTAACCAGCAGCGGGTTGCCGGAAAGATAGGTGAAGACTCCGGACAAAGACCAGCCACCCGCGATATTCCGGACGAAGAAGTTATCGCCGCCACGGTGTCCCTTGCCGAACGGCAGCTTGTCCAAACCGTAGATATTGAGGATCTGCGGCGTGTCAATGATGGTCAAGTCACGATCTGCGCGGTTATTGCCCGCGATAGCCTGACCGTTGGACGAAGCGCCTGCTGGAACAGCAAATGCGCTACGAGTCGTGCCATCGTCGCCTATACCCTTCGAGTAGGTGTAATTGAGCGTATAGCTCAACCCATTCCACTCGCGCTGTGCAAGGCTAATCTGGAGCGCGTTGTAATTGACGTTCGCAATGTTGTCCCACTCCGGGCTTGACGGGCTGGAGTACTGCGGGAAGGGGCGCAGCGCGCGGCCGATGGTCGGCACGGTGCTCATCGCACCCGCAGTAGCAAAGAAGGGAGGAATGACGATGCTTGGGTCGGCCGCTTGCGCAATGGCGATGTTTGCGGCTGTGGCCTGCGCGTTGAGAATGTTGGTTTTCCCGTCTGTTGCGAGGACCGAGCCGGTCAACGCCACGTGCGCGGGATCGATCTGGCCCGACCAGAATCCGGGAACGCCGGCTCCAGCAATAAAATGCGACTCACTTCCGGAGTAGTTGGCCATTATGGTTAAATTGCTGGTGATTTCCCTTTGAATGCCAAAGTTGAAGAATTCAAACTCCGGTGCGCGGCCGGAGAGATAGGGGTCGGCGTAACCTGGTGCGCCTGAGGCCGTCACAAAAGCTCCACCACTCACGTAGTTGCCTGTGCCAATCGTCAGACCGGCAACACTCGGGGCTGCTGGGGCAGGGATCGTATATCCAGGGCCGCCAAAATTTGTATTGGCTATGTTTGCCGCTTGAAAGTTGGTGCTGTCATTCAAGTAGTAGGACGGGCCCGAAGTCACGCCGGTAGAAATGGCCGTTGGCAAAATGATATTTGAACCGAAACCAGCCTGGCCAGCTCCCGTGGAGTCGCCTGCGCGCCCGCCAACTCCGCCCGCGCGAGAATAGCCAACCGCAAAGCCCGCCCGCACGACCGTCTTGTCGTTCACAGACCATGCCAATCCGAGACGCGGTCCCCAGTTTTTCCAGTAGGTCTGTACCGGTGTTCTGCATTGGCAACTAATGGCAGAGCCACGGTTGCCGGCATACTCCAACTGTCCAGGCGTGTTGGTGAGCGAGTTGATCGTGGTCGGATTGAGGAAACTCCAGCGATCTTGCACCTCCTCGTAAGGAGGAAGGTAATCCCACCGCAGCCCAAGGCTGATGGTGAGGTTGGGCCGGAACTTCCAATCGTCCTGCACGTACGGCGAGATCGGATGGAAGCGACCACCGGTTTCAATGAAGAGTGGAACAGAGGTAGCTCCGGAATTCACTGCGCCGAGCATGAAGTCGGCATAGGAGTAACCAGTGGTGTTGGTGCTTAGTTTGGTGCCGACGAAGTTCGACGTCGAGGCGCCAGTCCAGTTTTGTGTGTAAATGCCTGAAGGACTGCTCTGGGAGGATGTGTTATCTTCCAGCCACTGCGTCTGTACACCGAACGTAAGAGCATGTTTCCCTTTACTCCATTGAAGGTTGTCTACAACAGTGTAAGTGTTCGGGACTACGTCGTGGGATGAATCGGATGCACCATTCTGCGTCCATGGGGACATCGCGTACTGGGTGGTGGTTCCGGCTACCGGTACCGTGGGCAAGGGCGCTGTGGCACTGAAGGAAGAGCCGGGGAAGTTTTCCGAGGCCTGTCCCGTAGGCAGACCGCCAATCCCAACGTCCGACCCCGCGCGATACGGAGCCAGACCCTCGGTTGGCGCCTGCACCGGTTGCGCAAAACGTGTATATCCGTACTTGAACTGGTTGATGATGTGCGAGCTAAGAATGTATGTGTGTTCAAAAATCATGTCTGTCGCCGCAAGGATTGAGCTGTCACTTGCTGCATACGGCAAGGGCAGATTGGCTCCGTAACCGACAGAGCCGCGAATGCCGTGTGTAAACACAAAAGACAAACGCTGCGAAGCGGTCAAATCGTAGTCGACCTTGAAGACGAGTTCATGATTGTTGTACCCACTAATTCCTCCAGCCAGATAGTTGTTGACGATTCCCGACAGCGAGGGTGTAGGCAAGAACTTCTCCTCGTACTGCGAGATCGGAGAGATATATCCCGGCGGAATCACATCCAGAGTTCCATTCACGGCGAACTGCGTGCGCTGGCAAGTGGTGCCTGCGCATACATTGGTCAAAGGGTTATAGATGCCTTTGAACGTAGTCGAGGCAGTGTCGAGCTCGGAGAAGTTTCCCTGCGTCATAAGCGTGGTGGGAACCGTCATTAGAGTGCCATTCACACCATTGCGGCCATGATATTGATCCCAGTTGGCAAAAAAGAAACCCTTATGCCTTGTCAACGGGATGGGACCTCCTGCGGATGCGGAGAACTCATTCTGGTGTTCGACGGGCTTGCCCGCTGGAACGGTGGTGGATACACCGTTGACAATAGCCTTCGTAGTCAAAAACGGCGCAGTAAAGCCCCAGGTGTCGAAAACAGTGTTGCGCACAAAGTCGATCACGGCGCCGTGATACTCATTGCCACCGGACTTGGTTGTAAAGCTGATTGCGCCTGCGCCCTGATACTCGGCCGAAGGAACGCTCGAGATTACCTGCAACTGGTCAACCGACTCGATTGGAATCGCGTTCACGATGACTCGATTGTCGCCTTGCTGGTTGGCCGTGGTTGTGGGCATGCCGTCCAGGTAAACCTCAGCCAGATAATTTCCGGTGCCGGACATTACCGGCGCGCGAGAGCCGGCTTGCGCACCCGGCGCTAGTGTGGCATAGGCTGTGGGGTCGCGTTGCTGACCGCCCATGAGGGTCGGCAGACTCTCGTAGATCTCATTGGTGATAACACCACCGAGCGTTGCGTTGGTAGTTTGCAACTGCGGCGGGGCTGCTGTGATAGTTATCGTATCGCTCGCACTGCCTATCTTGAGCTTGAGATTGAGTCCGGTAATGCCGAGTCCATCGACTTCGACGTTCTCTTGTTCAAGTGCCTCGAAACCCGTTGCCGTAACTTTTACGCTGTAGATTCCGGGAATCAGCGGTGTGATTTCATAGACGCCATCAGACGAGGTCTTCAGTGTGGTAGATACACCGCTTGCCTGGTTGATGGCCGTAATGGTCGCATATTGAATAACTGCACCCATCGAATCGGTAACGGTGCCTTCCAATGCGCCTTCACCACCGGTCTGTGCCGCGGCCTGTACGGCCGCCCATCCCAGGCAAATTGCGAGCCCAAGTAAGACTGTAACTGCGCTTGCCCAGCTTCTGTTGCGTTTCTGGCCTAGATTCGAAGCGTAAGCATCATGTTTTGTCGTCATGTGTCCTCTGGAGAGCATTAGTGAACGCAAAGGTGTGCTGAAATGTGGTTTCCCGTCGCGTCAAGATGATCTGGTTTAAGTATCGGCAAAGATAGGTCGTCTCATTAACGATTGTCAATACATAAAAAGTTTATTTTTGATATTACCTGCCCTATTTCCTGAATGACATAGGTACCGTGTCTCACAACGGGGCGTTTCTGTTTGGGAATTCCGAATGAACAGGTCTTGAACAGACGGCTAGAGAGGAATATGGAGGCAAGCAAGAATCTCGAGCGTCTCGCAACAGCATTCACGGTTCGCGACATCATGGTGAGCATGGGAGACTTGGCTTGCACTACCGGGATGAGCGCTATGCGAAGTGCGGGTGCCAGGAAGACAGGCGTGCCGCTAGAAGCTGTTTCCACCGGTCCGGGAGCCAGTTTGGCAATTCGCTTTTGCGCACCTGTGATAGATTAGCCAGCAACCGCG
>JBEKRS010000078.1:0-21805 GCA_049518535.1 Occallatibacter sp. | reverse complement strand
CATGAACTTCTAACCCGGACGAAAGGAGAAATTGAAATGAAAAAGCTTCTATTTGTATTGTTGCTCGCAGCGTCCGCGTCGATCTTCGTCGTCCAGGCCAAGGCCCAGGTGATTGTGATCGCTAACCCCGGCGTAAAGACTTCCGAGGTGTCGAAGAACGATCTCAAGGATGTTTTTACCGGCTCTTCAACATCACTCGGTGGCGCGAACGTGGTGCCGATTCTGCTCAAGGCGGGCACGGTTCACGAGGAGTTTCTGCAGGCCTACATCGGCAAGAACGATACCGCATATCGTGCAGGCTGGCGGAGTTTGGTCTTTTCCGGCCAAGCATCCATGCCAAAGAGCCTGGATACGGATTCGGCGGTCGTCGATTTCGTTGCGCATAACAACGGCGCGATCGGCTACATTGGCAAGGCAACGGCGCACGACGGCGTCAAGGTACTTGCCGTCAAGTGACGGATCGGAGTAAACCAGGGCCAGAAATGGAAGCTAAGACCTCTAATGTCTGGCCCTGATTCGCCGATGATTAGCAGTATTACGAGATACGGCCGCTGATTTAGCCGCGAATATGGATTGCTGAGGCGAGCGATCTCACAGGTCTGGTGATTGCAATGTTCAAAGATATGAAAATCAAGACGAGGATTCTCGGCATTCTGGCCCTGCTGGCCGCAGGTTACCTGCTGCAGGTAGGGATGGTGCAGCTTTCGTCCACGGCCACACACAGCCGGATGGCGGAGATATCATCTTCGCTGTTCCCTGCGGCGCTGCACATGCAGGAAGCGGAAGCAGCCTTCGAGCGGATGAAGAAGCACTATGGCGATGCAGTAGTGCTTCAGGATCCCAAGTCACTGGAGGGCGCGGAGAAGGATGCCGAGGCAACATCTGCGGCGTTAGAGCAGGTAAAGTCCGTGCTGGCCACGTCGCCCGAGCTGGGCAAGCAGGCTGACGGATTGTTGGCCCAATTCTCCTCGATCCAGACGCGCGATCATAGTACCTATACGGCGATTCTGGGCGCCAAGGACGGCCCCAGCGACGACTTGATGGCCCAGGTAGGGGCTTTGGGCAAGGATAACAAGACGCTGACCGATGCCATGGGCGCATTCGACAAGGTCATCTCCGCCAGCTTTCAGACACAACTAGACGCGGTGGATGCGTGGAGCCTGCGCAGCCGGGTGACTGGACTGATCATGCTGGTCTTCGCCGTGCTCAGTTGCACCGCAGCCTGGTGGATGGTGCAGTTCAAGGTAGTGCTGCCGCTGCGTACGCTCGCCGTGCGCTTGCAGGATATTGCCGAGGGCGAGGGAGATTTGACCCGCCGTATCGAGGTAAATGGCCGCGATGAGATTGACGAAGTAGGCATCTGGTTCAACGTGTTTATCGGCCGCATTGAGGAGATAGTGCGGCGCGTGGCCGAGCATGCGAGCACGCTGGGCTCGGCTGCGACGGAGTTGGCCGCAACCGCTCGCGAGACCGCGGGGCAGGCCACGCAGCAGCAGGAGCAGGCGGGCCGCATCAGGGCAACCATGAACGAGATCTCCACATCGGTTCACGAGATCAGCGAGACAACGCAGAGCGCCGCGGTGGATGCCCGCAAGGCGGAGGAAAGCGCGCACACCGGGGGCGAGACGGTTCAGAGCACGGTCCAGACCATTGGTGAAGTGCTCAAATCAAACCAGGAGACTTCATCGCGAATTGAGGAACTGGGCCGTTCCAGCGATGCGATCGGCAAAATCATCAACGTGATTAACGAGATTGCAGGGCAGACTAATTTGCTGGCGTTGAATGCATCGATCGAAGCGGCGCGAGCTGGCGAACATGGGCGCGGCTTTGCGGTGGTAGCAGGCGAGGTGCGGCGGCTGGCCGAACGCACCAGCGACGCGACCAAAGAAATTGACCAGACGGTGCGGGCGATTCAGCAAGGCACGTCGGAGGCTGTCGAGGCGATGCGCTCCAGCATGGGCTATGTGCAAAACGGCGTGGATTCGGCGCGCTCGGCGGGCGAAGCGCTGAGCAGCATTATTCAAGGCTCGGAGTCAGTGCAAAAGATGGTGACGCAGATTGCCGCAGCCGCAACGGAGCAGTCGTATTCCACTCAATCGGTGAGCGTGAATGTGAACGAGATCGCCTCGATCATTGAGCAGACGGCGGTTAGTGCGCAGCACTCGGTGGAGGCTTGCCAGCAGCTGGCGTTGCTGGCCAACGAGCTGACAAGTCTGGTGGGCGCGTTCAAAGTTGGGTGAAGCGGGCAGGGTCGACTTGCAAAACCGGGCGGGGAATGTTTCAATGTGGTTATTGAAACAGGGGTGCTCCACGAAGTGGGGCTGAGAAATACCCTAGAACCCGATCCGGATAATACCGGCGTGGGAAGTTTCCGAGGCCAGGCGGCCTTCTTCCTCGAATCTTAGCGTGAGTTCTCTTGTTTCATGAAGTTCAATAACAAGGGGAGTTCATGCCTAGATTTGCTGCCGCCGATGCGGCCCGCAACGCGTCTCCATCGCCTGCGCTTTCTGACCAACTGCCGACCGATGCGGCAGTCTGCCGGGCGGTCCTGCTGCGCCGTATTTTTGGGGCGATAGGATTGCTGCTTTGTTGCTTGACGATAACGTTGGGCGCAACCGCACAAAGCCCTGCACCCTCCACAACTTCACCAATTCCTACGCCTAAGTCCGTTCCATCTGCGCAGCCGATTCCTCGCGTGACTACCACTGTGGTGGTGCAAGGAGAAACGGCGGACGAGTATCTTCCCGATGCGGTGACGGTGGGTAATTTGGATGGTATTCCGCTGACGGAGACCCCGCTTTCGGCCACGGTGGTGACCCGCGATTTGCTGAACGACCAAGACGCGCGCCTGCTCTCCGATGTGGTGAAGAACGATGCGTCCATTGGAGAAGATTATGCACCGGTGGGCTACTACGGCGATTACGAGATTCGCGGCTTCACGATCGATCTGGCCACTGGCCTGCAAATCAATGGCATGACCATCGCCGGCGAACAAGATGTGCCTCTTGAAAACAAGGAGCGCGTCGAGTTTCTCAAGGGCATCGCAGGCTTGGAGAGCGGTGTGGCCTCGGCCGGCGGGCTGATCGACTACGTGACCAAACGGCCAGCGACGGTCGAGGCTGTCGATCTGGCTACCGATCATCGCGGAAGCAGTTACGGTGCTGTCGATTTGGGACGCCTTTTCGGTAGCCGCAAGCAGGTAGGCGCGCGCGTAAATCTGGCCGGCGAAAGAATTCAGAGTTATGTGAACGACGCCGATGGTTGGCGCGCAGTCGGCACGGGTGCGATGGATTGGAAGATAAGTCCAAAGGCGATTTTGAAAGGAGATTTCGAGTACCAGCATAAGGTCGAGCGCTCGGTCTGCGGGTATCAACTACTGGGCGGAACAACGGTACCCAGTCTCGACCAAGTATATCCTTCGACGATGCTGGGCGAGCAGTCGTGGGAAAAGCCGAACACCTTTGATACTTTTAATAGCGGTGGGCGGATGGACTACGATCTCACCCATGGATGGCGAGCCTTCGCTGCGGCGAGTTACAGCCATTCGCTGATTGACGACAACGTGGTTTATGCGTATGGGTGCTACAACGAAACAGAGTGCAATTCCGGCTCGGCTCCCTATCCTTGGTTCTTCGCTCCCGATGGAACCTACGATATTTACGATTATCGCGATCCGGGCGAACTGCGCATCGATGCACAGGCTGAGGCACTGGTAACGGGACACGTCAAGACCGGGGCAATCACGCATGACCTAGCCGGCGGAGGAGAATTGTTTCTGCGCAGCGTGCAGCAGCCTGGCTACTTTACTTACGGTGCTCCGTTCTCAGTCGACGGCATCATTCAGGACGGAGCGGTATACAGCTACATCGGTTCAGAGAATATCTACCAGCCAGTCACAGCCTTTCCCGGCGCAACCAACAGCGATGGCATCCGCCAACTCGCCGGCCCACGCAGGCTCTGGGAAGACAACCACCAATCTTCTGCTGCTTTGCAGGACAGGATTCATCTTCCCGGCCGCATTCATCTGTTCATCGGCGGAAGGGAGGATTCGCTGCGCGATCATAACTACTCGCTGGCCGCAACAAACCCCTGTACTCCAACTCCCACAAATGCGCCGGGACCGGAGAACGATCCTTGCCCGACAACCTACAACCCATTAAATCAGCCAACCTATTCGGTTCCAACCTTGCCCATTCTCACAGACAAGCTGATCTGGCTACCGCAATATAGTGCGACTTACAATCCTATGAATAACCTTACGCTCTATGGCAACTATGGAGTAATGCTGTCGCTGGGGCCGCAAGCGCCTTTTTGGACCGACAATGGCAGCCAGTTTCTCGCCCCATTCTTCACGCGCCAAGCCGAAATCGGCGCAAAGTACGAGCCGGGACAGCGCATTCTGCTAACGACCGCACTCTTTCACATGCGCGCGCCGTTCTTCTATCCCAAAATGCTCACAGGCCCCGATAGCTTTTGTCCCAGCGGCAATTCGGGCGACCAATGCTTTGAGTCTGATGGGCGCGAGACGCACGACGGTATCGAGTTGAACGCGGAAGGCAAAGCCACGAACTGGCTGCGGCTGACAGGCTCCGCGGCTGCGATCCGGGCACTTTCTGACAGCACGGGGACACCGGCGTTCGACAACAAACAGGTGCTCAATGTACCGCATCTGCGCACGGCTTTATTTGCGGATGTGTTGCTGGCTCATGCTCACGGGCTGCACCTGATGCCCGGATGGGGTTATACAGGTCGCAAGGAAGCTACACGCGACGACGCGGTCAGCGTCCCGAGCTACAACCTTTTCAATCTTGGCGCGCGCTATACGCCCGGAGGCGAGCAGGGCCATGTAACTCTACGCCTTTACGCAGATAACATCACCGACAAACGCTACTGGAAGGACACGGGAGCGAGTTATGGCGATACCTTCATTCACCTAGGAGCGCCGACGACAGTGCGGATGTCGGCGCACTACACTTTCTAAGTTTGCGGATGAGGGCAGAGGATGAGCGGATGAGCGCAATGGCAAAGGCACATGGGATGAACGGCGCACTTGTGGAACCTGACTGGCCCCCGCTTGTGCTGGACGAGGTGCGCTCGTTGCTCTCCGAGTTCCCCGGGTGTTGGGAGCCGGTCAAAATCCTTTCGGTAAGTCCACGACCGCTTTCTGCGGCAAGCGTGGTGGCTACTCAAAGCAAACCGGTCTTTATCAAACGGCATCACAGAACGGTGCGCGATCGGGAGGGGCTGATCGAGGAACATAACTTCATGCGTCAGCTGCGAGCACAAGGTGCGCCGGTACCGCGCGTCTTTGCAGCCCGTTCGGGTGAGACGGCAATAGAATATGGCGAGTGGACCTACGAGGTGCATGAGGTGCCAGCGGGCGTTGACCTATATAAGGATGCGCTCTCGTGGACGCCGTTTCGTTCGGCGGGGCACGCGCGCTCCGCGGGAGAGACACTGGCGCGGCTGCACCTGGCATCACAGGGATTTGATGCGCCGCGACGCAAGCTACGACCATTGGTCGCGGGCTTTACGATCTTTGCGAAGGAAAATCCGGGCGCGGCAATGAATCACTATCTGGCAGCGCGGCCCGTACTCAAGGATTATCTTAGAAGCCGCCGCGACAGCGAAGAAGCTCTGGAATTACTCAGGCCATTTCATGCAGAGCTTTTGCCGTTTCTGCCGGCGCTGAAACCGCTGTGGACACACAACGACATGCACGCCTCGAACCTTCTGTGGAGCGATAACGGCGATGAAGCACGGGTGGTGGCAGTGATCGACTTCGGGCTGGCCGACCGGACCAATGCAGTGCACGATCTAGCTCAAGCTATCGAGCGCAACATCGTGGAATGGCTTGTGCTCGTACGCGACCCGGCACACCCTGAAAATGTTCCCGTGCATCTCGACCATTTGCAGGCGGTGCTCGATGGCTATGAGTCAGTGCGGCCGCTTTCGGAGGAGGAAGCCGCTGCGCTGGCACCTATGACCGCCCTATGCCACGCGGAGTTCGCGCTATCCGAAACGGACTACTTCCTAGACGTACTGCATTCGCAAGAGAAGGCGCCCATGGCCAGCGAAGACTGGCTGGTGGGTCATGCGCGCTGGTTCCGCGACGCGGGCGGAATGAGTCTACTGAATACGCTACGTAGATGGTCGGAAAGGCACGAGCGCCACGTACAGGGAGTTACACAACGGTGAGCAAGGAAACGATCATTAACTACCTTGCCGCAAACTGGATGGAAGATGCGGGCGTTGTTACGACGATTGTGGGTATCTGGCTCACCACGCGCCGCAAGCTCATCTGCTGGCCGGTGGTGTTGATCTCCGATGTGCTTTACCTGATCGTCTTTTATCGGGTCAAGTTATATTCCGATGCGCTGCTGCAGATTTTCTTTCTAGCCTTCACACTTTATGGTTGGTGGTATTGGTGGCGCGGCGTGCGCGAAGAGGGCGAGGTGCGCGTGGTTCGTCTTCCTTTGTCTTCCCTGTTGATGGGATTGGCGGCTGGCGCCGTTGGAAGCGTGTTACTGGGACTGCTGATGAAACGGGTAGGCGCGGCTCTGCCTCTGTTGGATGCTTCGCTGATGAGTTATAGCCTTGTAGGCAGCTGGTGGCAGACACGCAAACATATTGCTAACTGGTGGCTATGGATTGTGGTGGATGTGGTCTATATCGGCGAGTATCTCTATAAAGGTCTGAGGCCGACTGCGGCGCTCTATGCATTGCTGGTGGCGCTGGCCGCATTGGGGCTGCGGGACTGGCAACGTGCTTCTCAGGTCGAAGTGCGAGAATTGGGGGAATTTGTGGTGCATGATACTCGGGTTCGCTGAAAGCCTATAAGGAACCATAGTTATCAGAGTCATGAGTAGCCCACGCTAAATACACTGCGTACGGCGAAGGTTCGGCACCACCGTCTCACACTAGATTGCGGCCTGAACTACATTGCGCAGTGGCTCGCCGGTAATGTACCTCTGAAGTTCGTCGGCGGCGGTGCGCAGGGAGCGGGGCGCGAACTGCGGGCTCGATCCGGCCACGTGAGGCGTGAGCAGCAGGTTGGGACAGTTCCAGAGCGGATGGCCCTCGGGCAATGGTTCGGGATCAGTGACATCGAGAGCGGCGCGAATGCGGCCCGAATTAAGAGCATCTATCAATGCGTCTGTATCCACGATAGGGCCGCGCGCTGCGTTGATCAGCAACGCACCCTGCCGCATCAGTTTTAGTTGTTTGCTTCCGATTAGATGATGCGACTCAGCCGTCGAGGGCAGAATCAGAATCACAACTTCAGCTTGCGGCAAGAGGCTGTCGAGTTCGGTTACGGCATGAACCAGCGGCTGAGTGCGCCCAGTGCGCGCCACGCGAAGCATCTCGACTTGAAATGGAGCGAGCATCCGTTCGATTTCTTTACCGATGGAGCCATAGCCCACGAGCAGCACTGTCTTGCCGGTCAGTTCCTCAAGTAGAACGGGCGGATACAGCAGACGTGCGTCGCCGGTGATGCGGGCGTAGTGTGTGCTCGCCTCGAAACGACGCTTCCACACTCCAGCGCGCTGCACATCGAGATAAAGCGGGAAATACTTCAGCATGGCCAGAATGGAGGCCACGGTCCACTCCGCTGTGGAGATGTTATGCGCACCGTGAGCATTGCAGATGGTGACATGTGGCCCGGCGAGAGGAGGAATCCATTCTGTGCCGGCCATCAGCGATAGCACCAATTGGACGCCGTGCAGTTGCGGCCAAATACGCATGGCTCGCGCTGGGTAGGGGTCTGGGATCCAAACGTCGATGTCGATGTCGCGATCGAGGTTGTCGGGCAGCGGAATGAGTTCGACTTCCGCAGGGAAATCGCGCAGTAACTCTGTAGCCAAGGAGGCTGGGTATCCGACTCGCAGCATGGGGTTCGCTGGCCTTGAGGGTGCGGGCCTAGCTTCTATGTTACACGGGTAGGCCCGTTCTGCTATTTGAATAATCAGCGAACGGACTGGATGCATCGTCAGATAATAAGTAAAGCTAGTCACTGTCGGAAGCTTCTGGAATGAGGCATTCTATAAGTATGAAGTTTTTGTGAGGCAGATTGCACTTATGCGCCTGAAGGCAAACAAAACGTGGCCCCAACAACAGCTTGCGATCAAACTGCGGGTGGAACAGGCGGAGAACCCAGGGTTCTTTACATGGGAACGGCGGCGACTGTTGATTCATGCTACAAAAACGGCGCTGGCTGCCGCGCTGTGCTGGTGGATTGCAATGTTGTTTGGGCTGCACGATGGCTACTGGGGCGCAATCAGCGCCATCATTGTGCTGCAATCGAACTTTGGAGCTACGATCTCTGCCTCGCGCGACCGCATCTTCGGGACAGTGATCGGCGCGCTGCTAGGTTTTTCATTCACGCAGTTTGGCGTACTGCCATGGAACTATATTCTGGCCGTGCTGACGGCGGTTATTGTTTGCGGATTGCTGGGCCTGCGCAGCAGCTCTCGGCTGGCCGGGGTGACCATCACCATTGTGATGCTGGTGCAGAAAGGCGGCTCGCACTGGACTGTCGCGCTGGACCGCGTGATGCAAGTCTTTCTCGGCATCGTGGTTGCGGTGGTCATCTCTACGCTCGTGCTGCCAGATCGCGCGCGGCTACGGCTGCGTGACGGGTTGGCGCAGGAGTTTCTGGTGCTGGGTGCGTTCTTCGAGGTGATCCTCGAGGGCTTTCGCGGTGCACCTGCCGACAATTTGCCTGCGCTGCGCGAGAATGTGCTAACCGTGCTGCGCAGTAACAACCAATTGCTGGAAGCTGCGCGCAATGAGCCTTCCGGTGGCCCGGGATGGCGCGAAGGCCTGGGAATGCTTGCGCAGTTTGGCCGCTCGCTCTTCGATGCCCTGGTGGCGCTGGAACTCGCCGTGAAAGACAGCCACGAGGATGGGTACGCGCAGCAATTGGAGCGGGCCATGGGACGTCTGGCCGTGGATATTCGCAACGGCTTTCATTACGTGGCCGAGTGCATTCATGGTTGGCGCTTTCACATTCCACCGCCGGGACTATTGCTGGAGGAAGACATTGCGCAATTGGAAGCACGCATGGCCGAGGTGCGGCCGACGGGCTTCCAGTTTTCGCAGGCGGAGATTCTGCGTGCCTATGCCGTGCAACTTCATCTGAAGCAGATAGCTCGTCTACTGCGCGCCTCGCGAGTTGAAACCAGCCGCGCGATCGGCGAAGCGCAAAAGTAAGGCGGACTGCGGCTTACACAAAGCCGCGCGAAGATCAGACCGCGAGTAACTCGGTGTAGACGGCCATGCCGACAACGGCATCGGCGCCCAGAGCATCCAGTGCGTCAATCTCCTGCTGGCTGCGAATGCCGCCAGCGACTATGAGTTGGCGCCGGGTGAGCTTGCGCAGGCGCGCGGCAGCGGCGATGGGGAAGCCCTGCATCAGGCCCTCGCCGTCCACGTGCGTGTAAAGAAACGCACTGACGTGGGGATCAAGTTGGGGAATCGCTTTGTCGGGAGTTAGTGCGACCTGGGTCTTCCAACCTTTCACGGCGATACGTCCGTTTTTGGTGTCGACGCCGGCGACGATGCGCTCGGAGCCAATGCTGGCAGCAAGCGCCGCCGCGAACTCCGTGTTCACCGTTCCTTGTTCGGAGAAGAGCGCAGAGCCAATGATCACACGCTTCGCTCCAGCGTCGAGCACCTGTTGCGCGCGCTCGATGGAGTGAATGCCGCCTCCCGCCTGAACGGGCAGCCGCTTGGCGATTTGCGCGACTAATGCAGAGTTATCTCCCTGCCGCATAGCCGCATCGAGATCGATAAGTTGGACCAATGGAAATTTGGAAAACTTTTCGATCCAGTATTCAAAGTCGTCAAAAGCGAGACGCAACTTTTCGCCTTGCACAAGCTGAACGATTTGTCCGCCCAGTAGATCGATAGAAGGAATCAGCATGGAAGCCTCACGGAGACGCCGGCCTTGGCCAGTTCTTCTTTGAGCGAACGCGCACTGGAAACACCAAAATGAAAAATGCTCGCAGCCAAAGCGGCATCAGCCTTGCCACGTCCGAAAACATCGACAAAATGATCCACGGTTCCCGCGCCACCGGAGGCGATGACGGGAATTCCTACAGCCTGGCTTACCGCCACAGTCAGCTCGCAATCGAAGCCGGTGCGCATACCGTCGGAGTTCATCGAGGTGAGTAGGATTTCGCCTGCTCCACGAGCTTCGGCCTCACGCGCCCACTCGACTACGCGGCGGCCGGCCAGTTTGCGGCCGCCCTGCACGAAGACCTGAGCGTCACGGACCGGGTTGGCAGCACCGGGGTCGCGGCGTGCGTCGATGGCGACGACGACGGCCTGCGCGCCGAAGCTGCGGCCAATCGCGTCGATCAGCGATGGGTCGGCGAGCGCGGCGGAGTTTACGCTGACCTTGTCCGCACCGGCCTCGAATACCTGCGCGGCATCGTCGGCAGAACGAATGCCACCGCCCACGCAGAAGGGCACAAACAACTCACGCGCTGTTCGGCGTACGGTATCAAGTAGAGTCTGGCGGCCTTCGTGTGTTGCGGTGATGTCGAGCAAAACAATTTCGTCGGCACCCTCACGCGCATGGCGCGCCGCCTGCGTGGCCGGATCGCCGGCATCGATGAGATCGACAAACTGGACGCCCTTGACGACGCGGCCGTCATGCACGTCGAGGCAGGCGATGATGCGTTTGGTTATCATGACCATCTCCTTATTCCGTGTCGAAGTACCAGTTCATTCAGTTCGACGCGCTGGTCGGCATTAAGAGATGAGGTCGGAAAGAAAAGGAAATGTGCTCCGCTTGTACGGAATAACGTGATTTTGTCATCTTGACCAAAGCCTTTGATACTGGACCAACTATAAATAAGTTCACAAATTCCAGGAGTGACATCGACGATCTGTTCATCGGCGATCTCGGTTGTAGTCTCTAGCGATAGACGCCCGTTTTGAAGACTTGCGCGGTAGCCTCGATAAGCATTGAATGTGCGAAGTACCGGCAATCCAATTGTGAACCAAAGCGAACAAAAAAATAGACCGGCGACCTGTTGAGAGATTTGCGATTGGTGGCGGAATATTGTAAATACGATGAAGCATAGAATAGTAACCGTAGGCCAAATGAGCTGATCGTATCGAAGGAAAAATGTACCTCTTCGATACATACGATAGCCGGCCTTGTAGTCAGCAAATGACATTTTGTAAGTAACTTTCATTTCATCACCTCCAAAAAACTCTTGAGAATCTTCAACCCTGTTGCACCGGATTTCTCTGGATGAAATTGGACACCCATAACATTGCCGCGCTCGACCGCAGCGGCGAATGGCTCGATGTAGTGAGTGACGGCAGCGGTGTCAGCTGTGACGGGAGCCTTGTAAGAGTGCGTGAAGTAGACGTACTCACCCGGATCGACACCGGCTAGAAGCCGCGAATCTTTCCGAACTTCCAAAGAATTCCATCCGACGTGCGGAACTTTTTCCTGACTTTGCGAAAAGTGCGCACACGATTCGGGAAAATGTCCGAGACCGGGTTGATTCGGTGCTTCGCTTGAACCTGTGTAAAGCCATTGCATTCCCACGCAGATGCCGAGGAAGGGAATGCCGCGTGCGATCGCCGCCCGAATCGCGGACGTAAGGCCGGTTGCGTCAAGCCGCTCAGTGGCCGCGAAATGGCCTACGCCTGGAAGCACGATGCGCTCGGCGGATTCAACGAGCGCAAGGTCGCCGTCCGTTACCAGCGTCTCAGCGCCCAAGTGCCGCAGAGCTTTGAGCACCGAAGTGAGATTGCCCGCTTTGTAGTCGATCACGGTTACGCGCATCACAATAATCCTTTTGTCGAGGGCAGCATTCCGGCCAGTTGCTTGTCCTTGGAGCAAGCGACGCGCAATGCGCGCGCGAAGGCTTTGAAGATGGCTTCGATCTTATGATGGTTGGAGCGACCATACATGGTCTTTACGTGGACATTGGCGCGCGCTCCGCGTGCAAAGCCCTCAAAAAAGTCGGTGACCAGTTCGGTCTGCAGGTCACCAACCAATCGAGTGCGCACCTTGGTTTCAACGGCGAAGGCCGCGCGGCCACTTAAATCAACTGCCGCGATGGCCAGTGTTTCGTCCATGGGCATGAGGAAGTAACCGGCGCGCAGAATGCCGCGCTTATCGCCAAGGGCGCGGTCAAAGGCTTCGCCGAGTGCGATGCCCACGTCCTCGACGGTGTGGTGCTGATCCACATCGAGATCGCCGTCGCATTTGAGTTCAAGATTGAAGGCGCCATGGCGGGTGAACAACTCTAGCATGTGATCGAAGAAGCGTATGCCGGTGGTGATTTTGTACTGGCCGCGGCCTTCGATGATGAGTTGGAGATAGATGCGAGTTTCCGCGGTAACTCGCTCGACGATCGCAGTGCGCGCAGTTGATTTGGTGGTGGGAGCGGCCTTCTTTTTAATTGTCATCGTACCTTTTCTCCTAGGTTCAGAGCTTTGACGGCTTCATTAAGAACTACAGCTGCCTGCCTCATTTGCTCTCGGGTGCCGATGGTGATGCGCACTCGGCCATCGCAGCCGGGGTCGCTGGAGCGGTCGCGAACGAGGACGCCTGCGGCGCTCATGAGGCGCACGAACTCCGCATGGCGAGGGCCGATTTCGATTAGGACGAAGTTGGCGTGGCTGGGCCAGCGACGAACTTCGGCTTGATCGAGAGCTGCTTCAAACTCCGTGCGTGCGGCAAGCACCTCGGCGACGTACCAGTCGAGATAGGCTGCATCTTCGAGCGCGGGTGGAAGGCAAGCAAGGGCGAGTGAGTTCACGCTATATGGCGAGAGCACGCGCTTGATCCAGTGCATCAGTCCTACAGGACCGGCGAGCAGGCCGAGACGCAGCCCGGCAAGACCATAGGCTTTGGAGAAGGTGCGCGCAACCATGAGATTGGGAAGACGGGGCAGATTGGGCACTGTGCCGATGAGATCGATCACTGTCTCGCCGTGAAAATGGAAGTAGGCTTCATCGACCAGCAGCACGGCATGAGGTGCGCGCGTGGCAATCTCGATGAGTTGTGCACGCGTGGCCGCAGAACCGGATGGGCTGTTGGGATTGGCGATGGCAATGACCTTGGTGCGTGGCGTGATGGCCGCCAGCAAGCGCTCGAAGGGAAATTGCAAGTCGTCTGCGGCGAGTACGGGAATCACGCGCGCGTTGGTCGCAGAGGCGTAGACCTCATACATCGTATACGTGGGCACGGGGAGAAGGAGTTCGTCGCCGTCTTCGAGGAAGGCTTCAAAGAGTACGTGAATGGCTTCGTCGACGCCGTTGGTGAGCGCCACCTGCGTGGGTGCGAGGCCGAGATGCGCGGCGACGATGGCCTCGACCGGCTCACGCTCGGGATAGCGCGTGAGGCTGCCGGCGGAGATGCGACCAAGCACCTCGCGAACATTGGGTGAGCAGGTCAGCGTGTTCTCGTTGAAGTCCAGACGCAGCGTGTCACGACAGCCCAGCGGCGGGTGATACTCCTTCATGGCCTGCACGCGAGCACGCGGCGCGGGGCTGAGTGTTGTTGCGGCTTCAGTCACAGGGGTTCCTCTTCTTGAATCGTGTGCGAATGGCATCGGCGTGGCCGGTGAGTCCCTCTGCTTCGGCCAACAATGCGGCTTGCGGGCCCAGCACACGCATGGCTTGCGAAGAATATTGCTGCACGGTGATGAGTTTGACGAAATCATTGACACTGAGGCCGCCGCGCACACGGGCCATGCCACCGGTGGGCAGCGTGTGATTAGGTCCGGAGATGTAATCGCCCATGGGCTGGGCGGACCAGCGGCCTACGAACACGGAGCCAGCATTCTGAATCCAATCGAGATCGCTGGGAGAGTCCACAGTAAGATGTTCGGGCGCGAGGCGATTGGTGATTGCGCGGGCTTCGTCGATGGTGGAGGCGATGATGACGAGGCCATTGCGATCAAGGGCCTGACGCGCGATTGGATTGTTTCGGCCGCGGAGTTTGGCTTCGGCGATGACATCTTTCGCAAGGTCAGAGCGTGTGGTGATGAAAATGGCCAACGCTTCCGGGTCGTGCTCGGCTTGCGCGACGAGGTCAGAGGCAATGTCGGCTGCGTTGCCGCGCTCGCTGGTGACAACAATTTCTGTGGGGCCGGCGAGCATGTCGATGGCGCAGTCGAAGGCTACAAGGCGCTTGGAGGCGGTGACATAAAGATTGCCCGGACCGACGATCTTGTCTACCCGCGGTACGGTTGCGGTTCCGTAAGCCAGTGCGGCGACGGCGTGCGCGCCACCGAGGCGATAGAACTCGGTGACGCCGAGCAGATGAGCGGCGGCAAGAGTTTCTAGCGCAGGTTTTGGCGAGACGATCACGATGCGCTGAACGCCAGCTACTTGCGCAGGAATCGTAGTCATCAATAATGTGGAGGGCAGCGGATGACGTCCACTGGGTACATAGCAACCTACAGAACCAAGGGGACGTACAAGCTGACCTGTGGTGAGGCCGGGGATGGGTTCATCGCAGAACGATGCGGGCAGTTGGGACACGGCAAAGGAACGAATCTGTTGCGCGGCCGTGGATAGGGCCTGGCGCAATGCAGGATCTGTGATCTCCCATGCAGCGGCCATTTCGCTGGGTGTAACGCGCAAAGCGGCGACATCTGCGAGACCGTCGAATTGAGCAGCGTAACGGAGCAGAGCGCGGTCGCCTCGTTTGCGTACATCAGCCACGATGCGCTTGACGGCGGGCAACACGGTATCGAGCGCCGTGCTGCCTCGCTGTTCAAGGGCGGCTAACGTCTCCGCTGCCAGCTCTTCTCCACGGCCTTTGGTCCGGATCGTCTTCATTATTGTCTCCGGTGTTAGAGCACAACCTTGTTGAGCGGATACTCGACGATGCCCGCGGCCTTGGCTGCTTTGAGCTTGGGAATTACATCGCGCGCTACGCGCTCTTCGACAATGGTGTTAACCGCGACCCAGTCGGAGTTACTTAGTTGGGAAACGGTGGGAGAGTTAAGCGCGGGCAGCACGGCGAGGACCGCATCAAGATCGCCGCGTTTCACGTTAAGCATGAGGCCGACCTGCGATTGTGCGTCGATGGCGCCACGCAGCATGAGTGCAATCTGATCGAGTTTTTCTCGTTTCCACGGGTCGGCGAGAGTGGCCTTGCCAGTGATCAGATGAGTCTCGCTCTCCATGATGGTGTCGATGATCTTGAGGTGGTTGGCCTTGAGCGAGCTACCTGTCTCAGTAACTTCGACGATGGCATCAGCCAGCATGGGCGGCTTAACTTCCGTAGCACCCCAACTGAATTCGACCTTGACGTTCACGCCCTTGGCGGCGAAGTAACGCTTGCTAACTTCGACTAACTCGGTAGCGACGATTTTGCCTTCAAGGTCTTCGGCCTTTTCAAAGCCGCTGCCTTCAGGAACGGCGAGCACCCAACGGACCTTGCGGCGGCTTTGTTTGGCATAAGTGAGCGTGGTAACACTTGTAACATCAAGGCCGCTCTCGACGACCCAGTCGATACCGGTGAGGCCTGCGTCGAGAACACCGTGATCGACGTAGCGGGCCATCTCCTGGGCGCGAATTAACATGCACTCGATTTCAGGATCGTCGATGGATGGAAAGTAGGAGCGGCCGTCGGCGTAGATGTTCCAGCCGGCGCGCTTGAAGAGAGCGATGGTGGCATCCTGCAAACTGCCTTTGGGAATGCCGAGTCTTAGCTTGTTAGCCACGAGTTACCTCTTTCTGGTTAGCTTGCTTGCTGGCCTCACTGAGAGGCAGGGGCTTGGTAAAGCAACTGACCGTACCCTCGTGGCATACGAGTCCGTCGCCCTCGACCACGACGCGAAAGAGCAGCGTGTCATTGTCGCAGTCGGTAGCAGCGGAGACGACGCGCAGCCGGTTGCCGCTGGTTTCGCCCTTCATCCACAGCTTCTGGCGGGTGCGGCTCCAGAAGGTGACGAAGCCGGTTTCAAGGGTTTTTGCGTAACTGATGGGATTGAGAAAGCCCAGCATCAGCACCTCGCCAGTGCGAGCATCTTGCACGATGCCCGGTGCGAGGCCATCCATTTTGTCGAAGTCGATTGTCGGAATTGCGTTGCTCATTTTCATCCTTGGTTTTGTTTAGAGGTTTGTGGGGCACGAAAAAGCCCGCTGGCGTTGGTCGCCGGCGGGCTTGGGTGTTTCTTCGATCTCTCTGGCCGTTTACTTCAGGCCATGGCAGTCCGCCGGCATGGAGGTTCCATGATGGTGATGATGACCGAGATGGCGGTGGCTCTGCATCTGAGTTAGATCCTAAGCAAAGACATGGCACAGTGTCAAATGTTTCTCTTGCGGATGGTTACGGCGGGGCAGAGAATGGGACCGTGCGCGTGCGAATGCAATTTGCGGCTTTGGCGGTTGCGGTGCTGGGGATGTGTCTGGTCGGGATGGCACAGAATCAGGATCGAGACACTAACGGTGTGTCTAAAACATCAGCAACGGCTCCGCCGCCCGAGGTGCGCGTGGACATTAATCACGCCAGCGTGGAGGAGTTGTTGAAGGCTCCCGGGATGACGCGGAGTTGGGCCGGACGTATCGTTCGCTTTCGCCCTTACCGCAACAAGCAGGACCTGGTGGAACACGGCGTGTTGACCAGCGAGGTCTACGACCGCATCAAGGATTACGTGATCGCGCACCAAAAGGCGCAGTGAGCCTTGGCGTTATTCCACGCAGGGTTCCGGCGTTGGTTTGTCGCCGCGCTTCAGCACTCTGCTCAGAATCACATAGAGCACGGGAATAAAGAACAGGTTGAGCACCGTGGAAAGCAACATACCGCCGACAATTGTTGTGCCTACAGAACGGCGGCCCAAGGCGCCCGCGCCCGTGGCGAAGACCAACGGCAGAACGCCGAGGATGAAGGCAAACGACGTCATGAGGATGGGCCGGAGACGCAACTCCGCGGCTTCGATTGCGGCCTCGGCAATGGAACGTCCCTTCTTACGCAACTGCTCAGCAAACTCGACGATCAGAATAGAGTTTTTGGCTGAGAGGCCGATTAGCATGACGAGACCAATCTGGCAGTAGACGTCGTTCGAGAGGCCACGCAACGACACTAGGCCGAGTGCGCCCAGCACCGCCATAGGGACGGCCAGAAGAATAATGAAGGGCAGCGCGAAGCTCTCGTATTGCGCCGAGAGGGTGAGATAGACGACCAGAATTCCAAGGCCGAAAATAATGAGCGCCTTGCCGCTGGACTCGATTTCATCCAGGGTCAAGCCGGTCCATTCGAACTTCATGCCGGGCATCATCGTACTCTTGGCCAGCTCTTCCATGGCCGCCAGTCCCTGTCCGGAGCTGTAACCGGGCGCTGGCGAACCGTCGATTTCGACCGCGCGGAAGAGGTTGTAGTGGGTGATGACGGGTGGTCCGGAACTCTCGGTCACCTTGGCCAGGTTGTCGAGCGGCACCATCTGGCCGGAGTCGGAGCGCACGTAGTAACTGTGCAGATCGCGGCCCGACATGCGGAAGGGCTGATCGGCCTGCACGAAGACGCGATAGGTGCGGTTGTTGTAATCGAAGTCGTTGATGTATTCCGAGCCCATGAAAACGCCGAGTGTGGTCGTAATCTGCGAGAGCGGAATGTTCATGGCCTTGGCCTTCTCGCGATCGATGGTGACCAGCATCTGAGGGTCGTTGGCCGAGAAGGTGGTGAGCAATCCAGTGAGATCCTTGCGCTGATTGCTCGCGCCTACAATCTGGTGGGCGACACGGTCAAGGTCACTGAGCGTGTTGCTCCCCTGGTCTTGGAGCATGAACTGGAAGCCGCCAAAGCTGCCGACGCCGTTAACTGCGGGAGGCTGGAAGATGGCTACCAAGCCACCACTGGGGGCAAACATGAGGCTCATTAGCTTGGGTGAGAGGTCGGCCACAATGTCGGCGGAAGTGTGGCCCTTGCCGCGCCGCTGATCGGCGGGTCTGGTCGCAACAAACATCAGGCCTGCGTTGGATGCGCCCCCGGAAAAGCTGAACCCCATGACAGAGAAGGCTCCGCTCACGTCGGGATTCGAGCCAATCATGGCTTCCGCCCGGTCTGCCAATGCGGTGGTGTAAGACAGCGATGATCCCGGCGGCGCTTGCACGATCGCGATTAGATAACCCTGGTCCTCCTGCGGAATGAATCCGGTGGGAACGTGCTGATAGACCCACACTGTTGCGCCCAGTCCTGCGAAGAAGACCACGAGTAACAGGTAGCGCAACTGCAACGCCACATGAATGGATTTTGCATAAGTGCTGGCCAACCAACCGATCTGCTTGTCGGTGGAGTGAATGAAGGCGGCAAAGAGGCGGGAGACGGGACGAATATGCAGGAAGTCGAGCTGCTTGGGGCGGTCCTCTTCGCCGCGCAGGAACATGGCCGAGAGAGCAGGCGACAGCGTAAGCGCATTGAAGGCCGAGATAGCGATGGCAAAGGCGATGGTCAGCGAGAATTGTCGATAAAGAATGCCTGTGGTTCCAGGGAAAAACGAAACCGGCACGAAGACCGCGATCAGCACCAGCGATGTAGCGATGACCGCGCTCGTCACTTCGCCCATGGCCTCGGACGTAGCCTTATGCGGATCGCAGTGCTCCATGGCGATGTGGCGCTGCACGTTCTCGATGACCACGATGGCGTCGTCGACGACGAGTCCCGTTGCCAGCGTGATGCCGAACAAGGTGAGCGAGTTGATGGAGAAGCCGAAGATCCTGATGAAGGCGAAGGTCCCGATCAGCGAAACCGGAATGGTGACGGCTGGAATAATGGTGGCGCGCCAGTCCAGCAGGAAGAGAAAGATGACGGCGATGACGATGAAGATGGCCATGGCGAGGGTCACCAGCACCTCGCGGATGGAGTCGCCAACGACGGTGGTCGAGTCAAAGGCGATGACATATTGCAGCCCCGGCGGAAAGCTCTTCGACAATTCGAGGAGCCGCGCCTTTGCGTTCTTGTCGACCTCGAGTGCGTTGGCGTTGGCGAGTTGCTCGACGCCGATGCCCATCGCATTGCGCCCGGAATACTTGAGCGAGGTACTGTAATCTTCGGCGCCCACCTCAGAGTGGCCCACATCCTTGAGCAGCACCAGACCATTGGTGGAATTTTTGACGATGATGTTATCGAACTCGGCGGGGCTGGAGAGTCGGCCTACGACGCGCACCGGGACCTGAAAAGCTTGTTTCGCGTCCGAGGGAGGCTGGCCAAGTTGGCCGGCGGGAATCTCGACGTTCTGTTCGACCAGCGCGTTCACCACGTCGGTGGCGGTGAGGCTGCGGGCGGCCAGACGCGCTGGATCAAGCCAGACGCGCATGGCGTATCTGCGCTCGCCGAAGATGATCACGTCACCCACGCCGGGCACGCGCTTGAGGGCGTCCTTGACGTAAACGTCGAGGTAGTTAGAGATGAACTCTGACGAATAACGCCCATCGAGGGTGAAGAAGCCCGCGCCGAAGACAAAGTTGTTATTGGATTTGGTAATGGTGATGCCCGTCGCATTGACGGCTGCGGGCAAGCGGCCTTCCACGCTGGCGACACGATTCTGTACGTCCACGGCCGCGATGTCGAGGTCGTAGCCGGTGTTGAAGGTGGTGGTGATGGAACTGGCGCCGCTGTTGGTGCTCGACGAACTGATGTAGCGCATTCCCTCGACGCCGTTGATCGACTCTTCCAACGGTATAGTGACGGCCTTCTCAACGGTGTCGGCATTCGCGCCTACATAGTTACAATCAACTTCCACTTGCGGCGGTGCAAGCGTGGGATACATCGCAACCGGAAGAGTGGGGATGCACACAGCGCCGGCCAAAATGATCAGCAGCGCGCATACAGTCGCAAAGACAGGCCGATGAATAAAGAAATCGACAAACAAGGGTTGCCTACTTTCCAAGATTTCGCGTGCCAGGAGCACCGCCTGTCGCGCGAAATCGCTAACTCGTCAACTTTCTATCCCACGGGACAGGGTTTCGGCGCGGCTTCATCTTCCATCCCAATACGCAAAGTTCGCGGCCGGGGACAAAGATCATCGCGTCTAAGGGGGATGCGACGAACAGTGGCCGACGTCAGCTCTCATGGAGCAACAGATCGCTCAGCCGCCCAAGGGCATAACCGGCATGTCGTTGATCAGAAACTGAGTGCTGGAGATGATAACTCGGTCGCCCGCATTCAGTCCCGAAGAGATGGAGTAGTTATTGCCTACGGTATCACCCAGCGTAACAGCGGTCTGGTGAGCCACAAAGTGACCGTTCTGTCCCTGCGCCACGAAGACGAAACTCTGCCCGCCCTGACGCGTGACCGCGAGCACCGGCACCACGGCCATGGGCGCGGTGCTCCAAATGACGCGAGCCTTGATCATCTGCGCATTGCGCAACAATTCAGGCGTGACGTGGACTGGAGCCTTCACAAGAATTCCTTGCAGCGTGCTATCTACCTGCGGCGAGAGAAAATCAATCTTCGTTTTCTCCAGTAGCTTGCCGGCATTATCCATCAGCTCGACAGCTAGCCCCTGGCGCACCTGGCCAGCGCGCTCCGTGGGAACATAGATATAGGCTTCCAAATCCTTGTTCTCATCCACAGTAGTTAGCACGTTGGGGGGAGAGTTGAGTGGCGCGACAAAATCGCCCACGTGCATGGGAACGTCGCCCACCACGCCGTCGAACGGCGCGCGGATGGTGTAGTAGGCCAGTTGCTGCTCCTGTGTTTTGCGCAGGCCCACCGCCGACTCGTAATCCGCTTTGGCGTTGTCGAATGCTTGCTGCTCCTGGTCGTAGACGTCACGACTGGTGACTCCCGCCTCAAAAAGCTTGCGCTGCCGCTCGATCTCCACCGCGTTGTAATCGTAGACAGCCTTCTTCTGCCGCTCCGTGGCGCGCGCTGATTCGACCGTTGCAATCTGGAGTTGCGGATCGATCTCCATCATCACCTGTCCCGCCTTCACGTGATCACCCGACGCGACGCGAATCTGGGTGAGCGTCCCGGACACTTGCGGTTCCAAAGTGGCCGAGCGGCGCGACTTGACGGTGGCCACATACTCGCTCGATTGGGGCACCGGCGCAAGGGTGACTGCTGCTGTCTGCACCGGCATCGCCTGCCCGCCGGCTGCGGCTGGAGTTTCATGCCCTTTCAGATGGCAGCCGGTAGCCGCGAATCCAAGGAAAACCATACAACCTATTCCAAAAATGCGTCTCAAAGCGCTCTTCCTCACAATACTCGTACGGCAACGTTTAGCCAGCAGTTCAACCCAGGCTCTAACCAGTCCTCCGGTTAGTTCCGGATAATTTGCAATGACAGGTTGCTAAAAAGATCGTCCACGTGAACTTCGGTCTTCGCGGAGGATTCCTGTCAGAAGGAACGCCGCGAATCCGCTGAAGACGACTCAAGGCGATCCTTTTATTTTATATTGTGACGCTTGGAGGCGCGGCATTGATGCAAAAAATCACTCTCCGACGCTGAGTTGGGTGGAAAGTGCCGACAGTTGTTCTCGCCTGGGCGCACCATGTTGGCGGCAGTTTGGTCGTCCCAGGCGCTCTTCATCGCCACAGTCGATCTCTGACACAGTTTCGATCCTCTCAGCGAGACTCCATTTTTTTGACACCGCCCCGCAGAGTTGGTAGCCTTCGAAAGGGCGCATCTGGCCAATCGAGGCAGAAAGTTGGCCCTGTCAGCGTCCCCGTCGTCTAGCCCGGCCTAGGACACCGCCCTTTCACGGCGATAACACGGGTTCAAATCCCGTCGGGGACGCCAAATTAAATCAATAACTTAGCAAGTTTCCCCTGTTTCAGCCGCGGAGCACTTTGGGGAGCGTTTAAGCGCCCTTTTAGA
>JBEKRS010000077.1:0-22330 GCA_049518535.1 Occallatibacter sp. | reverse complement strand
TGGCTGGAAAAATGCCGTCGGTTATGGAAGAACTGCGAACGCAAACTCAATACCAGCCTGCAAATGATCCACTTGGCCTTTCTAAGGCTGCTACTCAGGAGATCGTAAACAGGCTCTAAGGATCCGGCATTGCTGTTTCAGGTCGGGCTTTCGGAGTTGATGGCTGGGGAGACGGATGCCGCTATCGACAAGCTAGTGCGCGGCTTAAAGGTTGCGCCGGGAAACGGAAAGGCTCTCTTCTACCTTTCGCAGGCCTATCACGAGAAAGGCGACGAAGAACTTGCACTGAAGACCATTCGGGAATGTCTGAAAGCTGGAGGCGGCAATGCCCTGGTATGGCAGAAGTATGGTGAGTTTTTATCGAATTCGGGAGATAGCGCGGAGGCGGAGCAATGGCTGCAGAAGGCGCAAAGCGCCAATCCCAGCCTGAAGCAAATCGATTTCGACTTAGGTGTGTCGAGTTACAAGAACATGGATCTACTCACTGCCGAGACGTGCGGAACAAGAGCCGCGGAGCAGCAGCCCAACGACATCAAAGTGCTGACCCTGCTAGCCAAGACGAAGGAGAAACTCTCGCATCCACAGGAGGCGAAGATATTGTTCGAACGGATTCTTGCCATCGAGCCGGATGATGCACCCTCGCTGGTGGGGCTGGGTCACTGTGAACTGGAGTTGAAAAACTATCAGGCGGCAGTGGATGCGCTGGAGAGGGCGCTGCAACTCGATCCGGCGCAGGTCACAGCGCATTATTTTCTATCCAGCGCACTGGGTAGGCTGGGCAGAAGCGCAGAGGCCAAGCATGAGGCGGAACTGCACCACGAGATTATGGAGCAGAACTCGTCGCGGCCGCCCAAGGAGCAAATTGATTACGAGAATGGGATTCGCGACAGGGTCGCGCAACTGCTTATAGACAACCGCGAAGACGAAGCGCTACGACAGGCTCGGCAGGGTTTCAAAGATGAGCCCGTTTCGCCGGGCAGCGAATATGCCTTTGTCGGTTCGGTGTATCTTGCCATGCGCCGCTTGGACGGCGCGCAGCGGGTGCTGAATCGCGCACTGGAACTTGATGCGAAGACTCCTGAGGCCAACACGTACTTGGGCAGGATCGCACTCTTGCAGAACGATCTTGACGGGGCGGAGAAACATTTTCAGCGCGAGCTTGCCCTCTATCCTTACCACTCCCTGGCGCGGGCGGAACTGGGTGAGGTGCGTTATCGGCAGGGGAATTGGTCGGAGGCCGTAGCGCTGCTGGACAGCTCGAAGACGACGATTCCTCGCCTGCTGTATCTGCTCTGCGACTCCTACTTTAGGTTGGGAAAGATTTCGGTTGCGAATTTGACGGCAGAGACGATCGCGACGTATGCAAAAGATTCTCCCGAAGTGATGCAGCAACTGGTGGATTTACTGAAGCGCAATGGGCAGGATGAACTGGCTGGGCAACTGTGGCAAGCGCCGAAGCCTTCACAACACTGACCTACCAGACGTAAACGGCAACCACCTGCGCGGGTCCGGCAATACCATCGCTGACCGAGGTTTTAACTAGAATCTGCACGTTCTTGCGGTTCCAGTCTGGTGGAGCATTGCGCAACGCCATTGCCAATCCCTCTGGGCTGGTAGCGACTTCTGCAGCTGCTTCGGAGCCGTCGCTAGTAATGCCGGCTATTGCCAGCATGAATTGTCCAGTGCCCGAGTTCACCAAGCGGCTCACAACGCCGTAGTCAACGATGATCTGCCCGTTGCGATCCAGATCGGCATACCAGTTGCGTCCCTGAGCACCTTGTTCCTGGATGCGGAAGACTGCATGATCTTCCTTGAAAGCAAAATGGAGATTGGAAGTCATCTCCATGGTCCATCGATTGCTGAAAGCGCCGATGATGATGCTCGGGGAAGTGCGCAGATCTTCAAAGGAGTATTCATTGCCAATGCGAACTTCGCTTTCTTTTCCGATCCTGCCCAGGAGGCTGGAGAGTCGGATGGCGGCGGCAACGTCCCCCTTTCCCACGCCCAGGTCGGGATACTCGATCATGTCGCTCCACACGAGTTTGTCATCCGGCTGCAAGGGCGGCCGGTTATTCATCCTATCCACCTCGCTGTCGAACTCTCCCGGCGTCCTTGCGTGTCTGTTATACAATGCAATCGAGGGCCGGTAGGAGATAGGCTTGGGAAGGCAGATCAGGAGCGGCTTGGACGTGGCAAAAATAGGGGACCAGAACTGATTCAGTACGGCTTGCGGCGCCCGTGCGCGTTGTATCAAGAAGCCGGCTAGTGCGGCCAACAAAACCGCGGCGATGACCAATCCGACGGCATATCTTTGGATGCGTTTGTTCGAAGGCGGCGGGAAGGGAGTTATATTCTCTGCCGCGTGGTTAGCGGGCAACGTTGGCTCCGGCTCAGGCACCTCGGCCTCGGCGGCAATGGGGGTCACAACGGGCACTGTAGCCGAACCCCAGTGGAACTCCGGGGCGTAAGATCCAAGGGGCATTTCAATCCGGACCTGCGAGTTGCCAGGGTGGGCCTGGTAGTACTGCTCCAGCCGGCGACGGACTTCGCCAGCCTGTACCCGCACCACAGAGTCGTCTCCGGTGGCGTAGTCGGCGGGGCGGTTGAAAAGATCGCTACCTATCGTCCGCTCTTTTAGCGGCTCCTCATTCCCATCCAGCCGGTACTGCACAACGTAGGTGAGAAATTGCTGGCTGCGCTTGCTCGAACGGAAAAATGGGCTGGCAAGGATCAATTGCAATTCGTGCGTCACCGCATCAGGATCGAGCACTTCGACGGCGGAGAACTCCGACTGCCCAGTATGTAACCCAACCTCATCGGGCATAGGGTCGCCGGGACTATCCGGCTTGCCGATCCTGGAGCTGAGTTTATTCATTGAAGGCTCTAGCGAGTTAGCCGGTGATTTTGCAGTAAGTTCTACTGCGAACTGGCCTCGTCGCCCCCATCCCATCTTAGGCACCGGGCCGAGCCGAAACAATCCCCCGTTTCCAGTTTCATTCTAAGGGGCCAGGGCGGGATTGACCAGTGACTCCCCCAACACGGCTCAACTCCGGCCAACCCCACCCGCGATGCAGTGAGATTAAACATCCTCTCTCGAAGTCCTAACATGGCGGATTTCACATCTCTCAGCCTTACGTTTACTACAGGATCATCAATCATTTGCGCGTTCTTCGGTCGTTCTGGACAACGCCCTAACTGTTGCAAACAGTTTTTTACTTGCGGGCGCTCTCCTTCATGTTGCCTAGTACTCCACGGCGACGATTAGTCGATGTTCTTCACCGCGAGTATCGAGTAGTCGCTCGCCCGGTTTGCACTTTGGGCAAGGATGCCGGAACACAGAGGAGACGTTCCAGCGTCGCGGTAGCTCAGCATGCACAGGGAATTGGCTTCCAATGCGCGCTGTATGCCCGTTTTTTTGAGCTGGATTCTTGAAGTTTTTGAAATGGAAATGCCGCGAGACAGGTAAACGCTTTCACGCAAACACATCGATGTTCATGCTTTTAACTTGCGAAACACTTCAAATGGAGAGCCCACATGAAGCAAGTCAATCAAAGCCATTGGCCATGGTCGCCATGGCTATTGCTACTGCTGGCACTGCCTCTGGCAGCCAGCGCCCAGAACTCAACTAGCATTACCGGACACGTGGCCGATCAAACCGGTGCCGTCGTCGTCAAAGCCACGGTCATCGCGCATAACGAACTGACCAATCAGGATCTCAGCACGGATTCCACGTCGACCGGTGACTTTACCTTCACCAATCTTCGTCCGGGACTCTACGATGTCTCGGCCACCGCACCCGGATTCGGGACCACGATCGAATCCGCCATTCACCTCGAGCTGGAAGCCACGGTCACCGTCAAGCTAATCCTAAATCCGGGGGTTGCCAGGGAGACCATCACCGTGCGCGCCAGTGAGGTGCAGCTTGATCAGACCCACGCCGATCGTGGCGTTGTCTACTCCACGGATGAGCTGGAGCAGTCCCCGTTTAACAGCGGTAACCCGCTGGTGCTCGCCAACGCGGAGCCAGGCGTGGTCTTCACCGGCTGCCTCTCCTGTGGCTGGGTCCGTCCATTCGACAATGGTGCCATCAACCAGTTCTCAACCAACGGCCAAGTTGCGGACTCGAACGACTTCCAGATCGATGGCTCACCCGATAACTCGAATTCTTTTGGATCCCGCGACATTGGTTATGTTCCTCCAACGGCGAGCATCCAGGAGATGAAATTTATCTCCAACCCCTATGACGCCCAGTACGGCCATACCGGCGGCGGCATCTTCGATATCGTCACCAAGTACGGCACCAACACGCTGCACGGCCAAGTCTATGAGAACGCCCGGCGCACCTGGGTGGACGCTAACTCGCATTATGGCGATGCACAAGAGCTTCCTAAAACAAGCGACAATCGCAACCAAGCTGGCTTTGAGATCGACGGGCCTGTGATGATTCCCCACTTATACAACGGACGCGACAAAACATTCTTCGAAGCGCAGTTCGAGAGGTATTCGCAAAACACGCCGCGCGCGGGCACGGATTCGGTTCCTGCCCTCAGCCCCGGTTCCACCACTCAGACGGCGGCGCAAACCGGCGACTTCAGCGGGGATTATTACTGGAACGGAACTGCCAATGCACCTATCACGATCTACGACCCGTTGACCGAGAACACCACTGGCGGCTGCGACTGCCGCACGCCCTTCAATAACAACCAGATTCTTCCCGCGCGTCTAAACAAGACGGCGCTAGCTATCCTAAGCTATCTGCCGCTTCCGAACCGTCCCTCTCCAGCCGCCGAAGCCTGGGGCGTCGATAACTATGTCTGGCAAGCTACGGAGACGGACAAATTCGACAATGCTGTACTGCGCCTGGACCGCAACTTTGGAGACAACGACAGAACCTATATTCGCTTTACATGGAACAAGCGCTTCCAGAATGTGGGCGACGATTATAACGGCATCCCAGGGCCGGCTGGATCAGGCGTCTTTCCTCTGGTCCGGCAAAACCACTTCGGCATGGCCGATTGGCAGCACACCTTCAGCGCTAACTCGCTATTCGATTTCCACGTCTCATTCACGCGCTATGTTTATGCCCAAAACCAAGGCCCATCGCCGTTTGATCTGTCTAATATCGGCTTGAGCAGCTTGAATATGGCAGGCATCACGCCTACCTTCCCGCAGATCCGCATGAACGGCTACACGGTATTCGGCGACAATGCGCTCAATGGCGGCAATAAGATATCGATCAGCAATACCATCGCCGCGATGCCCATGTGGACCTACGTTCACGGAGCGCATACCATCAAGGCCGGCCTCGACTATCGCTGGATGCATGCCAGCAATTTCACCCCAGCGGCGTCCTCAGGATACTTCTACGTCGATAGCGAATGGACGCAGCAATTCTCATGGGGCTGGACCGGACCGCAAGGAGGCGACTCCGTGGCTTCGATGGTGCTCGGCACCATGGATGCGCCGGGTCAAAACGGCCAAACATCCAACATCAACATCGCCGCCAATTCGTACTTCAGCTATCCCTACTTTGCCCCGTTCTTCCAAGACGATTGGAAGGTTACACACAAGCTAACCGTCAATCTCGGCGTGCGCTGGGACTTACAGGGTCCGCCGTCTGAGGCTAATAACAAGTTAGTTGGTGACTTCAACACGACCGCGCTGAATCCGGTGCAGTCTCAAATCACCGCCCCTTTGCCGAATGGCGCTGCGCTGATCGGTGGCGAGACCTTTGCCGGAGTTAACGGACAGCCCCGCACCCTCTTCAATTGGAGCTTGCTCGCACTGCAACCGCGCCTTGGCTTTGCTTATGCGCTTGACAATAAGACGGTCATCCGCGGCGGAATTGGAAGCACGTATGAGTCGATCTCAGGGCAAGGTGATAACCAGGGATTCAGCGCGAATACCGCCTACAATGCCAGCAACAGCAACGGCAACTTCCCGGATGGCAACACCATCGACAATCCTTTTCCGACCATCTCCAAGCCTGCCGGCGCGAGCCTCGGACTGATGAGCGCCCTGGGCGACACGATCGGCGTCTCCAACCGGAACTTCAAATTGCCTGGTGTGGTCAATTACTCTCTCGGTGCCGAACGGCAAATTCTTCAACACACGACAGTCGATCTAAGCTATGTTGCCAGCACCGGCTTCCATTTGGACTCTTCGGATAACATCAACCACATCAGCGAAGGCTTTGCTGCCGGCTGCAACCTGGAGATGGGCGCAACTCCGGCCACCTATCAGAATTGCATTACCGCGGGCAACAATCCCCAGTGGTATCCCAACCCATTCATCGGCAAAAATGCTTTCTCAACAGCGGCTACCGGCAACCAGAACGGCTACTATACGAACCAGTATATTTCGGCCAGCGCCTTCACACGTCCCTTCCCTGAATTTGGGGATATCAACCAGACTGAGCAGAACAGAGGAGAAACTCAGTTCAACTCATTGCAAGCTGTACTAACGCATCGCTGGAATGACGCGTTGACAGCGCATGGCTCCTTCGTGTGGTCGAAGACAATGGATTCCGGCTGGTGGAATGACAACATCTACCGGATTGCTCAGCACTATATCGATACTGGGACACGTAAATGGCGTTATACCGCCAATGTCGATTGGCATATCCCGGTGGGCAGGGGTCGCACAGTCCTGGGCAATGCTAACCGTGTCGTGGATGGAGCTGTCGGGGGCTGGGTCATCGGAGCCATCTACTACTATGAAGCGGGTACGCCAGCCGGCGTTCCCAGCAGCCTTGAAGTCGTGCACAAGCAGCACTATGGCATTCATCGCACCTTTGAAAATGGCGTTCACCTCATCCGGGCTTCCACTAACTGCGTTGGCTGGTATAACCCTAACGACAACTTCGCACTCGAAGCGGAGCCCGGATCGAACACCACCAATTGCACCGCTAACAATTACGACTTCATCGTCCAGCCGAGCTACGCGGCAAACCAAAACGTGAGCGATCCCGGCGTCTACAATCCCAATGGACAAAACCTTGACCTGAGCATGAGCAAGTCCTTTTCCATTTGGGAACGAATGAAACTGGAAACGCGCTTTGAAGGTTACGACGTAATGAATCACCCGTCGTGGCAGGGCCATGGTTACTGGTGGGCGCCGACCGATCCACACTTCGGAACCATCAACATGCTGTACGACCTGCAAACGAATCTTCCGCGGCAAGTGCAGCTTTCTGCCAAGATTATCTGGTAAGCAGAAGAGTTACCTCCTGAGTTGCTTCACTTTTAGGGGGCGTCTCCATGACGCCTCCTTCTTTCATCGATGAAATTCTGGAGAGGATTCCCCCATAATCTGGATCGGCGCGCTTTCTGTGTGGTTTGCGTAGAGCAATACCATGACGATAGATGCCCAGAGAACCAACTACAACCTACGAGGAGAACTTCAATGAAGCACTGGTTGCAGCGATCAGTTGAATCGCGGCGTCTCATCTGGATGGAAATTGTGCTGTCTGCTACAGCCATCCTGACTGGTTGCAGCGGCGGTGGCGGTGGCAACCCCGGCAATGGCGGCGGCACGATCACGCCAGATATGGGAACCATCGTCAATGTGAACAACTCTGTCTACGACAGCAACCAATACCAGGTCAAGAATGCCGCCAGCGGACTCGTACTCGGTATTGGTGGGCAGAGTCAGACGGCGGGCACTAAGGTGGTGCAGGAGACCAACACCAACTCAGCAGATTCCATGTGGCATTTCATGCAGAATGTATACTCGACCGACGAGATCAATATCGAGAATATGTTGACGCATCAAGTGATTGGTCTTTCAAGTTCAACGCCAGTCGACGGATCGCCATCTTCTGCGGCGATGAATTCCGGTGAGCAGGCGCTGCAATTTAGCGATACAGGCACCGACGATCAGAACTGGGAGTTATATCTTCTAACAGACGGCAATTACTTGATTAAGAACCATTACAGCGGATTGTATTTGCAGGACGATGGCTCGAACACCACTTCGTCGGCCACTATCGATCAAGGTGCTCGCGCCACTACCGGTTCCGGCTGCACCTGCCAGGAGTGGACACTAACCTCGACAGGAAATTCGCCGTATACGGCGCCGCTGACGGTCCAGGGCACGGGCATCTACGTCCACGACCCCAACATGATCCAGGATCAAAACCATGTGTACTGGCTCTATGGTACGCACCAGACGATAGCTTATTCAACCGACCTCTCGACGTTTACTTACACAACAGGCACCACCTCCTACGGAGCCTGTGCCGGTACGCAAGCAAGCGATGACTGGCTCACGGAGGACGAACGCTGCGCAGACATCGGCCCCGACTTAGCCTCGTGGATAGGACTGCAAACACCGCCGTCGGATAACAATGGAGGAAACACCGATGTCTGGGCACCGGATGTGATGTACGCGAACGGCACTTACTATCAGTACTACGCAATTCCTGTCGAGCCGGATACGCTGGGCGGCGAGGCGATTATCGGACTGGCCACCAGTGCAAGTCCTTCGGGACCATGGACCGACAAAGGGTGGGTAGTTCGCTCCTGGACTAACGCATCGACGCCGCTGAGCGGTTTTGGATTTGTCAACACAACCAAGTACAACGCCATCGATTCAGCCCCATTCATCGATGCCTCGGGAAGTTGGTGGCTGGTCTTTGGCTCGTGGTTTGACGGCACACATATCATTCAGCTCGATTCCAGCACCGGCCTTCCTTCGACTACTAACACCACGATCTATAACATTGCCTATCGCTGGTGGGGCGAGGAGGGTCCGTTTATCTATCCTTATGTTGTCAATGGCACGCAGTATTATTACTACTTCGCTCCGATCAACGCTTGTTGTAGCTCTACCAGTCCTTACCGGATCATCTACGGACGTTCAACCAGTCCGACGGGACCGTATGTCGATCGTGGAGGCGTACCCTTGTACGCCAATGAAGGCGGTGGAGGCGGCACAATCCTGTTGAGTGCGCACGGCCATGTTGTCGGACCCGGCGGACAGAGCGTCTTTACCGATGTTGGTACAGACGGCAGCAAAACCTTGCCGACGCTGGTCTACCACTACTACGATGGCAACGCGAACGGTACACCCATGCTAGGCCTTAACCGGATCGCCTTTACCTCCGACGGCTGGCCATATTTGGAATAGACCCGCCTACCTCGATGCATTGCCGGGACGGCACAAGGTATCTCCGCGATGCTCCTGTGCAAAAAATGCGGAGTCTTCGCCAGTGTACGCTTTCTGTCTATCGCGTATCTGGACCACGTCCTTGCAGGTTAGCGATGGAACCAGGAAAATTAATGCAATTCCGAAGTGGCGATTACAGCAGATGCGGCAAAGCTTTACCGGTGGCTGGTAGACACACGACGCTGCGCCTGCTTCTATGCGCCGTCATGATGACTCTGCCATTTGCATCTCATGTGAAGGCTGCCAACAACGGCCTGGCACTTACACCGCCGATGGGTTGGAGCAGCTGGAACCACTATGGTTGTGGAGGCCTCAGTGAAACGGTCATCGAGCACACTGCGTCCGCCATGGTTAACAGCGGCATGAAAGCGGCTGGCTACACTTATGTGAATCTGGACGATTGCTGGATGGCCGCCAGCCGCGACGCCTTCGGCAACCTGATTCCCGATCCGACTAACTTCCCCAGCGGAATGCCCGCCCTGGTGAGTTACGTACATAATCTGGGTCTCAAAATCGGGTTATACGAAGATGTGGGAGCGACGACCTGCCAAGGGCGCCCCGGCAGTTATGGTCATTACCAGCAGGATGCAAACACCTTCTCTTCCTGGGAAATTGATTACCTCAAGATGGATTGGTGCAACAACACCGGCCTGGACCCCGCGACGCAATACGCGCAGTTCGCGCAGGCTCTGACCGCGGCAAATCGAAATTTTGTCTTCAGCATCTGCGACTGGGGCACAAAGCAGCCCTGGAACTGGGCGCCGGGAATTGGGAATTCCTGGCGTACCACTCCGGATATCTCCGATAACTGGCTCTCCATGATCAACAACCTGGAAGCCACCAGCGCCTTTGCCTCGTCCGCTGGACCAGGCGCCTGGAACGATCCGGATATGCTGGAAATCGGCAATGGAGGCATGACCGACACGGAGTACCAGTCGCATTTCGCGATGTGGGCCATGTTGGCCGCCCCATTGATCTCCGGCAACGATCTGACAAACATGAGCGCGGCCACGCTTGCAACCCTTACCAACGCAGAGGCTATCGCGATCGATCAGGATGCGCTTGGCAAGCAAGGAATCCTTCTGTCCGACAACGGTTCTGGTTTGCAAGTGTGGTCGCGGTCGGTCACCGGAGGAACAGTCGTCGCGCTCATGAATCAGTCCGGATCACCTGCAGTAATTACCGCGAATTGGAGCGATCTTGGACTCGAACCCAGCCAAACGGTTTCGGTTCGCGACCTATGGGCGCACGCCGACTTAGGCGAGTTTTCTAATAGTTTCTCGGCAGCTGTTCCCTCTCATGGTGTGACTCAGGTGAAGATCGCTGCCAGCGGAGCCGCGCCAGCGCAAACTGTCTACGAAGCCGATGCCAGCGGTAATACGCTCAGTGGCGCGGCCGTTATTCAACCCTGCCCAGGAGCTTACGGATATTCCTGCATGGATGGAAACGATGTGGGATGGATCGGCAATGGCGCCTCCAATTCCATCACCATCACCATCAACAATGTCAACGTCCCATTCTCCGGCACATATCGCATGACGATCTATGCAGCCGTGAGAGGGACTCGAACTTTCGATGTGAGCGTGAACGGCGGCGCTGCCGTGGAAGTCAACGTAATCGGAACAAGCTTTTCCATTCCATCCACAACCGGCATGTTGGTGCAGTTGAATGCCGGATCCAATACCATCCGGTTTTCAAACCCAACTGCCTATGCTCCCGACCTGGACCACATCGTCCTCTCCTTGCCGGGAGCTGTGACTTCCGGCTTCAATATTGCCTACCCCACACAGAACGTCACGATCGCAGCTTCGGGGCAATCTGGAACAGCTTACATCGCGATTGTACCAACCGGCAGCTTTACTGGAAATGTCTCGATCAGTTGCGCGCTGCCTGCGGCCATGACGGGAGCCGCGTGCAGTTCCGTAACTGCCGTCCTTACCGGCACGGCCGGCGCCGTTGTGCCTCTGACGATTACGACGACGGCGCCTTCGATAGCGACGTTATGGCATGGGCTCACCGAATATGGCGGGGCTGTTACAACTGTCTCCAATTTCACGATAGAGCATTATTTAAAGACAAAACATCGCGGAGTAGCTGTGTTATATGCTATTCTGCTGCCTATTTCACGAGTTACGCTGGTAGGGCTCTTCCTCGTTTTGAGAGGTCTGCTCGCGAAAAAGCTTTTGGTTCTGCTCTTGTCCGGGATTGTTTCTGCAAACCTGCTGCAAATCTCCGCGTGTCAAGGGGGCGTTTCCGGTGATAGTGGTAGCGGAGGTTCCTGTTCGGCAGTTCCCAACGCTCCGCTGGGACTGGCCGCATCCTTTACCACCAGCTCGGGCACGACGTTGACCTGGACAGCAGCCAACGCAAGTACGAGCTGCGCCGTAACCGGATATTCTGTCTATCAGAATGGGACTCTCATCGCTACGCCAGCGGGCGCCACCTATACCGTGACAGGCTTGTCGCCTTCCACGACTTACAGATTCATGGTGGCGGCGAACGACTCGTATGGTACTTCGACTTCCACTTCTGCCTTGAGCGTTACAACCGCCGCGACCGTTGCCGGCACACCTACCTCGGCGGGCACATATCAGGTAACTGTCACAGCAACTTCCGACAGTTTTGCGCAAGACACTCACTTTCAGGTCATTGTTGAGTAACCGTGAACCGGGATGCAGAATAGACCTTCTGATGGTGCAACGCGCTGCAATGATTGCAAACACTAGTTTGCCCCCTGTTAACCGAAGGTTTGTAGGTTCGAGTCCTATCTGAAGCCAAATAGCCCGAATCCGCGCCCTAATTCGCAGACAATGTCTGCGGAATCTCCCACCGGAAAAACTTCGGCCTGATGCCCACCAACGCGTGATCGATGAATAAACTTTAAAGAGCACTTCGGCGTGTTGGGCTAGTGAAGGACTTGTCCGATCAGCCAGTTTTATGTCCAGGTGGACTGGATTTGTAAATCGGGTCATCTTCGCCGCTCCCATTCCCCGCCGGCGCGCCAATTTACATCCCAGTTGCCAAGACTAGGATTCCAGCAGCGCCCGTAACTTGTGCGCGTATCTGCGGCTCGACGTGACCACCGCTCCTCCAACTCTTCCCCGTGCTATTCGCTTAGAGCATGCTGGCGCACTAACCTGCGGGTCTCCCCGTCGCTTGATGGGGGACCCCAGGTTTCCTTTCCTGCGTTTTACCAGCCTACAGCAACAATTAAAGTTTGTGGACTCGTGCATGAAACGTCGCTCGAATAACCGCCCGAATCGTCGTATGGGAAGCCATATTGTTGATAGTTGATGGCGCTCTGATGCCAGAACTGCGCATAGAAGTCCGCCGGAGCTTCCAGATAGAAGAGGTTCGGGTTGCCCCAGATCCCGTTAGAAACCACCATCCCTGACGAGTTGAAGGTTCCAGGATCCGCAATGTGACGGTAAATCGCAGCGGAAAGCCCCGGATAACTTCCCAGGCCGCTTGCATTGTCTCCCGGCATCGGAACGGCACTGAGTGGGTTGGTTGCCCATACCTCATCGATATACGCAGTGTAGTAGTCTTCATACTCACCGCCTGCGTTGAACAAGACACCAGGATTGGGAATCGAGTACGGAGCCTTCAACTGTGCCAGTACCGGGAAGGGCGCGGGCACCGAGGTGGCGAAGCGCTGAAAGGTAGCAGATCGGTCTTCAGCGAAGGTCGCTGCATTCTCGCCTACAGCAATATTCGTTCCGTCGGCACAGGTCAGATTGAATGCCAGCTTGACAGCAAAGGCATCGACGCGCGTCGTGTCGCCATTGAAGAATGTATCGCCAATGGTGTACTCGATGAAGTCGACGTACGGGCTACTCAAGCCTTGGGGGCCAAGATAGAAACTCATGCGCCCCGATGCACCGGCCGGTATTGCGATGTACGGTTGCGCGGCGATCGTGTTGCTGGTAGCGACTCCATTGATGGTCGTACTCCACGTTACCTGATCGTCCGGATAGCGCCCGTTCGTTCTGTTCAGGATTTTGAAAGTCATGACGTAACCGGAAGGCGTGGCCGGAATACCGCTCGCATCCCAGAAAGGCGCATTCGGGCCAAGAGCTAGCGTTGTGGCGCTGACCGGACCAGTTAGCGCCGAATTTCCGGACGGACTGGTGGCCACGACCTGATAGTAATAGGTTGTCGAAGCGGAGGCCAGAACATCCTGGAAGGCGTTGGACTTTGTGCTACCGATCGAGTTAGTACTCGCCGGCGTGAATGTGGGCGATGTACCCCGGTAGATTATGTAAGTTACCGGGGCCGGAAACGCACTCTCCGGGAAAACCAGATCGACTTCATTAGCGGAAACTGCGGTCGCAGTCAATATAGAAGGGGTAGCTAGTGTGGTGGCGCTGGCCTGTTGAGAGTACACAGCTGACACACCATCCTCATCAACCGCTTGTATCACGTAGTAAAAGGTTGACGATGCTGCGAGGTTGGTGTTGTAGAACTCCGTTCCCGCCAGATTGCTGGCAATCTGATTGGTCAATGCTGGTACAAATCCGCTGGTTGAACTGCCGTAGATGCTATAAGTAACGTTCGTGCAGTAGGCAGGTGTGTCAATGGCCGTCCAACTCAACGCGATGGCGCTGGAGGATGCTGTAACTGCCGCAAAGTTGGTCGGCACCGCCGAAGGGATGGCGATGCAAGACGTAGCGGAATGAGTCGTATCGTTGGCTTCTGTCGACGCCGCCGATGTGCCAACCGAGTCAACTGCTTCCACGGCGTAGTAGTAAGTTGTTGACGGCAGAAGACCTGTATTTGAGTAGCTCAATCCAGTCAAATTGCTGGCGATCAAATTGCTCGGTCCAGGTGTGAAGCCGCTGGTAGTGCTGGCGTATAGGTTATAGGTGACGGAGCAGTTGGGCGGAGCTGTGGCTGCCGACCAGTTGACGCCAATAATGCTGGGCGAGGAGGCCAAGGCCAGCATCCCAGCTGGTGCCGCGCTTGGAAGGAGTGTGCAAGCGCTGGCTACACCGCGAATCTCGAGTCCGGCGGCCGAGGGCTGATCGTTGGTTCCTTTGCTATAGGAAACAAGAATCTGTCCAGAGGCACTGGCTGTAGCTGTGAACTGTTCTACCAATGCCGCATTCTTCCCTACGAGCGAAAAGATGTCAAAGTTGGAAAGGACCGTCGTCCCGTTAATGGCTACGTTAAAGACGCGGGATCCAACCGCACTGAAATACGTCTCAGCAAAGTGCAGAAGCACGGTGTACTGAGCGCCAGGCGCAAGCCCCGGAATCGTGTAAGTATAGGCTCCATCGCGTTGCGTGAGGTAAACAGCCATCGGAGCGGCATTAGTAACACCGGTTGTGACCACCGGGCTTGTCGAGGAAGAGGCTCCTCCTCCGGTGAAGAATTCGTCCGCAACGAAGGATGCATCTCCGCCAGAAGCGTTGCTTAACGCGGGGCCGGCGAAGTTGATGGCTACGATCTCCGTTGAATTGGAGTTGGGCGACGTCTTAATAGATGCCTCTGACGAAGTTGGCGATGGGCCCGCCTGATCAATCGCAACCACGGCGCAGTAGTACGTAGTGGAAGCTGCGAGGCCCGTCACAGTGTAGCTTGGAGACGTCAAACTGCTCGCAACCAAATTGCTGGAAGACGGCGTGAAGCCGCTAGTTGTGCTGCAATAAACGTTGTATGAGCTGATTGTGCAGTTTGCCGGAGCTGCATCTGCTGCCCAGGAAACTTCGATGGAACTGGAGGTAGCGGCCGTCGCTGCAACACCAGTTACCTGTGCCGGAACAGTCGTGCAGGAAGTGTTCGCCAGAGTCTCGCCTTGTAACGAGGCCGACGCTGGCGAACTTCCATCCGAATCAACTGCGACCACAGTGAAGTAGTAGGTTGTCGAAGCTGCGAGACTGGGGATGGTAGCGCTTATGGCCGTCACGCCGCTTGCAACCACGGTAGTCGGATTTGTTGTGGTTCCGCCATAGACGGTGTAAGAACTGATCGAGCAGTTAGCAGGAGGTGTGACCGCCGACCAACTGATGCTGATCGAGCTCGATGCCGATCCCGTCACTGCCAGACCTGTTGGCGCCGGAGGAACAGCGCTACATACTGGTGCGGATGCATTGCGTATCTCTATACCGCTGATTACGGGCTGATTCGCGGTTCCGTCAGTGAGGGCGATTACGATGCTACCGGCGCTGTTGGCGGTAGCCGTAAATTGCTCGACTAGAGCTGCGTACTCGCCAACAGTGGCATATATATCAAGGTTGCTCAGCACTGTTGTGCCATTGATGGCCACATTGAATGCGCGCTTTCCCGCCGCAGAAAAATAAGTCTCGGCGAAGTGCAGCAAAACGGTATACGACGAACTTGCCGTCAGATTTGGAATCGTATAGGTTACGACTCCGGCGCGATTGGTCTGATAGACCGCCATCGGCGCGGCATTGGCTCCAGGCTGGGTCAAATTAATTGTCTTTGTCGTGGAACTGCCATCGCCTCCGCCGACGAAGTACTCATCGGCGACAAAAGATGCGTCCCCACCGCCGGAATTATTTACGGCAGGACCGCCTGCATTGATTGCCACAATATCTGTTACTTGCGCGTTAGCCGTGACTGTAAAGCCCAGGGCTGTCGTCACAACAAGCGCAATAAATGTTCTATGAACAAGTCTGCGCCATTGGATCAAATAGCTGGTTAACATTCACTCTCTCCTGTTTTCTGTGTCACCGCGTGTTCCCAGCGCGGGTTTGATCGCAATTGTGATGCGCTGACCGTGTTGGATGACACGAATTCAATGCGTGCGATCCTAGGCAATTTTTATGAGTTACGGATGACAATCCGGCGGCACAAAATATCGCCGGATTGCGTAATTGAGTTCGATTTAGCGGATTTCAATTCCATCGATCAGGGGTTGATCCGTCGTGCCCTTGGTGAATGCGATCACGATATCCCCGGCGCTGTTGGCCGTGGCCGTGAAGGTCTCTTCCAATGCCGTGTACTCGGCCCCGGCTGTGGCGTAGATATCAAAGTTGGCGAGAGCAGAGGCGCCATTGATAGCAACGTTAAACATACGCTTGCCCACGGCGCTGAAGTAATTCTCGGAGAAATGCAGCAGAACCGTGTGCGTGCTGCCAACAACCAGTCCGGGAATCGTGTAAGTTGTAACTCCGGCTCGTCCGTATTGATACACCCCCATCGGGGCAGCATTCACTCCAGGCTGAGTTAGGTTGATGGTCTTCGTGGTATGGCTGTTATCCCCGCCGCCGCTGAAGTCCACGTCAGCAACGAAAGAGGCGTCGCCGCCGCTTGCGTTGCTCTCTGCCGGACCACCGCAAGCGATTGCGACGAATTCGGAAGAGGATGGAAACGTCTCTGCGCTGGACCATGCCGAGGGGTCCGTTGTTCCGACTGTGTCGTACGATTCCACCTCGTAGTAGTACGTCGTCGCGGGGGCCAGTCCAGTATCCACATACTGCAACGTCGTCGCAGCCGGAATACCGGTTGCAATTTGAGTGTAGGGGCCAGTGGAGGCCGTCGCGCGAAGCACCGTAGCGTACACCGTGCAGCCCGTGGCCGTGGTGGTTCCCCAGGTAACGGTGATCTGGCTGGATGAGTTGGCCGTCGCCAGGACTGCTTCCGGCGTATTGGGAAGCCCAGTGCAAGATTGTGCGGCTGTCGTCTCGACAGTGACCGGCGGGTTCGAATACGCCGAAGCGCCTTTCTCGTCGACCGCTGTCACTGCATAGGTGTAGTTAGTTGATGGAGTCAAACCGGTGACGGCGTAGCCTGTGCTGGTCACCGCGCCTGAACCCGATACCGGCGATACCGCCGTGTATACGGGAGGGGTGCTTGAACTAACGCTGTATACGACGTAGTTCTGCAAGGTGCAGCCACTCGGCAGACTCACCGGATTCCAACTCAAGCTGATGGAGTTAGACGAAGCCGTTCCCGCCAGACCGGTTAGAGCTGGAGGAACCGCGCTGCAGGCGGCAAGCGTCTCGCCTGAAGCTGCCGGTGTCGATTGTGCAGAGGCGCCATACGCGTCGATCGCCTCCACAGTGTAGGTGTGCGTGGACGAAGGGGTCAGTCCAGTGTCGTTATAGGTTGTGCTCGTCAGGTTTGTGGCAAGAGCGGTGCTCAATCCGTCACGGTAGACGCTGTACGAGGTGATGGAGCAGTTGGCCGGAGGTGTCGGCGCCATCCAACTCACAGTAATCGTGCTATCGGTATCTCCCACAGCCGTCACGCCGGTTGGCGCAGCGGGAACCGCGCTGCAACTTGCGGCTGCTGTGCCGGGAGCAACGGAGTTGAGTGTAACGCTGCCAGATACCAGCCCTAGCGCAGTGGCCGTCACGGTCACGGTTCCGGGAGTGAAAGTGCTGCGCAGTGCGATCTTTTGCAGCCCGCCTTCAAAGTTCAGTTCAGGATCACCCGGCGCGTGGAAGAACGCGTTGGGTTCGCCGCCGATAACCGTAGTTTGGGCATTAGAGAACGCATCCTGGTAGTAGGTGGCGCCCCACGCGGGATCGTAATCAAGTTGCTGTGTGCCGCCCCTGTAGATAGCAGGGCCGCTCACCGAGAACGTGACGTTGTCCGTAGCGGTGTACACCAGGTTATTGGCGGCGTCCACCACCTCGGCCTGTATCAATGCCGCATCGGAGCCGTTTGAGGTCCAGGCGAAACTGGTGCCATCGGGGCGGATTACTTCAGGAAGAGCGGTGAGAACGATCTTGTTTTCGGCGCCGAAGGTGTTGATCGTATCGCTGACTCCAGTGACCGGATTGCCGCCGACTCCGTCCAAACACACCGCTTCCACACTGCCAGAGGCCCAATTCACCAACCAGTGAACCTGACCCGGAAGGGTGGTAGAACTCTGGGTCATATCCGTTTTGCCGGCTGCGCCTGAGTAGCCTTCCCAATCATTCGGAACCTGATCGGCAAGCGTCGCTCCGGTTAACGGATCCTGATTCTTGTTGTTGATCAGCAGGCGAACCGCAGGACAGTTGCTGAAGGCATTCTCCTGGATCGGTGTGCCCGAGGTGTATTGGTAGGCGCGATTCCAGTGATGCGCCAGATGCACAACAGGCTTGATCGAGTATGGCACCCAATTGGCCTGATAGACGTAATACAGCAGTCTTGGGAACCGGTTCTGGTCCACCATCGACAGACCGAGCGAGCGAACGTAGTTTGACATATTGACAGGCGTGCCCGCCGGGTAATCGAAGTCATCGTACTCCAGCCACGTGCAGGTCTCGCCCGGCGTGTCGGCAAAGTACCAATGCGACATTCCGAAGGTGTTGGCCGCCCGGGCCTGGGCCCAAGGGTTCATCACCGGACCCACGAACGCGAGTTCGTAGTCATAGTTCAAGCCGCGCCCATTTCCCTTGTTGGTCCAATACTCGGCGCCAAACGCCGGGTTGCCGGGATACGCTTCCTTTTGTCCGGTCTCGCAGCCGGCTCCATCGCATAGGTCGAGGTAAGCATAAGCACTGGGCGGCGATGTGGACCCGTCGTAGCCACGCGATCCCTCATAACGCACATTGGGCGCGGTGAGAGCGGGATATGCCACTCCATCGCCACTTGTTCGATTGGCCGCGGTGGGATTGACCAAGGGGGAATTCGCCGAGACGAGGTTATCCCAGTACCCGTCGATGGACTTAAGCACACCCACAAGGGGCCAGTTCATTCCGCCGTTGTCCGTCTCCCAATCGAGAATCGAAGGGTGATTGCGGTCGTAAATGACCATGTCACGATGAAGCTCTTCCTTCAGGAGTACATCGTTGGGGTGTTTCGCAACGTTAGCGGCAGTCCAATTGCTCTCGCCGTCGCCGCTGGGCTGGTCGACCATCACGCCGTAGGCATCGGCCGCCTCCAGAAACTCTTCGCTCTGCGAGCAATGGCCGGGACGCCACACATTGCCGCCGGCGGCGGTAAACTGGGCCAGATCGCGCCACCAAATCTCATCGGGAACCGACGATCCCAAAGCGGGATAATCGTAGCGACTGGCACCGCCCCATAGGTGCATTGGAACGCCGTTGAAGTACGGGAGGTTCGTATCCCAAGTAAGGGTGCGGATGCCTAGAGGGCTTGAAACCGCATCCACCACGGTGCCGTTTACGCTGAGGATGTGATAGACCTTGTACATATATGGCGTTCCGACGGTTGAATTGTTCGGAAACCACAAAGTCGGATTGTTCACCGTGATGGTCTGATTGAACGTGGGCGCCGGGAGCGTCGCGGTTGTCAGTTGCGACGGATCCGTCGCCGACGGCAACAGCGAAACCCCTCCCGTCGGCATTGTCCAGGGCGGCAGCGATACCGCCGGGGCGGTTTGCTGCGCAACGATGTTCCCCTTCTCATCCACGATCTCTGTGGTCAACGTGACATTGTTCACAGTGGCCCCGGATTCGTTGACGACATTCGTTTGCACTGCAACGACAGCCGATTGAGCGGTTGGTCCGGTGGCCACTGCTGGGTTCTCGGACACCGTTTGGACGTAGGTGCCCCAGGTCGCTTGATTCGAATAAATGTTCTCCGGAATATGAACCGGGTTAGCGACATACATATAAACGTTGCGGAAGAGTCCCGTCATCGACTGGCCAAAACGGAAGACTTCGCAGAAACTGGGAGTCGGGGCGGTCGACGAATTACCGTCGCCAACGTAAATCGCGATCACGTTGTCGGTCGCGCCATCAGCAACTACGGGGAGTTCAACGATCACTGGAATGAATCCGACCGTGTGGGTCACACCCGTATAGCTGGTAGCCTCGCTGATGCCAGGAATATACACGCCGTTGAAGTAGACCTGAGTTGTTGTGTGCGCGCCTTCCAGGGCCAGCATGAACTTCTGGTTCGCATACTTTGGATCCACCTTGAAGTGCAGGCGGTACCAATAGTCGCCTTGCTGCAACGAACCCTGTCCGCCCCCGGAGGTCTGGTTGATGAAGGTCCGGTTTTCGCTGCCTTCCCAGGGAAGGCCTACCTGCGTCCAGGTTCCCGTAGTGTCGGTGCTCTCCACAAAAGTCTTGGAAGTATAGAGAGCGTTCGTGGTGGCCGAATATCCGTGTCCTTGCTTGTTCTCGACCCACCAATTGCTTTGCGGCGCAGTCGAAGTCGCCCCCGAATTCCCAATGTACTGCGGCACACCCGCAGCGAGGTTAATCGAGAGGCGTGGTGACACCGGTCCCTGTGCGCGCGCACCGGCCGCCCAGAGTCCGCCATGAGAAGAATAAGCAACGCTACAACCGGCCAACCCGAGCCAATCCATCTAGGATTGCGGCGTGTTGAATAATGTCCCTGGAAGTCCGCATCGAGTCTCCCACCGGCAAGCATGAGAATGTCGGAGCGGCCGAACTTTTCTGGATGAACGAGGAGAGGATACATGTGGCTCCTTCTTAAGGTGATCAACGGGCTTATTGAATGAATCGCAGGTGCATTCGAGCGCTTTCGACTCTTTCGATCGTGGCACCGTTCTCCATTGAGTTGGTGTTTATATGCTTACGAGATATCGCAAGTTTGGGGTCAGAAAGTTAGCGAACCGGCGTCACAAAGTGTCGCCGGCCCGCACTGGTTAGCTCCTGCTCAGCGGATTTCAATTCCCATGATGAGGGGTTGATTCGCCGTACCTTTGGTGAAGGCGATCACGATATCCCCGGCGCTGTTGGCCGTGGCCGTGAAGGTCTCTTCCAAGGCCGTGTACTCAGCTCCCGCCGTGGCATAAATGTCAAAGTTAGAGAGTACGGTTGTGCCGTTGATAACTACGTTGAAAGCGCGCTTGCCCGCCGCGCTGTAGTAGTTCTCGGAGAAGTGCAACAGAACCGTGTGCGCGCTGCCAGCCACCAATCCGGGAATCGTGTAAGTTGTAACTCCGGCCCGTCCGTATTGATACACCCCCATTGGGGCTGCATTCACACCCGGCTGAGTTAGGTTGATGGTCTTCGTGGTATGGCTGTTATCCCCGCCGCCGCTGAAGTCCACATCAGCAATGAAAGAGACGTCGCCGCCGCTTGCGTTGCTCTCCGCCGGACCGCCGGCTGCAATGGCGATGAAGTCAGAGCCCGAGCTGGCTGGCTGCGTCGCTGTAGAGGCCTGCGCCGAGACAGGCGAAGTGCCGAAGCCATCGACTGCTGCAACGGTGTAGTAGTAAGTGGTCGATGGTGTGAGCCCGCTATTTGTAAAGCTTGTGCCCGTCACCCCGGTGGCGATTATGGCAGTTGGATTTGGAGCTGTTCCTCCGTAAACGGTATAGGAACTGATTGAACAATTTGTCGGAGGAGTTACCGCCGACCATTTCAATCCGATCGCGGTGGAAGATGCTGCCGTTGCCGTTAGACCCGTCGGTGCCGACGGTGCCGCAGAACAAGTGGCTCCCAGCGTTGTGCCGCTGCCCTGCGCAGAGGCCGCCGAAGTACCGTCGCCGTCAACCGCTTCGACGACGTAGTAATAGGAAGTGGATGCAGTCAGACCTGAGTCGGCGAACGACGTGCTGGTCAGGCTGGAAGCAATCTGATTGCTCGACGAGGGTACGAAGCCAGAGGTCGTGCTGCGGAAGAGATTGTAACTCACCGTGCAGGACGATCCGGCAGTACTGGCGCCCCATGTCACGCTGACTGTGCTGCTCGAAGTTCCCGTTCCTGAAGGCGCACCAGGAACACTGGGAACCGCGGCGCAACTGCCCGCCGAGCCACCCCATGTGCTGACGTCGCTGATAGTTGCTCCAGATTGCGCTATCGTGCCGGCATTATCCACTGTTCCGTTGTTGGAGGCGATAGTATTGGTGATTTGGCCGCTTCCGTTCAGCCATACCGTCACCATATCGGTGAACTTGACTCCGGTGGCAACAGGGGCAGCGATACCGCTGTTTGCGATGATGTCCAACCCTTGATTAAAGTAGGAGTAAACACCTAGGCCATATCCCAGATGAATGGTAACTGTCGGTGCAACGTTGTAGGAGGCATAACCGTCAAGGCCGTTGTCCATCCATGCACTCTGGCTGGGAACGTCGTACGGCATTTCGCTCTGGTAGAAGATGGTCTCGCCGCCTTCACCATTCCAGACAACCTGCTCTTCTTCGAAGTGTTCAACAGCGAGACCCAGGGCCGTTACGTTATCGCCGTTCACAACCAATCCGTGCAAGGCGACATTGCCGCTCCAAGAGGCGTCCGCCCCGTGGTCAGCGCGCCATGCCCAAATG
>JBEKRS010000076.1:0-22700 GCA_049518535.1 Occallatibacter sp. | reverse complement strand
TTTACGCCCTTCCGCGCTAACTCAATGGCCAGCGATTTGGTCAACGAGACTACCGCGGCCTTGCTCGCCGAGTAAGCCGTCACCTCGTGAAAACTTACAAAGGAAGAAAGAGACGCGATGTTTCAGTAATCCGCAGATATGGATCACCTAGACTTCAAACAGCTAAGAGTAACCTGACGAAATGCCTCAACAAAGATTTGGCGGGTGTATCAGAAAATATCAATCACCGGTTTTCTGTTCGGATAGATCAATTAATCTTTCGCCCCGGTGAGAGCTTCCACATCAACGAAAGAAGCACAATCCCCACGAAAGCTGATGCCATGATCGTATAGAGCGCGGTATTCCAGCCATATCGTTCAGCCAGAGTGCCTATGCCTTTACCCTCAGCCACACGTCCCAGGTACCCAAATAGTCCGAGAAATCCCGCCGCGGTGCCCACCGCTTTCTCGGAGGTGAAATCTAGTACGCTGACAACGAGCAAAAGAATAGCTTCGCAGCACAATATCCGACAGCGAGGCCTGTAACTCCACCTCCCAGGTTTTGGGCGACATTCCAAAGTGCAAATTTTGTTCCTCTTTCGCGGATACTATACCAATGGTCCAGAGAGCGGCCACAAGGAGCCCATCCCATGCTTTGAACCAGCCCGTTAAGCCCCCAAAGAGCCATATGCATGGGGAAACTGCTGACGTTCTCGAAAGCGAAGTTGCAAAACGCGGTTGGCAATAGCGCGAGGGGCATAAAGTGACGCGGATTGCTCCGGTCCGACCATGCGCCCATAAAAAACTTGTCAATGCCGTACGAGATAGCTGTTACCGCCAGTATGTTCCCGATCTGCCCCTTGCTGTATCCGAGCGCCTGCACATCTCCTTGGAGACTGCCGGGAGATTGTTTCTTACGAGATAAAAAGCTGCGTAACCAATGAAGGTGGACTCCATAATTTGCCAGCGCAGTTTAGGATAAAGTCGCTTGACCTGTTCGCTGGGAAGCCTGGCGATATGTACGGCCAGGCTTCAGGAAAAGGGGGATTCCAACTCATGAATAACCTCGTTACATTTACTGCTTGTGCGAAAAGCGTTCCGCGCGATTTGCTAAGAGGGGCGCTAATAGTGTGAGAGAAGACGAAATTTAAAAACTTAATTCTGAAGACGGTTTAATGGTAGCAAATAACTTCTTCATGAAGCTTCACTTTCTTCGTATAGGTAGCCCTTTGCAAGTTCAAGAAAGCTCGCCAGGTCCTTTGTCGCCCTGTCTTTATTAGTCTTCAATTCATTTGCTAGAAGGCTTGCTACCGTGGGCGCGGCTTCAATAGCGGCGCGTGCATCAAGAAAAAGAGCGCGCGTGCGCCGGGCAAGAACATCCTCAACCGTGCGTGCCATTTCATATCGCGCCGACCAAAGTACTTCGCGCAACCGAAATGGAAGGCGGGGGTGGAGAAGCGCATCGAGGCTAACATCCTCCCGTGAAAGGGCATAAAGCATGGGCAGGTCCGATCCATAAACGCGCTCCCATGCGGGCATTGTTGCAGCAGAATCCGTAACCCACCCGTGAAGCTTCAACCCCAGAGTCCGCGACGGCCGTTTAGGCAAAGACGCAATCTCGCAGGCGCGCTCGATCGCATCCTGCCCCATGCGCCTATAGGTGGTCCACTTACCTCCGGTAATCGTGACCATGCCGGATTGCGAAACCAGAACTGTGTGGTCTCTCGAAAGCTGAGAGGTCTTGCCGCTACCTTTGCGAACCAATGGGCGCAGGCCGGACCAAACGCTCAATATCTCAGCGGCGGCTGGCTTTCGGCCAAAGTAGCGATCAATATGGTCGAGAAGGAATTCCTTTTCTGAGATAAGCGCACGCGGTTCGGCAGATACACTTGCGACGGGCTCATCCGTGGTTCCCACAATTGTGGTGCCGTGCCAGGGGGTAGCGAAAAGCACCCGGCCATCGGCAGTTTTGGGAATCATGACTGCTGTGTTCCCCGGTAAGAATGAATGCGGCAAAACGAAGTGCGTCCCCTGACTCAGGGCGAGCAATGAGTTAGGGGCGGCGCCATCCATGGTGAGGATATCTTCCGCGCCGACACCACACGCATTGATCAGCACCTTAGCTTGTAACTCGAAGGCAGCGCCCTCTTCGCGGTCCAGCGCCTGGATGCCGATCGTCTTGCCAGCGCGCCGCAGAAGGCCGACGGCTTCCACATAGTTGATCGCAGTGCCGCCGAGGTCTTGCAATGTGCGCAAGAGCGCGATGGCATAGCGGGCATCGTCAAATTGCCCATCGTGGTAGAGGATGCCTCCGCAAAGGCCATCATCCTTAAGTCCGGGCAGTTTTTGCAACGTGTTTCTGCGGGATAGAAATTCCGATCGTCCAAGCGACAAACTGCCCGATAGCCGTTCATAGACCTTGAGGCCGAGACCATAGTATGGGAGCGACAGGTAGCTGTAGGCTGGGACAACGAAGGATAGGTCGTGGACTAAGTGAGGCGCGTTCCTCAGCATGTGGCCGCGCTCCCGCAAAGCATCCACCACAAGCGTCAGGTTAAGCTGCTCGAGGTAACGCACACCGCCGTGAACAAGCTTGGTGCTTCGGCTTGAGGTCCCTTTGGCAAAGTCAAATCGCTCGACCAGCAGGGTGCGATAGCCGCGAGAAGCGGCTTCAACCGCAGCGCCCAGGCCGCTGGCTCCGCCACCAATCACCAACACATCCCATGGCTCCGTTTGCTGGCCGAGTTGGTGCAATATCTCCGCTCTCGTGGTCATAGCTGTAACTCGCAGATTGCCTTTCATCTTTCCCAAAAATACGCGAAGTATAATGCACGATATTCCAGTAACAGTGGGCACTTCCAAGATATACCGCGTTTCAGCCGCATATCTCCCCCACCCCTTTTGGAAAGCATGTCTCCAAAGCGCCAATTACTGTACATCCAAATTGTGACGGAACAGTCCAGGTTGCATAAATCGGGAGAGGAATAAATTAAGAGTGTGCCAGCCATTTTGAGTGGCTGGCGCACAGCTATGGCGCAGATTAGTAGATGACCTTCAGACCAAACTGGATGATACGCGGCTCCCAGGTGCCGGTCATGGTGCCACCGGCGATGCTGGTAGGTGCGGAGCTGTTGTTGTCAGTACCGGAGACGGTGTTGCCTCCCGAGCCGCCCGGCAGGTAAAGGTTGGTGTGGTTGAAGACGTTATACATCTCCGTGCGGAACTCCATCTTCATTCTTTCCACTGGGGTGTTGAACCGCTTGTTGATGTCCAAATCCGTTTCGTAGAACGGCATGGTGCGGCCATAGTTCTTGGGAAGGCTGCCAAATGGGCTCGATGGACCGTTGGCTGCGGTGTTGCCGACATAGGTTGAAGGCAGTGTCAAGGCATTGGCGTTGACATACTGAACGAAGCCATTGGCGAGCTTCGTTTTCCCCTGGGTATAGTGAGCTCCAGGTATGTAGTTGGGGCGATAAAGATTCTCTCCGCGCCAGTTTTGAGTCAGCATCGGTGAGACTTGATTGGCCGATGCCGGCGAATAGGTCAGGTTGAATGGCGTGCCACCCTGAGCGGTATTGATGCCGCTGATCTGCCATCCGCCGAAGATAGCATTCTCAAGTCCGTTGCCGCCGGCCAAAAAGCGCTTCCCTTGTCCGACTGGCAGGTCGTATACCAAGCTGGTGACGTTGGTGACTGTCAGGTTATAGTCCGATTGCCCATAGTCGGCGTTGATGTCATATCCGTTCTGTGGGTCCGGCGTGTTGGCCTCGAGAGTAGAGGACGCGTTATCCAGCGCGTGCCCCCAGGTGAAGGAGTTCAACATCGTAAAGCCATCGACAAAACGCTGCTCGTAGCGGGCTTGCAGTGAGTTGTAGTGAGATTTGAATTCGTTGGTAGCTTCAGTAATATCGCCATTGTTAAATGGGTTGGCAGGATTGTTGAGCAAGGTCCCTCCCCAGTTGGGGTATGGACGAGACCAGCCGTTCGCCGGGACGCCGCCAATGAAGCCGAGTGCGGGATTTTTCTGGTTGGCGTTGATGAAGCCCTGCAGATGAACGCCGTGGTTGCCCACGAACGCCAAGTCGAAGAGGATGTTCTTAGCTAAAGATTTCTGCACGCTCAAGAAGTAACTCTCGGCGTAGCCATCCTTGGTGTTCGGAGGGATAGAGTCGATGTTATCGGTGCCCGCGCTGAAGGTGGTTGCCAGCCCTGTGGGATAACCGGCAGAAAGTCTCTGGTAGCCGGTAGTGGTGCCAAGACCAACGCCAGCGGCAGGCGAGGGGTTGATGACCGAGGTAAACATTGCGTTCGGAGCATTGATGGCCAGCATATTGCCCGAACCGGCGCGCCAGTAATGGATAAAGCTGGTTCCATAGCCACCGCGGACTGCGATGCTATTTGTTAGCGCATAGGCAAAGCCTACGCGTGGCGCATAGTCGTTAAGATTCGGATTAACCAGGCTCTTGCCGTAGACGCCGCTGCCGCTGTAAGGAGAAATGCACGCAGCTGTGCCGCATAATGGACTGCTAGCAGTGGTGTAGCCAGGAGTTAGCGTCTGCATAGTCCCGGTTGCCGGGTTGAAGTTAGAGAGGTCGTGGTTGCGTTCTGAGTAAGGCGAACCGTACTCCCAGCGCACTCCCAGATTCAGAGTTAGCTTGGAGCCGATCTTCCAGTCGTCCTGTGCGTACACGCTGTCCATGGTCTGCAGCAGATGCGAGATCCAGTAAGTTGACAGCGAGTATTGGCCGCTCGCCCCGAAGAGAAAGTCGGCCCAGTAGGTGTCGGCAACGGAGCTAGTTCCGCTGGGGCAGTTAGTAGCGTTGGAAACTCCGCCAACTGTCGCCGGACAGACGCTGTAGCCATGATTGAAGGTGAAGGAGCCATAGAGCGGGTTCGAGTCCTGCACTTCCATCCAGATGTGCTCATACTCATAGCCGAACTTGAAAGAGTGCTTGCCCTTGACCCAGGAGAAGTTCACCTTGGGGTCAAGTACCGAAGGGTTCTGCCATTGCGGGTTGGTGCTCTGGCGTCCGAACGAGGTAAAGCCGCCCGTGATGGCCATAGAGGGCAGACCGCCGGAAACGCTGGCGATATTCGGCAGCCCAGGAATGTCGCCTTGTGAAAACGAGGTGTTGCCCACTGCGAAAGTCCATTTGCCGGCCGTGGTGCCGGAGAGCGCGAGGCGGGCGTCGAGAACCTTGTTGTTACTTATCTGGCGGGTGTAGCCGAGCGCAACCTGCTCATCGTGAATCTTGATTTCGCCGTTGGTCTGCATATCGATCGGTTCGGGCAAAAGATTATAGTTCTTGCCTGTCTCTTTGCGATCGCTGACTTTCAGGAACCACGCACTCTTATCGTTCTGCTGGAAATCCAGGCGAAGGTCGCCCTTGTCCGCATGATCGGTGAAGGGCGCATTCAAAGGGCAATCGTTCGTGGCCACGCCGCTAGTGGCTGAGCCCGCAGTTACTGTGCACTGCCCAGGCAGCGCGTTCAAGTACAACCCGGCGATTTTCTTGGACGTCTGGTCAAGGTCAGCAACGGCCTGAGCAGGCCAACCGGTAATTGGAGTGTTCGCGGGAATATAAGTGCCTGGACTCCAGGGATCCTGCACGGCGACGGCTAGCTGCCCGTTGAGCTCGTTGGTCGTGGGCACTGTGTCCACAACAGTAGGCGTGAGCGTCTGACGGAATCCCTCGTAATCCACGAAGTAGAAAAACTTGTTCTTCTTAATTGGTCCACCGAAGGCCGCCCCGAATTGATTGCGGTTGAATAGCGGCTTGAAGAACGGGTATTGAACGCCGGTGACAGCATTGATGGAGACCGGCTTGATATAGCCGAATGCGTTCAGATCCGTGTTGCGGATGAACTCGTAGAGTGTAGCGTGAAATTGGTTGCCGCCGGATTTGGTGGCGACGTTGATGGTGGCGCCGGAGGAGCGGCCATACTCGGCGCTCTCATTGTTGGTTACCACTTCAAACTGGGCGATGGCGTCTGGCGGAGGCTCGATGATCTGATTATCGAAGCCCTGATTACTCTCGCCATAAGCATTGTTGTCCATGCCGTCCAACATGAAGTTATTGAACATACTGCGCTGGCCGTTGACGTTAAACGATCCGGCGCGCGTCAAGCTGGTAACTGCGGTGGTTGTCGCATCGGCAGGCGCAGGACGCGCGCCGGTGACGTAATCCACCAAGTCCGAATAGTTGCGGGTGACTAGCGGTAAAGCTTCGGTTTGATACTCGGTAACGGTTTGGCCGCGCTGGCTGGAATCGGTTTCAAGCTCGAGCGCGACGTCGGATACCTGGACCGTGGTCTGGGCCTCGCCGATCTTGAGAGTTAGGTCGATGCGCACGCGGCCGCCGACCGGGATAGTGATGTCCTTTGCAATGCCGTCGGAAAAACCGGCGGTTCTTGCAGAGATCGTGTAGATGCCGAAGCGAAGAGAGGGAACTTCATAGTCGCCCGCGCCATTCGTGGTTACGGTGGTAACAATCCCCGTGGAATTATTAGTGACCTTTACGCTCACGTTAGGGATCGCAGCCCCGCTGGCGTCGTGAATAGTTCCTACCAGGCTTCCATTTTCGTACTGGGCGAATGCACTCAATGCAGAGATAGTTAACAATAGCGCCATGGCCATGCGAATCCAGCCGGAATAACGCGCTCGTTGCTCCATAAATCGATTCATTGAAATCATGCTGCCTCCGAATTCCTCGACATGATACCAACAATGCGCGTTAACAATGGTTAAGGTTCCAAGAAAACAGAGAATCCAGCGCCAAATATATTCTTCCATCCAGCCGAGTAGCGTTCCCGCTTAGCCGACTGCTGAAGGCTTGTATTTGGCTGTGGATTTCTCTTGTACCTCTTTTGCGCGAGGACCCTGACGATTGTTTAATGTTAATGTCAAGCGAGGACTAACCGAAAATCGACCTAGCTCGGAGTTTACTTTGGACTCATTCGTCAATAGGTCAGAGTCTATTTCTGGTGGGACAATTGTAAGTCTCAATATGACTAAGTTTTTGCAAATTCAAGGTATTGATGACTCAAACTCGCGATGTATAAAACTTGTCATTGCATAAGAATTTCACTGTACGCTCAGAAGAGCGCTCTGCGCCGCCGTGAATATCTGTGTTCTGTTAAAGGGTACTTTGACTGACTCGGCCCACAGGAATCCACTGCTTTCTTCGTATTGAACGAAGACAGCGATGAGCTCAAGCTGCGGAGAAAAGTGTATGCTGTAACTTTGTTTCTTTCAGCGGCTAAAGTTACAGATCGATGGATGGAATCCGGTTGTAATGGCGCTGGCGGCGCGCAAATCAAACAATGAGCACAGGCCTGTGCGGCTAGAAGAGGTTGGCGGATGACGCAGTCCAAATTATTTTCGATCCTCACTGATGTGCATCTTTGGGTGCCGGTCGCGGTCTTGATCTTGGGAGTATTCCTTCTTATGAGTTTGAGGTGACTTCGTGAGTGACAAGGTAACTGCTGCGGGAGGGCGATCGACTCTCTCCTTGCACAAACTCGGTGTCTTCTGCGGCCTGGCTGCAGCCGTCTGGCTAGGAACCGCCGAAGCGCCTACCAAGCTAGTGAACGCGGGCTTCTCTCCGTTTCTCATCTCGATGGGCATGGTGATGGGCGCATTTGTGGCGCGTTGGACGGTTCCCACTCTGCTAAAGGGCACGGGCTTTCTTTTCGCTGATCTGCGCGACAAACCTCACTTGATCGTGTGGGCGCTGTTAGCTGGAATGTTATGGGCCGTGGCTAACACGCTGACTATCTTCGCGGTGCGCAACGTAGGCCTGGCTGTTGCCTTCGCACTGTGGAACACCAATAGCCTGGTGGGCCTGTTCTGGGGCTGGCTGCTCTTTAATGAGTTGCGAGGCTCCGGCGTTAAGGGATGGGCGAAGGTGTTAGGAGGCGCTGCCGCCATAGTCGGAGGAGCGGCGGTTATAGCCTTTGCCACTGCGCAGCATTCCGATACGCCGGGTAAGGCTGCCGTAGGCATTGTAGCCGCGGTAGGCGCAGGTGTCCTGTTCGGTACCATGTACATTCCTTACCGCAAGGCCTATATCAGCGGTATGAACCCGCTGTCCTTCGTGACGATCTTCACCTTCGGCGAGTTAGGCACGGTCTTCATCCTGGGAGCAATCTATCTTGGCGGCGTCGGCCACATGGTTGCCGAGTTACAGCGCGCCCGGCCCATGCTCTTCTGGCCGTTTCTCGGTGGCTTCTGCTGGGTAATCGGCGACCTTTTTCAGAACTTTGCAGCGAAGTATATCGGTATTGGGCGCGGGATTCCTCTTTCAAACACCAATCAGCTTTGGGGATTGGCGTGGGGCGCACTGGTCTTCAGTGAACTTTCCGGACTGGGTTTAACCGCGAAGATGCTTGTGATCGCCGGGTCGTTGGTGATGATTGCTGGCGCTGTCTCTATCAGCATGGCTGACCCGCCCGCCTCTGAGCTGGCTAACTGGAAACAGGCCATGGACCGGGAGTGCGATCGCTATGCGCTGGACCAAGAAAAGGTGGCTGCGGTGGTGGCGGGCGATGACCCGCTGGCCGAGCATTCGCCCTTGCGGCGCTGGTGGGAAGCGGTGGTGATGTTAGTTGCGGTGGGAGTCTTTGTCTGGTTGGCGCTGGGCATGCGGAGTCAGCATATCTCGGCCAGCATGCCATGGATGATGGTCCTGGTGGTGGGCACCATTCTACCCCTGGGAGTGTGCGGAACATTATTGTGGCGGCGGACTCGTTTCTCTTAGACCGAACCGCTTCTGGCGATTCTTTGCAGGTCAACACAAGGGATCGCCGCTGTTATTCCGTTCTAACGCGCGCCGTCGACTCCCGCACAATCAACTCAGCCTCGACCTTGATCCTGATCTCCGATTCGTCTCCTGACATTAGTTTGAAGAGACTTTCCATCGCTAACTCTCCCATGTGCCGCATAGGCTGGCGGACGGTCGTCAACGACGGTTGAGTGTAGGACGCGAAGAAGAGATCGTCAAAGCCTGTCACGGAGATATCTTCCGGCACGCGCAGCCCATGCAAGCGAATCGACCGCATTGCTCCCAGAGCCGACATATCGTTGTAACAGCAGACAGCTGTGGGTGGATGAGACAGCGTCAGCAAGTCATCCATTGCTCGCATGGCCGCTTCAGGCTTGCCATCGCCATGAACTAACAACTCAGAAACGAACGGAATCCCAGCAGTGTCCAGAGCTTCACTGTAGCCGGCAAATCGTTCCGCGTCCGATTGGTAACCAAGCTTGTCGCCCACATAGGCAATCCGCCGATGCCCTAATCCAGCCAAATGGCTCGCCGCGGCGCGGCTGCCTTCCAGATTTCCGATCATAACCGAGTGCACAAACGCCCCTGGATGCTGGTCGTTCAGCAGCACGATGGGAACCATCAATTCCGACAGCAAAGGAAGATACAAAGCGCCTACGCGCGATGAGGTGACGATAATTCCGTCCACGCGCCGCTCCGCGAAGTTTTGCACAACTTTTCTCTCTCGCTCGGGATCGGCATTAGATTCGGCAAGAAATACGCAATACCCGCGGTCATGGGCCACTCGCTCGATTCCGCTGAAGACTTCGCTGGTGAAAGGATCGGTGGTGGTGGTAACTACCAGCCCGATGGTGCGCGTCCGCCGCGTCACCAGGCTGCGTGCCACGGCGCTGGCGCGATATCCCGTTTCGTCCGCAATCTTGCGGATCTTCTCAGCGGTTCGGGGATTCACCAGCGGGCTGTTCTGTAGAGCGCGGGAAACTGTGGGGTGCGATACATTCGCAAGCCGCGCAATGTCCTTGATGGACGGTTGGCGAGTGATTCGCTTCGCGCCCTCAGGGCTCGGAAATTCAGATGCATTATCAGTACCCTTGTCTAACATGCAGACATATTACATCGCTTTAGTTACTGGCGCATGTGATCGGCCTAAGTTTGTTTGAAAGTTCCGATTCAGTTTCTGCGGGCAATTAAGAAAGATAGCTGCTTCGTAAAATTGTCGGAAAGGCGGTTTCGCGATTCAGTCACGGGTGATGTAACTCACACTTACTTACGGTGGTGACAGTGCAGTTCGTGCGGCAGTCAGGTTGTTCTCGGGCAGACTCTGCCGGAGTGGATGCGAGGCTGACGTCACGTTGCTGGACGCGGCGATGCAGCGATGAAACCGTCATCCGAAAGAACGACAACGATCATCAATACCCTTCGTTTCGGAATACAAGAAATGCTCTAGCGTCCATCTGAATTATCCGCAGATGGGGCGAAGATTAGGGCAAGATATCCGAAATAAATTGACGGAAATATTCTCGCGAAATGATATTTCAGCCGCGACCTTGCAACCTTTTTCGATTTCCTGCATCAATCTATATAACAAGCAGAGGCTTCCCCGAAACATCACCATTCAAGAAAGAAATCACCTCTTTCGAAGGTTCTGTACGAACCTCTTCCCACGATCCCCTCTGGACCCCTCCAATAAATGCCTCTCGAGCGGGCCTGCCGGAAGGCGGGCCCATATGCTCTTATGCCGCCGGATAAAATAGAAGCTAGATGAGTTCTTCTTCCACCCAAGGTAGAAATTCCGAACGGGAAATTGACGCCATCGACACGCTTTTCGAGCGGGCGGGCTTGGTACGCAACCCGCGCGGTAAGGCAGCCGGCGTGACGGGTAGAATGCGCTTGGAGCGCGCTGACAAGGAAGAGCTTATTCCGGTTGCGCCCGTACCCCGCGCAGCTCGGAACGGCGTGGAGTGGCTCACGGTTGCGAACTGGGAGAAAGCGAGTTGGCTTTGGCACGGCTTCAGCACGCGGCGCGGAGGGCATAGCCGGGCCTATTGTGGTGATGATGCACCGGGCGAATTGAATCTCGGCTTTACGGCAGACGACGATCGGGAAACAGTGGTTCAGAATCGCCGGCTTCTGACTGAGGCGGTCAGCGGAGACGCGGCCACGCCGATTGTGACCGTCCGCCAGATTCATTCCAACCTGGTGGTTTTGACAGACCTCGCAGATGCAGGCCACGAGCCGCTAAATAAATCTTCGTTGCCGGCATGTAAAGGCGACGGCCTGATGACCGACAAGCCGGGCCTGCTGCTTGGCATCCAGACCGCTGACTGTATCCCGGTGCTGGTAGCCGATCCCAAGCGGCGTGCCGTGGCCGCTTTCCATGCCGGCTGGAGAGGAACGGTAGAACGCATTGTCGAGTCCGGTATCGGCCGGATGAGGCTTGCCTTCGGTTCGCGGCCTGAGGACTTAATTGCCGCCATCGGTCCCGGCATCGGTGCGTGCTGTTACGCCGTGGGCGAAGAGGTGCTCTCCGAATTTGAGTCCCAGTTCACTTATGCCCGCGAGTTATTCCGAGAAGTCTACGATTCCGATCCGGTGCGGACCCGATACCCGATGTTGTTTCTGACGCAGCGCGCGCCGGGCCATTCGCCCATCGGCCCCAGCTTGCATCTCGACTTAGTCGAGGCTAACCGCCGCCAGTTGCTTTCCGCAGGCTTGAAAGCCCGGTCAATTAACTTAGTCGGCGGTTGCACAAGCTGCCAGAGCGAATTGTTCTTCTCCCATCGCGCATCTGGCGGCCACGCGGGACGCATGTTAAGCGTGATTGGCATCAAGGAAACCGATGGAGTTAGAAAGGGAGTTAGGCGCTAAGGCCGAAATTGACTGCCGCTATACACGATTACACTGCACGGATTGTTGTACTCGGACCGAGAGCGATACGAATCCGGATAACATCCACAGTCTCACAGTTTCGCAGTTAGTGGAATTCTTTGCAAAATGTGTGTGGAAGTTGTTTATTTTAAATTTCTTATGTGTTAACTAAAGAATTACCTGCAAGTTTTTGAAAATATAAAAAGGGGGGAGGGGGTAGCGGCAGGAGCTGGAGTTTTCCCGGTTCCTTGCGACCACTTTCGGCGCTCGACCATGGTTTGCCATCTTTGCCCTCACGAAACTCCTTCTCACATTGTGCCTCAGTGAAAGGTAATTCTCTGCAAGGCACCTGCGGTGCGGCCAATGGCTCGCTATTCGCTCGCATGGACTTCCACCAGATGGCTGAAGCTTCAGCCCCTGCTCTCTCTGGAATCTGCGATCTGCAACTATAGTGCTAGCCAGTTACTTACTCTTGCAAAATCAGCACGACGGCAAACAACGTCAACGGCTCCACCTAATGCGACGGAGGGGTCGATGGTCCCTGTTTTAAAGAGAGAGCACAATCAGGAAGCGCTGGCAGCTTCCTGGGGATTGACTAAATCGCGCAGTTCCTTGGAAGGTTTGAAGTAGGGCACCTTCTTGGCCGGAACCTCGACGCGCTCACCGGTCTTGGGGTTGCGCCCGATGCGGGGATTGCGCTGACGGATGCGGAAGGACCCGAAACCGCGAATCTCAATTTTGTCTCCACCTTTGAGGGCACCGATCACCGCATCAAAAATGGTTTCGACGATGACCTCGCCATCGCGGCGCGTGAGGTCGCCCACTCCGGTCACCTTTTCCACCAATTCTGCCTTTGTCATGCCTTTTAGGCCTCCGCTCCCAGCATAAACGGATTTGGCCGATTCCGGCGTGAAAAAGAGAACTTCTCAGTGAATTGGGGCCTTTTCCCCTCAACAGCTTGGCCGGGGAAAAACACTGTCGGATCGAGCACAGGCCAACTGCACCCCGCGGGGTTATCATGACCAGAGTCATTCCCTGAAGCTTTTGGCAGCAACGGAGCCTGAACTTGAGGGATGGGGCGGGGATGTGACGGACGATTCCAAAGGCAACAACTGGTCAAAGAACGGCGCCGGGCCGAAGTACAGCATTGTGATTCCGGCCTACAACGAGAGCGCCCGCATTCCGGCGACGCTGGCCTCGGTGGTGAACTGCATCCGCGCCTACGAATGGGATGCCGAGGTCATCGTGATCAACGACGGCTCAACCGATGCGACGGCTGATCTGGTGCGGAAATTTGCCCTGAGCGCGCCCGAGGTGCGGCTGATCGAGAACCCCGGCAATCGCGGCAAGGGCTTCAGCGTGCGTGCCGGGATGCTGCAAGCGCGGGGCGAGATGGTGATTTTTACCGACGCTGATCTGTCGGCACCCATCGAGGAGGCCGAATGGCTTTTTGTGGCCATCGAGAAGGGTGCGGATATAGCCATAGGTTCCCGGTGGCTGGAGCGCGACAGCCAGGCCCAAAGCCAGCCGCTCTACCGTCAATTTTTCGGCCGTTGCTTCAACGCCGTTACCCGCATTGTGATGGGCCTGCGCTTTAAGGACACGCAATGCGGCTTCAAGGCTTTTACTCGCGAGGCCGCGCAGACCGTCTTCCAGCTCCAGACCATTGAGAGATGGGGCTTCGACCCGGAGATTCTGTTTATCGCCCTCAAGCGCGGCCTCCGCGTGGCCGAGGTGTCGGTAAGCTGGTCCCACGACGAGCGCACGCGCCTGAGCTATCTCAAAGACGGTATGAAGATGCTCGAGGAGATTGCCATCATCCGCTGGAATGCTTTCACCGGGCGCTACGACAGGACGATCGATGGGTGCCCGCAAACTACCCTCTGAAGATAGAACTTGCTGGCTTGCTGTCAGCCTGCGCTCAGAAGACTTCCGCAGGGCCACTCGGCGGAGGAAGGTGCTTGAGCAGGCCGAGTTCACCGGCCAGCCGTTCAAGCTTTTGACGAGTAGCGGCCGAGGGTGGAACCAGCGGCAGGCGAACATGGTCAGTGCATCGGCCCATCAGGGCTAGCACCGTTTTTACGGGCGCGGGATTCGACTCCCAGAAGTTGGCCTCGAAGAGCCGGCCGTAGCGGCGCTCGAGCTCGCGAGCCTCGGTCCAGTTGTTATTGAGCGCGGCGCGGATCATGCGGCCTACCTCGACTGGAATTTCGTTCGAGGCTACGCTGATCAGACCGTGCGCGCCAACACCGATGGCCGCGAGTCCTAGGTTGTCGTCGCCGGAAAATATCTTGAAGCTGCGCGGCAACGAGTGAACCAACTGGGTGATCTGGGGCAGCTTGCCGCTGGCTTCCTTGATGGCCTGAATGTTGGGCGCGGCTGCGGCTAGCCGAACGACCGTTTCAGGTTCGAGGTTCACCGCCGTGCGTCCGGGCACGTTGTAGAGCGCCACGGGCAGCGGGGCGACGGTCTGCGCCAAGGCCAGAAAGTGCTGGAACTGTCCCTCCTGCGAGGGCTTGTTGTAATAGGGATTGGCCGAGAGCACGGCGTCAATGCCGCGAATCTGCTTGAGCCGGGCGGCGGTTCGCACCAGCGTGCGCGTGGAGTTATGGGTGCATGCAGCCCACACCGGCACGCGGCCATCCGCTGCCTCGGCCACCGTGCAGATGGTCATCAGCCACTCTTCTTCATCCAGCGTGGCTGCCTCACCGGTCGATCCGCAAGCCACCAGGAAGTCGATTCCAGAGGCGATTTGCCAGTCCACCAGCGCCCGCAACGCCGCTTCATCTACCGATCCATCCGCACGAAAAGGGGTAACAATAGCAGTACCGCAACCCATGGTTTCCATAAGAACAAAGTGTATAACGAAGGGGTCAACCTACGAAATGGGGAGATCGCATAAGAGAATGCGTCGATGGCGCATTCTTTGATGCAAGTTATAAATTGAAAATGCGGGCTGCGAGATGGAATAAGGATGGGAGCCAGTCGCAAACCGATGGTAAGCTATTGGCCGTAGGAAGAAATGAAGCAAGAATGTCGGGGAGAGTTTCTTTGGCAAGATATACTTTGCGAGAAATTTTATGGTTTGTGTTCTTTGTGGCCGTGGCTTGCCTTGCGCCAAAGTGGATGATCGCTGCCAATTGCAATGTGGCGCAGCATCAGCCGCCCTCGGAAGCCGACAAAGCCATGCTGGTGGCCGATTATGCCAAAGCAGCCAGTCTTTACCAGGCGGATTTGGCAAGCCATCCAGGCGATGCGGAACTAACTGCCGGGTTGGTTCATGCTTTGCTGCATCAACAGAAGGTGCGAGAGGCCGCGGACGCGGTGAAGGCATCCTTGATCGCTGCGCCTGACTCAGCGGCATTGATTTCATTGCGAGGCGAGGTCGAGCTTCGCCAGGGGACGCCGTGGATAGCCGCTCGATCCGCATTTGAAGCCCAGAAGCTGGACCTATGCAATCCGCGAAACCATTTGCTGCTGGCTGATCTGTCGCGCATCAGTTCAATGTATGCTTCGAGCCGCAAACAGCTTGAGATCGCATATAAGCTTGATGCCGAAGATCCAGACATTCGCGGGGAATGGATCGGTACTCTTCCGTTGCATCAGAGGATCGCCGAGACGGAAGCCTATCTGTCCGCTCCAAGGGGAGATGACGCGGACGATACGCGTCATTGGCGGATGTATCTGGAGAGACTGAAAAAGGAAGCGGCTGAGCCACACAAGGCTTGCCATCTGGTCTCTACGACGGAAACCGCCGAAATTCCTTTCGTCCCTCTGATGCGCGATGCAACGCATATACGCGCCTTTGGGCTGGATGTGAAGTTGAACGGCCGAACTTCCCGGTTAGAGATTGATACCGGCGCCGGCGGGCTGACGGTCTCCCCTTCCGTAGCCAAGCATGCGGGCCTCAAACCGTTTTCGCAAACGGAGGTGAACGGAGTCGGCGATCGCGGTTACCAGCCCGCTTACTCCGCCTATGCCGATTCCATTCGCATCGGGAACCTCGAGTTTCAGGATTGCGCGGTGGAAGTGCTCGACAGCCGCAGCGTGTTAGAGGATACGGACGGTTTGATTGGGATGAACGTGTTTTCTCGTTTTCTGGTGACGTTGGATTATCCGATGCGCAAGCTGTTGCTCGGCCCGCTGCCGCCGCGGCCGGGAGAGTCTGCCGACGAGGCGTTCGCGCTGAAGACGGGCGATGCGGACCGAGATGATTCCGACGAATCGGGAGAGCCCACCAAAGCAGCAGAGCAAGACAAGCCTACTAGCAAAGGAACGGCTGACGCGGCATCTCCAGGTCAAACTGCACCCTCGGCCGCAGCGCGGAAACCTTCCACTCATGGCCCCTTTGACCGCTATATCGCTGCGGAGATGAAGAGTTACACACCCGTCTACCGCGTGGGTCATGAGCTCATCCTACCGGCTGCTATCAATAGCCAGGCGTTGAAATTATTTATCCTCGACACGGGCTCATTTGCCACGACTATCTCGCCGCAAGCTGCCCGCGAGGTGACCAAGGTCCATTCCGAATATGACCTCAAAGTGAAGGGCATCAGCGGAGATGTGGACAAGCTCTTTACCGCGGACGAAATCACTTTCAACTTTGCGCATCTATCTCAGAAGGATCAGAGCGTTATTTCTTTTGACACTTCACGGATCTCGAAGGATCTAGGGATGGAGATATCGGGATTTTTGGGGGCGACCACGCTCGATTTATTGACCATTCATATCGACTACCGGGACGGATTGGTGGGGTTCGACTACGACCCCAAGCGCGGTCATAGGTTCTGATCGGGCGGGATCACAACTGATCGAAGATTTCGCGGAAATCCCATGCGCCGGATTTGTTGGCTATCCACTCGGCAGCGCGGACAGCGCCTTCGGCCAGACAGCGGCGGCTGTGGATGTCGTGGCGAAGTTCGAGGGTGTCGGTCGGGCTGGTGGCGGTGACGATGTGCTCGCCTTTGGCGTCGCCTACGCGGTGAGAGGTGATCTCAACCTTGGCGCTGGGGTTGGGAAATAAACCACCGTTGGGCCCTGCGCTTTGGATAAACGCGGGCCGCGCGGCCTGGATGATTTCGCGCAGAGTGATGGCGGTGCCGGAGGGGGCGTCGAGCTTGGATGTGTGGTGGGTTTCCGAGATGGAGAAAGTGTAGCCGTCGAGTTGAGCGAGCGCGGCGGTGAGGCGGAAGAGTTTTTGCACGCCGATGGAAAAATTAGTTCCATAGAGCAGCGCGCCACCATGCTTGAGGGCGAGGGACTTCATCTCGTCCAAGTGGGCGTACCAGCCAGTGGTTCCGACGACGATTCGTCCGCCGAGGGTGAGGACGGCGCGCATGTTTTCGACGGCTGATTCAGGGGCCGTGAAGTCGATGGCCGCGTCGATTCCAGACAAATTGGCCGCGGTGATGGCGGAGGCGTGCTGGTTCTCGTTGATGTCGAGGGCGCGGACCGAGTGGCCACGCTCGCTGGCGATCTCGGCGACAAGGCTGCCGGTTTTTCCTTTGCCTAGAACTAGAAATTGCATGATGACCTCACGGTGACTTTGGCGGCTACAACCGGTCTCATAAATGCCTCGGACCTCATTTCGCCGACTGTGAGACACGCCAACAAGGCGGGGCGAATGAGCTAAACGGACCGATGAAGTCGGTTTATGAGACCGGTTCTAGAGTGGATATTAAATGATCGGCGCGGGGTAGATTGCGTTGCGGGGAGTTATCCTGTGAAGGACTGATGGCCCACTCTAAAGCTCGAAATCAAATGCCCGCACGAATTGCCGCACACTCGCCCCGCAAACGCAAACAGCGCTGGCTTCGGGTTCTGCTGTGGTCCACATTCGGCCTGCTGGCTCTGTTGCTGGCGGCGGCTGGCGCGGGCGTGTTGTGGCTGCGCTCGGCGGCCAAGGCGGCGCTGCCGGTGCTGGATGGCGATGTGCAATTGGCTGGCTTGTCCGAGCCGGTCATCGTTAGTCGCGATGCTCACGGCGTGCCGCATATCGAAGCGGCTACAGAGAGCGATCTGTTCGCGGCTCAAGGCTATGTGACGGCGCAGGATCGTCTGTGGCAGATGGATGCCTTTCGGCGCAGCGCCAACGGGGAGCTGGCGGAGATTATGGGCTCCTCAATGGTGGGGCACGATCGGACGCAGCGGGTGCTGCAGTTTCGCAATACGGCGCGGCGCATCTATGCGAACCTGGCCGCGGAGGATCGCGCCCGCTTCGAGGCCTATGCGCGCGGCGTGAATCTGTTCATCACCGAACATGAGCAAACACTGCCTCCCGAGTTCGTGTTGCTGCACTATAAACCGCAGCCCTGGAGCGGCGTGGATTCGGTGAGTATCGGCATGATGATGGTCGATATGCTGGACACGCATTTTTATACCAAGTTGAGCAGGGAACTGGTGGCGGCCAAGCTGCATAATCCGAAGCTCGAGGCCGATCTTTATCCGGTTGGCTCGTGGCGCGACCGTCCGCCGACCGGCGTGCTGGTGGACCTGAGCCAGCCGCAACCCACGCCCCCTCCGGCTACGAATGACGATGATGACGAGGACGACCGCAGCACGGCCAGCGCGGTTCAGCATGAGGACCTACGCGCGTTGCGTGATTTGCTCGGGCTGCCTTCGTGCGAGGGATGTGCGCCGGGATCGAATAACTGGGTGATTGCCGGAAGGCACACGGCTAGCGGCAAGCCGCTGCTCTCAAATGATATGCACTTGAGCCTGAGAGAGCCGAATATCTGGTACATGGCTGACTTGAAGGCACCGGCCTATCACGTTGCCGGAGTCACACTACCCGGTGTGCCGTTTGTGATCGCGGGGCACAACGAACATGTGGCCTGGGGATTTACAGCGCTCTACGCCGACGTGCAGGACTTATATGTGGAAAAGCTGGATGGCAGGGGTAACTACCGGGCGGCTGACGGTAATTGGAATCCGCTAGGCGTGGATCACGAAGTTATTCATGTGCGCGGCGGCAAAGATGTGGAGCTTGATGTGCAATCGACAGCGCACGGGCCGCTGCTGAATCTGCTGTACCCCAAGGAGACACGGGCCATCGCGCTCAAGTGGACGCTCTATGACCCGATGCTGAATGGGTTGCCGCTATATCAAATCAACGTCGCATCGAATTGGACGGAGTTTTCTGGAGCTATGAGTTCGTGGTGCTGGCCGACACAGAATGTGGTCTACTCCGATGATCAGGGACACATTGCTTACCACGCGGTGGGGCGTGTTCCGCTGCGGCCGGCAGGACTGGTGGGCGTGCCTGTTGAGGACAGCAGCCATGAGTGGCAAGGCTACATTCCTTTCGATAAGATGCCTAACTCGGTCGATCCGCCTTCGGGTTTTCTGGCCACCGCTAACTCACGTGTGACAACCGCTGCGTCGCCTTATCCGCTGTCACTCGACTGGGCCGATCCTTACCGCGCCGAGCGCATCTACAAATCTCTAGACGGGCGCGACCAACTCAAGCCCGCCGATCTACTGGCTGTCGAGACCGACATTTATAGCGAGATGGATCAGGAACTAGGGCATCGCTTTGCTTACGCTATAGACCACACTCCCGGCGTGGATGATCGGCTGAAGAAGGCCGCCGATCTGATGCGCAGCTGGGATGGCAAACTAACTACTGATTCGGCGGCGGCTTCGATCGTGACCAAGGCGCGATATGCTTTCTGGCCGCTGATTCTCAAGCCCAAGCTGGGCGAGGATGCCGCGGCCTACAGTTGGTCCGAGTCTAACTTTGCCGAGGAAGAGATCATCATGCGCGGCAACGCAGAGTGGCTTCCGGCGAGTTACAAAAACTGGGATGCACTACTTACCGACGCCGTGCGTGTAGGCATGAAAAATGGCAAAGCTCCGGCCGATGTAGCGCAGTGGAGTTATGGAAGCTGGCACGTGGTAGATATCGAGCATCCGCTGGCTGAGTTTCTGCCGTTGGTGGGCCGCGTGGCTGGAACCGGCGAGCAGCCGCTCAGCGGCGACACGACGACCGTGAAGCAAGTAGGCCGCGCCTTCGGCCCCTCGCAGCGCTTCACTATGGACTGGAGTAACATCGACGGCTCGACGGAAAACATTGTGCTGGGCGAAAGCGGTAACCCATACTCGCCTTACTTCCGCGACCAATGGAATGACTGGTACGGCGGTACGACGTTCGCGCTGCCATTTAGTTCGGCAGCCGTAGCCGCGCAGACTCGGCACACGCTGCGACTGCTGCCGTGAGCGCACAGACACATTGCTGGAGACGCCTTACAGGCCCTGCCATTGTATTACTAGCTGCGGTCGTGGCCGTTGTGCCGCAACTATTGCGCGGGCCTTCTTGCGGGCATGACTTCGACTTTCATCTGGTCTCGTGGCTCGATTGCCTGAACAGTTGGCGGCATGGAATTTTGTATCCGCATTGGACGGCGAGCGCTAACTTCGGCGCGGGTGAGCCACGGTTTATTTTTTATTCGCCGCTGACGTGGATGCTGGGCGCGGCACTGGGCTTTGTATTGCCATGGCAGTTCGTTCCGATTGCGCTGACGTTTCTGCTGCTGGCTGGCACGGGGCTGGCTGTGCGGGCTCTTGCGCGACAGGCGCTGCCGGATTCGACTTCGGACGGTGCGGCCGCGTTGGCCGGATGCGCGGCGTTGTTTTCAGGTTATGCGTTGTTCACGGCCTATGAGCGCTCAGCCTTTGCGGAGCTTGCTGGTGGCCTCTGGATTCCGCTGGTGTTGCTCTACACACTCCGAAGTTGCAGTCCCTCCGACTCCGCCCCTTCCAACTCCGCATTGAAGCGCGCATTTGATGGCTCCGCTGCACCCCTGGCCCTGGCCGTTGCGGGCGCATGGCTCTCGAACCCGACTGTTGGCGTAATGGCCTGCTACCTGCTCGCCGCACTTGCGTTGATCCTGACATTACTCTTACGATCGTGGGCACATTTACTGCGTGCCTCGGCCGGAGCGGTGCTGGGAATGAGTCTGGTGGCGATCTATCTTGTCCCAGCGGCTTGGGAACAACGATGGGTAGATATCCACCAAGTTACAGAAGATCCTGGGCAGACGCTCGAAAATAACTGGCTATTTGCCGTTCATGCCGACCCGACATTGAAGCTTCATGACGAGGTGCTGCGTACGGCATCGATCATTGCGGTCGTCATGATCGCTGTGGCGCTGGGCGCCCTGCTGACGAGTTGGTTGCGCGGCCGTTTGTCGCGAGATCGACGTTGGTGGATTCCACTTGCGCTTATACCCGTTGCGGTTCTCTTGCTGCAATTCCCATTCTCGCGTCCGCTGTGGAATTTGCTCCCTGATCTACGGTTTCTGCAGTTTCCATGGCGCTGGCTAGTAGTTTTGGAGGCGCCGATGGCAGTTTTCTTTGCCGCCGCAGTCTGGCCGCACGAATCCTCGCGGCCATTGAGGCGTGTTGCCGTTGCGGCTGCCTGCATCGCTGTCTTTCTTGCAATGATCGCTTTCGCGGGAAGAAACTTCTTTCAGAGTTGCGACGATGAAGATGCAGTGTCTGGCATGTTAGGCAGGTATCGCTCGGGCCAGGGCTTTATCGGTACAGATGAATACGAGCCGATTGGCGCGGACAATTCGCTTGTCGCTACTGATCTGCCGGATACCTGCCTGGTCAGCGATCCCGCCACTGTGCTGGGCGCGGCACAGAGTGGAGTAGAAGCAGACGACGACGCTCCGATCTGGAGCGCAGGGCAGGGGAGTTGCGAGGCGACATTGAGCTGGCAATCCGTTCAGCCGGAGCACAAGCGTCTGCGCGCTGTGATCCGCCACGACGGCTATCTGATTTTGCGGCTACGAAGTTATCCGGCCTGGAGAGTCGCAGTGAACGGCAGTCCCGTTGGCCCGCTGCCAAAGCGTGACGATGGGCTGATGGCTGTGCCTGTGCCGCAGGAGCTTATGGAACTGACCGTGGACTGGACGACAACTCCAGACGTGATCGCCGGACGCTGGCTGAGCGCGCTGGCTGTGCTGCTGCTCACAGGGCTTTGGTTGCTGGAGCGAAAGCTGGGCCGTCCTCATTTATCATGAGGACGATGCCAGTCGATGTGAAATCACTTTTGCAAGAGGGTGCGGCGCTGACCGAGCATGCGCTGGAAGAGTTGCTGCCGAGCGTTACGACCGTGCCTGCCTCGATTCACGGTGCCATGCGCCACTCTGTTTTTGCTGGAGGCAAGCGGCTTAGGCCGGTGCTGGCGCAGCAGGCTGCTGTGACCATTGCCGGGGCCTTGCCCGCTGGAATCGCCCGGCTCGGCGCGGCCCTCGAGATGCTGCACACCTACTCGCTGATTCACGACGACCTGCCTGCTCTGGACAACGACGATTTGCGTCGCGGCAAGCCCACTTGCCATGTGGCATTCGGCGAGGCAATTGCTATTCTGGCTGGCGATGCGCTACAGACACGCGCCTTCGAGGTTCTGGCCGGGCTTGACTCACCGCCTGCGGCCACGGTGCAGATTATTGGACTGATCGCAAACGCTGTGGGCACTGTCGAGGGCATGATCGGCGGCCAGGTGCTGGATCTAGAAAGCGAACATCTGAAGCCTACGCCGGAACTGGTCAACGCAATTCATCGCGCCAAGACCGGTGCGCTGATTCGGGTGAGCGTGGTGGCGGGCGGCGTCTTCGGCGGAGCTACCGCGCGGGATGTGGAGCGCCTGGATTTGTTTGGCCGCAAGGCTGGCCTGGCTTTTCAGATTGTGGACGACGTGCTGGATATGACCGTGGACTCGGCGCATCTGGGCAAGACCGCGGGCAAGGACGTGGCCACGGAAAAGGCCACTTGGCCGGCCGTCTATGGCATCGAGCAAAGCCAGCGCGATGCCGCCCTGCTGATTGAGGAGGCATTCGCCGCGCTTGCGCCTTACGGCAGCCGGGCCGATGGATTGAAGGCTGTCGCATGCTACCTGGTTGAGCGCAAAAATTAGGGCGAATTCCGAAGCGAAAATGCTCTAGAGCATTTCTCATTTAGCTATATACCGTGAAAGCAGAGCCGAAACCACGCTTGTGCGTTGGCGGGTGAAATCTCCGGTATAGCCGCTGCGATGGCCTGATCGAGTGCTTCGGCGGTGCGA
>JBEKRS010000075.1:0-22967 GCA_049518535.1 Occallatibacter sp. | reverse complement strand
GTGCGGCCAGTGCGTCCCCTGCGGCCCGTGCGTCCCGTGCGGCCAGTTCGTCCCGTGCGTCCAGTGCGGCCCCTGCGTCCAGTGCGGCCCGTCCGGCCAGTCCGAGAGGTTTATGTCTATCTCGCTTTTGGAAGTCTGCGAGTATCGCTTCGGTGGATTTTTGTAGAGATGGATAATCTTCAAGTCTCCATCCCTGGCGTATCCTGCCAATCTCGCGCTTGATTCCCAAAGCTGCTAGATAGTCAGAGAGGGCAGCAACCACTGCGGTCTCGTCGAGCTTGCCAGGATAATTACAAGCCTCAACATAGGCATCAAAAAGAGGATGTTTCATAAGTAGACTTATCTCCCTCCCTGCGGTGTTATCGGCAAAGTCATGTTGTGGACGCCGAACGCACCATCGACGCCAATATCAACGCTGGTGATCGCTCGAGCCAGCCGCCGATGTCCGGCGCGGGTGAGACGTCTGGCTATGTACCATTCGAGCAGCACATCGCCACTTGCGACCGAGTACATTGCTGGGCTGCTTTTGGCTACAGCCTCGGGCAGCAAGAGCTCATGGTTAGGCCCCTTCTGCGCGCGAACGGTGGAATAGGCGTCGAGAGCGTGAATGCTAGCATCGGCGGCCAATAGCGCCCATTGCGACTTATCGAGCTTCGGCACTTGATGATAAGCGTGGTACTTCGTGGCTATCTCGTCGATGGATTGGCATCTGGCTATCGGAGCCACGAGCCACGCGGCAGCGAAGGCAATCAAAACAGGTAAGGTTTTCATGTTCACATCCCGCTCCATTGCCGGTAAGTTGCTTCCTCGTCGGACTCTGGTGTCGTCGTCACGCGCCAGTACCAGGTCAGGAACCGGACCACTGCGGACCGGAGTTGTCTCAGTGTTTTCATTGTCATAACCTCTTATAGTCATTCTAGTGAATCGAGAGCTGTGATTTGCCGAGGCGCATCGCGGTCCACATCGCAGAAGACCTCAACCTCGACAGGCACGCCGTCCTCATCGCGGCCGATGGGAACCGGCTGCGATTCGTAGAATCGGCATGGATCAGCAGGGATGGTGATAAACATTCCATTCACGTCGAGCCGAATTGTGACTTTCTCGTTCTCAAAGGGACCGATCATTTTACCGCCTCCATTCCGATTGTGCGATGTAGGCTTGCGAGAATGACGGAACCATCTTGCGCGTGCCGTCGAGGATTTGTCTAGTGTGCTTCATCAGCCAAAAGGTTCGCGCGGTCAGGAGAAACATGAACGCCTGGGAGATTAGCGTCAATGAGCCGTAGACGTTGCTTGCAGTGTCCCAAGTCATAATGAGCCTCACAACTTGACGATGGTAATGTCGTATGGAACTTCAGGCAAGTGATTGCGCCGCTTGCGTAAAGACTCCATGTGGGTCCATGCGTCCTGGATCTCAGGATGAGTCTGGACAGGGTATTCTTTGGCGAACTTCGCGCGCTGCTGCTCCCAAGTCAAAGGAATTTCCGGCGGTGGCGCCGGACGGAATGCGCGCGCCAAGAGAACAAACGAACCGCCAAAGGTCAAAATCAGCGTGGCAGTTCCAATTGCGAAACGGAGGAGAGTTTCCATTACGCCCTTCCCTTGGCCCGGCTGATGTCGAATGCACGCCCGAACAGCGGGCAATCGAGGACCACGAGCTTCAGCCATTCGACATTACCCTGCTCGTAGAGGTAATGGACGATCCGGTATTTCTGGTGCAGGTCGTCCATCTTCGAGTCGCTGACCATGCGCCGCGCCAGCGAATAGGCGCGATAGCGATCAGCGCAGGATACTGCCTCGTCGAGTGTCATCACGATCTCACATGTTTCAGCGCCACTTGTTCCGGCACCTCGGTGTACTTACGTGAATCCGAGTCCCATGCATACGTCTTGCCCGTAAACCGATCAATGTTGAGGTAGCTGCGGGTCATCCTATGCTTGTACATCACGATGTCGCCGTCATTGCCCATCAGCATGTAATTGTCAGTGTCGGCCTCGCCCACAAGCTTGAGCAGCGGGGTCCAGTTGCTGACTTGATCTTGAGTTTGATCCATTGTTTAGCGCCTCCGTGCGCTGTGTTGGGCCGTTACGTAGGCCCCCAGGCTGCCAAGCCCGACGCACCGCTTACCCTAGGAGTGGGCGCGGCGGAGGTTACCGAATCATTGGACGGTTGCTTGAGTGGAAGCTGACGCCAGGGCAGCAATCAAACTTTACATTGCTGCGCGAAGGATTGACGATTCGTCCCATTTCAATCCACTGCTCCCCAGATCCAGAGATCGGCGCGATAAGGAGACGCGGTTGGCCGTAGCTGTTCTTAATATCCTTCACGGTGCAGTTAAGGTGCAGTTGCTGGAAGCGCACCGTGACAGTCGCGCCTAATGCTGGCATCATCGTTGTGCAAGTTGCTGTGGACATTTTGTTTCTCCTTTGAGGTTGGCAACCTCTGTCGTACTTACTAAACACACATTGCATGCACCGTGCCCAACTTGTCAACATAAATAATGACAAATAACAAAAACTCTAGTAACCATCCAACCCATTCCCAAAAACTTCCCATCTAACCCCTTGACACATACCCATAACTTGGTCTAAAGTCCACAATTAGTACGCCGACGAACACGTTGGAGGGGGTAGGGGGAGGCGTGCTGGTACCATCGACGAACCCCAACGGTAGAGCCTAGACAGTAAGCAAGGAACGGAAAGAAACAGGGTTTAGGCTGCAAGGCTGGATGTATGGCATAGCCCATTGAGCCGCATCCAGAGCAATGTTGAGTTGAGCCAATAGGGATTCGCCGCTCAATCCGCGATGGGGTTTGGGGTTTGTATCCTCTAAATTCAGCAATTTGCGGGGCAATGTACGATTTTGGCTGTAAATGGCAACACTTATTCTCTTGGGGATGCGTGGACAGCGGAGGGCAGGGCTTAGCGGCTCTGCCCTTTCTGTTTGTTTGGTAGTGAGAGGATACGGCCATAGCACACATTGAGACGATCCGCACCGGTATGACGGTCACGACACATGTACGTGGCCGGGTGTACCGAGACCAGCAGGGCCGCGCCAGCGGCCGGCACAGGCACGAGCAGAGCCTCAAGAGCAGGATCGGCAAGACGGCCAAGCAAAAGCGCCGTGTGTGCCTGCTGAGCGCCAGAGATGCCAACTGGCTTGAGGAGTACGGCACCAACCAGCCGTGTTTCGGCGATCAGTGCCACCATGCACACCATACGCGCAAGCAGGTCGAGCAGATGGTGCATGCGGGCCAGCTTAGATGGTTGGACCCAAAGACAAAGAATGTGGCGTGCTGGGTTGATCCGCGGGCCTGGAAGGGTGTGCGCGGCTCGATGCAGTGGGTTCCGATCGGCGTCGGAATGAGCCAATTGGAGCGCCGGGAACTGGCAAGACAGGAACTCCAACCAATACCGGATTTCGAGCCGCAATCGGATATTAGTGCCCAAAACTACCAAAATGAGGCCCATAGCAGCCTCTAGGACGCATCGATGGACCTTCAGACAGCCTCTAGCACGGCGGATTTGTCGGTCGCGAGCCCGCTTTACTTCCATGCCAGGTACGGCGCGTATGAGTGCATGGGATGCTACGAGTTGATCGAGATCCCGTACAAGGCCACGCTGGTAGACGGGAAAGAGCGCGTGAGGATCAAAGACAATCCCGAGAATCTGGTGATCTGGCAGGAGATGATGGAACTCGACCATCAGCCGTGCATGGCATTCAGCGATGTGAAGATGGCGCAGGACGCCAGGGAGCACAGAAAGCAGCAGCACCGTTACGCTGAGAGGCACGCGGCATGATTGCAGCTCAGGCTGTGGGTTTGGTTCTCATTCTGGCCTATGTCGGCGTCATCATCATCGTGATGGTCAACTCATCAAAGTCTGGACCCGTGGAAAAACTCTCTCACCAGTCGAAGGGAGAGCGCACGCCGGAATCGATGCCGGCCGAGGCATTGCCTCCTCGTTTCCTAAGCCCGCCACAACAGAGCGAGCCAGATGGCACGCGGGTCCAGATTCGGCCAACCGCAGGACAAAGGAGCAACAAACTATGAGCAGCACCGCAACACCGAAACAACCCGAAGCACCGCCGACCGAGCAGATATTCGGCATCGCCAAGAAGATTGCGCTGGAGCTCGAGAAGCTTCCGCTCCATACTCACGCCACCGTGGTCAACATGCTGCGCATGACCGTCGAACATCGCAAGGTCGAGTTAGATAACCAGGTGGCCCAGGCTCAGGTCGAGGCCAACGAGGCCGCGATGGCTGAGGCGCGTAAGGCACACGCCCAGGCCCAGGTCGAACGCAATGCGGCTATCGCGGCACAGATGACACAGCCGGCCGAGGAGAAGAAGCCGCGGATTTCGCTGGTGCTAGATAAGTCGGCAGCCCAGCCGTGCGCCGTGGTGGTTGCGGTCGAGACAGAGAATAAGGAAGCAGCGCGAACGATAATCACGCCAACGGAAAATCCAATTCCTCATCAATCCTCATCGCACGAGTTCACCGCAGAGGATGCCGAACGTTCTGTCCGAAAAATGCTAAAACTTGCGCCAAATTTGACGATAAGCGATCTTGAAGCTTGCCAAAGCTCCACCGAATTAATCCGCGCATTCCGAAAGATCGAGGCTGAGAAAGGGTTGGTTGCCACCCAATGATCAACTGGCTGCACTGGTGGATAGTTTTTGCTGTACTCGCGCCCATGGCCGCCCTCGGCCAGTACGTCACCCTGTCCGGCGTTCTCCAATCCTCAAACGGCCTGCCAGCCGCCAACTACACGATCAGCTTCACGCCCAGCCAGTTCGGCTTTATTGCCGGCACTGGTGTTGTGGTCAACACAACGACCTACTGCGGCACCGACAGCCAGGGCAACGTCGTCGGCCTCGTCAAACCCCTCCAGCGCAGCATCAACACTGCAATATACTCAGGCGGAACGCTACCGGCCGGCAATTACTTCGTCGTCTACTCCTGGTATACCTCTGGCGGCGCCGAGACCGAGGCCTCGCCAGAGTCAACCGCGCAACTGACGACATCGGGCAGTCTTCAGATTGCTCTGCCTGCGGGTCCGCTTCCGGCTGGCGCGCTGGGCATGGATGTCTACATCGGCACCACGTCGGGCGGAGAGCAGTTTGCCGGTCAGACAGTGGGAACCAATGTCTTTCTGCAGAACACAGCACTCGGCGCTGTAACGTGCGGCAGCGGGCCGCTTGGCGCAAGTTCCGAGCCTGAGTTTTTCGGTCGTTACATCAAGAGTCTAAGCACACGCTACAAGATGGCAGCGCTCGCTGATGGCGACGGCGGAGGGATGGGGCAATTCAACCCAAGTTGTACGCCTCCAACCAACTCTACCGTATGCCAGGAAGTCGCAAACGATGCGATCTGGCCGGTCGGCACTGGCTACACGGTCTCGCTGACTAGTCCGAGCGGCAATACGCAGCCAGGCTACCCAATGATCTGGCAGTTGCTCGGCCCTAACACGACAATCAACCTCAGCAACGGCCTTCCCTACTATCACGGAGTTGTAACGTTCCCCGTCCCGATCTTGGCCAGCCCGCTCAATCATGCAGGGCAGTCGATCTCTGGCAGCCTAAGCCTCGGTTCGTATCCGATGTTCGCGGGCAGCTTTGGGGTCGGAGTCGTCACGCCGGCGTGGGGAGTGGATGTCGAGGGATCAGGAGCCAAGAGCCATATTAACGCTAATGGCGGCTATCTAGTCAATGGCTCGGCAGGAACCACGGGCAATTGTCTGATCTCAGACGGCACAGCTTATGATCTCCCTGGTAACTGTCAAATCAGTAATCCGTTTTATCAGACCGTCCTCACCGGAGCCACTGCGGGCAGCGCCGTAACCCAACGTTCCTATCTTGGGGTTGGCACAGGCACCGGACTAACAGCAATTGATATTGTAGGTGTAGGCGGACAAGTAAGCCGCACCGAGCTCAATGTGAGCGCAGTCGGAGGGACTGCCACAACCAATACTGACACAAATGTGGTGATGACCAATGCCGGCGGAGTCTCAGGCCATTGCGCGCAGTGGGATACGACGACAGGCGGCATTGCAGACTCCGGTGGCCCATGCGGATCGACAGGAACTGCGGATTATTGGTTCACACTCACAGGTTGCGTGGTTCCATCTGCTACACCAGCGACTTGTCTTCAGGCTGTTAACTTCACATCCGGCGGCAACACTACCCCATCGTTTCCAGCAATGCCGGATACAAACTACATCCCGATTTGTAGCGTGATGGAGTCAACGACTGCGACTTTAACAGAGTTTTCGGTCCAGGTTCAGACGTTCGGCCAGACCTTCAATACCACGACATTCACGGTTATCGAAGCCAATACCGTAATCCCTACAGGTAGCGGGACCAGCATCTTGTTAGCTTGTCACGTGCATCACAACTAAGCAACATTTCAACTTAAACCTCTACCCACAACCCAGCGCGGCCATACGGCTACGCAAGGAGATATTCACATGCGCATTTTCGTGCGGAGCTTCATCGTCGCGCTTGTCGCTATTTTGGTCGCCATCGGCGCGGCCCCGGCGATAGCGCAGAACAACTCACCGGCAGGCCAGACCTACTCGCAGCACTGGCTGTGGGCGGCGGACTTCGGCCAATGGACCCTGCGGGCACAGACCGCTCAGACTTACTCATGGTCGCCGGGGACCATCTGCTACACCAGCGCCAATGGCTCAGCCAGCGCCTTCTTCATGTTCGCGACGACTCAGCCAGTCGAGATCGTCGACCTGACCAATGCGTCCCTCAACGAGATCAAGACGCCGGGATCGGTGACGCTAACCAATGCGACGTGTTCGCTCGGCATCTCGCCGAGCAACACGCATTACAGCTTCTATCTGACCTCCGGCACAGCCGGCCTTCAGGAGGCAATCAACTCAGTCAGCGCAACCGCGCCGTATCCGACCGACATCTTTCTCGATCGCAACTGGTATGCGCAGGCCTATTCTCTGCCCGGCACGACCCCCGCGGCTGTGATTGCGGCTGCAACCGGCAACGCGAACACGGTTGTCGTTGACACCACGACCCAGCCATTCACCTTCTACACGTACAACGGCACCGGGTTCTCGGCGTCAGGTTCGACCGTCGCATTCCCGAACGCCAAGGTGTCGAGCTACACGAACATCTCACCTCCTGCGGCAGTGTCCACAGCGTCAGTCACCACCAGCATTCTGACTACCTCGGCGACTGGCGGCACTATCGCATCCGGCGCTGGAACGTTTCGCGTAGCGCAGACCTACGTTGACGCATCGGGCGGTGAGACATTGATCTCAACCGACTCGGCAGGCACCTCGACCATTGCGATTGGCTCGACGACCTCGACCAACTCGATTACCGTCACCAGCCCTCCCGCGGCAACTGGCGCGGTTGGATGGCGCTTGTATATCACAGCGGCAGGTGGCGGGACGGGATCTGAAATCCTGTATACGCCAACTTGCTCCTCGACTGTCGCTATCGCGAATCAGGTTGTGTTCCCACCGGCCACGGTCTGCCCAATTGGCGCATCCGGCACTGTGGGCGCCATCATCACCGGCACGGCGACTGTTCCGGTCGTCAATAACGCCTATCCGCGGCTGGCTGGTTCGTCTGGCGCATACCCGCCATTTACGGCGCTAGGTTCTGTGTCGTCAGGCACAACCAGCACGCTTGGGGTCATCAATATCCCCGCGGGCTATCTCAATGTTCTTGGCCGCCAGGTAACAGCGTGCGGCAATGGTTATGCGACAAATAGCGCGACGACCGGATCAGTAGCCTTGAACGTTTCTTTGGCTTCAGTCCCAGGCGTAACCTCGATCACTCCATTTACCGCCTCATATACCACTGCCACCACCACTGCCGTTCAGGTTCCATTTGATTTCTGTGTGACTGTAACTACGGCCTCGACAGGCACATCTGGAACTCTTGAAGTTCATGGCTGGGTAAATGCCCGACCAGCTACATCGGGCGCTGGCGTAGCTGGCGTAACCGTTGTCGATAACATCTTCGCGGTTTCGTCTGCCGTCAACCTTGTGACTCAGGACCAGATTGCTCTGACAATCACTCCAACCACCACCGCTCTCACTGCGGCTCAGTTGCGTCAATTGTCTCTCATTCCATCGAACTAACCGGGAAGGCCCACCAAAGGCGCCGGAGTCCACACGATCCGGCGCGGACCTCAATGAACGAACGGGAGCATTCTCGATGAAGCAGTGTCTTCGTACTCTGGCGGCGATTTGCGTACTGAGCTTACCAGCCCTCGCGCAGTCGCCGCCAGTGACACTTCCGGTGCCGGTAACGGGCCAGGGGAACCTCGCAGGCCTGCTTTTTGCCTCAAACTTCGGCCAGTGGCAGATTCCGAAAGGCAACCTCGGCACCTATTCATGGAATGCAGCAGCTTACTGCTACGCGCACACGGTCGGAGTAACCTTCCTCGCTTTTACGGTCGGCACTCCAATCACTTTGGTAGACACGGCCAACTCAGCCAATACCGAGATCGTGACACCGACAGCGGTATCGATCGTCCAGCCCACAGGATCAAGTCCAGGCAGTTGCGCGATCACTATCGCTCCAATTTATCCGCATACGGCCTATTACTACACGTCGGCTACGGCCGGGCTCCAGGAGGTGATCACTTGGGCAGGTACAACGGCCTACAACGTAATTGTGACGCCAGATTGGTCTCTGCTCGGCGGCACGACGGCAATGATTACCTCAGCCAAGGGAAATGCTCAGGTCACAATTCTTGACGAGCGCACATCGCAGACGGTTGGATACACGTGGAGCGGCAGCGCCTATGTAGCTACACCGTCCGGCGGCGGAGCCAACTGGTCGGCCATCTCCCCCGGAACGAACAATAATGGATCGCTCATAGTAGGCAGCGGCTCCAGCTTTGCGCCATCCGGAACCGGCATAGTCACAGCCAATAATGGCGTAGTGGCAAACCAAGGCACCAGCACATCCTATAAAATACTCACTTCGTCTGTTCTCCCAGGGACAACTGCCTTTGCTGCCAACTCCGATGCGATAGTGTCAGAGAATGGCTCGGGGATGACTACCCTAGGATCAGATTTCTTCAATGCCCTTGCCGGCGGGGGCTACGAGATCAACGGCACGGCGGCTGCAGGTCATTTCCTTCGCGGCAACGGGAACCAGTATGTCGATGGTCTGATTCAGTCGTCAGATGTGCCGAACAACGCGGCCAACACTACGGGGAATGCAGCAACAGCTAACGCCTTAGCCTCAACGCCTATACTTTGCTCTGCCGGCAACGCTCCGACCGGCATTCTGCCGAATGGAAACGCCACCGGCTGTCAGTCTGTCAGCGGCGGAGGAGGAAGTATCTCAGGCCAGACAGCCGGTTTCATTCCCCTGGCTGGCTCAGCTACCACTCTCACCTTAAGCGCACATATCGATGATGGCAAGACCACGGCAGGAACCCTAACAGCCACTGAATCGCTTGCTCTCAATGTCGTTGGAGCGCCCTCGCAGACTGGCTATATCTACAACAGCACCCCAGTAGTGCCTGGAAGCGCAACAACAGCAGTGATTGGCGTCAACTCCTCTGGACAGGGCGTAATGAGCGAGGCTGGCGCCGCGGCCGCCCGTTTATGCTCAGCGACCAACAATGTCTGCTTGAGCTCCGGCGGATCAATCACAGCCACAAATGCTACAGTAGTCAATCAGGGAACCAACACCAGCTACAAACTGATGTCGTCCTCGGTGCTGACTGGAACATCGCCATTTGCAGCCAATTCCGACGGGACTATAAGTGAGAACGGCTCAGGGCTTACCACAGTAGGCTCGGATTTCTTTAATGCGCTATCCGGCGGCGGATATGAGATCAATGCGACCGCTCCTCTGGCTCACTATCTGCGTGGGAATGGCAACCAGTACGTAGACAGCGCTCTACTGGCTGCAGACCTCACCGGCACGCCCATTACCGGCGGCGGCACCAACATTGAGACGCTGGCCAGCGCAACCAGCACAGCCAACGATGTCGAAACTTTCGGGAACACCACAGGGGAGGGGCAGGATTCCGGCATCTCGATCAGCGCAATTCCTGATATTACGCGCACCGATTGCATCAATTATTACGAATTTTACTCGACGACTTCTACGACTCCTCCTAGTAATTGTGGACCGCTGGGGTCGGACAATGGGCCAGGCAGTTACTCTGCCGCGCCTACCTACACCACCGGCGGCGTCGCTATCACCTCTGGCTATCATTTTATCTTCCCCGCTGCAGACACTAGCGGTATGAAAGCCATCTCGATCCTGGTCAACCTCAATCCAGATACCTGTGGCAATACCGGCGTCTCTGGCAGCCCTTTCATTCTCCTTGGCAATGGCGGCGCGGGCGGCGGATTCAACCTGGAGTGCAACTCGCAGATCACCGGCTATACAGACTTTCCTGACAATGCCACCCTGTTCGCCAGTAACTTCGGCTCATCCACACGAACGGTATCTTATGTCAGCGTGGCGAATGGATGGACCGTCATCACCGACATCTGCCCCAATGATGGGACGACGGAATCTCTGTATATGAACGGCGTGGTCGTTCCTGTCTATCAGGGCGGCCCGTCAGCCTGCTCCTATACTGCATCGGGGCCACTCTGGCTGGGCAATACCAACGTCATAAATTGGCCCGGGCCTGCGACCTATGCGGCGGTGAAAATCTACAACGCTCGTCCTACCGCCGCCGAAGTGGCAAACGATGCCAACGCGATGCTGTTTCGCGCGTGCAAGTTTGGTGGAGTAGGATGCCAGTCGCAGAATCCTCAATTCTCTGCTGTCAATTGGCCAAGCCTGCCGCAGATCATCGGATTTGGCGACTCGCATATCGAGGGAACTTCAGGACCATCTCCGGTTAACCATTCCTATCTCGCATCAGTGACGATTGGCGGCAGTGCACAGTCGGCTGGCATCGCACAGGGGTACGAGTTCCACGAACTAGGCCAGGCTGGCCAGCAACTGATCGCCAATCTGCTGCCATTATTCCCCTACAATGTGGCTCCATTTCTTGAACGTGCCAACGGATCAATCGCGCTGGTTGATGCATGCACCAACGACGTCAACGCTTCAGTCGCTCCCGCGGCCTGCATGACTGCCCAGGCCCAATTCGCCGCGCAGGTTCATGCGCTGGGCGGCAAGGCGGCATCGGTATCAATGCTGTCGCGGATCGGACTCAATTCCACCGTGGATGCCTTCAATGCTCTGTGGCGAACGCAGTGCCCGATCTATTTTGATTCCTGCATCGACATCGCTGCTGATCCCAACCTCGGAGCGGACAACGCCTACAGCAATACGACCTACTTCCAGACCGATGGCATCCATCTCAATGTGACCGGGCAGAATCTCGTAGCGGCTTATGTGAGCGCGGAATTCAACCGGCTGATATATTCGCGTAATGGCTACCGGACAATCACCTCGGTCACGCTCACGCCGACTCTTTATGGCGATGAGAAGCAGGTAACCTGCAATCCGGCAGGTGGAAGCATCTCAATTACTGTTCCGAGCGCGCTGGGAGCAACAGGTGTCAAACTCAACATCTTTAACGTCCAGACTTCTGGTGCTAACACCTGCACGTTGACCTCCGTCGGCGGGCAGACTTTTGCCGGGGCAGCATCTCCGATTACGATCCCAAATAATACCACCGTTTCGTTTATATCTAACGGAACACAATGGATTTCCTGGACGGCTGAAAGTACTACTTTCGGCGTGCCCCTGGCATTCAATGCTGCAACTTCAGGATCGCAGAGCTACACCAATGCAAATCAGTTTCAGGCGTCGTTTGCTGCAAACGTTACCGGCTATAACTCGGTGGCCCTGCAAAATACCTGGACTGGGCACTCTGGGGGAGAAATCCTCGGTATGCTCAATGACGCATACACCTCGGATTACAGCCAATGCGGGGCTAAGTTTTGGTATCTTACCAATGAAGGAGATTCAACCACTCCCTACTATGACGATGGGGGGAGCGCTTTCGATATATTCAATAACTGCGGAAACATCAATACTGAATCCGGCATGGGAGACTACATGACGTGGTTCTCTGGCAGTGCTTATGGTCCAGATACTTACTTTTTGGGAGAATCAATACATCCAAACGGCATGGTGCAATTTCCGCAGGGAGTAAACAGCTACAACACCAATATTCAGGCTACTCCTTCAGCTCCTACTGGCGCGATTAACTCAACCTCCGGAACTGTGGCCGCAGGAAGCAATTACGGCGTTCTAGTGGGCATTGACCCGGTTGATCCAATGGCAAATAACCTTACCCCCGCAACCACCACTCATTCTTTTAAGGGTGTGGAATCGAGCGTTGTCACCACAACAGACTCACTTCACTCGATAGCATGGAATTGGACGCCTTCGACTAAGGTTATCATCTATCAGTTATTTGTAGGGTCTACAAGTGGAAGCGAGGCAAACTTCTTTTATGTGAATCCAGCAGCCTATGAAGGAACCTATGGCACGCCCGCTGTGATCTCTGGCGGCACGATTGCCCCCGGAACTTACTACATGCGCGACATCGGGATCGATGGCAACGGAAACCATACCCAACTTGGCGCGATCGACACCCCGGCAACAGTTCCTTCATTCACAGGGACAAGTACATGGAGTGGCTCGACGAATACAATTTTAATTAACTCGTCTGCAGGCCAGCCAACTCCATTTGAGCCTATTTCTGGACCTGGAATCCCATCAAGCACAACCATTGTGGCGGTTTCTGGAGTCAGCCCAAATTACACTGTAGTTCTTAGCCAGCCCACAACAGGGACGGAGACTGGTGTAACGCTAACGTTTTCCTATAACGCAATCATTTGGGAATGCGCGCCGACGATGTTTGCAACGAGTCATCAGCTATGGGTGGGAACAACTTCTGGAGCGGAAACTAATTACTTCACTTACACTCCACCGACCGGCAACCAAACGTTCTGTGAGTATCAGGAAACAACTGCGCCAGTCACGAGCGGCACTACTCCCACGTTTACCTTTTTGCAGACCAATCCTATCTCGTCTGGGATTTCCGGCAGTCTGCCGACATGGAACAATACCGGAGTTATCAACAATGTCAGCATTACTCCAGCGGGAAGCTACCCCACACAGGCTCCCGCTGTGCTCACGATTCCACAAGGGACGGTGCTTGGACAAGTTCCCGCAGTATTGGCAACCACAATGGGCTCGCAGACTTCGGCAACATGCACGACTATCACCGGAATGACATTCCCAATGCTGGCATCGAAGAGTTATACGCTGCGCTGTAATCTCCCCATTACCGTAGCAGCCTCTGGTACCCTGGCATTCTGTCTCAATGGACCAGCAGGAACGATTAATTATTCCCTTGATGCTCAGGGATCTTTGGGCACGAGCGGAGCATGGCTGGACATTCCACTACTCAATCAATCCGCATGGCAGGTAAAGACAACAGCCGGAAGCGGGAGCACGACAGGATTTGTTTACAGTGTATGGGCTACCGTGCAGAACAGCACAAGTGCGGGCACCCTTTCGGTTCAGACTGCGGCTGATGGAACCCATGCCATTGACGTACTAGCCAATGCAGATTGCACATTTACACAGGCGAATTGATGACCAAAAAATTGTCAACTCGGTTAACTTGGGCGCTAGCCTTATTGTTCACATCTGTGGCTTGTTCTGTGGCTTGTTCGGCGCAGACCACCATCACGCTCACCAATACTGTGCTCCAGGCGGGAGTAGCCCACGCAGGCATCGATCCCAGCCAACTTGTCGAGTATGCCAACGGCCAGATGTACAAATCGCTTTACTATGCGGATGGAGGGGATCTTCCAAGCTACTACAACCAAACCTCATGGTCCTGCAATGTAGGCGGTACAGGAGGCACTCCCACCACAACCTCCTGGCCTAACAACGCGGCGAACACGAACGCTTTCGTTACGTCTTACTCGGCTAGCGGGACGGCGGTTACCCTGAATGGAACGGGGTTTGGGTTCTTCGTCGGGCAGCAGGTTTACTTCAACGGATTCCTCAGCGCAACCTTCCTCAACGGGCATTCGGCTTTCCTCAGTTCCGCCTCCTCTACGCAACTCGTCTTCGCGTGGAATAGCTCAATCATAGGAACTACTGCCGACGCAGGAGGGGTCTACTTCGGGTTTGTTCCTAACTTCTTCGTTGGAGCGACATTCGTAGCAAAGAATTCAGCAACGGGCGCGACTTACGGCACAGGGACTATCACCGCCTCGACCGCAACCACCACGGCGCACGGCCCGGTATTCACTCTCTCCCCAGCTATCAGCAGCGCTTGCAGCAATGGCGACATCCTCATCGTCAAGCTAAACAGTGTAAACACGCTGATGACCCCGGAGGATTTATTCGGCCGCACAGGCGCTTCCTTATCATGCAGTGGAGCAGTCTTCAATACATCCGACATCTCTCCATCGTCCAGCAATCCTTATAACAGCCTGGAACTTCCGACGGGATGCTCGATTACACTCTATGCGGACCAGGTAACACCCAATCTGACCAATGGGAACCCCGCGCTCACTTCGCTGCAAGTCAACGGGATAGACATCAATGGCAGTTACACGCAATCACTCAAATATAAGTGCGGCGCTTCAAGCGGAACTGGATCGCTCACTTATGGCCTTTTCAGACAGGGTGGTTCCACGTTTATATCTAATACGACAGTAACGCCAGCCTGCTCAAGTGTTTCCGGAGCGGCTTGGAATACGGCTACCAACGCATTTACTGGGACCGAGACTCAAACCGATGGCCACGCGGGAAATCTGACCTATGTCATCACCTGCAACTCCGGACCTTGCCTATTGAACGACATGGATGTGGTGGAGGGATCGACACTGGCTGGCGGCAATCCGACCCCCTATCGCGACGACTTCATTCGCCGCTTACAAGCGATCCAGCCCGGAGTGATTCGCTGGATGGACTCTTCGCTGTGGTGTTCTACCGTGGCCGACGAGACGGGCAGCCTCGGCGCGCGGCGCTGGTGCAATGTAGGGAACTTCCTTCCGTTCAGCCTCTCACCTACAATGGGATATACGGAAATGCTTCAGGTATGCGCGTTCATCGGTTCTGACTGCTCGATTTCAATAGGGATGTTCAATCAACCTGCCGATTGGTCATCTCTGATAACTTGGCTCAGCACGAACACCTCATATCTAGCGCTCGTTGCGGCTGGGCACAAGGTCTACCTTGAAGCAGGCAATGAGGCATTTAATAGCGGAGCTGGGGGAGCCATGTATCAGGGGGATGGTATTCTCTATGGCTCATGGATCGGGCCGAACATGGCGGCGGCTAAGGCGGCAACCGGCTATAATGCTACCTCGATGAAGCGCGTCGGCAACTCTTGGTTCGCACCGGGTCAGTGCTACGGAACATTCTCTTGGATATATGAGATGCTGACGACTGCTGGAGCTACCACCAACGGACTACCGGACCTCGTGGATATTGCACCGTACAACTTTTCTTATCTTGGCGGTTACACCACTTCGGGAAGCGATGTGTCTGCCACAGCCGGAGCACCATGGCTGGATATGTTTGCCGAAATAAGCAACTACGATTCAATCATCCCATCTGGCAATAACGTTTCCACCCTGGAGGCCACGGCCTATGTTAAGTCAACCTTTGGACTCGGCACGATGGTGTATGAAGAGGGAATCGGCACCATCAGCGGAATCGCCGTCACGCAGAGACAGCTCAACGAGGTTACGGCTGGGGTTGGGCAGGCATTGACGCTGAATCTCCATAACATGCTGATGCGCCGCGATGCGAATCTGACAGGACCGCTTGGAATATTCGCGCTCACTGAGGAATACAACGGATTTACTTGCAATTCTGGATCATGTGTCAGTGGAGTGGTGTTCCCGGCATGGGGTATTGAGAGGATGTTACCTTGCGGGCCGGGGGAACTAACTACTTGTTCCGATGCTAGCCGGCCGGCTTCGATTCTGCTCCAGATGATCAATAACGCCATCGGGTCGAACTCGAATTTCATGGTCACGACGCAATCCAACACGCCGACTTACAATTACGCGGCGGATCAGAATAATAGTGGTACTCCAACTATCCTCGCCAACTCTGCGGTTCCCTACGTGGATTGTGGCGCGTACAGCAACGGATCGACTGCCTGGACTGTACTGTGTTGGAATAAGAGTCTCTCTTCCAGCGAGACGGTGACGCTCACTGGCGCGGGCGCCCCAACCGGAAGCGTAACAGAGTGGGTCTATCCAAAGTCCGGTGAAAGTTTGATCTCAAACAATGAGAACTCCTACCTTGGGACTGGAAGTTTGCCACCTCAAGACGTACTGCCGAGTTCGGTTTCGACAAGCGGAACAAGTTTCGTGATTCTGCCCGCGTCGATGATAGCCCTGGCCTATACGACGGGATCTGGACCTCCGCCTCCAACTGCACCCGTAAGCTTGACAGGAAATGTCGTAACTACCGGAAACGTTGTAAGTCAATAAGGAGATCAATCGGATGAAGAATCTTTCGCGGATAGCGATCACGACAGTCATTGTCCTGTCGGCAGCGCTCGGGCACGCGCAGGCGACGAACTCCGTTCTGCTCACCTGGCAGGACACGTCTTGCACCACAGCAACCCCATGTACAGCTCAAGTCTTTCGCGCGGCCGCGGCCTGCCCGGCTTCGGGAATTGGCACGCTGACTTATGCAGAGATAACCGCTCTCGATTCTCAATCGACCGTTGCCGGGGCTTACACGGACACCACGGCTGTTCAGGGGCAGACGTACTGCTACTATGTCACCGATTCCTTTGTGCTGGGAGGGACGGCGCCTAGCAGCCCGTCCAATACGTTTCAACTTACCCTCCCAGTCACCATCCCCGCCACCCCAACCGGACTTTCTGGAACGATTGTTGCAGGCGCTTGAAGATTTCTTTGATTGGCTGTTCCATTTGTAAGTCGATTTTGACCTTGGGGGCGTGATGGCAGACTTTCAAGGGGAATCGCCGGACGACTTGGTGATTTGCCGGCGGGGCGATTGTATTGAACTTGAGCGTCTCAAGGGAAATATCAACGTGAGGATAGCGATAATGGAATCAAACATTAGAGCGGCGCTCTCTGGCGTTGAGAACTTCCGTAAGTTCCAGAAAGACTCGCTGCGCCATCAGTGGTACATGAAGGGCGCGGCGGCTATGATTGTCGTTCAGCTTGCCGTCTTTGGCTGGATCGCAAAAACCGGCATCGAGGACATTCAGAAAAATCTGAAGCCTATCTTGGAAATAGTCGTCGAGGATTTTCTGAAGGAGCATCCGGAGTATAAGGGGCAACTTCCCAAGATCAGCATTGGCAAACCTGAAGACCTGCCACGCGAAGCGCAGTATCACCATGAAACTGCAGGTCCGACCTTTGAATATCAAGTTCCATCAGCACACTGAGGATACTTCCATGACAACACCGGCAACGCCATTCCCTCCCGATCCCAACGCGCCAGGACAGCCCATCCCCTGCATCCGTCCTCTGGGCCGCAAGGCAGTCAAAACCGACTCGCGCACGCTTCGGCTGGCGCGCTACCTCACCACGGCATTACCGCCTCCGCCACCCTCGGCTGACTGGACCAAGGGCATCACCGCATGGGGCATAATGCTCAACGACACACTCGGAGACTGCACCATCGCTGGTGCAGGCCACGCAATCCAGGTGTGGAGCGCGAACGCCGGCAGCGAGACCACAGTCACCGACAGCGACATTGAAACCGCCTACGAGCAGTGGGACGGCTACGACCCATCCGACCCAAGCACGGACCAGGGCGGGGTAGAGCTGGATGTGCTGAATGATTGGCGGAAGAGTGGATTGGCAGGTCATAAGTTGTTGGCATTCGCCGCGGCCAACCAAGCCAACTTGGACGAGATTCGACAGGCCATTGCCCTCTTCGGCGGGGTCTACATCGGCGTCTCGCTGCCGCTGACGGCACAGGGACAAGCAGAATGGATCATCGCGCCCGACAACGGCTCAGGGAACGCTGCAGCGGGAAGTTGGGGCGGCCATTGCGTCTTTGTCGTGGGATACGATGAGACTACCTTCACCTGCATCTCCTGGGGTCAACTCATCAAGATCACTCTCCCCTTCTGGCAAGCCTACTGCGATGAGGCATACGCGCTCATCGGCGCGGATTGGATCAACACCGGAGGGCAGGCACCATCGGGCCTCGATGCGTCTCAATTGCTCGGCGATCTGGCCATAGTGACCGGCACCGCACAGCCGACAAACATCGTCCCATGCGCCAAGTGCGGATTCTGGCACGGGGTAATTGAAGCCATCGGCACAGCCATCGGCGAAGCGAAGTTCGGCGAGTAACGTGATGCTGCGCTGGATCAAGTGGATTTTTCGGTGCCGTACATGTGACGGCAAGGGCGGAGACAGTCTTTCCAGTGGGGATTGGGTTCCCTGCTGGAAGTGCATCCGGAAAGGAAGAGTAAAAACACGATGAACTGGAAAATGTGGTTTCACTCTCTTGCGGCTGCTGCAATTGGCGGCGCTGCCAGCTCAATCACCGCGGCTATCGCAGTACCTAGCGCGTTTAACTTCACGCCACAGGGCCTAGAGAATCTCGCTAAGGTCGCAGTAGGGGGAGCGCTTCTCGCGGTTGGTGCGCTGCTCAAACAATCACCACTGCCGGGCGACACAAAGTAAGACGGTCGCCACACAATCTAACTGGAGGAGTATCACCATGAAACTCGCAACACTCGCATTTGTGCTGGCCCTAGCGTCAGTGCTCGCCGTAGCTCAAACCAACCCTGTTGCTACCGTACCAGGCGGATTCGTTGCATCCTCGGATGCTTTAGCCATCAACTGTGGCACGTGGGGTGCGGGCAATCTGACCACTGAGTCCTACGATCTGGTCGACTACGGCGCCACGAAGTCAAATCGCGTATTTGTTCAGGGCGTCGAGCTCTCGGCGCCTAATTGCGGACTCTCAGTCTATGGCGGCGGCCTGCTCTGGCAGCCAGACATTACTAAACTGCTTGCGAAGACGAATCTTCCCAGCGGAAACTTCCTCGTCTTCTTCGATGCCAATGCCGGCGATGGAATGCCGACCACTGGCAGTAATCGAGTATCGGCGGTGATGGGCGGAGGCCTCAAGTACATCCTCAGCGACAATCTCACCTGGAACACGATTCGCTTTGAGGAGACTTTCTTCGGCAGCCAGCGGTATCCGGCAGTATCGATGGGCATCGCAGGGTACTTTGGGGGAACGCCAGCATCTCCCGCCATATCTTCCAACGTAAAGAGCGGCCTTATTCGCAGAGCTGCACGCGCCGCGCATCTGGTTCAATAATTCCGTGAATACCCCTCAATCGTGGTTGATCACGCCGGCGCAGTACGCCGTACTCGAAGCCAAGGCCAGCGCTATCGGTTTGGCTATCTCTGGCCCATCGGGAACCGCAACCATGCGCGGTGTCACCGCAAGTTGGAGCTACGACGGAACCCGGCTGATCGTCACGGTTGTTTCCGCTCCTCCGTTCTTTACCGGCATGGCGGAGCGAGAGATCGCCTCGGCGGTCGACGAAGCGCTGAAGAGTTAATTTTCCGAGGAACTATGTGGAGCTATTCGCAATCGACGGGGAACTTGATCGATTCCAGCGGAGAGATTCGCGGCCAGGGCTACAGCGGCAATGGCAGCGACTTGGATAATCCTGCTGGGCAGGGCGACGTCGGCCATGGTCCGATTCCGCAAGGCGATTGGACCATCGGCCCATTCTTTGACGATCCAGGCGGCAAGGGACCGATTGTCTGCCATCTGACTCCATGCGTTGATACTGTGACGTTTGGCAGGTCTGGCTTCATGATTCACGGAGACAACAGAGAATCGAACCATACCGCAAGCGAGGGATGCGTGATTCTCTCAAACGCGCTGCGATGCCTGATTCGGGATAGCGGCGATAGCGTGTTACAGGTTATTCCATAAGACAGGAGAATCTATGCCCGGTAAAGCTGGCGGTCCAAATGCAGTTCGTCGTCTCGTTACAGTAGGCGCTCCAGGCGCGCCAACTGCGATTTTTGCAACTGGCCCGACAAGGGGTTGGAGAATCTTCGAGAGCCCATTAACTACGGCGGGTACTGCTCAAACGTCTACGGGTTTCCAGGTCCAAATTCCCAACGATAACTCCGCCAACGGCTTTTCTGTATGGTTTGGCCGTCCGGTTTGGAGTGCTACCGTATCGCCTCAGGATCAATACTTTGAGAATATGAATGTGATCTCAGAGCATGGACCCATCGGTGAGGGATTCGCAGGACCAGGCAACGCAACACCCGGTTCTGGAATAACTCCAACAACCGCCACGCTGCTTTGCAATGTACAAGCGCTGGTCGGAGCTGGGTCAGGGACCACAATCGAGATCGTGGAGTACTTCTAGCCATGGCCGAACTAACAGCAGTCAAGTCTTCGTGGGTCCAGAGCGCCGACTATTCAAGCGGGCTTCTGACGGTAATCACGAAGAAGGGCGCGCAGATAACCTTCATCGGCGTGCCTAGTTCGCTTTGGGAGCAATTTCAGGCCGCGCCATCCAAGGGTGAGTTCATCAATAAGCACCTCAAAGGAAAGTTCAAACAGCTATGACATGGTGGCCGTTCGTATCGCGCGCCCGCTTCGAGGATGCGCAAAAGCAGATTGCTGATCTCAAAGTGGCTAACGCCCAGCTTTTGGAGTTAGCCCTGTCGAGACCGGCGGCCTACGCTCAAGCTGACGAGACGGAGACTCTGCCAGAGCCGAGCAAGCCGCACCGCAAGTTAGGGGCGCAACTCAGAGCGGAATTCAGGGCAGCAGCCGAGATGCGCGCATCAGAAGCAAAGCTCCATAAAGGAGTCAACTAGCCAATGGCCTCACCCGCTATCACGATGGGATCGACGGGAGTCAAGCAAGCCGGACCTGATGTTGCGCATGGTCCCGATAATCCGATGGTCGAGACTCCCGAACAGCAGGACCAGAAGCTTCAGTTCCCGACCGGCTACAAAGAGAAGATGGTCGAAACCATCACGCTCTATCGCAACGGATGGGCTCCGGACCGCCTTCTCCGCATCCCCGGCTGGATGCGCAATGTTCTGATGTTCCGCGGAAGCCAGCTTATCGAGTTTGATCCTGGATCGAACAGCTACGTCGATGTGCTGGCATGGAATCGCCAGAACGGAAAAGCCGAAGCCGAGGACACCTATCTCGAGAAGTACAGCAACAACATCACACAAATGCTCGAAGGCGGATTCTCTTCGGTGATCGCTGGCGCCGTCCCGTCGGTCATCGTCAAGCCGGAGAATGCCGAGATCCTCGCAGACGTAACGACCGCGAAAGCCTCTCAGGAGGCCATCTCAATCATCGAGAGGATGAACAACAGCCAGAAGCAGCTACTCTCTGAGAGCAATAACCTTTATCTCTACGGCGTCTATTTCCGGCACACCCGCGCCGTTCTCGACGGCGACTGGGCTGGATGGGATTACGAGGATGTCTTCGGCGAAGTGCCGAACCAGAAGCCTGATCGTTACCACTGCTACCAGTGCGGAACCGACACGCCGGCAGATCAACTCCAGCAGGGACAGGCTAAGCAATGCCCGAAGTGCGGCGCGCCATTAGGCACCGAGTCGTTCTTCCCCGCAGACTCTACTCAGGAGATGGCCATCACTGGCCAGAAGCGCGTGCCGCGCGCCATGGTCAAGTGGAGTATCCACGGGCCGATGGAGATCGATGTCGATCCCCAGGCGCATTGCATCGAGGAGACCCCCACTCTCAGCTTCGACCGCGAGATCGACATCGGCGCTCTTCGGCTCACCTATCCGGCCATCTTCGAGGAGATCAAGGAAGGCGCGGAACTTGGCACAACCCCAAACGCATCGTATGAAAAGTTGCGGCGCAATGAAGTTACGTCGATGGGATGGGGCTACACCTCTGACTCTCAAAATCAGAAGCCGACGCTCAGCCAGAACTGGATGCAGCCGAGCTCTTACGGCCGTATCGGCGATAAGCAATTCGCCCAGTGGATGCATGAGAACTTTTCCGACGGCGTAAAAGTTACCCTGATCGGTTCTCTGATTGCCGATGTGCGCAAAGCTAACCTGCCGAAAGAGTGGTCAGCCTGCCTGCTTCACGAGAACGTGGGCATGTATCCTCCGTCAATTGCTGACAACGTTGTGCCGTTCAATATCCGGCTCAATGATACGCTGGACCTGATCGACGATTGGATCGAGCGGTGCGCGGCGGGCATGACAATCTACGATTCCAACAAGATTGATCGTCGCGAGATGGCGGGCCGCGTGATGTCTCCCGGTGTTCTCAACGGGATACAGACCAAGGGCGCTGGCGTGGACAAGCCGCTGGGCGACTCGATCATGCAGTTTGAGTTCAAGCTCGATCCGCAGGTATTCAGCTATCCCAACATGCTGATTCAGATGTGCGAGTTGATTTCTGGCGTGACGCCTCAGACTTTCGGCGGCGGCGGCCAGGAGGGAATTGAGACCAAGGGCGGGCAGGAGCAGGCGCTCAACACCGCGCTGAATAAGCTGAATATCTTCTGGAAGATGGTCAAAGAGGAGCACGCGCAGGGAGCGCAGAATGCGCTTGAGTGCCTCCAGAAGTTGATGAAGGCCGGCGCGGTCGGAGAAATCTGGGATGTGATCCAGGCCAATGGCTCCGAGTTCCGGAACAACTACGTCAACTGGAACAAGATGCAGGGTCACATCAAGGTCTATCAGGACGTTGACCAGGGCCTTCCGCAGACTCCAGAGCAGATTCGCGATACCATGATGAACTTCGTCAAGATGGCGAGCGAGAAAAACCCCATTGCGATGGAGATCATGAGCGTGGTGCCGAACCAGGAGAGTGCAATCGCAGTACTCGGCACTCCCGGCATGGTCCTGCCGACAGGTGCCCAGCGGTCGAGGACTCTGCAGGCCATCAATACCCTGATGGAGAACGACTACATCGCCGTTGCAGACCCGCAGACGGGCCAACAGGTAAACCAGTTGCCGATCATGCCCG
>JBEKRS010000074.1:0-45649 GCA_049518535.1 Occallatibacter sp. | reverse complement strand
TGAACCACGCGAAAATCTCCAAAACGCTCCGGTAAGTCGCGCCATGGAATTCCAGCACGATAGCGATACAAAACCGCTTCTACGAACAACCGATTGTTGGCTGCCGGGCGCCCAACTGAACCCTTCCGGCCTGGCAGAACAGCTTCGATCCGCTCCCACTGGTCGTCCCGTAATCCGTAGCGATGCAAACTCATAATGCAAAACTAAAAGCATTATGCCATCCTGCATATTACCAATTTGATGACAGACCCTAGTTGGCGTTATGCCGCGAAGAGCTGAGGAGGTTGCGATTCCTGCTTTGCGGGCGGGACGGTCCACCTCAACTGCACGGCGTGAAGTTCGCTTAATTCAGCAGCCACCCGGCCCAGCACTTCGGCCCAATCGCCGGGGTTGCGTTGGCGGAAGAGGCGCACCGTGGGATACCAGGGGGTGGTCTCGATCTGCTGCATCCAGCGCCAGTCGCTCAGATGAGGCAGCAGGAGCCAGACGGGCTTGGCCATGGCTCCGGCCAGGTGGGCGATGCAGGTATCGGTGGTGACAACGAAATCGAGCGTGGCCACCAGAGCTGCGGTCTCGGCCAGATTGCGATCGCGGCTGGAGCCATCCCAGAGAAAGACGTTGCCGGGCAGAGCGGCCAATTGCTCCGCAGCCGGTCCTTTTTGGAGAGCGATCCAGTTGATGCCGGGAAGACGTAACAGCGGCAGCAGCGTGGACAACTGAATGGAGCGATGGCGGTCGGCCTTGTAGCGGGGATTGCCCGCCCAAGCCAAGCCCACACGCAGGGGCTGCGCTGCGTTGGGGCGAACGCAGGGAGTTCGCTGGAGTTTCTCAAACGCAAGCTCGGGGTCGGCACCCAGATAAGCGCCGGGCCAAGGCACTGTCTCCACCGTGGTTCCGAAGATGGCCGGAAGGCTGAGGAGCGGGCATTCAAGATCGAATTCCGGCGGCTTTGCGTCCAGAAGCGCCGTCTGCGCCTGGCCGGCGCGCACGATAGGCATCGAGGCCAGGAGTCGCTCGACCGGCTGCTGGACTTGGAGAATAACTGCACCGCCGCGAGCAGCAACCAGGGTTGCATAGCGGCAGAACTGGATAGTGTCACCCAGCCCCTGCTCGGCGTGGAGAAGAATCCGGCGTCCTTCGAGGGCCTCGCCCTGCCACCGGGGCTGAGAAAAGCGCCTGGGAATGCGATGCACTTCGCGGAAACGCCAACGAGCCTCATAGCCCTGCCAACCTTGTTTCCAATCGCCCAGCCGCAGACGGGTCAGCGACAGGTTATAGAGTGCGCCGGGGTTTTCCGGATCTCGTTCGACTGCTAATTCCTGCGCTTGCAAGGACTCGTCCACAAGCCCCAAGTCGAGCAAGGAGTTTCCACGGTTGGATGCGGCGGCGCGATGACCGAGGGCCTCGGCCCGCTCGAAAACTGCAACAGCTTCAGCAAAACAGCCGTCCTTGTGTAGCAGAATGCCGTGCATGTTTATGGCTTCTGCATGATTTGGCTCGCGGGCCAGAGCCCAGCGCAGCCACTGCCAGGCGCCGGCCTGATCGCCCTCAGCGGCGCGGAACTGGCACCAGGCTACCAGCGTTTCAATCTGCTCCGGGTTGAGAGCAAAGGCCTTGCGCAGATAGGCCTCGGTCTCCTCGGGGCGATGACGCTCGCGCTCCAGAATCGCCAGATTGACCCAACCTGAAATCAAGTCCGGGCGCAGCTCGATGGCACGCTGCAAGGCGGCCTCGGCGTAGACCTCGCGCCCTTGCTCGCGCAGCAGGCTGCCGAGATTCATCCAAGCGGCGGCAAAGTCCGGACGCAGTGTGAGAGCACGGCGATAGCGGGTTTCGGCCTCTTTCTGCTTTCCCATACGCTCGAGGACAAAGCCGGCGGCAAACTCGGCCTCGGGCAGGCGCGGCTTGAGGGCCAATGTCTGTTCGTAGTGCGTGAGCGCCTCTTCGTAGCGTCCCGCCATGGCCAGTGCATTGCCGAGGCCCATGTGAGCGCCGTGCGACGCAGGCTGATTGCGGAGGGCGAGGTCAAATTCTTTTGCCGCATCCTGAGCGCGGCCAGAGGCAAGCCGCAGTTCGCCCATACCCGCGTGAGCCAGCGCGTTCATGCCGTCCAGACGGATGGCTTGCTCATAGGCGCGCTGAGCCTCATCGCTTCGGCCGGCGGCTTTCAGCGCCTGTCCCAGCGTGACCCAGGCCGGACCCATTCTCGGTGCCACCGCCAAGGCCGCACGGGCCATCTTCACCGCAGCTTCAGACTGGCGGCTGGCCAGCGCCACCAGGCTCATGCCCACCAGCGCTTCGGGATGGCACGGATTCTCGACCAACATGCGCTGGAAGCCGAGCGCAACTTCGGTTAAATGGCCGGTCAGCTCTTTTGGAAAACTCGCCTTGCTTGTCTGCGTCGTCATAATTTGGTTGGGAATCGCCGCGGCAGCTTGCGCGCGAGAAGTAATGCGTGCAAACCCTGAGGCAATCGCCCCTACCTGGACGCTAGGCTGGTTGCGGCTGGCACTCAACGGGAAAGTACACGGAATGTGCACTTTGTAAGAAGAAAATTTCCCATTTTTTGGTGGGTTCGGATTTGGGACTGGAGAGAATCGAGGCGCGAATAAAAGTTTGCGGATTTATCGGATCATGTTCTGCGTGCTTCTGAGTGGGTTTTATTTGGGATCGGTTAGATGGTAACTCGGAAATTATCTGCGAGGTTTTGAAAATATAAAAAGGGGGGAGGGGTGGGCTTCAGTGGACAGTGGACAGTGACGGCCCGGCCCTCTGTCGTTGTTCATGCTTTTATTGTGCGCTGACGGAGGGTTATTTTCTGCATCAAAGATCGAAGAGCAAGGAATTGGGATTCGGAAAGACGCTGGCGAGATAAGTTCAAAATCATTCCAGCAGAGGAATGGGGATCCAGAGGACAATTTCGGCAGATAAAAACCTCTCCAAAAGTGGTTTGGAATTGGAAATTAGTACTACTTAACCGGGTCCATACTTACCTCTAAAAATAGATATTCACTCACCTGTAACAGCAAATTTTTGATAATGCTTGGTTTGTTTTGTTCCGGTTTACTTGCTGCGACCCACGCGAAAACCCTGATCGGGTCCGGTGCCATTCGCTGCCAAGCTGCCACGGTGAGCCGCCTCGCAGGCGTAGGCGGCGCCCATCCAACCGCCGCCCTTCCAAACCCGGCCAAAGCCGCTTTGACTTCCTTTAGGGTTAGTTATATTAGTCTCTAAGTCTCCGTGCCAGTCCCAGCACCATTCCCTTACATTGCCGGACATATCGTAGAGCCCTAACTCGTTGGGTTTCTTGCTGCCGACAGGTTTGGTTTGATCATGGTTTTGTTCAATCGCGGGCCAGCTCCAAAATCCTGTTAAGTCTTTATCTCCAGAGTCTCTCCAATACCACGCTACTTCATCTACATCATCGCTTCCACTGTATGTGTAACTCTTGCTTATCTGACCTCCGCCTGCAGCATATTCCCACTCTGCTTCTGTCGGCAGTCGGTAGCCATTCGCTCCTGCATTGATCGTTACTGTCCACTTGATGTTATCGAGATCGCCAAACTTAGCGTCCGGTTTATTGTTCGGATCTTTCTTATTTTTGTCTATGTTGTAATATGGTTTCAGACCCTCCTTTATGCTCCTTTTGTTACAGTACTCAACACTGTCATACCAGCTCACCATTTCCACCGGCAAATTGTCGCCTTTGAATTTTGAGGGATTACTTCCCATTACCTCAATCCACTCTTTTTGAGTTACATCATATTTGCCAATATAAAAGCTCGATATGGTTACACCTTTTTCATAGTAGTTGGATTTTGTGTTTTGAAAAGTTCCGCCCTTGACCAACACAAAGTTATCAGGCATTTCTCCCCAACAAACACTGGCAATGACTATCATCGCCGCTAGAATGAATAGTTTTCTCATTGAAATGTTCCGTTTCTTGGGATCAAAGAATCATAATCGTTTTTGCGATACACAACGCCGGGCCGGCCGCTGTGAAGCCGGCCGGCCCTCTGGGGGATACCAAGTCAAACAGTTTGCAAGGAGTTCGTTTACCACACTGTTGCGTTGACGGACCCGCTTGCGCCGTTATATGCCTCTGTTCCGAGGATTTGATAGTTGAACGAACCCACAGTCATTCCAAGACTCTTCCAGTGGTTAAAGTGGTTGCTGGTGGTGACGACATGGTTCGATCCGATCGACGACCCGCCCCATGCATCCAAGTACTGTTCAAAAGTTGCGGTGCCTTCAATGGAAGGTTGGTTGACTTGCTCATGCTCATATGTGTTGTATGTGTGCCCATCGCTGCTAACACTACCCTTGAATGTTGCATCCGCCGTATACAGCGAACCAAGCTCAGTGATGTAATATTCGACGAGCGGGTTAGTGAGCCACCCATAGATAGAAATTGTGTTATAGCCACTAGCGGAGCCGACATTGTAGCCTATAGTCTGAGCACTGCCGGTGCTCCAGCCTTTACCACCAACTACATCATTGACACCGGACCAGGTGATGGAGTAATTGCCTGGATAGGTTCCTGCATCTGGAAATGTCATAGTTGCCGATCCACCGCTACTGTAGAGCGAATAGTAGTAGCCGTTATTCGTGCCCGTTCCATTGCCGTTTACCGTTTGGGCGTTTGCCGCCATGGTTACGCAACCCGCCGCTACGAGAGCGGAGAGGATTGCCTGTTGAACTCGTGACGGAACGAACCGCATTGAGTGCATGCTAATCTCCCTTCGGTTTTTTGGTTGCTGGCGATTCCCGCAGTGGTTACCTCCGGTCGTTTTGGGGGACCGACCATCTTGGGAAACAGGTAAACAGGTACGGATCGCTACGCCACGCTCTTTGCGGAGCAATGCCAAGAAGAAACGAGACGCGAGCAAAAACCGGTTCCCGAACTGCATACAGCCCGTAGTGGGCTTGAGCGTTACGCAAACAAGTAAGGTTCAAGTCCAATTATTGTTCGTTTTACGAACAAGAGGGAATGTACAGTAAATTACGATCTCTTGGCAAGAGAAAAGATGATTTTTTATTTAATTGTTTGTATTATGGATTAAAGCGATCTTCCGCGGCAGATTGGCCATTTTTTACATATTTTTCCGCAGCTTCTTCTGGCTTTTTCGCGACTAGCTGCCTCGGGGTCTGTATTTGGGACCAGGGATCTCCGCGATGAGTTGAGGTTCATCGTCTCCCACATCTCAAAATCTAGATGTGGGGCGACCTGTCGCAACCAAGATAAGCTCAACAGAGCGCTCACGAACTTTCGTACTTTTAATACAGAAACTGTCGTACCTTTGTCGATGAATTACAGTACTTTTACTGCTATTCCGCTATCGCAAAAGTAATGTATATAAGACTTTAGTAGGAGAGCTGAACAGTCGCAGAGCGATCAGAGCGTACTCCTCTCAATGCACACGCGCGCACGACTGTATACGATCGTATACTCGCCGAGAGCCGTGCTTGTACCTAAGTCTTGAGAATTCGGCTTTTGGGGGGAGCTCCAGATTGGACAAGTAATTGCTAATACGCATCGCAGAGTTGATGGTTAAACAATGTGCTACGAAGCGCGATTGTTGACATCACTCGGATGTTACTTCTTTATGAATGAGAGTTACTCGTTCATTTGAGTGCCTAGTTACCATTCATTACCCACGGTCATCGTTGAATCGAAATAGTTCTATCCACTTCTGATTCTTTTGGGGGGATGAATGTTTGCCTTTGGTGATCGCGAAGTCCTTGTCACAAAGTATATTCGAAATCTGCGGGGCGGGTCACAGCCCATTCTTGCTCAGGCGAGTGACGGTTTGCTTTATATAGTCAAATTCTCCAACAACCTCCAAGGCGCCAACCTCCTATTTAATGAGAGCGCCGGAAGTGAGTTGTACCGAGCTTGCGGGCTGGCTGGGCCTTCTTGGAAGCCGCTGCTGGTTACAGATACATTTATTGACCAGAACCAAGCTTGCTGGATGCAAACTGCAGAGGGGCGTCTTCGCCCAGCCTGCGGACTGTGCTTCGGCTCCCGCTTTCTTGGTGGGGATGGTATTCGCTTACTGGAGATTTTACCCGGACCGAAACTCAAGCGGGTACGGAACTTCAAGAGCTTTTGGCTGGCTTGGCTGATTGACATTTGCGCCGCACATGCTGACAACCGACAGGCAATCTTCCTGGAAGACAATGCAGGCTGGTTGAGCGCGTTCTTTGTAGACCACGGACACCTATTTGGTGGTCCCAAAGGCGACCAACGGTTGAACTTTAAGGCGTCCCGTTATCTTGACCCACGCATCTACCGGAGTGTATCCTCACGACAACTTCTGAGCATTCAGAAGAGAGCAGAGGATCTGGATGTGGATCGACTCTGGCGACGAATTCATACATTGCCGGATGAATGGAAGACGGAACCGGCACTTGAAGGTTTAGCAGAGTGTTTTTGCAGACTGTCAACGCCGAACCTTTTGCGAAATATCCTCGAAACCATGATGGATGCGCAACAACAGGCCAATGAGCGAGAAGATAGCAAACACCCAATCGAGCGAGAGCAGCCAATCTCAGTTCTGTGCCCTGGAGTACATGCCAAAGCTACAGGACAATGTATCGTCGCATGAAGAAAGGGTCGTGCTACTGGTGCTCAGAGATGAGACTGGGAGCGTGACCTTCTTCGTTAATCCGGAACTCCGCTCAATAGTCAAAGGGGAAGAACTAACCTATATCGAAGATTTACTGAAGGATTTCATAGGACGCGCCAAGGAACATCCGATAGCTCTCTTCAAGCAGTTATCGTCTCTTGGAGTCGGGCCGCTAGTAACTTATGAGTCCGGCTTAGACTTTACCGAGTGTCCCTTCCTAGTTGAAATGTTGCCACGATTTGTGCAGCTGTGACGCACAGGTATACGCCCCGATGGGGAACCTGGACTTTACAGATGGATCGGGATGGGCATGCGCCGGAGCGAACTAGTGCAGTATTTGTTTGATAAATAGTGGGTTATAAGTTGATTGTTTTTGCTCAATTTGAAGTTATAGGTTGTTGGTTTTCGATTAAATGGGAAGATATAGGTTGCTGGTTTTGGGAAAAGTGACAACTTGCGACGCTCCAGTTTTGAGAGAGTGGAGCGTGCCAGGTTACCGCTATTTGGTCGATCGGCTGTAAATCCGTCAGTAGAAAAATGGTGGATGGGTTGGCCGGCGGGATGTTGAGGCTTTTTGAGGCAATGTGTTTTCTTCGATCGGTCTTGACTGTGGGGTCTTCAGATTTCAGCGTCTGCAACTGGGGCATACTGCGGGATGATCGGAGGTCCTTCTGCCCTTACGGGGCGGGGGATTCTGGTTGGAACGCGGTCCCTGGTTGCGCTATGCTTCCCTTGCTACCCCTCGGACGAAGACCTGTCCATGGGGGACCCCAGCCCGGGGCTACTATCGCCTCCTCCCTCCGGAAGGACAGGCGATGAGTTGAGGTTCATCGTCTCCCACATCTCAGAATCGAGATGTGGGGAGCCGAGATTTGCGGTCAGATCTAGACCACTCATTCTTCCGCCGAGTGTGCGAAAGGATGGGGTAGCTGGAGCAATGATCGTGGTCGATATTATTCAGATCGGTGACACGTCTCAGATTCTGGAATGCGTTCTGACTCTCTTGCCGGAGCGGCTGCACTAGACGAGCATTTGCGTCCCGCGGTTCCAACAGAATCATCTCGTCGATACAGTGGTCTTTCTTGATGGACTTGGCTCACAACAGAATCTACGTGTGCCCAAAACTCTCTTGCGCTTTCTGATGTTCTGTCCTTGATGAGCGCCATATTCATTTCCTCGCTGCGCGAATTATTGCGCTTCAACTGTGAGACTGTCCAGAGGTCTTGTGGAAAAACGTGTTGAATTCTTCAATCACTTCTCTCTCACGCTGTAGGTAGTTGAGTGGAGAAAGCGGAAGCCGAGGCCACGACTTTGCCTTATCCAATGAAAAAGTTTGGCCACCTGCCTTACGTTCGAGCACAAATCCACCACTCAGACTTAACGAGAAAAGATCAAAGTAACGCCGAGGGCCAATCCCGACAAAATGCGTATACGGCAATTTCCATCGCGGTCCTCGATGTTGACGAAATGATTTTTCTTCTACAACGATAGCATCTTCATGTAGCTCTGCGGCCCTGCTTTTGGGATATGGCTCAATATAGTACACTCGCTGGATTCCTGCTGCTATGATGTGCCTCGTACAGTTATGGCAAGGAAATGTAGTGACATAGAGAATGCCGCCGACCGGGCTGACGCCCGATCTAGCGCAGGTGAGCAACGCATCCATCTCGGCGTGAACAGCTCTGCCATATTCAGTAATCTCAAGGCATCCTCTGAAATCCTTGCGAAGTTGCTCAATATACTTTTGGTCGTCACGGCTGCCGATTCGTGCAACGAGGTTCGATATAATCTTCTCGACTTGTTCGTCATCAGCCGTCTCAAGACTTCGAAATTCCTTGCGAAGTTGCTCAGTATACTTTTGATCGTAATGGCTGCCTATTCGTGCAACGAGGTTCGATACAATCTTCTCGATTTGTTCATCATTTGAGTCGATCCCGCAAATATGGTCCCGTCTATCCTCTGGACCGGGCCAATAAAGTCCGCCACCGGGCTTTGGGACATCATTGCATCCAACCGCGATCACGTCACCTCCCTTAGATGTGATTGCAGCACCGACTTGTCTCCCAAGCTGTCCTGAACGAAGAGATGAGGTATAGGCCAAGAACATGGCGTTTTCTTGCTGTGTCGGTGTCTCGTATGGGTTTGAAAATACAAGTGAGAAAAAGCGAGTCAGCTCCTTATCGTACGCTTTATTTCTAAGTTGCACGAATACGTCGGCATGTTGAAAGGTTTTGCTAGTCTTCTGGCCGAATCTATCTGTAAGTTCATCCTCGTCTCGCTTAATTAGGGCCTGCGCATCATTCTTTGGAGCATTTTTCTCAATCAAATGATCCAGCCGCTCCTTTTCTGTAGCGAAGACGCCGATCAGGAAAAACCCAGTACCGTATACTTTTCGCAGCGTTGAAACTTCTTCGGGTCTTTTCAAAGAAAGGATAATATGAGCCACTCGCTCTTGGGCAGTTTGGTTCTCAGTCCCGCGCGAACTGTTGATCTTTCCGATTGCAGCCAATGCCCAAAGATCACAACTTTTGCTGTCTTTACATTCAATATTGCCAGCGTCCATGAAGGAGGAAATTCTCTCAAACTCATTTCCATCCTTTAACGGTTGATCTGTCAAATTAGCTATCAAAGCACTAACTCTGACAATTTGAGTGCTGTAGCTGTGATGTTTAAGTATTCTTTCGATGCATTCCTGAACAGGTCTGTAATCAGTTCCCACAGCATATGTGAGACCAAAGACAAGTTCACTTTCTGGGTAAATATCCAGATTTTTATTGTAATCGACGATTTGCGGAGGAACTTCGCGCGTCATGGTCTCAAATGGTAATGCGCACTGAGTTGATTCGTCCATCGATTTATTTTGATGCATTCCAGGTCCGAGAATCCGGATCTGGGGCACCCGGCCTGAACGAACAAAAGCAGGTCCTTCGGCTGCGTTGGTCGCAAAGAACGCGGCCAACTTCGCTCAGGATGACAGTACAATTTGCGGCTTCGCTCAGATGGGATGACAGCGGCATTTTGCTACGCTCGCTCAAGATGACAGTGCAATTTGCGAATGAGCGTCAGGGTGACAGTGCGATTTGCGAATGAGCGTTAGCTACTTATTCAGTTGCTAGCTACTTACTTAGTTGCTTGACGAAGAAGTCGGCCATGGTGTGGTTGGCTTCGATGGCTTCGGGCAGCAGAGGGTCGTACCAGAAGGCGTGGGTTAGGGCGTCGTAGACTATGAGGCGGGCATCGACTCCGGCGTTCAGGTAGGCGCGGTGGAGATTGACGGTGCCGCTGAGCAGCAGGTCGCGGGTGCTGGTGACGAACAGCGTGGGCGGCAGGCCGTGCAGGTCGGAGTAAATGGGCGAGAGGATGGGATCTTTGGGGTCGGTGGCGGCGATGTAACTGGAGTCGTGCGGAGTGGAACTGGGCGGGTCGAGGTGGCCAGAGAAGCCAAAGAGCGCGTAGAGGGCGATCGAGTCGCCGTTGCGGGCAAAGTCGCCCATGCCGCTGAAGATGCCTAGAGCGGCGGGCAAGGGCAGACCCAGTTGCTTAAGCTTGGCGGCGACTTCGGCGGTGAGAATGGCGCCGGCCGAGGTGCCGTAGATAACAATGTGCTGCGGCTTGTAAGTCTTGAGTAACTCCTTGTAGACAGCTACCGCATCGTCCACGGCCGCGGGAAAAGGATGCTCGGGGGCGAGGCGATAGAGGACGGCGACGACCTTAATTTTGGCGTAGCTGGCGATGGGGATGGACTCGGTGAAGGAGCCGGAATCGGAGTTGAAGCCGCCGCCGTGGAGGTTGAGCAGCACCTTGTCGCGGTTGGCCTCGGGCATGGCTTCTGGAGTGATGATGTGGACCGGAACTCCGGCGATCTTGTCCTCGACGAACTGGTTGGGGCAGAGGCGAGTCCAGGCGGCGCGGGCACGGGCGGTGTAGGCGTCGGTGCCGCTGCGGCGCTCGGCGAGCGATTGAGGCGGCGCTTGATCGGGCACGGAGCGGCCTAGAACCAGTTGCGCCTGGGTGCTGATGGTTTGTGGGACCGGAACGACGCGGGTCACATGAGCCGTGCCCTGAGCATCGATATAACTGGTGTCGCGCATGGGAGCTTCAGCCGCAGTGGTGGGTTGGGGGCTGGCGGGCGGCGTGGACGGCTGCTGTGCGGCGAGCGCGGCTGAGGCGAGAAGAGCGAGAAACGTGGCAGAGCGAGAGATGGAACGCATTCGATCGACCCCCTTATGGAAAGTCGATTTTAACTCGCTGGACTTTGTTGGCGGGAATCTTCTTATCGTCTGGTTTCCCACCCTAGCCGCAAAAACAAATACGCGGCGAGGGTGGGGCACCCAGACACTGGGTCTCAAGGATTAATCAATTTAGTACGGCAGAATCAGCAGCCCGGATTCCAGCAGCTTTTCCGTCAGCCGGTCGAGGGCGGCGGGGAACTTGTAGGAGATAGTGCGAACGGCCATCCCCAACAAAGACGCTGCTTCGGCCTGGGTGTATTCCTGGATGACGATGCGGTTCAGCATCATGCGATCCAGCGAATTGAGCTGGTGCAGGCATCTCTCCACGTCGAGGACGAAGATGACAGCGTCCTCGAAGGTGCGGATGGGGCGGCTGGAGCACCATCCCCGGCCTACTGAATCGCCCAGGATGTTTGGCGCTCTGCCCACTTGCATCGATGCGTAGAGATATCGCCGTAACAGGCTCTCGGTATGCTTTCGATAGAAACCTAGACTAACTACTGGCTCTGCGGCCTGTGCTTTTACGATTGATTTTGGAGACGGCGATCTTGCCGGTTTTTCTTCTTCCGTCTCCCGGTCTTGCTGCCATGCCCGCCGTGAATTACCAGGTTCCAAAACGATCGGCAACTGGAGGGCAGCGCTCATTGCGCACCTCCGGCTGACTCTGCGACCGCCCAGACTCTGACCAGCGTTTTGTGGGCAGGACGCCCGCGCCGCTTGCGGCTTTCCGGCGTTGGAAAGTCCTTCAGTTTAACTTCACATCCATTGCAGTAGACACTTCCTATGGTCTGGGCACGGTACCAAAGACAACCGCACCCCTCGCAAATTTTCAAGTGCACGCGCAAATCCATGACTTATTCTCCGTATTCTCGTTTTCTCCCGACGGTTTTGCTTTCGCATCTTATTGCCTCGGGGCAGAAAGAAGCGGGAGCGGCACCTAAGGGTCTTTGTGCCCTGTAGGGGGATAGCCGCCCGGATTCTCTCGTTTTTTGTCATGCTCATAGCGCGCAGATCCTGGAATTGTCTTGACTGGCTAACCCCGAACACGCAAGAAGGCATTGGGGCAGGGATGAGACTGCCGGAAAAGACTTTCATCTTCCGGCAATTGTTCATTAGCTGCTAAAAGGGGCAAAAGATCGCCCGTTTCATCCTCGCGGCATGAACCGTTTCTCAAAGAATTCCCACAAGCCAGTACCGGATTAAGTAAAACCAATCTATTAACATCGTTCCCCTGCGTCAATCTCCCCCGGGAGTTTTCCGCCTTGGCGCTTTCCATTCGATGACTAAGCGCAGAAAATGAAGGCCAATCGTCCCTGATAGGTTTTCAAGAGGAAAATGGAGAGCGCTCGTCTCCATTGCTGGTGGCGGATTATCCACAGATGAACTTTACGCAAATGCACGAGCGACTCCGCCTGGAACTATTGCGCAGGATACAGCGGGGAACGCTAAGCGTATCGCTGCTGGCGCGCCAAACTGGTTTTGGGCAGTCGCATTTGTCGAATTTTCTGCACAGCCGGCGTCAGCTTTCGCTTGAGGCTCTGGATAGGATTCTGGCCGCCCAACACATGGCGGCGGGCGACCTATTGCCCTCGACTTACCAGAGCGAAGTGTCGCCGTCGAACGGGGAAGACAGCGCGGTTCCGGTTGTCTCGCATGCTGTCGCTCTGTTTGAACCATTCATCCGGCCTGCGGCGGCGCAGAGCATGCTGCATCTGCCGGACGGGCTGTTGCAATCGATGCGGCCGCGCTTGTCGAACCAGCGCCGCGCCTGGCAACGGTTTGTGGCCGTGCGCATTCCAGGCTCCGACGCCTTGCCGATGGAGCCTCTGGTGATGCCGGAAGCCATTGCTCTGATCGACCGGCACTATAACTCGCTGACGCCTTACCGTCCGAATCGGCCCACTCTCTATGCGATCCGGCATGGTGCGCACTTGACGTTGCGCTATGCGGAGTTTCAGTCGAATCGGCTGGTCTTGCGGCCGCACAACATCGCTTTTCCCGTCGATTTGATTGAACTCGCCCCTGACGAGCCGCCCGGCGACCTGATTGTGGGCCGCGTCGCGCTCATCCTAAACGAGCCGTGAGGGTGGTTGTTCTTGGTCCGATGTTCGTTGCATGGAATTGACCTCAGTTCATGCACGATGAAATACAGGGAAGATTCACTGGACAAAACTTCTCTGATTCGACACAGTCTGGGTCAATGCCCACTTCGGCGTTGCCTCTCGCGACAATTCCCAACGCAAGGAGCTTTTCTATGGCAGATCATTCCAAGATGAAACTGGGCCGCAAGGCCATCAAAACCGACACGCGCACCCTGGCGCTGGGCGACTACCTGACCCCATCGCTATCGCCGCCGCCCGAGACCGCTGACTGGACAAAGGGCATCACCAGCTGGGGCATGATGCTCAACAATACACTGGGGGACTGCACCATTGCAGGCGTGGGCCACGCTGTCCAGGTGTGGACCGCCAACGCCAGCAACATGGCCAGCTTGCCCGACGCCACCATTGAAAGCTACTACGAAAAGTGGGACGGCTATGTGCCTGGCGATTCCAGCACTGACAAGGGCGGCATCGAACTGGATGTGTTGACCGACTGGCGCAAGCAGGGGTTCGGCGACCACGCTCTTTTGGCCTTTGCCGATCCCAAAGTATCCAACCTGGTCCAGGTGCGGCAGTCGATTGCCCTGTTCGGCGGCGTCTACATCGGCCTCTCGCTGCCCCTGACAGCACAGACGCAAGACGTGTGGGACGTGGTGCCCAACAGCAGCGCCAAAGGCAAGCCCGGCAGCTGGGGCGGCCACTGCGTCTTTGTGCCCAAGTACGACCAGCACGGTTTCACCTGCATCACCTGGGGTCAACCAAAGACTATGACCCTGGCTTTCTGGAAGAAATATTGTGACGAGGCTCACACTCTGCTCGGTCAGGACTGGCTTGATGCCAAAGGCTCTCCAGCAGGCTTCGACCAGGCGCAGCTGCAGACCGATCTGGGCGACATCACATAGCGCAGCCGGACGCGGAATTCCTCTGCCGTGCGTCCAATCCAGTGCCGGCTCACCCACAAGGCTCCCCCCAAGGTGATTTAATACCTATGGGGGGAGCGCTGCCTCAATAAGCGGCGGTGTGCTTCCGTACTCCCGTGGAGGAAACCCAATACCGATGTATTCTTCTCGCCGTCTTGCCCTTTTAGTGGCGCTGTGTCTGGCTGCCGTGACCGCCGCACTGGCTCAAAGCTCGAGTTCGAGCAGCAACCCCGCGGCTCCCGCTCCAGACCAGGCCCAGACCCAGCAGCCCACAACCGGCGAGTCCCAGGGTCAGATGAGCGTCCAAGCCCGCATCCGCGCACGCCGCGCACAGCGCCGCGCCGCCGCCATTCACGAAGCCTATGCCCACCTATATGAGGCGTACGCCGGCGGAGGCTACCTGCGCTTTATTCCCGGACCTGGGTATCCAGCCAGCCCGGGCATAGCCCATGGACCGGGCCTGGAGCACGCGACCGATCTCGCCTGGAACGTGGGTTTCACTCGCTACTACGACGAGCGGCTGGGCGTTACCCTTGATGGCCGCGGCTATTACGCCAAGGCCTATGTGGGCATCCAGCCGGATCACCCGAACTATATTTCAGGAATCACCAACCCGGCCATCAGCCAGTATGCCGCTCTGATTGGGCCCACATATCGCTTCTATCTGCAGCCCAAGTTTTCCGTTTCCGGCCGGGTCATGGCTGGGATCGAAAAGGGGAACTTTTCCGGCGACACTAACCACAGCACCGCCTTATCTACGGGCCTCGGGCTCTGGCCGGATGGTTACACGTTTGCAGCCAGCGCCACCATTCCGGTGGATTACAACTTGACCCCGAGGTTTGCATTGCGAGTCGCGCCCGAGTACTACTTCACCGGCTTCGGCTCGACTGTGCAATACTCCCGCGGCTTTACGGCCGGCTTTGTTTACCGCTTCGGCAAACAATAGGAAGCAGCTGACAGCAGATAGCTATCAGCTAACAGTCGTTTGCAGGTTGGCTAGCCTCATCGCGAGCCGGAACATCCCGGCAGGACTACTTGAAGTTTCCATTTGCCCAGATGACTCTGACTTCCCAGGCCGCCGTTTCTTCAAAGTCTGCCGCGCCTACGGCTGAGCAGGCAGCCCATGGAACCGCGCACACGCTTGCGGCCGGCGCAACGGCTACGCTGATTCACGACCTGCGCGAGCTGTTCAAGGTCAAGGTCGTGGCGCTGGTGCTGGTGACCGGCTGGGGCGGCTTTTATCTGGGATCGATCGCGTCCGGCATAACCAGCGTGCAACGTGGACTACTCGACACGCTGCTGGGCATTGGCCTGGTCTCTGCTGGGGCGGGCGCGCTGAACGAGGCGCTTGAACGCAAGACCGACGCGCGCATGAAGCGCACCGCAGACAGGCCGATGGCCGCTGGGCGCTTCTCGCTGGCACAGGGAGTGCTGGCCGGCCTGGGCGCTCTGGCTCTGGGCGCGGTGTGGCTGCTCGTTCGTACCAACATGCTCACGGTGGCCCTGGCGCTGCTCACGGCTTTCACTTATGTAGCCATCTATACGCCGCTCAAGCGCGTCACCACTATGGCCACCTTCATCGGAGCATTTCCCGGCGCCATGGGGCCGATGCTGGGATGGACCGCTGCGCGCGGACGGATCGAGTGGCCGGGCGTGGCACTGTTCGCCATTCTTTTTGTATGGCAGTTTCCACACTTCATGGCAATCGCCTGGTTGTATCGCGACGACTACGCCAAGGCCGGCATCCGCATGTTGCCGGTGGTGCAGCCGGATGGGTGGTCGACGGTGGCCGAGGCGCTATTTTTCGCGGTGGTAATGATCCCGGTCAGCCTGGCACCATGGCGGTTGGGATTGGTCGGGACGAGTTATGCCGTGCTGGCCATTGCGCTGGGCCTGGTTTATCTGGCGTACACCATCCGCTTCACACGCATTCTGCGCGCCACGTCTGAAACTGAAAGCCGCATGGTGGCCCGCGATCTGCTCAAGGTCAGCGTGCTCTATCTGCCGCTGCTCTTTACCGCGCTCATGCTCTGCGCCGTCGCAAAGCAGTAAGGACGCAAAATCATGACCACCTTCGTTGCTCCCCGATCCAGTACGCTCCCGGCCATCATGGTCATTCTGGCTATCAGCGCGGCTGCTACGCTGTTTTTGCTCTGGCTGATTTACATTCACCCGGCGGCAGCGGCGAGCAGGCAATTCGCCTTTTTGCCCGCGCTCAATGCCCTGCTCAACGGCCTCAGCGCCACGGCACTGCTGATCGGCTATACCTTCATTCGGGCGCACCGCATTAAGGCGCATCGCGCGGCGATGATGACGGCCTTTGGCTTCTCGACGCTGTTTCTGGTGAGCTACATCCTGCATCACGCGCTGCACGGCGACGTTCGCTACCCGGCACACGCGGCTCTGCGCTCGGTTTACCTGCCTTTGCTGGCCAGCCACATCATTTTGGCTGTGGTGGCGCTGCCGCTGGTGCTGGTGACCTTTTTCTTCTCGCTCACCGGACGCATCCCTCAGCACCGCAAGGTCGCCCGCTGGACATTCCCGCTGTGGCTCTACGTCTCGATCACCGGCGTTATCACTTGGGCGATGCTGCGCCTGGCGCAGGGATAGAAGGATAGGAAGATCGATGCGTGCGAGCCAACCTAATCCTAACTCCGGCGACGGCACACGCCAACTACTGCAATGGGGCGCGTCGATGCTGGGCGCGGGGCTTTTGGCCGCCGTGCTGTTGGAAACAATACTGGGCGGCTTCTCGCCGACTGGCGCCAGCACCAATACAGGCTGGTTCGCTTTGATCGTCGCTCTGATGTCGATTCCTTTCGGCGGGCTGCTACTGACGCTTGGAGTGGCCAAGTGGCTGCGCAACCGCGCAAATTCACGCAAGTACTGATCCTCTGCTATTCTTTTCACTTACTGGAGTGCAACAACATGGCAAGAAGTGTGAATAAAGTCACCCTTTTGGGAAATGTGGGCAAGGACCCGGAGATTCGCTCGACCCCCAGCGGCGTCATGGTGGCGAGCTTTGGGCTGGCAACCAGCGACCGCTTCCAGGATGCTCAGGGCAACTGGCAGGATCGCACCGAATGGCACAACCTGAAGGCCTTCAAGCGCACCGCCGAGATCGTCCGCGACTACGTAAAGAAGGGCGCGAAGCTGTACATCGAGGGCAAGATTTCCACCAACAGTTGGGACGACAAGGAGACAGGCGCCAAGAAGTACCGCACCGAAATCCTGGTCAATGAACTGGTTCTGCTCTCCGGGCGCGAGGAAGGTGCGGGCGGCGCGGGCGCAGGTGGGTACAGCCGGGCGGCAAGCTCGTCGAGCTCGTCAGCCAGCTTCGACCAGCGGCCTCCGGCTTCTGCGGGCGGTCAGGACGAGTACGCACAGCAAGCCGAGATTTCTGACGACGATATTCCATTCTAGGGTACTACCTTGGTTTTCGTGTCCATTTACGAGGATTGACTTGTCGCTTTTCTCGGAAGCAGAAGAAGAACCTCTAACTGCGTAGGGTTCGTCGTCATGGGGTGGTTGTTCTGCTTCGATGGAGCCTGGAACGGAGCCCTGCGATGCCCGTAGGGCGGCGCGTTTAGGGCGGAGTGGAAGGCTCCATCGAAGGGCGCGGTGCTGAGACCATGGCTCGCTAACAAAATCATCTTCGCTTCGTCTTTTTCGGGCATGGCAGGTGACTGTGCCGATGAGGGAGCATGCGAGCGAGGATCGGGCGGCGGGGGGTCGGCAGCGTCGATTCCGGGTTCTTGCGTTGACGCTCGACACCGGAGAGTTGCTACCAACCCTGGTAGATGCGTCCAGTTGGATTCCCGTTCGGGTTGCCACACGGTGGGTGGTCCGCCGCAGGCGTTGGCAGTCCATGCCTTCGACCCTGACCAACGATTTGCGATCCATTGGCTTGCTCTATACGTGGAGCAGTGCTGCTCTCGGCGGAGAGTTGGACGATCTTCTCGAAGAAGGCCAAGCACTGACTGGGATGCAGATTCAAGACTTGCTTGTGTTTCTGAGAGTTGGCGGTCACGTCGTTGAGATCATACAGGCCTCGATCTCCAGCAGCAACACTGTGGCCCGTCATGCGAGCGTGATCCGTGATTTCCTGAAGTGGGCGGCCGATCCTGCCGGCCAGGGACGCACGCAGAGAGTGTCATTCGATCCGATCCGCTGCCAGAGGGCATGTCTGGATGAGGCCTTTCATGCAGTCACTCGCCAGAGCGGTGATTCGCAACGGATCCAGCCTCTGACCGTCGAAGAAGTGGCGCGCGTTAACGGGTTGATCGGTCCTCGCCGTGTAGCCAACGGCAACCTTATTCTGCCTTTTCAGTTCGCCGCCGCTAATCCATTCCGAACCGAAACGCGCCTGCGCAACTGGCTCATGTATGGGATTGCGATTCAGTGTGGCCTTCAACGTGGAGAGTTGCTCAGGCTTCGGCTGGATGACTTGCCCCGGCCGGAATCGCCTGGGCTTAAGGTCAGACGACGGGCTCATGACGCGGCAGATCATCGACGGCACCGCCCTGCCGTGAGGACGATCGAGCGGGTGCTCGATCTATCGGGAGAGATTCGAAGCGGTCTCCGCGCTTATCTTACGAACCGGCCGCCAACTGGACGTCCAGCTGGGCAGAGTCCCTATTTGTTCGTAACGGCGGCGGGACAAGCGTTGTCGATTACCGCCACCAACGAAGTGGCCTGTGTAATCGCAAGGAACACCGGGATTGAACATCTTTCCTGGCATAGTTTTCGTCACACCTGGGCTGAGGTCCTGGCGGAAGAGTTGCTCGCTCAGCATCCCGAGGAAGAGACGCTGGCCCTGCTGCGAGCATTGGGCGGCTGGAAGCCGGGCTTCACCATGCCGCTGCATTACACACAGAACGCGATGGCCCGCTGCGCCGGCGCCTTTCTCCGCGAACGGAACGAACGCCTGTACGGCTCCCAGGCAGGTCAACCATGACTGCCGCCACGGCGATATTGAAACAACAAGCACCGCCTCTGCCGCCCTTGCCGGCGGTTCGCGCACAGGTCATCACCAAAGACCGGCAGATCGTCGATACGACAGATGATGTCTGGAGCTTTCGCGCTTCGGCCGATGGCGGCCGTCTGCTCAAGATCGATTGGAAATTTATTCTGCCTGCCTCTTCCCGGCTGAGTCTCTCGAGCCGATCCGTCCACATCCTGAAGATCTACCTCGCATACAGGCTGACCTTCTCAAAAGGCATGACTGTTTGGAACGATTTCGTGATGTTCCGCAGATTCGTTCTCTGGTACGCCGCGCGGCCGCACTCGGTTGGCACCTACAGATGTGCGCCATTCGATTGGAGCCAAGTGGCCGAGGAGATGTTCCGTGCATTTCTCGAGCATGGCCTCTCGACGGCCAGCAAGGGCAACGACTTTGCGCGCCTGCGGGAGATGTACTTCTGGGGAGCTTTCGGCGTGCAACTGCCGGAGTTTGATCGCGATCTTGCCTTGGCTTTGAAGACGATTCGCGCGCAAGGCAACGTCAAGGGAGCCGCCGTTCGTTTCCGGGATCCGCTGAAAGGGCCACTGGATCCAGGCGATTGCCGCAGGTGCGGGAACGCCGTTTGATCGCGCCCTCCTCATGCTGCATCTGGAACTGGGCCTTAATCCGCAGTCAACCGCGCGGATGAAGAACCACGACCTGCGCGTCTTCGAGACGAAGATTGTTGACGGCGGCCGTTCGCGAACGATCACAAAATACCAGATTCAGATGCCGCGCGTGAAAAAGCGTAAGGAGTTCCGGGAGACCCGAACGAGACCGGTCAGCGACCAACTCGGGCAACTGCTGATCGCGCTGCGCAAGGGAGGGCCGGAGGATCCTCTGTTTCATTGGTTGCCGTCGGATTCTCCCGAGGAAGGCATCAACCAGGCGATGGCGCGATTCGCAACCGCGGCTCGATTGATTTCACCGCGAACCAGATCGCAGCTTCACCTCACGCCACGACGGTTTCGGTCAACTCTTGCGACGGAGATGGCGAGGGAGGGTGCATCACGGGAGAGGATAGCTGAAGTCCTCGACCACACGGACCTGCAGAACGTCGACGTTTACGTAGAAGCGGCGTCTTACGTTGTTGATCAGTTGGGAGAGCAGTTCGACCGGATATTCGATCCCTTGCTGCAGCGATTTCGCGGAAGGATTGTCGACTCGCATACTCGATCGGTTTTCCCAGGTGTTCCGCCCAAGAGTATCCCAGGCGAACTCGTTCACTTGCCAACGGCCCCGCTGAACCTGGGTGGGATTGGCATGTGCGGCCGCGATGTTTGCAAGGATGGACTGTGCCGCCTGGCTCCCCCGCTCACTTGTTATCCCTGTGAGTTCTTCGCGGCCTTCCGTACCGGCCCTCACGCCGAGGTTCTGGCGGCGCTCGAACGTATTGCGGAGGCGATGAAACCGGTTAGCGATTCCCGCATTCCTATGCAGTTTGAGGACATCATGGCCGCCATTCGCCAGTTGCTGGAGCAGATCGCGCAGGAATCCGGCAAAAAGGATACGTCTGCATGACGCTGGCAGCGGAGACATCGTATGTGCGTCAAGGACGGGCGCTCTTTCCTGCCTTGTTTCCCAACGGAGATTTTGACTCGCCGATCTGGGATGTCCGGCATCTGCGCACTTCCAGGCACAAGACCTCCAACTCACGGCTGCACTTCACTCGCTACGGTTCCGAGACCGATGGCCTGCCACCGCGTTTTGCAAACGTTGTAAAAGCCTACTTGATGCTGAGCCGATGTGCCGCCGGAACGATGTCGTATCGAGTGGATATCGCGCGCATGTTCTGGGAAGCCATCGCTTCTCGATTCGGCGACTCGCATGGATTCGATTGGTCGCTATTGACCGAGGAGGATCTGCTGAAAACCGAGCAAGTAATGCTCGCCCACTGGAGCCCATCGACAACCTACAAGAGGTCCACTCAACTCCAGTTCATGATGCGATCGCTAGCCGCGGCCCCGGGTGGCGGTATCGTGCGGCCGATGGAAGTCATATTCACCACGCCGCGAACCGACGACTCAGAGCGATACACATTGGATGGACAGTTGGAGCGGATGAAGCGCTTGCCGTCAGACGGCGCGATTCAGGCCGTGGGCGACATCTATGCGAAATATGCGAGAGAGCCGCGCGACAGATTGATTGCCTGTGTCCTCGCGGTGATGCTGGCAACGGCGTTTCGCATCGGCGAAGCACTCACGCTGCCGTTGGACTGCCTGTGCTCGGAGGGAACTGGCACAAGGAAACGTTGGGGAATACGGTACCACAAGGAAAAGTCCCGCGGCGGGCGGAAACAACTGGCGGTTCGCTGGATGACGCCGAAACAGGCTGAGCTTGCCAGGACCGCTATTCAGGAAGCAAAGAAGCTGACTCTTGCTGCCCGCAAACGCGCTCGGCAACTTGAAGCCAGGCCCGACCGGGTAACTCTCCCCGGCATCACCGGGAATCGATTGTTGCGGCGCGAAGAGGTCGCCAAGCTTCTTCGCATTGCCCCTACCAGCGTCAATCGGCTTCCCCTTTCCGAGCTTGCCCGGGAGGCGATACGGATACCTGGCCGGGAATCGGCCCGCTACGAATATCGGGCAGCGTATGTTCGCTCGTACCTGCTCAGACTGCGCGTGCCGGCGTTGTGGGTTGTCGATCGCCGCGATGGGACTCGGCAGAGTCTCTCCAAGAGCCTGTTCATCGCTTTTCGCAACTTCTTCAACGAGCATCTTGAAACAAACCCCCTCCTGGTTGAGCCCGTCTTGGAGCAGACCGTCAACGACTTTCTGGGAAGAAGGACGGCGTTAGGAACGGTCACGCGATCCGCCTTTGTACGCTTCGGATTGCGGGACGAGGAAGGACAGTTCTTTCGCCTGCACAGTCACCAGTTTCGACATTGGGTCACAACCAAGGCGGCTGTGGCCGGCGTTCCCGATGAGGTGATCGCGCGCTGGCAAGGCCGGGAACATCTCGGAGATCTGGAAGCTTACAAGCACCTGACTCCCTCTGAACAGATCAACACGTTGAAGAGTGCGCTCCAATCCGGCCGTACAAGAGGCGCCGTTGCGGACATCTATTTCAATTTGCACGACGATGTCCGCGATGCCTTTCTGGAAGCGCAGCTACAGGCGGTACATGTAACTCCGCTTGGCCGCCCTGTCCAAAGATGTTGAACTGCGTCAAGGATTGTGACGACTACTTGTTCGATACCGCGAATACAACTCATCGACAGAACCTCGTCCAGCTACAGGCGAGGACGAAGCTGACTCTGGAAAATGCCGAAGCGCAAAGGTCTCGCGGAGAAGCCGATCTTTCCGAACACTGGATCGCTGACGCAGAGGCAACTTTGGCCGGCGTTGATCGAATTCTGTCTGCCATACCAAGTGATGGAGAAACACTCGTGCGTCCACATGTTGGCAAGGGGGTCGAGGTTCAAACCTCTCAGGGAGCATTGAACATGCCGCGCCCATCGATGGAAGAAGAAGTGCGAGATGCCGTGAGAGTTTATCTTGCGGCTGCCGTGGCGAAGTCTCCGGAAGATGCGCCTCTGCATGTCCTGGCGGTGGCAAAACAGACTGGCTTTGACCGCAAGACTCTCAAAAAGTACGGCCTGGATATGGAGATTGCCGCGGCAGCAGAGGAGCAAGCAAAAGGCAGCGAACTATCGCCGCGTGAAGTACACCGCCGCACCCAAGCCGATGCCTTGCATGATCGAGATCAGGAAATCGCCGCCCTGCGCCAGCGCTGTGAGTCGCTCGTCGCGCGAATCTGCATCGCCGAAGGCAATGCCCAACGCTTGGGGATAGATCCAGTCGAACTGTGGAAACCCCTGATGATGCCAAATCGTTCTGTATCTCACGCGGGAACCAAACAAAGAGGGCAAGGATCGTGGCGCACGCTGGCGAGGTAAGAGTATCGAAACCGACTCAAGTTAAGATCCTGCCCCGCTCGTGAGTAACGCCGACATTCACGAACTTGAAAATGGACACGGTTTTTGGCCACAACAAATCCACAAAATCACTTGTAACTCATTAATCTCATTGAAGATAAGAGTAAATCCCACGCCAAAAAGCCGTATAGTTTCTTTCTAGGCAGCTGACAGCTCACAGCGAAACCCAGGTTCGAAAACCCGGATCTCCACCCCACGGACCTGGGGCACCCGTGTTGCTGGCGGAGATCAGTAGCACTCTTTCTGCTCTCGCCGCTAACTTCCCCGTCAGAGCCACATCACGGTATGCCCTGGGCAGGAGTTTGCGGCTTGCGCGGTGAGCTCCTCGGCTAGTCCAAAGCCATGGCGGGCAAAGTAGTAGGCAGCGCCATGCAGCCGCTCCTGGAGCGCGCCGCCGGGGTAGAGCGCCTGGCTGATGGCTTCGACGTGACGGCTGAGCGAGGCCTCACGCTGCAACTCAAAATTGGCCGCGAGATTACGCAGACGGCTCATCTGGTAGCGCATCTTGTCGGCTGCGGTCTCGGCTGACCGGCCCAGGCCCTCATCGAGCGAACGCATCCAATCCAGCAGCAGCGTCAGCTCGGCATCGAACGCCGTGCCCGCGGCCGATAGCCTCCGCTTACCTTCGGTGGGCATCGATCGGGCCGCAAGCAGTTGCGCCAGCGAGGCAGGGGGCTCGGCGAAGACGCGCTCCAGTGTCAGCTCGTGTTTTTTGAGCAATTCGGCGATGGCTGGCTCGACCAGGGTTGCGGAGAAGCGCGGAAAGGCTGGCGTGATTCTGCCTGGATTATTTTGGCCCGGATTTTCTCGGCCTAGTATGCGCTCATAGAGGACGGCGGATTGGGTGAAGTAGGCGATCTCCGCCGGTCCGGCGACGATGGCCGAAGTGGAGAGCAGAAAATCCTGGAAGACGGGGCGGAGCAGCGCCGAGGGAGAGATGCGCTCCGGTTCGGCGTCGAGAATGCCGACTAAGTCAGCCGTCGTAAAGCTTTGGCGACCAGCCTGCCACAAGCCGTCCGGCTCCTGGGCGCTCATCGGCAGCCGCTTGAGGGCTACGCGCGCGCCGGTTTGCTGATCGATGAGGAAGAGCAGGCTGGAGTCAGGACCGACCGCCACCTGCGCGTGATAGCCTGCGGCTTCGAGTTGGCGATTGCGTTCGAGGAGAGCGGCGTGCAACTCGTCGGCGCGCTCGATGGCCGCACGCAGCACGGATGCGCCCATGCGGTGCAGCTCTCGGCCTCCAGCATCGAGTATCAGCAGCCCTTGCGCCGCGAAAACCTTGGTGTAGAAATCCCGGAAGGCCTGGGCGAAGGTGCGGCCCGGCTGGTAAGCGGCGGCCAGAGCCTCCATAGCGTCGGAGGAGCCGAGCAGTTCCCAGGCTTGGTCGAGAAGCGGAGAGATGGAGTCATCGAGAACAATGCCGCCGACGGGAATTGGGGCCGATGGCGCATTAGCGTAGACCAGTTTGCGCAGCTCTTTGCGAGCCGGAAAGACTACATGGTCGATCTCGGCAAAGTCGTGGTCTTCGCTGGCCAGCCAGAAGATAGCAGCGTGCGCGTGGCCCGCTGCCGTTGCCTGGCGGGCGCGGGCTAACGCCGTAGCTGCCTTGAATGGCGTGAAGAGCGGCCCGCCGAAGAGAGCCACCTGCTGGCCGGTCACCACGGTTCCGGCACCGCGGCGCAGAGCGTCGATTGACTTTGAGGCGGCCGGGGACGGCGAAGGATTCTGCTCAGCCAGCAGACGGACCAACTCCGGCCAGTGCGCTGGGAGGGGCGGACGCGTCTGCCAACTCGCGTCCGAAGGCAGAGAAGCGTTGAAGGCGCGCGCCTCTTCAGAGCCGGAGCAGTAGTCCAGAAACAGCCGGTGCAAGCCCGGCACGATGGCGATGGGATGACAATCTGCGGTCAACAACTCGTTCACGTCCGGCTCATTTCCCTTTGGTGGAGTCCCATTCGCGCAGAATTTGAGCGGTTCTCCAGTTCACATGAAGTCTCAGGCAGAGTAGAAGGTGGCTTTTTCTTGGGAAAAAAGCCACTCAACCGCAATCGCCCCCTTTACAGCAACTGAAGAACCGCTGTGCGCGGAATTCGACTTGTGTTAAGGATGCCACGCCGGGCTGATTTGATGCAGGAGTACCCTGCAGACCAGGCTGTGCGTGTAGTCTTTATCTGATTACGCATGTGATCCGATTGCGCAAAATTGCGTCCGGAGGAGAGAGAAAGATGCCCAAGAAGAAGAAAGCCGTGAAGGCCGCCAAACCAGCAAAGGCGGCAAAAACCAAGGTAAAGAAATCTGCAACGCCCAAAGTGAAGAAACTCGCCAAGACGAAGGTAAAGAAATCCGCGAAGTCCAAGGCGAAGAAGGCGGTTAAGACGCTCACACCCGCCGTGGAGGGAACGGCGCAACTGGTCGGCTCCGAAACCGTGTTCGAGGGACCCCTGTTCCGAGTGCTACGCGACCGGCTGATCGAGCCAGGCGGCAGGGAGGCCTTGCGTGACATTGTCCGCCACAATGGCAGCGTAGTCATCCTGGCCATCGACAGCGCAAAGAACAAGCGTGATCCGTGGGTGGTGATCGAGCGCCAGTATCGTCATGCTGCCAATCGGTTTCTGTGGGAGCTTCCGGCGGGCAAGCTGGAGGCGGGCGAAGATGCATTGGCAGGTGCGCAACGAGAGCTCGAAGAAGAGACGGGCTACCGTGCGCGTAAGTGGAAGCCGCTGGTCGAGTACTACGCCAGCCCCGGATTTCTTGGCGAGTCAATGAAGGTGTTTGTGGCCGAAGGGTTAGTGGCGGGTGAAGCGCATCCGGAGGATGATGAGCAGATCGACTTTCGTCTGGTCAAACTTTCCGAGTTAGTGAAGCTGATTGAAAAGGGCGCGATTCTAGATGGCAAGACATTGACAAGTATTTTGCTATACGCGCGCAAGATGGCTACTAAAACGAAAAAGTAGAGTGGTTCCATGCAATCAATCACTTCCATTTCAGGACAGGCGCTGCGAGCCTGTCCTGTCTCATTTGATGAAATAAAGCTGTGAAATTAATGTGAACCATTCTTGGATTTTGCGCGTCTTAATGCATATTGGTGGGCGTTCCCCATGGTATTACCCACCGCATCTCACAATTCACCACATCTCACAGGATGTATGGAAAGAAGGAACCTGTGGCTCAGTACAAAGGGAAGGTCAAGTGGTTTAACAACGCCAAAGGCTATGGATTCATCGGACGCGATGATGGTCCCGATGTGTTCGTACATTATTCGTCAATCCAATTGGACGGATACAAGACGCTGAAAGAGGGCGATGACGTTGAGTTCGACATCGTTCAGGGTCAGAAAGGTCCGCAGGCGGATGCAGTTATCCGTCTGAGAGCCGCCGTCCATAACGCAGCCTAAACGCCGAAGGCCGGGATGAGAGCAAGACCGTTTAAATGCGGTGCGCCAGCTGTGCGTCTGGTCTATTAGCCCTCGTCACATCGAGCCGAAGGCGATGTAACACCTATTCTGCATGTAACATTTCTTCCCCAAGCGTAAATTATCCCGACTGTTTCGTCGGCTACTGCCCAGCGGAGCTCGAATGGAGAGCTCGGCTCCCCGGCTTGCTTAAATTTGCCGGAGGGGAATTTTTGTCTCGATTGCCCTCCGGGCCAGTTTCATTCCATTACGGTAAAAGTGTCCTCTTTTGTACAGATAACTTCGTTTTTTCTAAGAGAAATGCGGGAATTGATCATTTATTTTGCGCCGATTGAGATTAAGATAAGGGCGCTATGAGCTTACTCCATCAGGAATACGAAAAAGAAATTGACGATGCCGCTCGTGGTGAAGAATTCACCAAGGGCAGCAGTCACTTAGTCTGGGCCAGCATAGCTGCGGCCGTGCTGGTGACCGTCGCCGTCACCGCTTTCATATGGATCGGGGAGAAGCCGCCCGTTGCCAGCGGGGAGATTGTTCAGGCGTGGACTCATTCGCGGCATGTCGAGACTTCGGGGATCGACGCCAACGGCGAAGCCATGGCCAAGCAGAGCTTTGACCAGGTTCTAGTCTTTGCACACGTGAAACTAACAAATCAGAGCAAGAATCCGTTGGTTCTCGAAGACGTGCTGGCCAATGTCAAGCTTGGAGACGGCATCGACTCCATCTCCGCTGGGACTGCAGGCCAATACGATCAGGTTTTTCTGGCCTATCCGGAGATAGCCGCGCTGCACTCGAACGCACTCTCACCCCACATGAGCCTGGCCCCAGGAGAGAGCGCGGACGGGAATTTTTTCTGGGCGATCCGGATTGGCAAGCAGGAGTGGGACTCGCGCAAGGACCTGAACTTCACTTTCAAGTTCCAGTATCAACCTAGCGTGGTGCTCGCGCCCCACACCACGATTATTGAGCAGTAGGCGGAGTCGGCGCACCCTTGGGCGCGGAGAGATATCCGCTGATCTGCGAATTCTTTCCGCCCACCGAGTTGACCACGATCTCGAAGAGCATGGGGTCCTTGCCGCTATAGAACTGGAGCGGCTCGTTCAGGCTGCGGTCCTTCTTCTCATACTGCTTGTCGTCGGAGAAAACCACCAAGGTGAACTTATTCTTCTTGGCGTCGGCCTTCTTCAGTTCCAGGCTCACGGTGCCGACTGGCTTTCTTTGGTTTTTGGACAGTGTGAACTCGTAAAAGGAGCGGTCGCCTTTGTGCCTTAGCAGTTCCAGCTCATCGTGATTGCGGGCGATCAGACTGCTGTGGTCGCTCATGTCCCCCTTCATGGAGGTCAACTGGCTGATGGTGGTGGCGAGGTCGGTCTGCGTCTTGCCCAGATCGGTCTTCACGCCACCCACGTCGGTCTTAACGTCGGAGACGGCGCTGGATACGGCGGTGACCTGCTGCTCGGTCTGTTGCTGGGCACTCTCCAGCCGCTGGCTGTCAGCCTGCTCGCGGCGGATGATTTCCTGGGCGCGGGCGTCGAGCTGCTTTTGTGTTAGGCCCAGGGACTTGCCCAACTCCTCGGTGGTCACCCGGAGGTGGGCGTCGGTTTCGCGCAAGTCGGAAGCCAGCTTTTTGTTCTGATCCTTGGCTTCGCTCAGTTCGGCCTTTTGGCTCTCCAACCGTCCGTTGAGGTTAAAGCTCCAGATCAGGCCGCCCAACCCGGACAGCAGGGCCACGGCAACAACCGCTAGCAACGCACCCGAGTAGCTACGGGGGGTATCGTCAAGTACACTCATGTGTTTGCTTCTCCTTGGCGGCTCGTCCTGCGAACCGCGCCTCTGGTATGGCGCCTTCCTATCCGGTTAGACGCCGCTCAAAAAAGTGTTGTCTCAACATTCCTGTCTTTTCGCCGGGATTCCGCCCGGAAGCCGAATTGCGGTGGTCTCGCGCCGGGCACCCGCTGGCGAAACTACAGGATATAGAAATAATCCAGCTTGTGCAGAAAAAAGCTAACCGCATTTCTGTACTGAACCTCGAAATGCATGGTTTGGACCTATTCCACACCTCGCCGTCCTGGTAATGGGCCGGTTGAAATTTTCGAGTTTGCGTTCGGAGTTCGGAGGGTTCAGACTCGAGGTACGCTCAGACGCTAAAGCACCGATCGGAACTTCGCGGGCAATGTGTTTCGCTTTGTGGAGCAGACCATAGGCAAGCACATCACCAGCGCCGCCGAGCAGTTTAAGGAGAATTTTCGCAATGCCAGAGCAGAAAGCGGCAAAGGCGCAAACCGAGGAAGAGAAGGTCGTGGAGATGTTTCAGGCTTACAAGCAGAGGGGACTCGCGGGAATCAAGGAAGCCCTCCACCAGCGCAACGAGGAGCTGCGCCGGGAGCGGGCGAGCGAGATCAACCCGCACCAAGAGTAGAAGGCGAGGAACGCCGGCCTCAGACCGGGGTGGTGAAGGAAGACCGGAGGCGATGATTCTTCCGCGGATTGAAGAAGTGGCCAAGGCCATTGATGCTGGCTTGGGTTGCACCCGCAATGGAAGCCGAACTGACCGATCACGTTTTGGGCGTTGAAGAACTCGTTGGGGTTCTGAAATCAACCTGATCTGCCCCCGCCGTACCGCAGTTCGTGACAAGCATCGAATTGCTACTATATAAACATCTTTACAACACTTTCAGGCGCCGGGCCGTTTTTGAGGCCGGGACGACCGCCGCATTCTCGCAAAGAAACCATGGCAAGGGGGAGATTCGAGGGCTATGTCGACTGCTGTCGCTGGAAAGGGTCTGGAAGGAATTGTCGCGGCGAACTCCGGGATTTGCTGGATCGACGGAGATGCGGGCGTGTTGTCCTACCGGGGAATCGACATCCACGAGCTGGCGGTCCACTCGACCTTCGAGGAGACCACCTACCTGCTATGGAATGGGATGTTGCCCAATCATCTGGCCCTGCGCGAGTTTCAGTCCGAACTTTCGCTGGCCCGCTCGCTCGATCAGCGCATTGTGGACATGCTGCGCACGTTTCCCCGCACGGCCACGCCAATGGAGGTGCTGCGCACGGCGGTGTCTGCGCTGAGCTTCTACGATGCCGACGAAAAGGACAACTCGCACGACGCCAATGTGCGCAAGAGTTATAACCTGACCTCGCAGTTCGCCATGATCGTTGCCATCTACGACCGGCTGCGCAAGGGGAAAGAGGTTGTTCCGCCTGACCGCTCGATGACTCATGCGGCCAATTTCCTGTGGATGCTGAATGGCGTGAAGCCTTCCGAGACGGCCACCAGGACCATGGACATGGCTCTGGTGCTGCACGCCGAGCACGAGCTGAATGCCTCGACCTTTGCTGCTCGCGTCATCGCAGCCACCTTGGCCGACGTCCATTCGGCTGTCACGGGGGCTATCGGTGCCTTGAAGGGACCTCTGCACGGCGGCGCCAACGAAGGCGTGATGCGCCTGCTGCTCGAAATCGACAGAGTCGGCGCCGATCCGGTGGAGTACGTCAAGAACATGCTGGCCGCCAAGCAGAAGATTTCCGGCTTTGGCCATCGCGTTTACAAAACCGAGGACCCGCGCGCCACCCATCTGCGCAAAATGAGCGAGCAGTTGGGCAAGGACGCTGGCGTGCCCAAATGGTACGATATGTCGCGCGCCATCGAGCTTTACATCAACGCCGACAAGAAGCTGAACGCGAATGTGGACTTCTACTCCGCCTCAACCTATGCGACCTTGGGCATCGACATCGACCTATATACGCCTATCTTCGCCATCAGCCGCATTGCCGGCTGGGCCGCGCACGTGATCGAGCAGTTGGACGACAACCGGCTCATCCGCCCCCGAGCAGAGTACATTGGGCCGCCCTATCCTGCGCCATATATTCCTATGGAAGAGCGGGGATAGAACAGGAACCGCCGGTCGGACCCTCCTACAGGCACCCCGGCATCACCGCTCGATCTGTGCAAATTTCTTTGCGCAACCGCGACCCGCTCCCTGCATCCAATCGCGCAAGGCAGGTGTGGAATGGCGATCAACCAAATCGCAGTGGAGCGATGGAGCCTGGTTTCTTCCAGGCCGTTCTCAGACGTTATGGCAGCCATCGAAGCGGCTATCGGTCATCCCGATATGCGCGAGTTCGGCAAGAATGTATCCACTGCGAGGACCTGGCAGGAACTCGAACAGGTGGTTCACTCGGCCATCGGACCATCGGGGTTTATGGAGTTTGCGCGCTTCAACCTGGGGCAGATCATTGAAAAAGAACGGGGCTCCGCGGCACCTAAAATTCCGCGCCTTGTGGTGGGCAACCCACTCATCATGAAGAAGATGGCGGAACATGTGCCGGACACCGCCTCTTATGCCCCGGTCTCGATTCTCATCGATGAACGCCAGGACGGCGTCCATCTTTCTTACGATTTGATGGCTAGTTGTCTCGCGCCCTATGGCAATGATCCCGCTCTGCAAGTCGCACGAGAGCTGGATTCGAAGGTCGAAGCCCTGCTCACGTCAGCCGCAAGCTGATCACCACCTCGAATGAAACTCTGCTCGGACGCATCCTGTTTTTTCCTCCGGTCAGATGCTCCGCAGACCCGGTAGCAATTCCCTACGAAAGGACAAATTCATGATTTTTGGCCTAAGCATCACGACATTCACATTCCTGCACGTGGTTCTGAGTTTGGCGGGGATCGGCGCAGGATTGATCGCTCTCTTCGGATTGATCAGTGGGAAACTGCTGCATCGCTGGACCGCGATCTACCTGGTAACCACGGTTCTCACCAGCGTCACCGGATTCCTATTTCCCTTCAAGGGTGTTACGCCGGGGATTGTGCTCGGAATCTTATCCTTGATCGTTCTGTTGCCGGCGATCGTCGCGCTCTATGGCCGCAGACTCTCAGGCGGCTGGCGCGGAACCTATGTCATCACCGCGAGCCTGGCTCTTTACTTCAATGTTTTTGTCTTGTTCGCGCAACTCTTCGCGAAGGTTCCTGCGCTGAAGTCCATTGCGCCGACGCCGGCATCTCCAGCCTTTGGAGTCACACAGCTTGTGGTGATGGCGGTCTTCGTTGTGCTCACGGTTCTGGCTTTCAAGCGCTTCCGAGGCACGCAACAACAAGTCAGGGCTTGATGCTCAGATAGATTCCTGCGCCAATTTCGCTCAGACTTGCCGCGCCTTCCACATGAGATAGAGCGCCCAGGCGGAGAGCGTGCAACTGTCGCGGATCGTGCCGCTGCGCATCATCTCTTCGAACTCGTCTACAGTGGCCGAGCGGACGATGAGGTCGTACTCCTCAGCGTCGAGATCCTTCGCGCTCTCGGTCAAGCCGGTGGCCAGATAGACGTGCTGCAATTGCCGCGTGAAGCCATAGGCGATCCAGAGGTCTCCCAGATGAATCATCTGCGCGGCTTCGAGGCCGGTTTCTTCCCTGAGTTCACCGCGCGCCAGCTCTTCGGGGGAATCGACTTCCATCTCCCAGCCGCCTTGAGGCAGTTCCAGCGCCCGCTCCTGAATTGTGTAGCGGAACTGCTCGACCAGCCAGACGCGGCCCTGATCGATGGGCAGGATGATGGCCGCGTCGTGCTTCTCGACCACGCCATAGATGCCTAGCTCGCCGTTCGAGCGCAGAATTTCGTCCTCGCGCACACGCATCCAATGGTTGCGATAGACTTCGCGGCTGGAGAGCGTGGTGATGGCGCTGCCGACGGTGGTTTGGACGGAACTCATGGGGTCTCCTTAGAGCGTTTTCGATTCACATCTTGACATCGGAACGGCATCGAAATTGGCTTTATTCTTCCACCCCAGCAACGAAGACCTGCCGCCGCGGACCCCGGAACGGAAAAAGCCACTCGGCAGCATGGATTCTGTAAAAGCAGAATCGAAAACGCTGTAGCGGTCCTCAATAAAAGCATAGGCCATCCAACATGACGCATTGATGAATGGGCGATTATTCGTCTCGCTGCCGGAACTGGCGCAGACGGCCTACGAGCGAGGCTGGGCCGCTGACGGCGAGGCGCACCAGATTGCCTTCGTACTCTCTGCTATGCACGATCATGCCTGCTTCGATGGCCGCCAGCACTGCGCCTTCCTGCTGCGGGACACGCAGTTCGGCGTCGATAACCGGGTCGGAGTGCAAGGCCTCATCGATGGCCTTGAGCAACGCGTCCATGCCCTCGCCGGTGCGCGCCGAGACAGCAATTTCGCCGCGAGCCTGGAGCTGCGATTCAAGTCCCTCGCGCTCGTGATCGCCGAGCAGGTCGATCTTGTTCAGCACCTCGATGCGCGGCTTGGCCAGAGAGTCGAGCTCGCCCAGAACCCGCTCGACTTGCGTTTTTTGCTCCTCGCCATAGGTGGACGCGGCGTCGCGGATGTGGAGCAGAACCTCGGCCTGCGCTACCTCTTCGAGCGTGGCGCGAAAGCTGGTGACGAGCGTGTGTGGCAGATTGCGGATGAAACCGACGGTATCAGAGAGCAGAATTTTGCGGCGGCTGGGCAGTTCGATGGCTCGTAATTTGGGATCAAGCGTTGCGAACATGCGTGACGACTGCAAAACCTGCGCCCCGGTGAGCCGGTTGAAGAGCGTGCTTTTGCCGGCGTTGGTGTAGCCGACCAGAGCAATCGTGGGCACTGGGGTCGACTCGCGGCGCTGGCGCTGCTGCTTGCGGACGCGACGGACCGAATCGAGTTCTTCTTTGAGATGGTCGATGCGGCGCTGAATCCTTCGCCGGTCGGTCTCGAGCTTGGTTTCGCCCGGTCCGCGGGTGCCGATGCCGCCGCCCAACTGCGACATGGCTTTGCCCTTGCCGGTGAGCCGCGGCAGCATGTACTCAAGCTGCGCCAGCTCCACCTGCAACTGGCCCTCGCTGGTGCGTGCGTGACGGGCAAAGATGTCCAGAATCAATTGCGTGCGGTCGAGAACGCGGCAGGGCAACGCGGCTTCAAGATTGCGTAGCTGAGTCGGCGTAAGGTCGTGGTCGAAGAGCACCAGGTCGGCCTCTGTCGAGGCAACGACCCCAGCGATCTCCTCGACTTTGCCCGAGCCAATGAGCGTAGCTGGATCGGGCCGCGCACGCCGCTGCATGAGCTCGGCAGCTACCTGGCCGCCGGCGCTCGCAACCAGTTCGCGAAACTCGGCAAGAGATTCTTCGGCGTCCAGTTCAGTTGACGAACGCGCCTGTGCCGCTGCTGTCGCGGAAACACCCGACATGGGGGCGCTTGCCGACTCAGGCAGATCCTCATCGAGGACGGCCGAATCAGCGCACAAATCCGCATGCCGCGCGGCAGCTTTGGCCACACGGCTACCGTGGGAGCGTCCTCCCACGTCAATGCCCACCAAAACCGCCCGCTCAGGCCTGACGCCGGAACCGGCGGTCCAACTCTCTCCAACGGCCAACCGAGACCGCTCCCCGGCTGCTATCGCAGCTCTCCAACTACTGCTGGAGTTGGTTGCGGCGCGGAGATTGGTCCGGGACTAGTCCCATTGATCACGCCAGCCGGACGGTGCTCGGTATGAAGCACACCCCGATTGCTCACCACTGTCGAAATGGCGTGCTTGAAGATCAACTGCTCCTGGCTATTGTTTTCCAAAAGCACTGAGTACTTATCGAAGGACCGGATTTTTCCGGTCAGCTTGACACCGCTAACCAGATAAATCGTGATGGGGGTTTTGTCCTTGCGGACCGTGTTCAGGAAAGTGTCCTGAATATTTTGTGCCGGCTTGTTCTCCATTTGCCGATCTCCTGCTTTCCTCTTCGGGTTTTGGGTGCAACTGTGTACTCGTGCAAATCCACGGGTGCGGCTCCGGAAGCCCCGGAGTCGCCAACTCCCGCAATGTGACAACAATATAGGGCTTTGCCGACGTTTTCAACCCCAAGCTGCCGGAATCTTGTTTGCGGAGTCGGAATCCGCTGTCAATACGCAAGATAGGGCGCGCACCGCGACTGGTAGCATAGTGGTGTGAAGGCCCAGCCGAATCCGTCCGCGACCCCTGCCGCAATGGCCCAGCCAGTTCCCATGCTGGATCTGAAACGCCAGTATCAACCGCTCCATCGCGAACTAATGGAAGCAGTTGGGGCCGTATTGGAGGGGCAGCAGTTCATTTTGGGCGAGCCGGTAGCCGCTTTCGAGCGGGATGCGGCAGAGCAGTTGGGCGTGGCTCATGCCGTGGGCTGCTCGTCGGGCACCGACGCTTTATGGCTAGCTTTGGCCGCCGCAGGCATCGGACCAGGCGCGGCGGTGATTACCACTCCATTCAGCTTTTTTGCCTCGACGAGCGCCATTCTCCGCGCCGGGGCCACGCCTTTGTTGGCCGACATCGAGCCCACGACCTTCAATCTGAGCCCGGCTGCCGTAGAGACCATCCTGAATAGTCCGCGAGGCGCGACCGTCAAGGCAGTGCTGCCGGTGCACCTTTATGGACAGGTAGCCGATTGGACGGCGTTTGCCGATCTTGCCAACGAGCATGGACTCAAACTAATTGAAGACGCCGCGCAGGCCTGGGGCGCTGAGTGGCAGGGGGTAAAGGCTGGAGCACTGGGCGATGCGGCCGCCTTCAGTTTCTATCCCACCAAGAACCTGAGCGCTGCGGGCGATGCAGGCATGGTGGCGACAAATTCTGATGAGTTAGCCGAGCGAGCACGGATGCTGCGCCAGCACGGGATGAGGCGGCGCTACTACCACGACGAGGTGGGTTGGAATACGCGCATGGATGGATTGCAGGGCGCGATTCTCGGGGTCAAACTCAAGTACATCGACGGCTGGAATCAGGCGCGGCGCGCTGTAGCCAAGCGCTATCATGCGCTGTTTCATGCGGCGGGCCTGGCCGAGGCCGGACCGTATCCCGCGCATGGCGTCGTACTGCCGCATGAGGTTCCCGGCAGCCGTCATGTCTGGCATCAGTACGTCATCCGCACCGCCCGCCGCGATGAAATGCGCGCTTTCCTCAGCGAGCGCAAGATCGGCTCGGAAATCTACTACCCTGTCCCGCTTCACTTACAGGAGGCTTTAAAGAGTCTCGGCCACAGCGAAGGTAGCTTTCCCGAAGCTGAGCGCGCCGCGCGCGAGGTATTGGCTCTACCCATCTTTGCCGAACTGCGCGAAGACGAGCAGCAGACGGTGGTGGCCGCGATTGCCGATTTCTTGAGCTAAGATCAGTCGTTCCGAGTTAGCAATTGAAGTTAGAAGATAATGAGCAATAAGTTGACAGTTTTAGGTAAAAAGTAGATTACGACTCATCAGCGAGTTACTTCGTAACTTCATAAAATCAATTTCCCCCCAATCAATTTCGCAGTCGCCCACCCCTATTGTCTACTGCTGTTGTTGCTGCATCTGCTGTAAGTCGACGAAGGGGATGGCCGGCTCGGGGGCTTGCTGGGCGCGCTCTACAAGGACACTCCAGTCGTCGGGGATGGGCAGTTTGCGGTCGAGGGCCGGGGGTTGCTCGCTGGCCTCGACGTGCACGGCTACATAGAGCTCGCTGTCCGTCTTGCCGCGGAAAATGCCATGGGTGGGAGGCACATCGGCATAGTCGCGGCCCACGGCGGTGCGGATGTGGCGATGATGAGCAACTAAGTTATTTGTTGGATCGAAGCCCACCCAGCCCAGATGGGGTAATAGAACATCGACCCAGGCGTGAGTGGCGTCGGGGGTTGAGCGGTCGTGATCCTCGCTGGCTCGATAAAGATAACCGGAGACGTAGCGCGCGGGAATCCTGACGTGGCGCAGGAGAGCGATCATGGTGTGGGCAAAGTCCTGGCAGACGCCCTTGCCGCTGACGATAGCCTCGTCAATGGGCGAGTCGACGCGCGTAGAGCGCGGTTCATAGTCGAAGTAATCGAAGAGGCGCTGGTTGAGTTCCTGCACCAGCATCAGAGGATCGTCGCGGCGGCTAACTTCCATCTGTTTCGCCAGCAATGTTAGTGCGGGAGTTTCCACGGCAAAGGTGGAAGGCAATAACATCTCCCAATAGTCGCCGGAGTCGACTAACTCATCGAGAGCGCCCCAGGCGTCGGGCGAGAGAGAGTTGGGCACATCGATCAGCGCTTGCTGCTCGACCACCGACTCGCCGACGATGACTAGCTGATTGTGTTCGCCGGGTATGTCGAAGTGTTGGACATTGTTTCCCATGTGGTCGCGATAACTGAAGACCCGGCAGCGAGGGCTGACGGAGAGAGAAAAGGTGAGACAGTGCTGATTGGTATCCGAGCGCGGGTGCATGCGCGTCTCCATGATGCTCTCGCTGATGGGGCGCGAGTAGCGGAAGCGCGTGAGATGACGAATGGAATAGAAGTTCATGCTCGCTCCCGGTAGTTACTAACTCGCCAGCGCGGACTGGATAGAGTAATGCACATAGTAACGGTAGATGATTTCGTGAATGCGCAGGCATTGTTCGCGAATGGTATGCAGAAAGGCCGCAGTGTCGCCGTGGATGATCTCCTCAATGGAAGTGAAGTCCAGCATGGCGTGTAGCCGGCCGATGCCGGCGGTCAGCTCTCCGGGCGGGCGGCGGCCTCCCGTGCGCTGAATCGAATCGATGGCTTCGCGGACCGAATCCACACAGTAACGAATAGCATGGGGAAAGTCGTGGTTGAGAAGCAGAAATTCGAGAATGCGGTCGGGAGAAACATCTGCGGTGTAAACCTGGCAATAAGCCTCAAAGGAAGTGCAACAGCGCAGCAGGCCGACTAACTCGAGATACTGATAGCCGGTGTGATCGGGCTCCTGCGGGTGAAGCAGATCAGGCTGATAGACCTCAAGCAGCGTGGCCGTGGCGTAGGCCCGCTCGAGATAGCGGCCGAGGCGGATGAACTGCCAACCCTGGCCGTGAATCATGGTGGTGTCGCTGACGCCTTTGAAGAGATGAACGCCATCTAGCACCGAGGCCAGCGCGTCATTGATGCTGGAACTGAACTGAGTTTGTGCCTGCGGCGAGTGGATATAGTGAAAGAGCCGGTTGAGCCGCTGCCACTGCTCGGTGGAGATTTCTTCGCGCACCTGGCGAGCGTTCTCTCGCGCGCCGTTCACGCAAAATGTGACCGAAACGGGGTTGAGATTATCGAAAACCAGCGTGTTGGCCAGCGACTCCAGTTCGCCGTTCCACTCAATGCTTGCCGGTTTACCGAGCGAAGCCATCATCCGCTTCCAGCGGGTTTCTGCGTTGGCGCCGCCGGTGTCGAGCATCAAGGTCATGGTCACGTCGAGTTGACGCACGGTATTCTCGGCTCGCTCCAGGTAGCGGCTCATCCAATAGAGGCTGTCGGCAACGCGCGATAACATCGTCGTCTCCCTAACTCGGCGGTTCACTACTAACTACTACTCCAGAACCCAGGTATCTTTACTGCCGCCGCCCTGCGAGGAGTTAACCACCAGCGAACCTTTTTCCAGAGCTACGCGGGTCAGACCTCCGGGTACAATGTTGACCTTGTCGCCAAAGAGAATGTAGGGTCTCAAGTCCACGTGGCGCGGCTCCAGATGATTGCCGATCAGACAGGGAGCGCGGGAGAAATCGAGCGTAGGCTGGGCAATGTAATTGCGCGGATTGGCCTCGATCTGGCGGGCGAACTCCTCGCGCTGCTTGGCCGTGGAGTGCGGACCAATCAACATTCCGTACCCGCCGCTTTCGCCAACCGCTTTCACGACGAGTTTGTCCAGGTTAGCCAGCACGTGTTGCCGCTCTTTCTCATCGCCCAGCAGATAAGTCTCAACGTTTGGCAAGATGGGCTCTTCGTCGAGATAGTAGCGAATCATCTTGGGCACGTAGGCGTAGACGGCCTTGTCGTCGGCCAATCCGGTGCCGAAAGCATTGGTGACCGTGACGTTGCCGGCGCGATAGGCGTTGAAGAGTCCGGCACAACCAAGCGACGAGTCGGCACGAAAGACGAGCGGATCGCTGAAGTCGTCGTCGACGCGGCGATAGATCACATCCACGCGCTTCAGCCCGTCGGTAGTGCGCATGTAGACGACATTATCGTGAGTTACAAGGTCGCGACCTTCAACTAAGTCAACGCCCATTTGCCGCGCGAGATAGGTGTGCTCAAAGTAAGCGGAGTTAAAGACTCCCGGTGTGAGCAGCACAATATTCGGCTCCGGCCTTCCCTCGGGAGCGAGTGAGCGGAGCGTGGCCAATAGCAGTTGCGGGTAGTGCTCGATGGGCCGCACGCCATAACTCGAGAAGAGTTGCGGGAAGGTGCGCTTCATAACTCGCCGGTTGGTGAGCATATAACTCACTCCCGAGGGAACGCGCAGATTGTCTTCGAGTACCACAAACTCGCCGCCGTCGAGCCGCAGCAAGTCGGAGCCGACGACCGCGATATAGACGTTGCGCGGCACCTGCAGGCCGCGCATCTGTCGGCGGTAATGCTTGCAACTATAGACCAGATCGCGAGGAATCACACGGTCATTCAGAATCTTGGCGTCCGAGTACACGTCGCGCAAAAAAAGATTCAGCGCCGTGATGCGCTGCGTCAATCCGCGCTCGATGCGGTCCCACTCCTGGGCGGTAATTAGTCTGGGCACCAAGTCGTAGGGAAAAATGCGCTCGGTTCCCTCATCGCGTCCGTAGACGGTAAAGGTGATGCCCTGGGTAAGAAACGACAGGTCCGCCGACTGCTTACGGCGTTGTAACTCCTCTTCGGGAAGGCGCACCAGCGTATCGGCCAGCGCACGGTATTGCGCGCGAACCGTGCCGTCCGATTCGCGCATCTCATCGAATGCCCGATCGAGCGGATACTCTTGGAAGAGCGAATCCATTTCCACTGTATGGCTGGCGCTCATGAGGGCTTGCCGCTTTCCTTACCGCGGATTCAGGACGCAGCGATTGGCCACGGCTAGCGAAGCCGATGCCGCCACACCTCTGTTTCTCAGGTTTAACAGAGGTGACATAAGGGAGCTATGAGGAAATGGGAAATGCGAGGCAGGTGGAGCAAAAAAGCTGCCCTGTTGAGGCGCTTCTAGACCGAATACAACGAGAGTTGTGAGCTGTTTCGGCGGCAAGTTTATTGCCTTGCTGCCAAGAAAGCACGAGGTGCACAGCCCCGCCGCGCCAGCTGAAAATTGGTGATTTTTTGGGGGGCAGTTGCGGCTCCCCTCTATCCCGTGATAGCCACGGGATAGAGGGGGAGAGCCTCAGTTGCTGGAGAGGAGAATGCCGGCGGGCTTCTCTTCGGTCACTGACTCGTCGGCGGTGATGGGGCGGTAGAAGAGTTGGTTGGCTTCGAGATAGACCTCGAGGAAAGCTGGGCGCTGAGTAATCTGGCCAGCGATCAGCGCTTCACTCAAGGGGTCCTCGATGTAGCGTTGCAGAGCGCGCCGCAAGGGGCGTGCACCGTAGCTGCGATCTACGAGAGTCTTGTCGAGAATCCATTTCTTGGCATCCTCGGTGACCGAGATGGTGATGGACTTCTGCGCCAGATTGCTGTTGAGTTGCTGGACGAGCAGCTCGACAATCTGGATCAAGTCGGTGTCGTTAAGCGACTGGAAGAGGATCACTTCGTCGAGGCGATTGAGGAACTCGGGATTGAAGGTCTTCTTGACCTCCTGCTTGACGAGCTCTTCGATCTTGTCGCTGACGATGTCTTCGCGGTCGCTCTGGAAGCCGAGACCCTGCTTCTTCATCAGGTGCCGCGCGCCGATGTTCGAGGTCATGATGAGGATGACGTTCTTGAAATCGACAGTATTGCCGAGGCCGTCGGTCAACTGGCCGTCCTCAAAAACCTGGAGCAGGATGTTGAATACATCAGGGTGTGCCTTCTCGATTTCATCGAGCAGGACGACGGAGTAAGGCGAGCGCTTGACACGCTCGGTGAGCTGGCCGCCCTCCTCGTAGCCCACGTATCCCGGAGGCGAACCGATGAGTTTCGAGACGGAATGCTTCTCCATGAACTCCGACATATCGAAGCGTATGAGAGCCTTGTCGGAGCCGAAGAGGAACTGAGCTAGCGTGCGAGCCATCTCCGTTTTGCCGACGCCGGTAGGGCCAAGGAAGAGGAAACTTCCGATGGGCCTGTGTGGCGACTTGAGGCCGGCACGAGAGCGGCGAATCGCTCGCGCGAGAGCGCTGATGGCCTTCTCCTGAGAGATGACACGTTTGTGCAGCTCTTCTTCGACACGAAGAAGTTTCTGCGTTTCTTCTTCCTTGATGCTGGTAATGGGCACGCCCGTCCAGCGGCTGACCACATCTTCGATGTCCTCGCGGCCGACGATGCCGGCAGCCGAGTCGTCAAGGTGATACTTGTCGCGCAGGCCGCGAAGGTTCTCGCGTTCCTTGCGCTCCTCGTCGGAGTAGAAGCGAGCTTTCTCGAACTCGTGGTTGGCGATGGCCGAGTCCATGCGGTGCACAATGAACTTGATGCGCTTCTGGACTTCGGTGATCTCCTCGGGCAGCGAGGTTTGACGAAGCTTGACGCGTGCGCCGGCCTCGTCAATCAGGTCGATGGCCTTGTCGGGCAGGAAGCGGTCGGGGATATACCGGCTCGAATGCGAGACGGCAAACTCGACAGCGGCATCGGTGTAGCTGACCGCGTGGAATTTTTCGTAGCGGTCCTTGATGCCGTGGATGATCTTGATGGCGTCCGCCTCGTTGGGCGGCGGCACCTTAACGGCTTGGAAGCGGCGTTCGAGCGAACGGTCCTTCTCAATGGACTTGCGGAACTCGGCCGGTGTGGTGGCGCCGATGCACTGAATTTCACCACGCGAAAGTGCGGGCTTGAGAATGTTGGCAGCGTCGAGCGAGCCCTCGGCCGAACCAGCGCCGACCAGGGTGTGCAGCTCGTCGATGAAGATGATGGAATTCTGGTTCTCCATCAGCTCTTTCATGATGGTCTTGAGCCGCTCCTCAAACTGGCCGCGGTACTTGGTTCCGGCCACGATGAGCGACAAATCCAAGCCTAAAACGCGCTTCTCGGCGAGAAAGCTCGGTACCTCGCCGTCAGCGATGCGCTGCGCGAGGCCCTCGACGATGGCCGTCTTGCCCACGCCCGGTTCGCCGATGAGGACGGGGTTGTTCTTGGTGCGGCGGCAGAGGATTTGCACCACGCGCTCGAGTTCGCCGTCGCGGCCAACCAGCGGATCGAGCTGTCCGTCCATAGCGGCCTGAGTCAGGTCGCGGCTGAATTCGGCAAGCAGGCTGGACTCGCGCTGACGCTGCTGTGGCTGAACTTTTTCCTGGGTGACGCGGGCCAGCTCTTCGCGAATCTGCGCCAGCTTCAGGCCGCGCTCCTGGAGAATTTCCGCGGCAAAGCATTTCTCCTCGCGCAAAAGTCCGAGAAGTAGGTGCTCGGTGCCGATGTGCTTGTGGCCAAGACGCTCGGCTTCTTCCGCCGCGTAGGCCAGCACTCGTTTGCATTCATTCGAGAGGGGCAGGTCAACCGAGGTTGAGACCTTTTCCCGAATGGTCGTATGTGCTTCAATCTGCTTGCGTATCGACTCCACCGAAGCATGCGAGCGCAGGAATCGGTTGGTCAGGGCCTTGTCCTCGCGCAACAGGCCGAGAAGCAAGTGCTCGGTCTCGATATAAGGCGAACCGAACTGACTGGCCTCATATCGCGCAAAAAAGATTACACGCCGTGCCTTTTCCGTATAGCGTTCGAACATGATGGTCCCCCTTGATGCTGGCTATCGGCTGCCGTGGCCGTCCGCTTCACTTGCCGGCTTCAGCCCAACACGCACGCGCCCTCTGCTTAACTTCGCCGACGGAGGCTCCTGGGAAATGCAGTATCTGCCTCCGAACAGCCCTATGGATGGCCCGGAACTGCTTTCGTCCGACAACTCTCCAGCGTTCGCGCTGCTAGCGGGATGTCCATCCTGCCTTCTTCTTTCTGGAGAAGACGAGAACTCATCTTATTCCAGGTTGCCTACTTAATCAGACTCAAAAGCGACACATTAAGCTGCTTTTTTGTCATGAATTTCTCTCGGGCAAGCTGGTTTGCGAGGCACCGGCAAATTCGGCCGGATTTCCCGCTCTGAGCTCTCCCGCAATTAGCTTTCCTGATTCTAGGCGCAAGGTTCGCGTACATCGTGCGGCCAAGTCAAGGTTGTGCGTCACAATAATCGAGGTGAGGCCGTGAGACGCATGCAGCCGCTCGATCAAGTCGAAGACGCGGCCAGCCGTATCCGCGTCCAGGTCGCCGGTGGGTTCGTCGGCCAGCAGCAGCCGGGGCTGGTTGACCAAGGCGCGAGCCAAGGCCACGCGCTGCTGCTCGCCACCTGAGAGCTCGCCTGGGCGATGGTCGCCGCGATCCTCCAAGCCAACCTTCTGCAGCCACTTCGCCGCCGCCATCAGACCCTCGTTCTTGCGTAACCCACGAGCCAACAAAGGCATGGCGACGTTTTCGAGGGCCGTGAATTCCGGCAGCAGGTAATGAAACTGCCAGACGTAGCCGATCTCGCGATTGCGAAAGGCCGCTGCCTCACGCGGGGAAAGCTGGGCTACGTTGACGGAGGCGCAGGTTACGGTTCCCGCGGAGGGGGCGTCCAGCGCGCCAAGTATATGCAAAAGCGTGCTTTTTCCCGCGCCGGACTGGCCCACGATAGCCACCATCTCGCCAGCCTGAACTTCAAGGTTGAGCCCTTGAAATAGCGTAAGTGGGCCTCGTGCGGTCGAGTAAGTTTTTTTCAGGTCATGGAGCTGAATAATCGGGGCTTGGCTGCCTTGTGAATTGGACTCTGCCCGCAACTCCGGGTCCCGCGCGGTGCGGGTCGCCTGGCTGGCAGCCACTTGAGAGGTTCGGGTCATCCGATTACCCTCAATCTTACATTGATAGATGCTCATTACGCGCCTATCAACCTGCGAACCGAAAGGACGGCCGAATCGGAAGTACCATGGACCGCGTTACAGCCGGTGCATTGGCGTCAATAGGGGATCTTGTTGGCCGATGCGATCCAGGCGGCAAAGCTGGCCCAGGCTTCATCGCCGAGCAATTGGGTGGCGGGGATTGCGCGCGCGGCCTTGTTCTTGCGGAGCTCATCGTAAAGGAACGCATCGTCGAAACCGGCGCGGGCGGCGTCGACGGCGCTGGCTCCGTAATAGACAGCATCAAGCCGCGCCCAGTATGCCGCAGCCAGGCACATGGGGCAAGGCTCGCAACTGGTGTATAGCTCGGAGCCGGCCAGCGTGAAAGTCCCCAGCGCTTTGCATGCCGCACGGATAGCGTTGACTTCGCCGTGCGCCGTTGGGTCGAGCGTCGAGGTGACCGTGTTCACGCCCTCGCCAACGATGCGGCCCTCGCGCACGATCACGGCGCCAAAGGGTCCGCCCTTACCGCTCAACACGTTCTCCGTAGCCAGCGCGATAGCCCGGCGGAGAAACTCGGGATTTGCCGGGGACTGCATCGATAACTTGCTCCACATTAGCTTGAACGGCAAAAGTGAACTCAATATAACATGGGTGCTGGTTGAGGAGTAAGGAACGCTGCTGACCTCAATCAACTACAATTGCCGTTATCAGCATCGTGGAGGCTCGCCCTGTTCGCCGCGTTTGTGACCTGTCTGAAATCCGCCGCCAGCCTGCCCCAGTTTGCACTCGGTGGGCTGCCCATGCGGATGGCCGCGCAACTGGCCTTCGCTCCCCAGAACGGCCTGCGCCACCAGGTGAAGATGCTGTTTTACGATCCGTTCTCCACAGTGACTCACCATTGGAACTGGTTTGATCTGGCGATGCTCGTTCCCTACTTCGCCGTCATGATCGTGCTGGCCCTCTACGGCATTCACCGCTACACCATGTGCTACCTCTATTTCAAATACAAGAAGAATTACAATCCAAATCCGCCACAGCATTTCGAAGAGCTGCCGCAAGTGACTATTCAACTGCCCATCTTCAACGAGCAGTTTGTCATCGACCGGCTGATCGAGGCGGTCTGCGGAATGAATTATCCGAAAGACAAGCTGGAGATTCAGGTCTTGGATGACTCGACCGACGAGACCCAGCAAGTGGCCGCTGGCATCGTCGCTCGATATGCAGCGTTGGGCCATCCCATCGCTTACATCCATCGCACCAACCGCTACGGCTACAAGGCTGGCGCGCTTGACGCTGGACTCAAGGTGGCCAAAGGCGAATTCGTTGCCATCTTCGACGCCGATTTTGTGCCCCCGACGGACTGGATCATGAAAGTGATTCATCACTTTGCCGAGCCGGGAATCGGCATGGTGCAGACCCGCTGGTCACACATGAACCGCAACTACAGCATGTTGACCCAGATCGAAGCCATCCTGCTAGACGGCCACTTTATCATCGAGCACGGCGCCCGCGTCCGCACCGGTGATTACTTCAACTTCAACGGCACCGCTGGCATGTGGCGCATCAAAGCCATCTCCGACGGCGGCGGTTGGCAGCATGACACCCTCACCGAAGATACCGACCTGAGTTATCGCTCGCAGTTAGCCGGATGGAAATTCAAATACCTGCCTGAGGTCGAATGCCCCTCCGAGCTGCCAATCGAGATGACCGCCTTCAAGACCCAACAAGCGCGCTGGGCCAAGGGCCTCATCCAGACCAGCATCAAAGTGCTGCCACTCATATTCAAATCGAACGTGCCGCGCAGGATTAAGGTTGAGGCTGTCTATCATCTAACGGCTAACTTGAGTTATCCGCTGATGGTTATCATGACGGCATTTCTTATGCCGGCCATGATCGTGCGCTTCTACCAGGGCTGGTTCCAGATGTTACTCTTCGACGTGCCGCTCTTCACCGCTTCGACAGCTTCTATCGGCGTGTTTTATCTGATGGCTGAGCGGGAGTTATTTCCCAAGACATGGTGGAAAACCTTTCTCTATCTGCCCTTTCTGATGGCCCTTGGCATCGGCCTCACGGTCACTAACACCAAGGCGGTAATGGAGGCCTTGTTTGGCATCAAAAGCGCTTTCGTGCGCACTCCCAAGTATCGCGTGGCCAAGAAGGGCGAAAAGTCGCAAGCCGCCAAGTACCGCAAGCGCCTGATCCTCGCCCCATGGATCGAGTTATTCATCGGCGGCTATTTTTTCCTGGCTATTCTTTACACCTTCTCCAACAACAACTACTTCACCGCTCCGTTCCTGATTCTGTTTGTTATCGGCTACTGGTACACCGGTCTGATGAGCCTGCTGCAAGGCCGCTTCGAGCGCTGGCGCACCGGCGCGGGCGCTAACACAGACGAGTCAAGCCCCAAGCCATTTCCGGTGGGGGTGTAACTGTAACTCTCTCGGCTTTCACTCTCGTCGTGATAACCCAAAGTAAGTCGTCTGCAAGAGGTAAACAATGCAATCCAGTCCAGATAGCCTTTCACCGTACTTTCCGCTTTTGTTCCCAGTGTATTTCCTGGTCTTGTGGACCTTAATTGCAATCATCAGTGAGATTACCCCCGGCTGAGCCGGGGGCTTCATTTTGTGAGCCGCTCAAAGCGGCTTGAGCGGGGTCGCTAACGCGGCCCCGGTTGAGTTGGGCCACCTCTTTGGTGGCAGGTCATTTC
>JBEKRS010000073.1:0-24811 GCA_049518535.1 Occallatibacter sp. | reverse complement strand
CATGCGGCCTATCGCCCTCGGCAGAGGCAACTGGATCCATATCGGGAGCGAACCAGCCCGCCCCCGCGTGGCCGCTATCATCTCCGTGATCGAAAGTTGTAGACGTCTCAAAGTTCCGGTGCACGATTACCTCCCCGCCATACTTCCCGGACCTGCAAACCCGCCGCTTCAAAGCATCGCAGGCCTCACTCCCGGAGCCTGGGCCGCAAAAACGCCCACCATGCACTTGGTCTGACGCGTACAGTAAAAGGCCACATCGATTTTGCGCAACCTAACTTCACTCCCCCGGAGTAATGATGAAGGGCCCCGTCATCTTCACGCTGTCGCCGGCGGCAAATGCAGCTTGTCGCATTCCGCCCAACCCGATGTCCCACTTTGGCGACGCGAGTTCGGGCATCGGCGTTGCTTGAAACAGCTTCTTGCACTGCCGCGCCGTCCACCTCGCCCACCTCTTCGACTTCTTCCGCCGTGCGCTATCGGTCGAGATTCCCGTGCCTGCATACATCTGCCGGTAGAGTTTCGACAGAAACATGAAGGCAACCCTGGATCGTAAGTTGGGTGTGCAGGACGACCGCTGCCAGATAGCCCCCCAGTTATAAAATTTGTCCCACACTTTTTGAGTACGTTCTCGAATCTCATCTGAACTCATCGTAGGATGCGGCGTAAACATCTTGGGTCGAATCGCCGTGGGAATCAGCCAGTAGCGAGTAATAGGTACATCGCCCACCATGGTAGGATTCAGCGCTTGTTCCTTCTCCCAGCGCCCAAAATCCACCGTACCCGGAAACGGCGTCATCATCACGAATTGAGCAAAGGTGATGCCCGCTCTTTGCGCCATATTCACCGTGGCATCGAAGGTCGCCGGCTTGTCTGTTGGCAGCCCGAAGATGAACGATCCCAGCACGTGAACTCCGTGCGCCTTGAACGTCTGTAACTGCTTGGCCAGTGCATCGCCGGATAGGTTCCAGTCCTTGTAGACTGCCTTGAGTCCCTCCGGTGTAACTGCCTCGATCCCGACAAGCGCGCCCTTGATGTTAGCCTTCTTCATCGCATCCAGAAACTCTACGTCTTCGCCTGCCTCCATCGTCATCTGGGTATAGAACACCATATCTTTCGGTAGCTTGGCCAACTCATCCATCAGTCGAAACCGCTCCGCGCGAACGGCCGTCAACTCTTCTAACTTGGCGACATTGTTCTGCTCCTTGGCCAGCCGGAGATCGGTGAAGGTCACCGGATAGAAGTTATCATCAGCCAAGGCAATAAAGCGAAACCCGAGCCGCCGTAGAGTTACTATCTCGTCGATAACTCTTTGATGACTTCGTTGTCGCGGTTTTTGTCCATCCGTCCGCCACACGCTGCAAAAAGAGCAGTGTTTCGGGCATCCGCGAATGGTTTGCACCGAGGCCCACATATATTTCTCAGGGTCCATCAAGTCCCAGCGCGCAGCCAAAAACTCGCTTCCGCCAATCCGCCCGCCGTCATATACCTTTTCCAACTTGCCCGCCATACAATCGGTGACGGCCTTGCCCCAGGCTACATCGCCGTCTCCAGTTACCACAGCATGCGCTTGCCCGCGATCTAACGCCTCTTCAGGAAACAACGTGGCGTGAATTCCGCCGTAGATTACCCACGCGCCGCGACTGCGTGCCATCTTGCCTACTTCGTAGCCGCGCAGCGCATTGCCGGTATGCACGCTGATGCCTACGATGTCTCCCGGTTGAATCGTCTCTGGCGAAATTTGCTCCAGAGACTCATCGACAAGAATCGGATCGCCCGCCACCTGGGGTGTCGCTGCTGCAAGCACAAACAACCATCTAGGTGTAATAACCGCGGTGCCGAAAGCATTGTCGCTTGGATTGACCAGATGAACGCTCATCGGATCCAACCTTTCCTCATACGAGTACGGTGGCCACGAAGAGCGTCTTCGCATTCGGGCGCAGTTTTCGCGGAGTTATTATTCCGCGGAAAACTGCCGAAGTCGACTATTCCCCTCTGGATTTTGCTAATCTAGCAGGCTTGTTGTAACTGCGCGTGGTCTCAATTGACCACTTTTGGAAGTAAGGGCCCGCAATCTGTGAACGCTCTGAGAATTTATTCGATGCCCCGCCTCATCCAACCCGGCGGCACTCCTCTACCGGAATCGCCACTTGCTCGACGATCTCCAGTCCGAACCCCTCAAGGGCGGGAATATGCATGGGGGTATTCGACAGCAGGCGAATTCGCTGGATGCCGAGGTCCGACAGGATCTGGCCGCCCAGACCGATGGCGCGCAATATTCTTCCCGTGCGGGCCTGGACGCCTTCACGCACACGCAGTTCATGATGCAGAACCAGCCGCCCTCCGTCCGAATCGGGCTCGGTATGCATAGCCGCCGCTCCGCCCGGCTCGAATGCGCTCACCGGCTGCAGCGCGTGGTCTATCTCAAAGCCTCGTGAGGTATTGTGCAGGTAGAGTATAGCGCCGCAACCCTCCTCGGCAATCATGCGCATCGATTGATCCAAAGTCTCGCGACAGTGGCAGTCAGCCGCAAAAACGTCGCCAGCCGTGCATCGGGTATGAACGCGTACCAGCACGGCGTGCTCGCAAGGCGTCTGCGCCCCCGTCGCTTCGGACACCGGCGCACCCAAATCCCGTGGCAAACGCGTAATAGCAGGTCCACTGTTGAAAGCAGGGCAGCCAGCGCAAAGGTCGCCGCGTACCAGCGCAATGTGGCTCTCGCCGCCGTTCACCTCGCTCTCGTAGGCGATCATGCGGAACTCGCCGTAGCGCGTCTGAATGCGGCTCTCGCCGGCGCGCACAATATAGCGCTCGTGGCGCAGCCGGTAGCGGATCAGCTCCGCCACAGTGAGAATCCGCAGCCCGTGCTCCTGGCAGAACGGAATGAGATCAGGAATTCGCGCCATCTCGCCGTCGTCGCGCATGATTTCGCAGATGACGCCCGAAGGAGTGAGGCCGGCCAGCCGCGCCAGATCGACAGAAGCCTCGGTCTGCCCAGCTCGCACCAACACGCCCCCTTTGCGCGCGCGCAGCGGAAAGATGTGGCCGGGCCGCGCCAGGTCGGTATAGCTGGCGCCGCTGGCAATGGCGGTGCGGATGGTCTGCGCTCGATCTGCGGCCGAGATGCCTGTGGTCACTCCTTCCCGGGCTTCGATAGTCTCGGTAAACGCCGTGCCGAACCGCGAGGAGTTCTGTTGGGTCATAGGGAAGAGGCGCAGATGGTCGGCGCGCTCCTCGGTCAGCGTAAGGCAGATCAGGCCGCGACCGTATCGCGCCATGAAATTGATGGCCTCCGGCGTCACAAACTCGGAGGCCAGGGTGAGGTCACCCTCGTTTTCCCGGTCCTCATCGTCGACCACAACAATCATGTGGCCGGCGCGCACCTCATCCAAAGCGCCGGGAACATCGATAAATGGGGGCTCGAAGCTGCGTCCGGTTTCTGGCATAGCGTTCTTCTTATTGTCGCCTATCACAGCCGCAAACAGCAAAAGTGCCGGGCCAGACGCTGGTGAGTGTGCCGGTCACCCGCTAGGAATCCGGAAGTTTGAAGCCTTTCGGCGTTTGCCGGGGCAAAAGCGATTTGCATAAAGCGAGCAATGTCCGGGCTGAAATCACAGGTTCCTAAAGCGTGACTAGCCAACGACGAACTCCATCGATTCGTCTCCAAAAGCAAGCAGTCTGTCATGAATGGGAAGGCTATTTTGCGTCAACCCAGAATACCTCCCGGCAACATGGGCGTTCACCAAGACCTCTCTCATCAATGTCGGCCTAAGCGACACGGAAGAATGCAAAACCAGCGATCCGGATTTATGAGCCTGACATAACCCTGCGGAAACCTTATACCTCATATTGCGCAACAGCTTTCTTTACCCGATCCACCATGGGTGCCAGAAATTTGATCCTCCCTGAAGTGTGCTGCACAACGCCTACGGTCTGTTCAGTCATAGAAGCCACATGGCTAATATTGCTGCTAATGTCGTTCATAGCCTCGGTCTGCTGGGAGGAGGCGCTGGCGATCTCTGAAACCATGCGAACGGCATCGGTCATCAGTTGATTGATTCCGTTCAAAGCATTTTGCGCCCCTTGCACCATGGTCAGACCATTCGTAACCTGCGTTGAGCCAGTATGCATGCCGGTGATGGCCCGCTCACTGTCGCTTTTGATCTTCACGATCAGCGCATCGATCTTTGCAGTTGCCTTAGTGGTACGATCAGCGAGACTGCGGACTTCGTTGGCAACCACTGCGAAACCGCGCCCTGCCTCACCGGCGCGAGCAGCTTCAATAGAGGCATTGAGCGCCAGCAGGTTGGTCTGGTCGGCTATCTCGCGGATAACACCGGCTATCTCGCCGACCTGGGCGGAACTTGTCCCCAGCGCTTCGACACTGGAAGTAGCGTCCTGGATGGTTTTCGCCAGATTGTGGATCTGATCGGTGGCGTTTTGCGAAATGCTCGCCCCTTCTGACGCCCTTTTCCCGGTTTCGATCACTGTGCTGTCGGTATTCTGTAGATGTTGGGAAACCTCCTGGATGGTCAGGCCCAACTCAGTGGCGGCGGCGGCTACCGAAGCGGAATCCATGTTCTGCGCGGATGCGGCCTGCTGGATCTCCGCCACATTCTTGAGTACATCCTCCGCCACACCTTGCACCTGGTTGACCGCTTCGCCGATGCACTGCACAGTGGATTGGACCCAACTAACTAGAAGCCCCAATTTGCGGCCAATCGATCCCAGGCAGTCCTGCCGGTCGGATTCAAACCGTATCTTCAGGTTGCCGCTTGTCAGTAACTCGTCCAGATAAGATTCGATCCGCTTCAGGTCTCGTGCCAAGTTAGGCAGGAACCGAAATAATGTCAAGAACGCGGCCAGCCCGCTCAACGCAAAAACAGTAGTAGCTGCCGTCTGCAATTGGGGATAAGCCTTCCCGCCAGCATAGTCGACCAGTCCGATCCCGGAAGCCAGCAGTGCCAGAAGCGAACTAAGGACGAGTTGAAACTGGACCTTAGTGAAGATTTGCATTTTGGATTTGCGTAGCAGAACCGCGCGGCCCGCCTCAATCTTCAGAGAAGTATCACCGGCGTTGATCCGTTGGTAGGCCTTGCTGGCCGCAGCGATTTGTTCGCGAGACGGACGATGACGCAATGATTGATAACCAACAATCCTGCCACCTTCGCGGACCGGCGAAACATTGGCCAGAACCCAGTAGTATCCGCCATCTTTGCGGCGATTCTTTACGATTCCCTGCCAGGGGCGACCCTGTTTGAGAGAATGCCACAGGTCTGCAAAAGCTTCCTTCGGCATATCCGGATGACGCACCAGATTATGCGGCTTGCCAATCATCTCCTCGACCGCATACCCCGAGATCGAAGCAAAGGTGTCGTTTGCCTCGACAATGATGCCCTTCAGGTTGGTTTGCGAGTAAATAAACGCATTCTCAGGAAGAACGGTTTCCACGTTCGTAACGTGCACATCTCTGGCCATCAACGATCTCCTTAAACTGCACTACTTTCTTATCCGCCACATGCCAGCAGATTGCTATGAACGGTAGTCGATTCCCCAAAAAACAGACTTCCTTCCGAGAAACTATCGGGATAAAGATCCGCTATAGTACTTAATCGGCAGTAAAGCACTTTTATTCAGTTGAAGCGGCTGGTCCAGGTCTGATCGACCCGAAATGATTGGGTGGCCCACGTCTCGTTTTTGAGACAAGGGAGACGATCATTTCGGGTCGATCAGACCTGGACCACCCGGATAAATCCTCTTAAACGCCGCGGGCTCCGGGAGCCTTCTCGGCCGCCTGCCGGCGGGAGGACACAAGATTCCAGTCGCCATGCCGACTTTTCATTCTATTCTTCAAGAAGCGCTTGACCCTGCCCTTACGTCATGGTCGAAGATGTTTAAGGTAAGACCCATGAGCACTCTCCGCATCCAGGAGTTCGCAAAACTTGGCGGCGTTACTGTACGGGCTTTGCATCACTACGACCGGCTCAAGCTGCTATCGCCCGCGCATCGATCAGAGCGAGGCTATCGGCTCTACTGCCACGAGGATCTCGGCCGTCTGGAGCGGATTCTCGCGCTGCGGTACCTGGGGCTTTCGTTGCGCGAAATCGCCGCGCTGCTGAACACCCCAGTTGGCCGTGGCGCAGAACCGCTGACGGTCACGCTTGCGCGGCAGCGGGCGGCGCTGGGTGAGCGGCGCGACGGCCTGGATCGCGTCCTGCGGGCCATTGAACTTGCACAACTGCGCGCACAGAACGTTTCGAAAACCGAGAGAGCGGAACCCGAGTGGCTCCTCTACCAGACCATCTTGAAGGAAATTGAAATGCAAGAGGCCACAGACTGGACGGAAAAATACTACAGTCCGAAGGCTGTTGAGGCGCTTCGGGAGCGGCGGGCAGCCATGACACCTGAACAATGGGCAAAGATTGGCGCCCAATGGAAGGCTTTGTTCGCCGATCTTCAGAGCGCGCTCGACCGCGAGGTGCCGCCAGACAGCGCCGAAGGCCGGGCGCTGGTCGCGCGTTGGATGCGCCTGGGCGACGAGTTCTCGCAGGGAAATTCGGAAATTGGCGAAGGCTTCCGGCGAATGTACGAAGACGAGAGCCATTGGCCGGATGATGAAAAAGCTTCCAAGATAAGGTCAACCATGCCCAAGCCCGAGTACCGAGCTTTTTTCCATCAGGCGGTTCAAGCCTGCCTGCGGCATGGATGATCACGGCAGGCTGCTCCATCACATGGAACGGCGCCTTACATTCCAAGGAGAGAACGATGGTTGCGCCCAAGAGAAATATCTCGGCGGTGATTTCTTTGTTCTTTGTGGCTCCGCTGGTGGCGGAGTACCTGCTGGGAGATCTGCCGTTAAAGCTGCTGGCGGCACTGATTGTATTGGCGCCAGCATACGGTGGCGGGGCGGTACTGATTCGAGAGACTGCACGGCGGACGGGTCGTGGCTGGCCGACGATGCTGACTCTGGGCGCGGCCTACACGTTGATCGGCGAAGGCTTGGTAACGCAGTCGCTCTTCAATCATGACTATCTGAAGATGCAGATGCACCTGCTTGACCCTGCCTATATTCCGGCGTTGGGCATCGGAGGCTGGTGGACGTTGTTCATGTTCAACCTTCACACGTTCTGGAGCATGGGCGTCTCGATTGCGCTGGTGGAGGCGCTCTTTCCTGGCGAAGCTGAGATTCCGTGGCTGGGGCGGGTTGGTGATTCGCTCGTCGCTCTAGTGTTCGTGCTTGGTTCAGCCGCGAGCTTCGGCATCGGATTCAAGCAGAACCGGTTCATAGCATCGCATGCGCAGCTTCTTAGCGTGACGCTGCTGAGCGTGTTGCTGATGGTGTGTGCATTTCTGATTCCGTCGCGGAGATCGCACGTGGCCGACGGTAAGATGCCGAGCCCTTGGATTACGAGTCCATGGATCACAGGAGCTATTGCATTCGTGCTGGGCATGGGCGTTTTGTACACGCAGCCGAGGTGGGGCTGGGCTGCCGTGGGTGCGTTGCTGGCGATCGACGCGGTCTTCCTCGTTCTGGTCACTTTCTTTTCGCGACAAACAGGATGGGGCGCGCTGCATGTTTTGAGCTTGGCAGCCGGCGGGGCGATGAGTTACGGCATTCACGCGTTTACTGCGAGGCCGCTTATCGGCGGACTGATGTGGACGCGCGTCAGCAACACGGTTTTTCTCGCCGCTGCTATATGGCTGATAGGTTTGGGTGCGAGGCGCGTCATCCGCTACCAGACGCTTGCGTAGGATGATAGTCGAACATCATGCAGGCGGGGAACTGGCGTGGGCGCGCAATGATGCAACATGCTCTGGGCGAGTGCCGCTTGGCTGCTTGCTAATCGCTTCGTTGATATCGTTGATCTCAAAGAATAGCGCAGCCATATCTTAGAGCATTGTCGGCAGTCTGGGGGCGTCCTGAGGGGCGTCCCCAGACTGGCTGTGGTTAGAAGGTCAGACGCAAGGCGCCTTGAATTAAACGAGGCGAGTTTGCCTGCTCAAGAACCTGGCCGAACTGAGTTGAATCGGCCTGGGTTACAGGAGGGGCGAATTGCACACGGTTGAAGGTGTTGAAGGATTCGACCCGGAACTGCAACGCAAGCTGGTCGTGGATGGAAGTGGATTTGACGACAGACATATCCCAGTTGTTGACTCCCGAGGACTTTATCGCGTCATCGGTGCGCGACTCGTTGCCGAAGCCATAAGACGCGCTCGAACCGGGGCCCGAAAGTCCTGGAGTGTTGGGCAGCGTGAAGCAAGAGGTGTTGAACCACGTTGCTCCCGACAACGAGCGGGAATATCCAGAGCCACCGACGTTCTTCGCGCAACCGGCAGTGTAGTTGGGCCGGATTGTGCCTGCGCCGAAGAACTTGCTTAAGTTATTTCCGGAGGTATTCAGGTATAGAGGATAACCGGATTCCAAGGTGCCAATTCCGTTTGTTGACCACCCCGAGACCAGCTTGTCCGCTATTCCGTGAACACCGGAGCCAAATCGTTGTCCCTTCCCAAAGGGAAGGTTCAAAATATAGTTGGCGACCATGCGATTGGGAACGTCATAGCTATAAATCGAGCGTTCGGCCTTGGGGTTGTTGTAGTCCTGATAGAAGCCTTCGCCGTTCCCGCCGGAGCCGCCTGACTCTTGCTCCAGGGTGGGAACGATGCCGTCCGTATCGGTAATCATCTTCGACCAGGTGTAGGCGCCACCAATCTGACCCATCGCCTTAAACCGCTTTTGCACGTTCACCTCCAACGCATCGTACGAAGATGTGCCGTGATAAGCGGTGGAGTTTACATAGTTGGTGTATGCCGGAAAGGGCCGAAGAGTCTGCCCATAGGTCTGATATGCAGACGGCAACTTCACGCCGTCGTAAACAATGGCGGGGTTCGCTGCTGTGGTAAGGAGGCTTCCATTGCACTGAGCCGCGGTGGTATAAGCGGTGCCACCGCAGATGTCGTACTGATCGGATAGTTGATCGAGCCCATTGCTAATGGAAGACAAATGAGCTCCGAGCGTATGCGCACCGCCGACGGTGACGGCCAGTTCGCCTCTGAACTGATGACCGAGGCTCACATTCATTGACTGCGAACGTGGATACGGCTCCCACGGGTATGGAGCGCTTACGCTGCCACCAATGTAGCTGTACATAAAATTCGCATTGGCTCGCCCCTGCGCCGTCACCATACCGTTAGGATATTGGGTCGTGGCGGGGAAGGGGTTGCTCAGTGTGTAGCAGGTGACAGGAGTGGTTGTGTTGCAGCCCGCTTTGAAATTCGTCGCCGTGTTTGTATTGATGGTGGAGGCGGAGTTAACCGGCGAGTTTCCTGCCCAGGCGCCGGTCTGAGAGTCGTTTGGAAGGTAGGATAGCGCATAGCCGCCGCGAATCACTGTATCCTCGGTCAGGCGATACGCAAAGCCAAAGCGAGGGGCAAACGCGTCGTTGAATGGAACCAGGGTGGACCGATACCCGTAGAGGCTTGACGCCACCAGTCCTACCGTTCCAGTGATCCCCGTGTTGGGGTCGACCGTAGCAGGAAGAAGCACTGAGGCATTGTTGCTGTTCTCTGTAGGTGCTCCCATCAAATTAAATCGGAACCCCATGTTCAGCGAAAGTTTCGGGAGTGCCTGCCACGTATCCGAGACGTAGTACCCGCTGTAGTTGTTGAAAGTGGTCGCTCTCTTGACGTTCGTGATCGTGCCCTTATCGAAACCTCCGAACAGGAAGTTGGCCCATTCGTCGCCGCCAAGATCGTCGCTGAAGGTAAAGCTGCCGGAGGGTGCTGCATCCGTGCCGACATCCTCTCTTTGCTCCAGCAGGCCTTCCGCGCCCATCTTCAGAGTGTGCTTGCCGATGATTTTGCTCAGATCGCCACTGACGTGATAGTTGTTGTAGAAAACCTGACTAACATTGGAGTAAGCGAAGTTGAAGAGGTTATGGAGTTGAGTCCCCCCAGTGAAGGACCAAGCCGGAAAGTTTTTATCGGTCATAAAAGGAGCCAGCGTCGTATAAGCTGAGCCAAACTGCGATAGGTTGACACTTCCGTCAGCGACACCTGGCGGAACCCCGTTTTGCATTTGCCTGAGGTAATCGACGTGAATGTCCAGAATCGTGCTGGCATTGAAGGTATATGTATCACCCACAACTAACTGATTGGTATGGTTGTGGTGCTGGGAGTTCGCGGAGTTCCAGCCGTTGGCATTATTCATGTAATTGTTAGCCAAATCGGTCAACGGCCAGAAGGTAAACCGGGAAAATAATCTGTTGCTGCTGGTTATGTTGTAATCGACGCGCCCGGACATCTGATACCCATCGGTGCCGTCGGCCAGTGTGGTGTAGTAGTTGTCAACCGCATTGCTCGGATTGTTGATATTGTTCGGGTAGAAAGTTGCCATTGTCGCGGCGGTCGGATCTTCGCAACCCGCAAGGTTGTTGATCGTCCAATTTCCGGGCACGGCGGCGGTCCCTGCATTGTGCGTAACAGTGCAGAGGCCCCTGGGATCGGAAACCTTGGGATTTTTCAGGACGCCAGTCGAGCTATAGACCTCTGGAATGACGCCGGTCTGCATGGCGGGGGTCGGAATGTTGGTCTGGTACGGTACGCCTGCGCGTATATGAACGCCCTCCCAGCCATAGAAGAAAAATGCCCTATTCTTCCAGATGGGCCCACCAACCGTTCCGCCAAATTGGTTCTGATTCCATTGCGGCCGTGGCGCACCATTTCGACTGGTGAAGAAGTAGTTTGCATTGAGCACATTGTTTCTCAAGTACTCATAGGCCGTGCCGTGAAAGGCGTTGGCGCCGCTCTTGGTGGTCATGTTCACCACACCGCCGCCGAACCTGTCGAACTCCGCGCTGACGGCGCTGGTATCGACCTTGAACTCCTGAATCACGTCCTGCACGGGAACCACGCCAGGGAAGTTCTTGTTCAGGATGTTGACGGAAGCGCCATCGATATACATCGAACTTTGGTCCGGAAAGCCGCCACCAATTTGATAGTTGCCCCAAGCCGCGCTGGAAGTATCGGCGCCGGAGTTACTGCCGATGCCTGCGTTCAATGCAGCTCCCCCAGCGGTAGATCCCTGAGGCACCACACCCGGAACCAGTTCCATCAGGTTAAAGGTATTGCGGCCGTTGAGAGGCATCTCCGCAACCGTTCTGCCTTCCACCGAAGATCCCAGCGTTCCTTGTTCGGTCTCCAGCATCGGAGCCGCAAAGGTGACTTCCATGGTCTCGGTCACATCGCCAATCTCCAACGCGGCATCGACGCGGACGGTGGTATCTACCTGCACCGTGATTCCCGAGCGAGAAAAGTGCTTGAAGTTCTCAGTCTCCACATCTACTTGGTAGTCGGCTGGCACCAGGCTTACGAAGCGATAGTTGCCGGACGCATCGGTGGCAACGGTATGCTTCTCGTTGGTTTCAATGTCGGTGATAGTCGCTTTCGCGTTGGAGACAACCGCGCCCGAGGTGTCCGTTACGGTACCCACGATCGACCCATAGAATGTCTGTGCGTTGATTGGCAAGGACAGCAGACCCAACATCATCACCATCAAAGGCAGGATCAACAGCCTACTCATAAAGAATCTAGAATTCATCACTTCCTCCTCCATAAACCCGGGGTTTGCCCGGATTGGAAATTACCCCTGTTCTTCGCGCTTTTCATTCCGCCCCGACAGCTTGCGATTGGTCGGGATTAATTGACTACGGAATTTTCGAATCGTAGATCGGGGCAACGGGCATAGAGCCCAGAGGGGTGTTCGTCGGCAGCATTGACGTCTGTCCATTCAGCGAATAGTTCGTTGCGAATGAATCGCGCTGCAAGACGATTATTGGTGGGAGTAGCGCGGCGCTCCCTTCGCCAATCCCTTAAGCTTGTAGATCCAAGTGCCGGTGGGATCTCCTGCCGCCACGGCGTAAACCTCGTCCGTGCCAGGTTTGAATTCGATATTGCTGGTGCTCAGCAGATCGCCTCGTTCGCGGCCAGGCATCTGCACTACGGCAATGGGCTTTCCATTTTTATCAAAGACAAAAATCCGGCCCTGAAAATTCATGGCCAGATACACGTTGCCGTATATGTCGACGCGAATACCGTCGCCGCCCAGCCCGTTCAGCGTATACACCGGCTCGACCTGTTTCACCGATTTGCCGGCGTCGTCCAGTTCGATATGAATTAACTGTTTGGCCCTGGAACAGGCCACCCACATTGACTTCTCATCGGGCGAAAATGCAATTCCGTTGGGCGTGATCAGATTGGGCACGAACGGCTCGCAGGTTTGAAAATCCGGAGTCAAGCGGTAAACTCCACCCGTCGGATCTCCCGCTCTGCCGGTAAAGTCAGTTACATAGAGATAGCCGTTGGAATCAAAGGTCAGATCGCTCGGCGTCGACGGCTTGCCGTTCCAGCGCGCGGCAATAGGTTTCAGATCGCTTCCGTCTGCGTTCGCCACCAGGAGCCGCCCGTCCAAACAGGCAATTAAGATCCTGCCGTCCTTGTGGATCGCGTGATCGGTCAAGCGGACGTTGTGCTGGCTGATGAGCGTGGAAACTTTTTTATCGGGCGTGATGCTAAGGATGCTTCTGTCGACACGGCCGGCCAAGCCCTTGCTGGGATCGGGTCCGGGATAAGCGGCCATCACCGTCAGATTGTTCTTGCGATCGAAGGCCATACCCTTCAAAAAGACATTGCGATCGTCGACCTTCAGCCACGGCTCGGCCTTGATTTGACGCAGAGCCGCCTCGACCGGATCAAGCGGTGAATTTTGAATGTAAGGGTTGCTCTCCTGGGCCAGAGCGCTCCGTATCAGCGCTGGAAAGCTCATTCCGATACCCGCGGCAATCGAACCTTGGGTAATCGCTTTCAAAAATACTCGTCTATCGGCCTTCAACATCAGGCTGGCCTGTCGTTCAACGCGAGATAGGATAAATCCAGGGAGGCAGGTCAGGAATACCGGTTATCGGTGCAGGAAAATCCGCAGTACGGATTCCTCGTTTGGAACTCACCGGCCGGAAAGCCGTTTCGGGAAGTTAGTGGACTTAGTATCTCACACTGTGAACCCGCTTTCAAGTTGGAGCGAGACACCGGATATCTGGAGCCTCGCCAACAGGACCTGCCGCGCCTCAAAAAATGATATGTAAGGGGAAGGACCGATCCGATTTCCAAATCCTAACTTTAACGTGGATGAAGAACTCGGGCTGGTCGCACCGTGCTTGAAATAGAGAGTTTACACGTTTCCCCGTACTCTCGGCTCACAGCTTGCTGAGCGGCAAAGTGTACGGTTTGTAGGCTGGCCTCGCTGTGGACAACACAGCCGAAGCGACAGCAGCAGGGGCGCTCTATTCCGACGTAGCAGGCAAAGTCGCAGTGCTTGCCAAGACAACGCCAATACTCTTATAGGTTTGGTCGTGCTTGGTTACACAATTTACTAATGTTCGGGGGAAAGGCAGAGATTGTCGTCAATAAGGGCGTGTTCCTATTGAGAAAATTCTGTTAACTCTTGACCTTGTCTACGGAGAAGGTCTCTATTTGCATTTATAAATGTCACCAGCGCGTTGGCCTAAGCAATGCGACGCTGGTCTGAACATACCAGCGTCACTGTTTCTTTTTGTCGAAAATGCCAGTCTTATCGCATGGCTGGCATTCTCTTGCTTGTCGCGAGATACAAGGTGGCTAAGACGAACTTACTCGCCGGGATTCAACACGACGAATCCGCCGGAATGGCTGATGTAAATTCTATGGAAAATGGACGTGGGCAAAAGGCCGACTGCGTCGAATGCAATTGCGCGGCGGGACTGAACCAAATCCAGGTTGCGGACCATTGTCGTGCCAATTCTAATTGCGATGTCGGAATGGGTGGTGATTCCATTCGCCCCACTGCTTGCAGCCACGGATCCACCCCAAGACTGGGATGGAAACGAGTCATGGCTGGCAGGGAACAGTTCCAGCATCTTTGCTCCGGAATCCAACTGTAATTGCAGCTTGCCGCCGCTCGCTTCCACAAATTCCACCCCGATCAGCAAGCGGTTGGTCGTGCGCGTTCCGTCATGTTTGCCCATCGTCCCAAATAGGCATCGCTCCCCTGCAGGTGCTTCTTCGCCAAAGCGCAATATGCGTGCTCTGTAGTCGATGAGAAAATCGAAATTCGAGAGGAAATCCTCGCCCAGCACGCCGCGAATGCCCGGCGCCTCGTGCTTTACCTTATCCAGCTTGTCGATAATTACTCTCAGTTCGGAGACCTCAGAATCGCCGACCCGGACTTCCTTCAGACGTACCAACAGGTCCTTCCGAACATCCGAAACAGTGGTGAGCGAAGCCTCGCCGACGGCCGGAGCCTGCAACTGCTGCGCAAGGCCTGGGTCGATCACGGTGCGAGTGGTACCCGTGTCCAGCAAGAAATCGAAGGGTCCGGCGCCATTGACCATCGCTTGAACGACAATCAGGTAGCCGTCGTGTAATTTGAACTTTATTATTTCGTTTGTTTGCTTGTCTTGCGCCGCCAACACTCCGGGCAGAGCAAACATCGACGTGAGAAGAAGACATTGGGCGGGAAATCGGCATCTGTCCATCGGGCGTCCCTCCAGCACTCCGAAAGCTTGCAGGTGGAGACCCGGACGAGACGCGAAGAGATTAGAGCAATCTTAGAAAACGACATCGATCCGGGAAAAAACATCAAACAAACAGAAGGTGGACCGTCATCATTGTGGCGTTCCTACCGGCCGTGCGCTTAATTCGCTTGAGCAGTTACTGTCCCAGAAATGTATCCCTAGTCATGGGGCATTGTCTATAGGAGGAAATGAGGAAATTAGCTGCTATTCTGCTCTGGATCGCACCTACAATTCCGCAATTCATACTTTTGCAGTGAGGGATCTATCCTTAATTAGCCCAGGCGAGGATGCCGCGGGGCAGATTAGAGCATTTTCATAATGGTGCTAACAAGCGGCGTATGTAACGATTTGGTCTTTGAAGAAGGCTTTTATTCTCTTCGGATTGCTCCTCATTGCCGTCCTGTTCACAGTTGCGGCCTGGCGGAATGATGCACTCCGAGGTTATCGAGTACCAGAAAAACCTTGCATCTGGCCTTCCGGATAGCAGCCTTCAGAAATTTTGTAAGATCGTGCCGTAAGTATCCCGTAAATTTATCGTCGTTAGCGTATTCAAGAGGTCATTCGTTTCTCTATGGTAAAAATAATTGGTTAGTTCTGTGGTCAGAGAGTTCGCTGAATCTCTGCCGGTTTCATTCTTCCTAAATCTCACCCGCTGTTCGTTGCTGGAGAAAGCCCCCATGAATAAAATTCGCATTGGCAATCGATCTCACGTTGCCCTCTACCGCACTTTGTGTCTACTCCTTGTCCTTTTGGTCATTGGGTCTGGTATCAGCGTCTTTGCACAAAGTTTGAACCTGTCCGCAGCCACCGAGTACTCCAACCTGCAGATGGGCACCGCGCCCGCAATGGCGGTCTTCAACAGCAAGCTGTATGTTGCCTTTCGCGCTAACGACGCAAGCAACGCGCTGTTCGTTACGTCGTCTTCAGACGGTGTGAACTTCCCGACTGCAACTGGATACGGAAACCTTTTGATGGGGAGCGCACCGGCGCTGGCCGTCTTCAATAACAAGCTGTTTGTTGCCTTTCGTGCGAACGATTCAAGCAACGCGCTGTTCGTTACGTCGTCTTCAGACGGTGTGACCTTTCCGACTGCAACCGGATACGGAAGCATCCAAATGGGTGGCGCACCAGCGCTGGCCGTGTTTAACAACCAGCTTGTCATCGCCTACCGTGCCAACGACTCATCAAACATTTTGTATACCACTACGTCATCGGATGGCGTCACTTTTAGCGCGCCAGCAGGCTCATCGGCGGATGCGATAGGCAGCGATCCGTCACTGGCAGTGCTGAATAGCCTGCTTTATGTTGCCTTCCGCGCCAACGATGCGAGCAATCAGTTGTTTGTCAGCTCCACGTCGAACGCCTCAAGCTTCCCGACGGCGATGGGTTATCCCGGCATCCTGATGAACGATGGACCGGCGCTGACAGTCTTCAATAACCAACTCTACGTCTCGTTCCAGGCGGACGATTCCAGCAATACTCTATTTCTTGCAGCATCCAGCGGCGCAACCACCAGCGGCGGGTCCGGTGGAACTTGCTGGGCAGCGTGGAGTTCCACTGCTGTTTATACGGCTGGCGGACAGGTAAGTTACAACGGCGAGAACTATCAGGCAGCCTATTGGACGCAAGGGAACAACCCGGCCACCAGCAGCGGAGCAGCCGGCAGCGGCCAGCCCTGGATCCCTGAAGGCAGCTGTGGTGGCGGCACCACCACAACCTCCGAGGGCTTCCCGAGCAGCGCAACCGGCTATCCAGCGATCGAGATTGGCAGCGCACCGGCAATGGCATCGTTCAATGGAGCGCTTTATGTCGGCTTCCGATCGAACGATTCGCGAAACGTCTTTTTCCTTACCAATTCCGGCAGCAGTACATCATCGAATGGGGCCGGTATCTTTGCTCCATACGACGATCTGGGCAATGCTGAAGGCGAAACTGTAGTTGCTGATGCACATACTGCCGGCCTCAAGGCGATTACGCTGGCCTTCCTTGTGGACGGCGGCTGCGTTGCCAACTGGGGCGGCCTGGGTGGCAGCATCACCAGCGCAACCTTCTGGAATGGCACCAGTGTCGCGTCGGCGGTGAACGCTCTCTCGAGTGAAGGCGTACAGGTCATCATCTCGTGGGGTGGTTCAAGCGGCACGGTGCAGAGTTCGTGCACGAATGCAGCTTCCCTGCAGGCGATGTATCAGTCCGTGTTCAATACCTTTCCGAATATCATCGGACAGGACTTCGATATCGAGACTAGCATCGACGTGGACATTGTTGCTCAGGCGCTGGCCGGTCTGAAGAGTGCCAATCCCAACAAGCTGATCTCGCTTACCTTGCCGGTGATGCCTACCGGGCTCGTGACTGCAGGCCTGAATATTGTGGATGCATGCCACGCAGACGGTTTCCATCCAGACACAGTTAACGTGATGACGATGGATTATGGTTCGGCGAGCGACAACGGCGGGCAGATGGGGCTCGATGCAGAACAAGCCGCACAGGCTACTTACAACCAGACGGGCGACAAAATCGGCATCACGCCGGATCTTGGCGTCAACGATACCAGCACGGAGATCTTCACGCTGGCCAATGCCCAGACAGTGGAGAGCTACGCCAGTTCGAACAGCTTCATCAACCGTCTGGCCTTCTGGTCGCTGGCCCGTGATAACGGCACCTGCGCGGGACAGAGTTATACGTCTCCGAGCTGCAGCGGACTTGCAGAAAGTCAATTCCAGTTTGCCTCGATCTTCGACGCATACTAAACCAACGGAAAAAAGCCGGGCGGTCTCATATATAGGATCGCCCGGCAGAGCCTTCCACACGCAATCCCGCCCGGCCGCTCGCCTTGGCCTTCCGTACCTGCCCGGATGTCAGGTGATTTTTGGCTGGAGAGGCGGCCGTCAAGCTAACTGTAGTCGACCTTATAGCTGTCGAAGCACCTGGAAGCCACACGGATCGGCAGGGCTTGGATCTCTGCGCTCAATCTCGGCCAGGAGCAGACTACCCACCCCATGGCGGAAATTGGCCCGGGCCGTAGAACGCGAGTTGAATTAAATGCGCAAATCTCAGCTATTGCATGAATTATCTGTTGATCAAAGTTTGATCCATAAATGATGGCGCGTGCATTGCGTGCGACCCGGGCATGCGGCTCAGATGTTGCAGAATTGATTCTCGGTTCCCCGACGAGGTTGACCTATGCGCACGCTTCTCCCGCGATTTTCCAGAAATCGCCGCCTCTTTCAACTGTTGTTGACCATCACCTTTTTCGTTACGGCTCCCCACTTCGTTCCGGCCCAGTCCGATCCGCCTATTCCAAGTGGCAACATCCGCATCCACTATTTTCGGCCCGACGGCAACTATAACGGCTGGACAATCTACGCCTTTGATAACACGACGGAGAATACCGGCAACTATGGTGGTGGGCCCGTTCAGGTGACTGGCACAGATACTTATGGCGCATACTTTGACGTCGGCGTGGCCACCGGAGCACAGGAAGTTGGGATCATCATTCACAATCCCACCGCCCTGGGCGGCGACCAGAAGGATACCCCCAACAACCTGTTTGTCGATCCCGCAACGCAGGGTTTTCAGTACTGGGCTTACTCCGGAATCGCCAAGTTATACACAACAGCGCCCAGCCTGAACAACCCCACCGCGATTCTACCCGGATACGTGCGCGTCCACTATCACCGCACCGACGGCAACTACAGTGGCTGGGTGATCTATGCCTTTTACGACACGACGGAGTACACCGGCGACTACAACAACGGACTTGTGCCTCCCACAAATTCTGATGCATATGGAGTTTATTTTGACGTGGCGGTTGTCCCGAATGCACAGAATCTCGGACTGATCATTCACAATCCTTCCGCGCCGGGCGGCGACCAGAAAGACCCTGGGCCAAACGAGTTTGTCGATCCTTCCACTGAAGGGTTCGAGTACTGGGGCTACTCCGGGATCGGCAAGCTGTACAAGAGTCAGCCCAGCCTGGCAAACCCCAACGCTCTGTTGCCTGGGTACGCTCGCATTCACTACTATCGCCCCGACGGAAACTACGCCAACTGGTCAGTCTACGCATTCGACGACACCGCGGAATACACTGGCGACTTCAACGACGGACTAACCTTTGTAACTGCGTATGACGCTTATGGCGCGTACTTCGACATCAGCCTAATTCCCAACGCCCAGAATCTCGGATTCATTATCCACAACACTGCAACTGGGGTGAAAGACCCCGGGCCTAACATGTTCCTGGATGTCGCCACCAATCTCCAGGCCTGGGCGATTTCAGGCAACGCAACCGTCTTCACTTCCACCCCCACTCCAACCCAGATCCTCGATAGTCTGCTCAACGTAGAGCAGGCGTACTGGCTCGATCGACAGCGAGTGGCCATCCAGCCGCAATTTGCGCAATCCGGCGATACCTATGCCATCAGTTCCAGCCTTACTGGCGGCCTGTCGGTGACGACCACGGGTATCACGGGTGGGACTACGATACCGCTCACCGTAGGCGGAAGCCTGACCGCCGATGAGTTGCTTCGCTACCCTCAGTTGAGCGGTTACACCGTTCTTCAGCTGCCATCGAATATTCAATCCTCCGCATTGCAGATCTTGCTCGAAGGGCAACTCGCGTTTTCAGCAGTGAATTCGAGTGGCTCGCTCACCTACGCGACCGGCATTCAGGATGCGGGTGTGCTCGACGATCTCTATTACTATCCCGGCAGACTCGGTGTCGTCTTTCACCACGGGAATGATCGCGATTGGCACGACTGGGATGACGACGATAACTGTGACGTGAAGTTGAAGGTGTGGGCTCCGACCGCGCAGAGCGTCTCTCTTCAGATTTTCGACCAGGAATCCGATACAACACCCTCTGCTGTTGTACCGATGCACGAACACAATGGCGTATGGGTTGCGGATGGGGATTCCAGTTGGAAAAATAAATATTACCTCTACAGCGTGCAAGTATGGGTTCCGGCCGACAGCGCGGTGGATACAAATGTAACCAGTGACCCGTACTCAATCGACATCGCATTGAACGGGACCAAGAGCAGAATTACCGACCTCGACTCCGATGAGACCAAGCCCATGGGGTGGGATGAGGATAACTCGCCGCCGTTGCGGAGTTTCAGTGATATCAGCGTGTATGAGTTACATGTTCGCGACTTCAGCATTAATGATCCCACTGTCCCATATGCTCATCGCGGCATGTATGAAGCCTTCGACGACCAAAACTCCGACGCCATGAAGCATCTTCGCTCTCTGGCCGCAAGCGGCCTCAAGGCCGTGCACATTCTGCCTTCGTTCCACTTTGCCAGCGTAAATGAAGACAAATCGACATGGATAATTCCAACTGGCCTGGCACAGTTTCCGCCCGATGGCCAGCAGCAACAGGCAGCCGTCACCGCGAGTCAGACGAGCCCCGCATATAACTGGGGCTACGATCCGGTGCACTACATGACTCCCGAGGGTAGTTACGCCATCAATCCCGATCAACGCGTACGCGAATACCGAACGATGGTGCATGGATTGCACAAGGCAGGGCTGCGCGTCGTGCAGGACGTCGTGTTCAATCACACCAACGCCAGCGGCGAAGGTCCTAACTCCAATCTCGATGAAGTGGTCCCGAACTACTACCATCGCCTCGATGCAAATGGCAGTCTGCTAACCGGTTCCTGCTGCCCTGACACCGCTAGCGAACACAAGATGATGGAAAAACTGATCATTGACACCCTTGTTCTCAATGCGCGGGACTACAAAATCGATGGCTTCCGCTTTGACATCATGAGCTTCATGTTCACGTATAACATGACTGACATTCAGCAGGCTTTGGAGGCACTAACTACCGAGAAAGACGGCGTGGACGGATCAAAGATATACCTTTACGGAGAAGGCTTTAACTTCGGAGACACCGAGAACAATCAGATCGGACCTGAAGCCGACCAGGTCAATCTCTATGGCTTTGGCGTCGGCACCTTCAACGACCGCATTCGCGACGGAATTCACGGTGGAAGTCCGTTTACGGATGAACGCGTACAGGGCTTTGCCACGGGACTTTTCACCGATCCCAGCGCGTTCACCACCAGCACTCTTTCATCGAGTCAGCAACAGACCCAGTTACTCCAGTACTCCGACTGGATCGATGTGGGGCTTACAGGAAACCTCCGCGACTATACCTTCATCGATAGTGCGGGCGCGGCTGTGACAGGAGCGCAGGTGAGTTACAACGGCCAACCAACTGGCTACACCAAGAGTCCCATCGAAGCCATCAACTATGCATCGGTACATGACAACCAGGACCTCTTCGATCAGGTTCAGTTGAAGTCCAGTTTCAGCGACAACATCGCCACGCGTGCCAGGAGGCAGATTATGGCTATGAGCCTGGTCACACTTGGAGAAGGGATCCCATTCTTCCAAGGCGGCGACGACCTGTTGCGCTCCAAGGACATGGACCAAAACAGTTATAACTCCGGAGACTGGTTTAATAAGATTGACTGGACCGGGCGAACCGCCAACTGGGGCATCGGCTTGCCGATAGCCAGTCAGAATCAGGCCCAGTGGCCGATCATGACACCACTTTTGGGTAACCCGGCCTATACTCCGACTCCTGTAAATATTGCGTATAGCGAAGCGGCGTTCCAAGAACTTTTGGAAATCCGCTACAGCTCAGAACTTTTCCGCATGCCCACGCTTGAGAAAATTCAACAGAACCTAACCTTCCTCAATACGGGTCAGAATCAGACGCCGGGCCTGATCGTGATGAAGTTAGACGCAAATGGCGGAAACTACGGTGTGTATACGCACATTGTGGTTCTCTTCAACGCCACCAACGCACCGGTATCTTTCACTAACAGCCAGTTACAAGGATTAGCCCTGCACCTGCATCCAGTGCAGATGAATTCAAACGACTCTGTTACAAGGCAGTCCACGTTCAACTCGAAAACTGGAACCGCTAAGGTGCCCGCGCTCACAACTGCTGTTTTTGTAACAGAGACTCAATAAAGCATTCGACCCCCGTGTGTGAGCAAGTGTTTTTCGCTTGGATGAAAGCACTTATCGGTCATCCTGCAGAATCGGATCAGATCAATGCTTAGGCGTTTGTTTGTCGCCCTCTGTCGCGCGTATGAATGAAAAACTGTCTGAAGGCTTCAAGCCACATAGCGGCTGTACGCCTCTTTGACAAGCACATGACCAATTGAGGATAAGTCACAATGAAACTTCTGAAGCGACTCTCCAAGAGCCTGGTTGTTCTGGCTATCGTCCTAGCCAGCCTGGCGATGATGACACCGAGCCTTCACGCCACAACCCTTAACCCTCCCTACACGTCAGTACAATTGTTTAAATGGAGTTGGAACGATATCGCTACTGAGTGCACTCAGTGGCTGGGTCCGCAGGGCTATGGAGGAGTGCAGATTTCTCCGCCGAGCGCCGCTTTGAGCAATGGCAACTGGTGGGATATGTATCAGCCGGTCAACTACACTTCCTTGACCAGCGTCATGGGCACTGCCAGCCAATTACAGACCATGATCAATACCTGTCACGCTGCCGGAGTCCGCGTTTACGCTGACATTGTGGTCAATCAGATGGCTGGTGGTTCCGGTACCGCGACCGATGGTTCGACCTGGAATGCCAACAGCGACACTGCGTTGAGTTACCCGTATTTCAGTACCGAGGATTTCCATCCCTATTGCGCGATTACATCGTCCGACTACGATGACAGCACTTACGATGTGCAGCATTGCTGGCTGTTAGGTCTGCCCGATCTTGCGACCGAAAGCAGTTACGTCCAAAGTCAGATTGAAAACTACATGGAACTACTGATCGGCATGGGCGTGGATGGCTTTCGTATGGATGCCGCCAAGCATCAGCAAGAGGATCAACTGGCCATCATCTTTAATGCGGTAGAAGCCATCTATCCGACAACATTGGAAGGAGAATCGCTGTGGGTAACCCAGGAGATTATTCCTGACGGCGAAGTCAACCGGGTTTCCTACGAAGCGCTGGGCGCGGTGCAGGAATTCCAGTTCACTTACGCCATGCAGGCTGTTTTCCGCGACAACGATGGACTTACGCTGGCGTCTATTCCCACGGTGATGGGTACTCCGGGCAACTGGGGCGGCAGCTGGGACTTTTTGACCTCATCGAGTTCGGTGCAAATCTTTGTGGACGATTGGGACACCGAACGTAACCAGGGCGGCTCGCTCACTGCCAGCGATTATGTCAGCGGAGACACAAACGATGCGGTTGGCACCTATCGTTATGACTTAGGCAATATTTTCATGTTGGCGCAGCCTTACGGTCAGATGGCGCAAGTACAGTCCGGCTACCGCTTTACCAACGACAATCAGGATATGCCATCAAACAGCGCGTTTAGCGATGGAGTCGCACAAGTACCGGCCTCGCGCAGCCAAAATTTTGGTTGGGATTTTATCCACCGCTGGCCCGATATTTCGAACATGGTCAATTTCCGCAAAGCTACCTGGGGACTTAACGAAGGGAATTGGACGGTTGGCACAAACAACCAGATTGCTTTTAGCCGAGGTAATGTGGGTTTTGTCGCCTTGAACAACGATACTTCCGTCTGGAATAACACTTTCCAGACCAGCTTGCCGGCAGGCACCTACTGCAATGTAGTAAACGGCGTCTTGTCGGGTGGAACGTGCACGGCGGATACCGTTGCCGTCAACTCCAGTGGCCAAGCCACTCTCAGCATTCCGGCTAATGGCGGTTCTGTGGTACCGGCGGTGGCGATTTATACCGGAGAGATGCAGGCACAAACCGTACCGGCAACACCGACCGGGCTTACCGGCTCAGCATCCGGAACCACTGTTACCTTGAGTTGGACGGCCGATAGCGGCACCACTTCCTACACCGTATATCGTTCGACTTCGAGTACCAGCGGATTTGCCAGCATCGCTGCGCCGACTATAAACAGTTATAAGGATTCAACCGTGACCGCCGGTACCACTTATTACTACTTCATCACCGCAAGCAATAGTGCCGGTACGTCGGGGAACTCGTCAACAGTGGCAGTATCGGTCTCCCTGTATTCATCTCCGTGGACCAACATGTATCTGCGTGGGACGATGAATAGTTGGGGCACCACCGCCATGGCCTTAGTCGCCAATGACACCTGGCAAGTAACTGTTGCCCTGCCGGCGAGTACGTCCTATTCGTACAAATACGATGCCTCCGGCGTCTGGACGACCAACGAGAACTGGGGCGTAGGCAGCTCTTCAGGTGTAGCGGCACTCAACGCCGGCAACATCAGTTACACAAGCGGCGTTGCCGGAAACTATGTCTTTCAGTTCAACGACAGCACGCTGGCTTATACGGTCACCGCCCTCTCGGCATCGACTCCGTCCACACCCACGGAATTAACGGCAACCGCTTCGTCATCGAGTGCGATTACCCTTGTCTGGTCCCCTTCGATCGGTGCGGCCTCATACATCGTGTACCGGTCCACTTCTTCAAGTGGTCCTTTCACAACCAGCGTTGGAACCCCAACCACCAACTCGTTCTCAGATATTGGATTGACGGCCAGCACAGCGTATTACTACGAAGTGGCAGCAGTGAATTCAGCGGGAAATTCCGCCAACACGGCTACGGTGTCGGCGACCACGTTGCCTTCTTCCAGTTGTACGACGGTCTCTGTGACGTTCACGATCGCCAACGCCAATACAGTGGAGGGACAAAACTTGTACGTAGCCGGCAACCAGACTGCACTGGGGAACTGGACTCCGGCCAGCGCGTTTGCACTTACCATTCAAGGTTCGGGAGCCAACGTGCCATGGGCAGGAACCGTGCAACTACCACCGAGCACGGCCATTCAGTACAAGTACATCAAGTACAACCCAAGCACCGGCGCTGTTGTCTGGGAAGCGAACCAAAGTACCAGCAGTGGAAATCGTCAGCAGACTACGGCTCCTTGCGGCAGCACAAGTAGCTTCAACGATGGCAACTTCTAATCTAAATTGAAGTTGCTCTCAACGGGCGACGCTCACATTCCGAACGTCGCCTCGGCGTGAAGAGGCTGACGCGATGCGCTGGCTTTTTGCCATGTTACCCGCATTTTCACGTCGTTCCAGGTGCACTCTCTCTAAGTACTAGAGCAATAGCATCGTTACTATAATGTGCCAAAGCGGAGTCTGAACCACGCCTGAGCGTCTTGAGGAGTAATGCATGGGAGCATTTGGGTGATGGCCTGGTCGAGGGCTTGTTTGGAG
>JBEKRS010000072.1:0-25628 GCA_049518535.1 Occallatibacter sp. | reverse complement strand
CCATCCGCCTCCACCCGGTTCCGCCTTCGAAACGCTTTAGCAATACTGTTGGAATCCATCCCTCCACTTCAACACACCGCGAATTCAAACGGAAGAATGTGGTTCCCCGAATGGATACGGTCAAAGATCTCAACTGCTGCCGACAAGAGTTGGAATCTTGAGCCCTGAGGCAGCTTGAGTACGGATCTTCGATTAAATAAAGGTTTTCGGTGTCCAAAGATCCTCGCACAGGAAGTTCCGAACAGGTCATGAAAGATCGACGTGTCAAGGGCAGCAACACTAAAAAGTCTCCTTTTGCTCATAATAAATGCAGCGAATCGCGGGGGCCATGATTATGATTTGTCTGCTCTGATAGAGCCACAGATTGTAATCAATAGAGTTGGAATTGTGACTGGCTTTAAATGAACTTAACACTAAAATGGCCCGTGTTTTTTGTGAGATATACGTCATTTGAGATAATAGGCTATTGGCACAGTCGCCGGTCGTTGGAAGCGTTTCCAATTCCAATATTCATCTAACTGGGCTATCTCCAGCCGCCCCGCGCTATGGTAGTCTCCGGTTGGGGACCTTCCCCAGCATTTCGACGGAACCCACTGCGGTCCAAACCGCACCGAACCCCAGAGAGAGATAGGCGCATGAAAGCCGCTAGTTATGACTTGATCGTCATCGGTTCAGGACCCTCCGGGCAGCGGGCAGCCGTCGCTGCCACCAAAATGAAGAAGCGCGTGGCTGTCGTCGAAGCGCGCGCCGTCGTTGGCGGCGTTTGCATCAACACTGGCACTATTCCTTCCAAGACCATGCGCGAGGCGGTAATGCATCTTTCCGGTTACAATTACCGCTCGATCTACGGCGTCAACTATCGGGTCAAGGAAAAGATCACCATGGCCGACCTGGCTTTCCGCATCCAGGCGGTGATCAAAAACGAAGTGGATGTGACCGAGGCGCAGCTTTCGCGCAATGGTGTCGATGTGGTCCACGGCGTAGCTCGCTTCGTCGATCCACATCAGGTACGCGTTGAGGGCCCTCAGGCCGATACGACGCTCGAAGCCGACCGCATCATTCTGGCGGTTGGCACACGGCCGGCCTCTTCGCCCAAAGTGCCCATCAACGGCCGCACCATCGTCAACAGCGACCAGATTCTCGACTTGCCGGAGCTGCCTCGCTCCCTAGTTGTTGTGGGCGGCGGCGTGGTTGGCGTCGAGTATGCCTGCATGTTCGCCGTCCTCGGTGTCCGCGTCACGCTCATTGAAAAACGCGATCGGCTGCTCGAGTTCGCCGACCGGGAGATCATCGAGGCCCTCAGCTATCACCTGCGCGACGCCCGCGTCACCCTTCGTCTGGGCGAAGAGGTCCAGAGCGTCGAAGAGCTGCCTGACGCCACCGTGGTTGCCAACCTAGAGAGCAAAAAACGAGTCTCTGGTGATGCGCTGCTCTATGCGGTGGGCCGCCAGGGCGCTGTCGATGACCTCAACCTTGCAGCCGCTGGGCTTGAAGCCGATAATCGCGGCCGCATCCCAGTCGATGAACATTACCGGACTAAGGTCGAGCACATATTCGCCGTGGGCGATGTGGTGGGCTTTCCGTCCCTTGCCTCGGTTTCCATGGAGCAGGGACGCATCGCGGCCGCCAGCGCCTTCAACGACCAGGCCGCCGCATCCAACCCCAGCTTTTATCCCTATGGAATCTACACTATTCCGGAGATCAGCTATATCGGCAAGACCGAGGAACAATTGACCGCCGAAGACGTGCCCTATGAGGTGGGCATGGCTTACTATCGCGAGACCGCACGAGGCCAAATTCGCGGCGACACCACCGGACGTTTGAAGCTCATCTTCCACCGCGATACTCGCATGATTCTGGGCGTGCACATCATCGGCGAGGATGCGAGCGAATTGATTCACATCGGCCAGGCGGTCATGATTTTGGGAGGCGCGGTGGATTACTTCATCGATACCGTCTTCAACTATCCCACGCTCGCAGAGTGTTACAAGGTGGCCGCCTTCAACGGCATTGGCAGGTTGCGACGCTATCAGGCGGAGTAAACGGGCACGCCATCTCCCCTATCACTACGGAGGATGCAATGACTACCGCGATCGGCATTGTAATGACCGACCACATTGTAGCCGGCAGGCTTGAGGACCAGCGCCTCACCGGAAAACTCCTGCGCTATCCCGACGACTCGGACGACCTGGATGCACTCTCGGCGCTTCCCGGAGGTGAACTGGTCGAGAAGCTCGCTGCGCAGATTGGCACGCTGGCCGGCAACGGCGAAGGCCCCGTAGACGCTGTCGGGGTTGCTGTTCCCGGCATCATCCGCCACGGTGTGGTCGAGGACTCGCCCAATCTTGCTCAGATCAAGGGAATGCGCCTCGCCGATGAACTAAAAAAAGCCCTCCATGACCGCGAGATCGCAGTACCTGTCCACATTGCCAACGATGCTGACGCCATTGCCGCAGGTGTGGCCGCCACCCGCGGGCAGCTCAACAAACTCACCCGCGTCTGGACCATCGGAAACGGCATCGGATATGGCCGCTGGCCCTACGTCGAAGGCGTTTGGGAAGGCGGGCACATCACCGTGACCCTCGATCCCAAGGAGCGTTTTTGCGGTTGCGGCGGCGTGGGCCATTTGGAAGGCATCATGGGCTATCGCGCCATGCGCATGAGATTTCTCGACCTCGAACCGGAAGAGATTTTTGCCCAAGCCCGCAGTGGTGATACCCGCTGCCGGGAGTTTGTCGATCTGTGGCATCGCGCCCTTGCCGCCGCCACAGCCTCATTTATTCACTTGGCCGGCCCCGGCCGTTTTTATTTCACAGGCCACAATGTGGTCTTCCTCGAGTTACCTCTCTTGCGCAGCCATCTTGAGACCATGGTCAAGATGAGCCCGCTGCAAAGTTATTCGCTCGAAATTCTTCCACCCGACGACGAAACTGCTCTCCTCGGCGCGGGAGTATCCGCCCTTCGGGCTCTTACATCTGGATCTTGACTGGCCATATCTTTCAGATATCGGCGCTGTAATTCAGATTGTCTGCAGCCGTGTGAGGCCCTCTAACTTGAAATTCCCGCTCAAGGAGTTACTCCTCTCTGGTGGTTCAGCGTGGCGAGAGCGAGCCGGTAAAGGTCCTTATGTCAGTGATTGCTCGTGTTACTAACGAGACCTGTCTTGCCGCGGAACTTGCTATATACAAAAATCACATAGCCGATAGCTAGCGCCATGCCGAATCCCCACCAGGCCAGTCCTACTGCGAGTGTGTGCGGACCGGAGATGGCGCGGGTGAGAGTAATGTCGCGATCTGAGCCGGTGGTGGCTGGAAGCAGCGTGGGATACAGTCCCCAACACGCCCCAGCCAGCATGAAAAACAGATAGAAGCACGAAGAGAGAAAAGCCTTCACCGGCTGGCCTTTACGATTAAGGAACCAGATACCTGCCAACGACGCGATAACTCCTACGGGAACGATGAATGTCGCCGGATAATTGAAGTAATTATTCAGACTGGCAGGCCGCACGGCAATGGTTGCGGCCAAGCTGACCAAGGTGAGCGCCACTAGAGCGAACCAGAGGCGGCTTACGACGCCCCGAGCGCGCTGCTCTAACTCGCCAGCAGTTTTGATGGTGAGCCAGAGAGCGCCGTGAAGTGTGAGAGCGACGAGCGCGACGAGGCCGCCGATCACCGTGTACCAATCGAGAATGCCAGGCTGCGAGCCGGGCTGCCAGTTAGTCCACAAAGGTAGAAAAAAGTAACCATCGGCCTGCAGCGGAACCCCGCGCAGGACATTGGCCAAAGCGGCGCCGAAGAAGATAGTGAGGAGTACGCTTGATAAGCCGAAGATTCCATCCAGCAGCGCGCGCCAAACGCCGACTTCGATGTGGTTGCGCAGCTCCAGGCTGACGCCACGCAGGATCAGCAGCCAAAGCACGATCATCAGCGGCAGATAGAAGCCACTGAAAGCCGAAGCATAGAGTAACGGAAAAGCGAAGTAAAGCGTTCCGCCGCCAGCCAATAGCCAGACCTCGTTGCCGTCCCAGACAGGGCCGATGCTGCTTAGTGTGTCACGCCGCTCTGCCTCATTATGCACTAGGAATAAATGAAGTACGCCCACACCAAGATCGAAGCCGTCCAGCACCACATAGCCGACGATCATCACGGCAACCAGCCAGAACCAAATAAATCCCATCATAGCCAAGTTCCTTTCTCCCTCTTTTCAGCGCAGTTTGGAGAGTATCAATCGGCGTGAATCACATTGGCCTCATTAGCTTCGGGCCCGTTGCTGATCTCGCGATAGATCAACACGGTGAACAGAATTCCCAGCAGCAGGTAAAGCCCCATGAAGCCCAGCAAGGTGAACAGGCCATTGCTCGCCGAGACCGTATTCGAGTAACCCTCGCTGGTGCGCATCAGACCATAAATAAGCCAAGGCTGGCGGCCAAGCTCGGCTGTCATCCACCCAGCTGTATTGGCGATGTAGGGTAGCGGAAAGCTGAGCAGCAGAGCCCACAATGCCCAGCGCACCGTATAAAGCCGCTTGCGCCATAGCAAGAGAGCTGACACGATCATCACCACTACGAACCAGGTTCCGAGACCGGCCATGATGTGGTAGGCGTAATAGAGCAACGGCAACGCTGTAGGCCACTGATCGTGCGGGATGTGGTCCAGCCCCTTCACCTCTGCCTTGGTGGTTCCGTAGATTAGGAAGCTCAACAGATCGTTAACCACTATAGGATTGTCGATCTGGCCGGTCTCCTCATTAGGCTGGCCCACTAACACAACCCCCGCGCCGGCTTCGGTCTTGAAAAGGCCCTCCATACCGGCCATAGCGGCCGGCTGGTTTCTCGCCACATACTTGCCATGTAAGTCACCGGTGGGAAAGATGATCAGGAGTGAGGAAAAAAGACCAGCGATAACTCCGACCTTGAGAAAGATACGGCCATAGCTTTCCAGACGGCCTTCGAGAAGATAGAAAGCTCCCACTGCGCTCATGACAAACGAGCCGGTCACGACAGCACCGGTCATGTTGTGCGCGTACTGCAGCAGGCCCCATGGATTTAGCAACAACTGCCAGAAGCTGAGTACCTCGAATTGTCCATTGGGCAGACGATCATAGGCCACGGGATGCTGCATCCACGCATCGGTAACGATGATAAAGAATCCCGAAATCCACGAACCTACAAACACCATCACCGCCGAGAACCAATGCATGAGTTTCGAGATGCGTTTTTCGCCATAAAGAAACAGGCCCAGAAAGGCCGACTCGAGGAAGAAGCTGAATACGCCTTCCATAGCTAGAGGTTGGCCGATCACGCCGCCGGAAAGCCGAGAGAAGCGAGCCCAGTTAGTCCCGAACTCGAATTCCATGGGGATGCCAGTGACTACACCGAATACGAAATTGATGCCGAAGATGCGCCCCCAGAAGCGCGCCGCCCGGTCCCACTGTTCGCTTCCGGTTTTGAGCGCCACTGATTTGAGCACCACAATCAACAGCGCCAGGCCCATGGTGAGTTGGGGAAAGAGATAGTGGAAGGTGACGGTGAAAGCAAAGTGCACGCGATGGATCAACTCAGCGGTCATCTAGGACTCCTTTTCCTGCACATGCGCGTGAATGATGCACTGTTCTTGCGCCGTCGGAATGCCACATACCAGGTCTCTGTAACGGCAAATCGGAAAGCTGATGGCGCATACTCGCCTCTTTATTTCATTCCGAATGATATATCCAAATAGCAAATCCAACTTCGGGCTAGTATACTCTCGCCCGCTGGTTCTGGATGAGCCAGGCATCGCATTCGCAGTACTTGTGGTATGTAGTCTTGCTTGCAAGGATTGCAGCCGCTCAACTATCCTCGGTGACTGAGAATCATGCGCTCTACTGGTTGGGAGAGTTCAAATCGACATTGTCTCCACGCAGATAGCTAGATGTCGACAGCTTTGAAATCATGGTCGAGGACCTGCGCAGTTTGCTGCGTGAGTTTGCCGGACGCAAGCCTCGTCCTACGGCGATGATCGTGTATAGCCGGACCTTGCAGTCCACGCCGATATCGGGCGGCCGCGCCGGATATGATGGAGCCAATCGGCGTCAGTTCCGCCAATGCGCGCAAGCCGTTGACGAAGTTCATTGACGGGGGGTAAAAAATCGGCTGATGATGCACGAGATGAAGATTAGAGTGGGTGTGTTCGATTCGCAGTAATCTGCGACAGCGGAACCGGCGAACAGCCGGAGCTTGAAGTGGCCTGTGAAATGGAGCGGTTCCGCAAGGTCGTCAAGTGCGATTTCGCGGTAGGGTGAGAGCAGGTCCGAGTAGGGTAAAATTCTCTGGTCTTCGACTCGGTGTGCCAATCAGTTTCGGTCGCGCCGCATTAGGCGTAGACCATCACCGATGAATTCGTGGACTTCATTGTTGAGTATCGAGGTCCATATGGACATTCCACACGATACGGCTCCATTGGCGAATCCGTGGTCGTGTTTGGGATAGTAGGCATTGGTAAAGGCCGTTGCACTCGCAATGCCCGCAAATTTTGACCAATTGGTCGCTGCTGTTCCGTCATCTTTCCGCGCGATGACCAAGCGCGATGCCGAATAGAGCGCCCTCTCGCCGACCCGCTTCTGCCGACCCATCACATAATATCGAGGGTCATCGTGAAACAGATTCGCGTAGATTCCATAACTGAAAATTGACTGCGACGTCTGCTTGAGTGCCAAGGCTCCCAGGCGTTCACCAAAAGCGCCACTGTTGGTGCCAAAGTGCGGAACGCTATCGCGCATCTGGCTCCAGCTAGCCGAAAAAGCCGTCGACGCGAGATCGGACAGTGTGAATCGGCTTCTAACTGCAAGGTCGATTTTTTCGCTGCCGTTCAGTGGCTCAGCAAACTCGCTTGGTTGAACGACGAGATGTAATTTATTTTCGGAGTTGCCTATTACTGTTCGTGTCGCGACTCCGAATCTCGAGTTGAAAGTCGTCTTATCCGGAGTCGCGCTCAGTGCATTCGGTAAATCGTCTGGTACATCAGCCGGATTGTTCGTTATCAACATCCCCGTCTGCTGTGCGCCGCAAGCACTTGGCTCGGTCAGCCATGCCAACATTACAACCAGGCCGCAAATACGCCAAGATGTCTGGCTCATAACAAAATTCTCCAAACATATTTTGAGATGCCAGTGTTGTTAAAAAAAGTTATCCAGACAACTGACTATCGTTCAACACCCGAAAAATATTGGTGGTTGATCAAGGGCCAACCAGATTCAAATTGCTCTCCTTATTGGTCTGTCGCGACGATGTTTATTGGCGAATTGCTTTCTGCAATCAGTGAAATCATCATCGACACGAAGAGGCGCCACAATCTCGCCTGGCAGAAGCGCTTACTGCTCGGGAGTTTCCTCAGGGATCTCATGTTCCAGATGACCGGCACGCTGGCGCAAAGCAAATTTTGCTTTGCAATGTCTGATATACAAAAGTTCCAAAGCACTTCAAAGTGCCAGGCCCTTGAAGCGGCGGTGAGGAGGTCTGGAGTTCTTGGGATTCTGGTTAATCTTTATAGATGATGTGTACTGAAGATTTAGGCATTGTGGCATCCTCTGCAATGCAGGGATTCTCAGAATCAGTAGGCTAAATGTTTTCAATACTGGTGCCGGATTCGACTCCCGGCCGCCTCCCACCGCAGACAATTTGATTTTTGGGAGAAATCAATAGCATATCCCTGGATACCGTGGGTCAACGGTCTGTTTGTTTGGCGCTGCTTGGCTAAATATTTCGGTTTGTGGATCATTCTTCATCATGAATGCTTTCAAAAAGACTTGCCTGTGATGTATTCTTGCTTTTGCCTTTTGTCCAATCTCGAGCAATCTCTTCCAGGGATTTTCCCTTATTCACGCTGTTTGGTGCTTCGTCTAGAATGCTCGGCTCATGACGAGTTCGCGCAAACTGGTCATGATCCTTGATGAGCAACCAGCGGGGCCATCGTCTATTGCTCTCCCCCGCCATTCTTTCCAGCGTCCAGTTGCCTTTGATCTTTTCTCCAAGCATCGTGAATTTGAGACAACCGTCTCGCAGTGCTGCAGCTACATCACCATATCCGGGCTGCGGCTCCCATGTTCCCGTATCCCACAACATTACGATACCGGCGCCATAGCGACCTGCTGGGATAATCCCCTCGAAGCCGGCGTTTTCCCTCGCATGATCCTCGACCTGAATGGCCACGCGCTTGTCTTCAGGGCAGTAGCTGGGCCCCTGAAGAATCGCCCAACTCAGCATCACCCCATTCCAACCGAGCCTGAGATCGTAATGAAGGCTTGTTGCATGATGTTTTTTGATTACCGCTAGCATCGGGGCTGAAGTATCACGATTCTGTATCACAATCTCCTCCTTACTTCTCGCTGTTTGGCAGAGCCACAGGCCGGTTACAAGGCTACCGAGCGATCATCGATAGATGAATAGAGTTCATCACAGCTTTAGGAGTTCTTGAGCCAATAGAGCTTTCTCTCATCGAACCATCCGCGTCTGTACTTCGCCTGGACTCAGTTGCGCGAAGTCTCTCAGCGTTCGTCCAGATCCACGCTATAGAGATTGACCGTGGAGGTATGGGCGCTGACGACTGGCAGGTCACCGGGCGCCAGACCGATCAGGCGGTAGTCGGTTGCCGCAATGGGACTTAGGTTGGTGATGTTGGCCACCGACTCCGGCTCCCCCGCAGGAACAGCGATGCGGTAAATGGGCTTTCCCTTTTCAAGAAAATCCTGAAAGTAGAGATAACGGCCGTCATGAGCCCATGCCGGATCGCCGACGCCATGCGTGGCGATGGTGGTCCAACGTTCTTGCGCCCGGTCGAAGAGCAGCAGTGCTCTCTGGTCCAGGCGAATCGCAGCAATATAGCGGCCATCGGGAGAAAGCCGTGGACTGAAAAAACCGGTCGAGCCAGGGATCTCGGTCACCTTGTGGCTCTGAATGTTCAAGAGGTAGATGGCCTTGGGCTGGCGGCTGTCCATGCGGTTGGGCAGCCGGCCAAAGACGATCGACTGCCCGTCAGACGACCAATCCGGATCGGCTTCGTTGCGGTCTTCATTGAGCAGGGGGGTAAGCTTCCCGCCCTCCGAGTCGATTAGATAGAGCTTCCACGGCATCCCCGGCTCCTTGGCCATCAAGGCCAAACGCCGGTTGTCCGGTGACCACTTCATGGTGAAGATGCGCAAGGGAGGAGTCGTCAATTCGATGCGCTGGCTGCCGTCGATGCGGCTGCGCCACAGAGAACCGTCCGAGGCGTTGAGCCATGCCACCCATTGGCCGTCCAGAGAGTATTCTGCCAGCGAAGCTGCGCTTAGATTCTGGTCTAGATCGACGAATGCAGACGTTTTGGGTAGAGCGTGCAGCAGTTCAAATTGCTGATTGACCCCAACAAAATAGATGCGATGGCCTCCCGGCGATGTGGTGGGCACCTCGTAATCGAGTGGTCCATTGGTGATTTGCCGGGGTTCGCGATCCCTCAGGAGCCAAGGGCGTTCGCGTAGCGCCCAAATCTCATAGTGCTCGTTGTGCCAGGACTGGAACACAAAATCCTCGCCGTCCGAGGTCCAGCTTCCACAGCATTCCGATGCAGGCTTGCTCCAGCCGGGCAACAGCGGGTGAAGATTGCCGCCATCGCCGCTCACCTCCCACAGTTCGGTGGTCTGGCGTTTGGGGTCACGCAGAGTAAAACGCAAACGCTCTCCATCCGGCGACCAGCGCAGCCAAAAGGCCAAGCCTGGCGTGGCAATCAGCTTGTGCGAGTCGCTGCCATCTGCGCCCACAATCGTCAATTCATTTCCGCTGGCAACAAGTAAACGGTGGCCGTCCGGCATCCAGGTGGCATCGTGAGCCAACACATTAGGCACGCGGCGAGCATCACCGCCCAGCGTGGGCACTATCCAAAGAGGCTGTTCCGGCTCGGCTTCCAAATGACTATGAAGAACGAGCTTGGAACCGTCCGGCGCAAGCGCGCCGATCAGCGGTGCACCAATCTCCGAAGGCAAATGAACGAGGCTGATCTCTCCATTGGCGGCCAGCGCAACCGCCAGTTCCAAGTTGCCGTTGTCCATCTGCGAAAAGTAGAGACGCGTGCCATCGCTCGCGGAACTGGAGAAGCTCTCAACATCCAGATCGTTGGCCAGCACGTGCCCGGAAAAGGTGACCTGCTCTACCCGGTAGGGCATGCGGGCAGGCATTCGGAAAAACAGAGCAAGTCCGAGCGCAAGAGAAACGCATGCCAGCGGCACCACAATCCAGAGCCAGAAAGCGACGCCGGCGATTCGCATGCCGGAGGTTTTGCCTTTCACAGAAGACTCTACTGCTTGCGCGGATGGTTGCGATTCAATCGTCTTGACCGGGGCGATGAACCGGTAGCCACGCTTCGCCAGCGTCTCCACAAAACGCGGATTCTCGGCGTGATCGCCCAGAGCTTCGCGAAGTTTGTTCACCGCGATGCCCAGGCTGTGATCGAAATCAACGGTCGTGTCCGCACCCCAAAGCTGCTGTTGCAGCGCTTCGCGGGAGACGACCTCGCCCGGTTGTTCGAGAAGCGACGCTAGCAGCTTGAAAGGTTGGCTCTGAAGCCGAATGCGCACACCGGAACGGCGCAGTTCACCATTCCTTAGATCGGCTTCAAAAATACCGAACTGCACCCGCTTGCCGCTGTTGTTGTGCTGTTCCGTTGTCATGAATCCCCGGCGAATCCTCGGCACGTAGTATACCGTGGAGAGTTGAAAAAGCTCCATTTGTCGATTGGCGAGCTGAAAAATCCTCAAATTTCGAGGAGAACTTCGCCTTCAACTCAATAAGGAATAAATCACTTAGATGAAGATAATCAAATGACGGCGAATTGGCGTGATGTGAATTGACCATTCCTGCCTCCGCGGAGTGTTGTCGAATTCGGTTACGAGGCGAGCGGCTGAATTTGCCGCACCCTTGGACCTGAGATTTCAACGCTACCCAACGTTGTTCTTTGGAGGACCACGTGATGTTCAATAGAAGCACCTTTCTACCCACAGAGCAGTACCGCAGCAGAAGCTTGTTCTTTACAGCCCTTGCTATCCTGCTGTCCTGCCTGGTTCTGCCCAGCCTGTTCGCGCAGTCGGACACAGGAAGTATCGTGGGAACGGCGACTGACACGACCGGCGCACTGATCCCCGGTGCAACCGTTACCGTTACAAATATCGACAACGGACTCAAATTCTTTGCCACATCAGACGGCGCAGGCGAATTCAAGATTCTCGCCGTACCCCGTGGCGATTACTTGGTCCTGATTGCGGCAAAGGGATTTCAGTCACAATCGGTAAAAGTAACAATCACGGTCACCACCACCCAGAACATTCCGTTCCGACTGAAGACCGCCGGCGAGTCAACGACCGTTGAGGTCACGGGCGCCGCGCCCTTGGTCGACACCTCCGACGCAGTGATTGGGGCAACAATTCAAGGTGCGCAAGTAACGGACCTTCCGCTGAATGGCCGCAACTTCAGCCAGCTCGCCCTGCTCACTCCCGGCGTAACCCGTGGCGCTTATGGCGACAACGCCAATGGCGGCGGCGGCACCAACCCGACTGAAACCATGCGCTATAACGAGAGCGGCTCGGCGGGCATATCGGTCAACGGCCTTCGCCCCCAGGCAAATAACTACATTCTGGACGGCGTGGACAACAACGACGGCCTGGTGAACACGATTCTGTTCTACCCCAACATCGATGCGACGGAGGAATTCAAGGTGAATACCAGCGTCTCTCCGGCCGAATATGGCCGCGCGGGCGGAGCCGTCGTCGTTAGTTCCACCAAATCCGGCACCAATCAGTATCACGGCTCGGCCTTCGAGTTTTACCGTGACCGTAGCTTCGACGCCAACCCGAATTACCAGTTCTTTGGTGCAGGGCCATCTCCTGCTCCCGGCTTCCTCCGCAACCAGCCCGGCTTCTCTGTGGGCGGGCCTATCATCAAGAACAAGCTCTTCGCCTTCGGCGACTACCAGGCGTTGCGCGAAGTTATTGGCGTCGGAGCCCACAACCTGACAATTCCCACCACGCTGATGCGCACGGGAAATTTTACCGACCTGCTCAATACCTCGGAGCAGAACCTGGGTGGTAGCCCCACACAGTATCCGCGCTGTTATCCCGGCAGCTATACGGATGCGCAGGGTAACTCACACTCATATGCCGGCTCGCCAACATGGGGAAAGGGCTCACCCGTAGGCGCCCCCCAAGCGGGATTCATCTTCGATCCGACAACCTGCGATCCAACTGGAGTGCATCCACCTGCGCAGTTTGGTTCGGTTGCGGACGGCGGTGGAACACCGAACGTCATTCCGACAGGCCGCTTAAATCCGGCCGCGGTCAACTACCTGAATGCGTATCCGACCCCCACGTACACGAATCGCTACATCAACAATTATTTGGACACCCAATCGTCAGACAACAAGTACAACACCTTTGACGTAAGGCTCGACTGGATAGCCAACTCCAGTGACACGGCGTTCTTCCGTTTCAGCTATGACAATTCGGTCAATGCCAAGACCTCGGAATTCGCTAATCTGCCGGCAGGCGGAGGATCTGGAACGAATCCCACCCATGCGCGCGGTTATGACCTTGGCTACACGCACATTTTCTCGTCCACCATTTTGAATCAAGCGCACCTTGCGTATAACCGCGATATGTACGCCTATCAGCCGCCTATGTTCGGTCAGTATGTATCGAAGGACCTGGGCATCGTGAACGCCAACATCAACGCAGAAACCACCGGCGGCGCCCTGATCGGCGGCTATAGCGGCCAACTGGAATACACCGGCGATTATGGCCTCTACTCGGTTCCTCAAAACACCATTGAGCTCAACGATTCCGCAAGCTGGGTGCGCGGAACTCATACCCTTAAGTTTGGAGGCATATTTATTCATCGCCAGGTGTCGTTCTTCAACCCGCAAGAGGGAAAGGGCTACTTCTGGATCGATGCCGGCCAGATCGACTTTACCGGCTATGAGGTCTCCGAACTGTTGGCCGGCGGCGTGGATAACTACGAGATAGGCTCGCAGTTCGGCTACTTCTCCAATATCGGTCAGGAAGACGGCCTCTTCGTTCAGGACGATTGGCGCGTCAACCGCCGCCTGACACTCAACCTCGGCATGCGCTGGGATCTGCTGACGCATCCCTACGAAATGCACAACAAACAGGCCTCCTTTGACGTTGCCCACGGCACACCCAAATACGGCCAGGTCCTGGAAGCGGGGCAGAACGGTGTCTCTCGCAGCATCGTTAACCAGGACTACCATAACTTCGGCCCGCGCGCCGGCTTTGCCTATGACGTGTTTGGAAACGGGAAGACCGTGGTCCGCGGCGGTTACGGGATGTTCTATTTCCTGGATTACGGCGGCATTAACAACCAGCTCGGAGAGCAAGTACCCTTCGGCGGCAGCAACAGCTATCTGGCCAGCAACGGTTACTGCATCACATTTACTGGGCAGCTTAATCAATCGACCGTAACTACCGGCGGCGACTACAATTGCAAAGGTTACACCGGTCCAACTACTGCCGTGACGCCCCTTCCGGCGCGCGGTTACCCCGGCTTCAACCCAGCGGCTCCTCCTGCGGGCCTGACCATGCTCGCCGTCAATCAGAGCAACGAGAACAGCATGGTCCAGGAGTGGAACCTGCAAGTTGAGCGGCAGGTGGGATCTAAGAACGTCGTCAACGTCGCCTATGTCGGGACAAGGGGCAGCAATCTCTCGACGTACTATCCATACAACCTTGAACAGTTTGGTACGGGAATCGAAAATTTCCAGGGACTGGGCGACATAAACTACAACAACTACAACGGCATTTCCAACTACGACGGCCTGCAAGTGCACGCCGAACACCGCGCCACAAATGGGCTGACCGGGACCGCTTCCTACGCGTGGTCGCATACTCTGGATGACTCGCCGGGGGCGTTTCAGGGGCAGTCCGCCTCTCTCTACGCTAATCCGATGGCGAGCTACGGCAATTCCAGCCAAGATCAGCGCCAGGTATTCAGTTCATCTATCCTCTATCTGCTGCCTTTCGGCCGTGGACAGCGCTTTGCCGGCGGTGTCTCACGTCCCATGGATTGGGTGGTTGGCGGATGGCAGACCAGCCTGACAGCCCAGGTTCAGTCTGGCACTCCGATTGATGTCACCACGAACACCCTCGCGCCAGGAAACCGTCCTGACCTGATTAAACCTATGACGTACCCGAAAGCCATCACCTCCGGGACATGGTTTGATATCAACGCACTCTCTTCATCCACCATTCCAACCACTAACACCCCGAACGGCACAGTGTATAACCGCTTGGGAACCCTGGGCCGCAACCAGATCATTGGGCCCGGATACCGAGTGGTCAACTGGAGCGTCCAGAAGAACGTCCGCCTGACGGATACGCAAAAGCTCGAGTTGCATGCGGATGCTTTCAACCTCTTCAACACAGCGATATTCGCTAACCCGGAATACCACGAAAATTATGGAGACTTCGGGCAGATTACCTCGCTTCAGATATACAGTTGGCGACAGATTCAGTTAGCGGCCCGTTTCACCTTCTGATCTCTGGATTGCATCTCTTATTTTCGCGGCAGTTTCTCTGGAGCTGCCGCGGACTTTCTCTCCTAACTCAACCTTCTTGCGATGCGCAAGAGCGCAGGCTAAGGAATGACGACTCGCTCACTTCTCAGAGGAGCGATCTCTGGAGAACACTGTGCGATTGCGACGCTATTTTTTTCTGTCTTTCTGGCTGTCTTGTGCGCTTGCCGCATCCGTTGCGCAGGCTCCTAGTCCGCAAGCTCCCAGTATCGACAAGATCGATCCGCCTGGATGGTTCATCGGTCTTCCCGATCTTATGCTGCTGGTGCATGGCGAGGGTCTGAATCAGGCGAGCTTCACACTGAACGGCAAAGGCGTAACCCTTGAACGCGCGCAACCATCGGAGAATGGCCACTGGGCGTTCTTGTGGCTAATAATTGGAACTGCTATGCCGCAAACCTTGTGGGTGACGGCCAAAAACAATCAGGGCCAAGTTCGCCATGCCTTTCAACTGACCGAGCGTTCGCACGACCCAAACGCGCATTGCGGCTTCTCTTCCGCCGATGTGCTTTATCTCATCATGACCGATCGCTTCGCCGATGGCAGCCCGACCAACAACGAGACTGGCTCGAATCACGCTGCCGCGCGCGGCTGGCACGGCGGAAATTTCGCCGGCATCGAGCAGCACCTGGATTATCTGCGCGAGCTAGGCGTCACGGCGCTGTGGACCACGCCCGTTGTGTCAAACGGCGCTATGCCCGAGTCCTATCACGGCTATGCCGCCACAGATCTCTACGCGGTAGACGCGCACTTCGGCTCCATTGAGGACTACCGGCATCTCTCCGATGCGCTCCACGCCAAGAAGATGAAGCTGGTGATCGATCTGGTGCCCAATCATCTCGGCGTCAAGCACCCGTGGGTGCTTGATCCGCCCGCTCCCGATTGGTTTCACGGGACGCTGCAGAATCATCGCTCGGCGCAGCATGACTTTTACGAACTTTTAGATCCGCATGCTCCCCGCCAAGCATGGAGCGCTATCACCACCGGCTGGTTCACCGATACCATGCCTGATCTGAATCAAGAGAATCCGCTGGTCTCGCGCTACTTGATCCAGAATGCGCTGTGGTGGGTTGAGACAGCCAATCTCGATGGCATCCGCCTGGATACATTTCCATATGTGGACCGCGCCTTTTGGCATGACTTTCATGCCACGCTGCACGCCGTCTACCCGCACATCACCACCGTGGGCGAGGTCTTCGATCGCGATCCAGAAGTCACCTCGTACTTCGCTGGAGGTGTCACGCATCAGGGCATCGACACCGGGCTCGACACGCCATTCGATTTTCCGGTGTACTTCGCTTTGCGCGATACTCTGGCTCATGGCAAGCCCATGACGGATCTGGACCAGATCCTGCGCCAGGACGCACTCTATCCCCATCCCGCGCGGCTCGTTCCGTTCATTGGCAATCACGATACGGTTCGCTTCTTGACCGAAGCCGATGGCTCGGTACCCAAACTCAAACTCGCGCTAGGCCTCCTTGTCACCCTGCGAGGCATGCCGCAGATTTATTCCGGAGACGAGATTGGCATGATGGGCGGTGAGGACCCGGACAATCGCCACGACTTCCCAGGCGGCTTTCACGAGGACGCACATACTGCCTTCACCAAGGCTGGCCGGACGCCCATTGAGGAGAATATCTTTGCTTGGACCTCAGGTTTATTGGCGCTACGGGCATCTCATCCGGCGCTGCAAACTGGTCTGCAACAGGACCTCTTTGCAGACGAAGATCGCTTCGCTTTTCTTCGATCGCAAGATGACGCGGCTTGCACGGTCGATCACTCGATTGATCCTTCAAAACAGCGGCTGCTAATCGTTGTCAACAAGGCCCAGCAAAGCAAAGTTTTGGACCTGCCAGTGAAAGAGACGGGGCTGGCTAATTGCACGGAGTTTCATCCTCTCGCCCCGACAGCGGGAGCCACACCTATCCTGCGTGGGGACAAGCTGCACATCGAAGAGCCCGCAGAGTCGATTCTCGTGTACGATGCGCGATAAGTCTTTGCATATTCACAACCATGCGACTAACTCAGGTGTAAGTATTGAAAAAGGCATCAAGGTGGACAGGTGATAACAACTTTCACTCGCTATAGTACAGCACTTATTACCCTAGCTATTGGCACCGCGTTGCCGGTTCTACTATCTGGAGCACAAAGTGCGTCCATAACTCAGACAGCTGATGTTCAGACTCGCCACCTGCCAAATGGCATCGAGATATCCGGCCGTGGAGTCACAATTCGGGTAACGGCGCTGCGTGACGATGTGCTTCGTGTGCGCGCTAGCCAGAACGGAGATTTCGACGAAGATACGTCTTGGGCTGTGTTAGCCGGACCGCGCAAAGCAAATGTTCAGGTTGCTTCGGAGAGCGCAGGCTTCAGGACCAAAGCACTGCATGTCAGCTTCGACAGTAGCATGCGGCTCACGGTGAGCGATCTATCGGGTCATATCCTACAGCAAGATGACCATCCCATCGAGTATCACGGCTCGTCCTTCCGACTCTATAAGACAATGGCCCCGGAGGAGCACTTCTTCGGACTCGGCGACAAAGCCGGCCCACTTGATCGCCGCAACCAGGCATTCACCGATTGGAATACTGACTCCTTCGGTTGGCAGGAGTCTACAGATCCAATCTACAAAAGCATTCCATTCTTTCTGTCCTGGAATCAGGGCCGCGTGCTTGGCGTGTTCTTTGACAACACGTGGCGGGCAAGCTTCGATTTCGGCAAGGAGTTTGCTAATGCATATTCTTTCGGCGCTCCCGACGGCCCGGTAGACTATTACCTCATGTATGGGCCGAGCCCCAAGCAGGTGGTAGAGGACTACGCATGGTTGACCGGTCCCACGCCGCTTCCGCCCCTTTGGTCACTCGGCTATCAGCAATCGCGCTATAGCTATTACCCGGAGGCGAAGGTGCGTGAAATTGCAAATCATCTGCGCTCCGATAGAATTCCGGCGGACGCGATCTATCTCGACATCGACTATCAGCAAAACAATAGACCCTTCACCGTAAATCGGGAAAGATTCCCTACTTTTGAGCAAATGATCAAGGATCTTGCGAACCAGCACTTTCATGTCGTGGCTATAACAGACCTACATATCGCCAAACTGCCGAATGCTGGATACGCTCCCTACGACTCGGGCATCGTAGGCGATCACTTTGTAAAGAATCCAGACGGCTCAACCTATGTTGGTAAGGTATGGCCGGGGGATTCTGTCTTTCCCGATTTTACGCAGGAACAGACTCGCGTCTGGTGGGGTTCGCTCTATAAGGATTTTGTCGCCGACGGCATCGCAGGCTTCTGGAATGACATGAACGAGCCTGCTATCTTCGGGGTACCGACAAAGACTATGCCGGATAACATTCAGCATCACATCGATGAACCAGGATTCAGCAAGCGCACGGCCGGCCATCTCGAAATCCACAATGTCTACGGCATGTTGAATTCACGCGCCACTTATGGCGGTCTAAGAAACCTCGAACCCAATGTGCGCCCTTTTGTGTTGACTCGCGCAAGTTATGCCGGCGGGCAGCGCTACGCAGCCACATGGACCGGCGACAATAGCTCAACCTGGAACCACCTGCGGCTGACTACCCCGATGCTGGAGAATCTTGGCCTAAGTGGATTCGCCCTAAGCGGAGCGGATGTGGGCGGTTTCGCCGGCTCGCCGCAGCCAGAGCTTCTTACCAAGTGGCTTGAGCTTGGAGCCTTTCAACCTATCGATCGGGATCACACTGCTGCAGGAACCAACGATCAGGAGCCGTGGGTTAACGGGCCGGAACAAGAGGCGATTCGTCGCCACTACATTGAAGAACGTTACAAGCTCATGCCTTATCTGTACACCACGGCAGAAGAAATGTCACGAACAGGTCTACCTATCGAGCGAACTCTCTTTCTTGAGTTTCCCAACGCTGCGCAGGATCTTCATCCTATCGATCTCGATTCACCTGGTGAGTTTCTCTTCGGTCCTGACATTTTGATCGCGCCCGCGCCATACCCGGATGAGGTAGATAGATATGAGGTCCAACTGCCACCGGGTATTTGGTACGACTATTGGACAGGAGAGCGGATCGATCGTTCGGCCGCCGTGGAAAGTCATGATGCGGAGTGGAAGAAGGGTATGCAGACACAGCCCGGAAGGGCCGCGCTTAAGCCACTACTCGTTCAACCTAATGTGGCCGTACTGCCTGTGTATGTAAGAGGCGGATCGATCATACCCATCGCACCACTAACTCAAAGCACAATGGAGAAGCCGACTGGCCCCCTCACATTGCGCGTATACGTGGGTGAAAACTGCAAGGGAACACTTTACCAGGATGATGGCAAGTCCTACGATTTTGAACAAGGAAAGTTTCTCCGAATGGATAGCACTTGCTCCTTAAAAGACAACACACTTCACGTTCGCGTAGGTCCGCATCGGGGAAGTTACGAGGCGTGGTGGTCGGAGATAACAATCGAAGTATACGGCTGGCCGGCTCCAGATGGACATGCGAAGGTTGCGGGTCAAACTGTTAATAGTAAGTGGAACAATGCGACCCATGCCTGGCAGACAACCATACCTGACAGCGGAAAAGGACTGGAATTTACGTTGAAGTAGGAGTTTAGAATGCGTTCGCATTACATTGATCATTGGGTCCTCCATCCTGTGGTAGGATGTTGCATATGGTTGCGACGAAGATATTTTCAACCCTCTTCTTCCTCGGTGCCGCGGCTTCTCTCGCAAAGTTTAGCTCGTCCGCGCAAGAGTCGCAGCAGCCTGCATCCAATTCAGTTGTCGCCAGGGCTCCTTATTCGGCGTTCAAGGAAATCCATGTAGACCAGCAATGCCGCCTGCTGCCATATCCCGCTCTCCAGAGTGATGTAAAAAAGAAACCGCATTTGCGCAAGGATTCCACGATCTGCCATCTGGAGGCCATAGCTTCCTCTGAACATATGGAGGAGACTATCGTCGGCAATGAAATGCGGCGCAATTGGATCAGCATTACAGAACAGGAATACGTTCTCCAGAATGTAACCGCCGAGACGAGGCAGTTTGTGGTCGAGCAGTTTGTCCCGCAAGGATGGCAGGTCGACTCCGATCCTCAGCCAACGGAAATCGCCGGAACGATGGCCTTGTTTCGCGTCAATGCAGAGCCAGGAGAGATCGTGCGCCTGCACGTTGGTTTGCATCACGCGAAGCCGTTGCATACTAAGCTACTAAAAGATGGTCCGTCGCTTCCATGAGTAATGAAAACGGTAGAGCGCTCACGCCATGTGCGCACAGGCCTTCGCCATTTAATGAAGGGTTTTAGGCCTGCTCCGAATCATCCTTACATGAAACCAGCGCCGAATGAATTGACGGAACCTTCCTCGCTCTTCCCGCGTAAGATCGCGTAGACTGTCGTCCAGGAGACCGCTCATCTTGCTCGAAACCCGTTCGCCCATCCCTGCACGAACCCCGCTGCGCTATGCATTATTGCTTTCCGCTTTCTTTGCCGCTCTCACCTTCTTGGTCCATCTGGCCAGTTCGCTTTGGGGTAGCCATCTGGGCTACGGCTTCTTTCGCGATGAGCTTTACTTCCTGGTCTGCGGCCATCATTTGGCATGGGGCTATGTGGATCAACCGCCGCTGGTAGCCTTGCAGGCGCGGCTGGCCGAGACGCTCTTCAGCCTGTCGCCGACCGGCATTCGCATCCTCAGCTTCGCGGCCGGCGGGATGACGGTTGGCCTCACCGGCCTACTCGCTTGGCAGCTTGGCGGCCACCGCACCGCACAAGTTCTGGCCATGACTGCAGTCCTCGCCGCTCCGGTCTTTTTGGGCGCGGCCAACTTCCTCTCCATGAATTCCTGGGAGCCTTGCTTCTGGATGGGCGCGCTGCTCGTTCTCCTTCGTCTGGCCGATGGCAGCGCCGCTCCTCGCACCTGGCTGCTTTTCGGTCTGCTGGCTGGACTGGGCATCGAGAACAAGCACTCCACGGTCTTTTTTCTGGTCGCGCTTTTGCTCGGTCTCATTCTCAGCCCTCAGCGAGGCATCCTATGGACAAAAGGCTGCGCCGCCGGAGTCAGCTTATTGCTGCTATTAGCCCTGCCGAACTTCCTCTGGCAGTGGGTCCATCATTTCCCCACCTATGAGCTGTTGAACGGCATCGCCCACTCCGACAAGAACACTAAGCTCCCTCCATTAGCCTTCCTGCGCGAACAAGTCAATATGCTGCTCATCGTCTCTGCGCCTCTCTGGATCGGCGGCCTAGCTTGGCTGGCCTTCTGCCGCAGTGGCCGCGCGTGGCGCTTTATGGCTCTCACTTATCTTTCTTTCCTGGCTATGATGATGCTCATGCACGCCAAGGATTATTACGTAGCGCCCATCTATCCGATACTCTTCGCTGCTGGAGCTATAGCTTTCGGCCAACTCACCCGGCGCAGTTGGCCGTCCATCGTTTACGCAGTAATCCTCGTCTGCCTCCTCTGCCGCGTCACGGCTCCAATCATGCTTACCATTCTCCCGCCGGACAGGTACGCTGCCTTCACTACCCACTTTGTGAACACCAGTGTCAAACAAGAAAAATTCACCAGTCCCCTGCCCCAATTTCTCTCCGACCGTTTCGGCTGGCCGCAAATGGTCGAAGGCTTTGCCGCGCGCTATAACGCTTTGCCGCCCGATGTGCGCGCCCGCACCGCCATCTTCTGCGGCAACTACGGCGAAGCCAGCGCCGTCAACATTCTCGGCCCAAAATACGGCCTGCCCACCGCCATCAGCGGCCATCAGAATTACTTCTACTGGGGCTGGAACGGCTACACCGGCGAATCAGTCTTGACCCTTGGCGACAACCCCAAAGACTACATGAACGACTACGAAGAGGTCGTCGATCTCGGCCTCTTTGATGCGCCCTGGATCATGGACTTCGAGCATAAGCACTACCTCTGGCTGTGCCATCGCAAGCGTCCCTATGCCGCCGATTGGCCGGAGTTTAAGCACTGGTACTGATCCAACCCCGCGCCCGCAAACCTCTAGCCGCGTTGTCTGCAAGGCGGTTCTTCAAACCTTTACGTGCAAAAGTGTGCCATTTGGCAGAGAATGGAGTTAGATGGCTTTTCGAGCAGAACAATTCGAGCACGATTGAGGAACGATTGACACGGACGCAAACTGAAATCACCAGATGGACTGTCCCCCAGTTCGAACAGTTGGTCCTAGCGAGCAAACCGAGGGTTGCGGTCTTCGATTGCGATGGAACGCTGTGGAACGGCGACTCCGGCTATGGCTTCATGGCTTGGTCGCTCGAGCAGGGCTTGGTCTCGCGCTCGACCAGCGACTGGATCGATACCCGCTATCGCGCCTACCTGGCCGGCAAGGTGAGCGAGCTGGACATCTGCGGCGAGATGGTGCAGATCTACGCCGGGCTCCGCGAGCAGGAGTTGCGCGCGGCTGCCGCTCGTTATGTAAGCATGTTTGTTCAGCCGCGCGTATTCCCCGAGATGGCCGCGCTGCTGGCCACGCTCGTCCAGGCCGGCGTTGAGTTGTGGGCCGTCAGTTCCACCAACAAGTGGGTAGTCTTTGAGGGTGTGCGCAATTTTGGTTTTTCAGAAGACCGCGTGCTGGCTGCCGAGGTGCGCGTCATAGACGGCCTCATCTCCAGCGAAGTCGTCGACGTGCCTACCGGTGAGGGCAAGGCTGTCGCACTTAAGCGCGCGGGACTCGCCCAACCCGATGCGGTCTTCGGCAACTCCATCCACGACTTGGCCATGCTCCGGATCGCGCGCCACGCCTTCCCGGTCAATCCATCGCCGGCGCTGATCGAGGCGGCAGCGAAGAACGGCTGGGGCTACTTCCGGCCTGAGATCGCCGAGGGCTCCGAAGCGGCTGTGGCGGGCGAATAGCTTCTGGCTCGGCGGATAAAACCTTTCGCTGAAGGAACAGAGTCGCTTTTACTGCGTCAAACCAGACAAAAGGTGTCTCGAACTCCGCTACCTTTTTGGTGCGGTTAAACTGAGAGCGTGGAAGAACTTCAGCCAAACTCCGATGCCAGGCCTGCCGGTCCCGCCCTTCGCTTCGTGGCGGCGGCGCTGATCGTACGTGGCGGCGAGATTCTGATCGGTCAACGCCGTCCCGACCAGCCGATGGCGCTCAAGTGGGAGTTTCCTGGCGGAAAGATTGAGCCTGGCGAGAGCGCTGAGCAGGCCTTGGCCCGAGAGTTGGACGAGGAACTCGGCATTCACGCTGTCATCGGTCCCCGCGTCACCCGCGTACGCCACAACTATCGCCACGGCGGCGCCGTTGATTTGCAGTTCTTTGCTGTCCGCGAATTCGCCGGCGAGATCGTTAACAGCATCTATCACCAAGTGCGCTGGACGAAGCTGGAAGACTTGCCCGACTATGAGTTTCTGGCCGCCGACCGCGGACTAATCCGCGATCTGGCCGCGGGAAAACTACTGTAAACCGCATTCCAAACACAACTTTGGACTGGATTTCGATAACTTCGGAGTTGACAGCTTGCGCGTTTTTTGTGCTTGGAAGGCTTTTATTTTGAATATATTGGAGCGGCTTTATTCTTTCGCAGGGAAATATATGCAAAAAATTAGCTGAGTTTGCAAATATAAATAGGGGGGAGGGGGTATGGCTCTTCCGGTCGGAGAGGGGTTACCGCAACCTGTTCTTCTACGCAACCTCTTCTTCTATCTGTTAGTGTGCGCCGACGTTGGGTAATCTTCGGCAACCACCTGCGGTAGGGCCAATCTGGACTTGCCGTCCGGGCGGACGCATTCGGCAGGGGTTGGATTCGTGGGGTGCGATGTCTCCCAGATCCGAACTGACGCATTCCACAAGGAATTTATTTAACCTTCGTTACGTTACGCATTACGCTTGATTGTGATTTAATCCTTCCGCCACAAGGGTCTGAAGCGCCTCTATGAGGACGACGACCCACGAGGCATTTTGGCGGAACATTTAATGAAGTTGCGCAATATCCTTGCACGCTTGGATGCGGCCGGCTCAGCGGAGGATATGAATCTTCCCGGCTTTAGCTTGCACCCGCTGAAGGGCCAATTGCACGGCCTTATGGCGGTCACGGTGCGGGCCAACTGGCGAGTGATTTTTCGATTTGCCGAGGGCCAAGCTTTTGATGTCGATTATCTGGATTACCACTAAGGAGGTTTCCCATGCCGATGAAGAATCCACCGCATCCGGGCAGCATTGTTCTCAGCGAGTGTGTTGAACCGCTGGGCCTGACGATTACGGAAGCGGCGCGAGCCTTGGGCGTTACGCGCACCACTCTCTCTGAGCTGGTCAATGGCAGGCGCGGCATCTCGCCGGAGATGGCTATTCGGCTCTCCCAGGTCTTTGGCGGCAGCGCCCAAAGTTGGATTACGCAGCAGGCTCACTACGACCTTGCGCAGATTCCTGCCGGACGCATTCAACTTAAGCGGTTAGTGGTAGCCTAAAGTGTCGATTATGATTCTTTGCAAGTTCACTATTTTGCAGCTGGGCGCACGGTATCCGGCGGCTTTGATCTTATGGAGCAGCAATGAAACATAGAAAGCGGTACTTTGTTCTTCTCATTCTCTCCGTCATTGTTCTTATGTATTCTTTTTTTCGTCTGATCCGTGGTCCTCTGCCCAATTTTCATCCAATAGACAGGGTTGAAATCATTGGGAACATTTCTGATAAAGTAGATGCGCATGTGGTTGCCAGGTGGCAGACTGCAAGGACGTCTATCTTCTGCCAGCAGCTTGTCTCCGAAGCTGGTTTCTCTCAGATTTCCAAGGAAGTTCCTCTGCAAATGACTGCTTCTTGGAATGGAAAACGAACCTGGAAACTCATGCGGGACCAGTTTCAACCGGGATTCTGCAAATGGAGACTGACGGATGTGGGTGTTTACGCAGACGCAAGTGGTTCTGAAGATCGATTCAAGCGAGAATTCCGTATGGCGAATAGCATCGCCCAAGTAGCACCCCCGAATGCTCCCTTCATCAGAAACTCGCTTGAGTTCAACGACGACGTATCCAAACCCGTCGACATTTATTGCGACTTTACCAGCGAACAAAGCAAAAAACGACGTGCCTATTCGTCATCTTTCTGTGATTTCATGTCTGAAGCAGCTTTTGGAGTGGTCAGAGACAAAAGCTCCCACCTTCTAAGACCCGATCAGCATACCGTTTACTTTCAAATATTTGATCTCGAGTCTTATCTGACTCACCCCTGATATTCATTTGTCTATTTTATTGATAAGGCTTCAGACAGGTGCCCATCCTTGAATCACTCTTTGATTCAAGGATGGATGCGGATTATCGTATGTGTTTCACGCCGCAGGCAGTCGGCATAACCGCAGGTGGTCAGGCGGCTAGCGGCCTTATCTTCGGCCGCTTTTTCTGCGATTCGATCCAGAGGTCATACTGGAGCTGAGCTTTCGAGAAGAAGTCGGGTGAGAGCGCCAGAGCCTGGCCGAGACGGATGCTGAGATCCATCGAAACAGAGGTGCGGCCGTTGAGGATGCGGGAGATGGTGGCGCGCGCCACACCGATATGCTCGGCAAGCTCGGTTGCGGTCCTGTTGCCGAGGAACTCTTGCAGCAGTTCGCCCGGGCTGGCCGGATTGTGCATCATGGTCATAATCATTGCCGGGTACCCAGGTTTCGGTCTCGAGAGATGGGCGCAACCCGGAAGCGCGTCGCTACACCGTACCTACGCTACGCGTTCGTATGGGCGGTGGTGGAGGCGAATCAACTCCTCGGAGCGTAGTGCAGCCATGGCATAGGTGCGCCCTTGATCGTCACTGAACTCGACCTCGGCAACAGAGGGGGCAAGCAGTTCGACGACGGTTCCAACCTGGCCGCGAACCAGTCCCTTCTCGGGATGTCCTTGAGCACGGCGACTTCTGATAGAAGCTCCATCTTGTCCGTACCTTAGAGCCTATGCGTAAATTTGTAGCGCCGACCTCCTTGTCGGCTGTTCTGTGGGTCTCCGGGCCTTCTATGAGACGGCTGGTGCTGTCAAGGTTTTTGTTTTTGCATTTGTTTTTTCCTTAGTGGCGTTTTTGCCTTTGCTTTTGCTGGTTCTCGTGTTTTGCATTCATCTCGGGCT